>NZ_JBVIEN010000006.1:3729-404723 GCF_055571835.1 Streptomyces sp. NPDC030862 | reverse complement strand
CGTCTCGGCGACGGCCTCGGCGGCCGGCTTCTGCACGGGCTCCTCTGCGGCCTGCTCCACCTCGGCGGCCTTCGGCGGACCAGCGGGCGCGGTCGCCTTACGGGTGGCACGGCGACGCGTACGAGCGGGCGCGGGCGCCTCAGCGGCAGCCGGGGCCTCGGCCTCGGCAGGCGTCTCGGCGACGGCCTCGGCGGCCGGCTTCTGCACGGGCTCCTCTGCGGCCTGCTCCACCTCGGCGGCCTTCGGCGGACCAGCGGGCGCGGTCGCCTTGCGCGTGGCGCGACGACGGGTCGGAGCGGGGGTCTCCTCGGCGGCGGCCGCCTCGACCTCGGGCGCACCAGCGGGCGCCGTGGCCTTACGGGTGGCGCGACGACGCGCCGGAGCGGGGGCCTCCTCAGCGGCGGCCGGGGCTTCGACCGCAGGTGCACCAGCAGGCGCCGTGGCCTTACGCGTGGCGCGACGACGCGCCGGAGCGGGGGCCTCCTCAGCGGCGGCCGGGGCTTCGACCGCAGGTGCACCAGCAGGCGCGGTCGCCTTGCGCGTGGCACGGCGACGCGCCGGAGCGGGCGCCTCGGCGGCGGCCGGGGTCTCGGCGGGCTCCTGCGGCTGCGGCGCGGCGGCGGGCGCGGCCGGCGTGTCCTGCACCACGACCTCGGCGGCCTCCGGCGCGCCGGTGGCGGCGCCCGGCGGGCCCGCCGGGCGCGACGCGGCGCGGCGCCGACGGCGCGGGGGCAGCGTGTCGCTCGGAGAGTTGTTCTCTTCGCTGTTGTGGTTACCGGCGGTCACGCCGGTGTCGTTCGGCTCGAGCATGCGGGCGGTTCTCCCGTCACGCTCCCGGGCGCCGCGTCAGGCGCGGGCGCCGCACGGGAGCTGTTATGTCTGGCTCGCCGGTTCCGTACGCGGTCTGCGCACGGCCTGGCGAAAAGTCTGTTGTGTGTCCACGCGGCCCGACCCAGGTGGCTCCCGAGTACCAGGGCCGCGCTGCGACGACCGCTCCTACGCGGAACCTGGACCTTCGGGCGCCGCCGTCGCGGAAGCGAGTCCGGCGGCCTTGGGTGGGGCGGCCGTGACTGCCTCGCGGTCGGGCGCGAGCGGGTCGGTCACCGTGCCGGACTCCTCGTCGAAGAGCCCCTGCGCCAGCCTGGTCACCGCTGCGGGGACCGGCGGCGCCAGGTCGGCCACAGCTCGGAGACCGGACAGGACGTCGTCGGGTCGTACGGCAGGTGTCACGTGCCGAACAACCAGCCGCAGTATCGCACAAGGCCCCTCTCCGGGCCTATCGCCCGGCGCGGGAGCGGCCTGGAGGTCCGCCACGGCGCCCCGGGCGTCGAAGTCGCGCATGCCGTTCTTCGTCTTGCGCCGTACCTCGACGGTGTCGGCGGCGAGGAAGGCGGCGACGGCGCGCTCGGCGTCCTGGACCTCCACCCCGTCGAGCCGGAGCTCCCATACGGAGGCGGTCAGCCGGTCGGCGAGTCCGGACGTACGGGCCTCGACGGCGTCGATGATGTCGAGCCCGTCCGGCAGCGACTCGTCGAGCAGCTCCCGCAGCGTGTCCGGGTCACGCGGCTCGGTGAGCGCGATCTCCAGGTACTCGGCCTCGGAGCCCGTACCCGTGGGGGCGGCGTTGGCGTACGACACCTTCGGGTGCGGGGTGAAGCCCGCCGAGTACGCCATGGGCACCTCGGCGCGCCGCAGCGCACGCTCGAACGCGCGCTGGAAGTCGCGGTGGCTGGTGAACCGGAGGCGGCCGCGCTTGGTGTAGCGCAGGCGAATGCGCTGCACTGCCGGTGCGGGCGGCGGGCCTTCGGGCTGTCGCTTGCCCAGTGGTTCTTCTCCTCGGTGCGGGGCGGGCGCGGGTGGCGCGCCGCCCACGAAATTCGGGCGGCCCCCGGGGGTCCCGCCCGGCTCACCCCCGCTTTCGCAGGGAGATCTCGGGTGCGGGCGCCGCGCCAGGAGCGGTCGTTGTACTACCCAGAGTACGCGCCGGGACGGGAGAAGGTTCCAGGGGCTGCCGCGCGGAAGCCCCGCCGACGAGCGCGCGCCACGCGTCACGACGGGCCCTGCGTACCACCTCACCTGCGGAGACGAGCGCGGCCTTCACGGCGCGCCCCGCCTCGGCGGCCGCCTTGCGGGCCGGACGCCAGACGTGGTCGCGGACCGCGTGCCCGACGGGCACGCACACGCCGCGGTAGAACCAGGCGGCCGGGCGCCCCAGCAGGTTCCAGGCCAGCCACACCAGCGCGCGTCCGACGGCCCGCGACACGTATCCGGCGACGCGCCACGCGACCTCGGCCGCCGCGACGATCTCCCGGCCGACGGCGAGCAGGCCGCGCCCGAGGGGGCGCAGCACCCAGCGGTAGAGGAAGACGGCGGGCACCACGACCAGCGCCCTGACCACCGCCGTGCCGAGCCACACCGCACCGCGGCCCAGCGGCGTGAGGACGTGGACGTACAGCGGCGTCAGCACCCACCGGTACAGCGCGGTCCACGGCCAGACGAACACCGCCCACAGGACCAGGCCCGCGCCGCGCCCGAGCGGTCGCAGCACCGTGCGGAAGAGCCAGGCCAGCGGGGTGACGATCAGGGTGGTGACCGCCCACACCACCGCCGCGGCGAGGCCGCCGCCGAGCCACGCGACGCCCCGCCCCACCGGCGCGAGCACCCACCGGTACACGAAGACGGCGGGCACGACGAGGCCGTAGTGGACGAGCCCCCGCACGAGCCGGGCGACGCCCCGGCCGACGGGCGCGAGCAGGGTGTCCCCCACCCAGCCCAGCGCCCTGCCGAGCGGGCGCAGCAGGACGCGTTCGAGGAAGCGGCCGCAGACGGCCAGGACGTCCCAGACCATCCGTACGGGTACGACGACGAGCAGCACCACGATCCGCACCGGGATCCTGATGGCCGTCGTCAGGCAGCCCTCGCCGCCCTCGTACGCCTCGGGGCGGCGCTTCTCCATGTCCATGCCTGGGATGACGCAACGGCCCGGCCAGGGGTTTCCTCCCCGGCCGGGCCGTTGCGCGGACGTGATGCGAGCGGTCCCGCGGCTACTTGACCACGGTGAGCGGCAGCAGCTTCTTGCCCGTCGGGCCGATCTGGATGTGGGTGTCCATCTGCGGGCAGACACCGCAGTCGAAGCACGGCGTCCAGCGGCAGTCCTCGACCTCGGTCTCGTCGAGCGAGTCCTGCCAGTCCTCCCAGAGCCAGTCCTTGTCGAGACCGGAGTCCAGGTGGTCCCAGGGCAGGACCTCCTCGTACGTGCGCTCGCGCGTGGTGTACCAGTCGACGTCGACGCCGTACTGCGGCAGCGTCTTCTCGGCGCACGCCATCCAGCGGTCGTAGCTGAAGTGCTCGCGCCAGCCGTCGAAGCGGCCGCCGTCCTCGTACACGGCGCGGATCACGGCGCCGACGCGGCGGTCGCCGCGCGAGAGCAGGCCCTCGACGATGCCGGGCTTGCCGTCGTGGTAGCGGAAGCCGATGGAGCGGCCGTACTTCTTGTCGCCGCGGATCTTGTCGCGGAGCTTCTCCAGGCGGGCGTCGGTCTCCTCGGCGCTCAGCTGCGGGGCCCACTGGAACGGCGTGTGCGGCTTGGGCACGAAGCCGCCGATGGAGACGGTGCAGCGGATGTCGTTCTGGCCGGACACCTTGCGGCCCTCGGCGATGACGTTGGCCGCCATGTCGGCGATCTGGAGCACGTCGTCGTCGGTCTCGGTGGGCAGGCCGCACATGAAGTACAGCTTCACCTGGCGCCAGCCGTTGCCGTACGCGGTGGAGACCGTACGGATCAGGTCCTCCTCCGAGACCATCTTGTTGATGACCTTGCGCATGCGCTCGGAGCCGCCCTCGGGGGCGAAGGTGAGACCGGACCGACGGCCGTTCCTGGTCAGCTCGTTGGCGAGGTCGACGTTGAAGGCGTCCACGCGGGTCGAGGGCAGGGACAGGCCGATCTTGTCCTCCTCGTACCGGTCGGCGAGGCCCTTGGCGATGTCACCGATCTCGGAGTGGTCGGCGGAGGAGAGCGACAGCAGGCCGACCTCCTCGAAGCCCGTCGCCTTCAGACCCTTCTCGACCATCTCGCCGATGCCGGTGATGCTTCGCTCCCGCACGGGGCGCGTGATCATGCCGGCCTGGCAGAAGCGGCAGCCGCGGGTGCAGCCGCGGAAGATCTCGACGGACATGCGCTCGTGGACCGTCTCGGCGAGCGGGACGAGCGGCTGCTTCGGGTACGGCCACTCGTCGAGGTCCATGACGGTGTGCTTGGACACGCGCCACGGCACACCGGACTTGTTCGGTACGACGCGGCCGATGCGGCCGTCGGGGAGGTACTCGACGTCGTAGAACGCGGGAATGTAGACCGAGCCGGTCTTCGCGAGGCGGAAGAGGACCTCCTCGCGGCCGCCGGGGCGACCCTCCGCCTTCCAGGCGCGGATGATCTCGGTCATGTCGAGCACGGCCTGCTCGCCGTCACCGATGATCGCCGCGTCGATGAAGTCCGCGATCGGCTCGGGGTTGAAGGCCGCGTGGCCGCCGGCGAGCACGATCGGGTCGTCGAGCCCGCGGTCCTTCGACTCCAGCGGGATGCCCGCGAGGTCGAGCGCCGTGAGCATGTTGGTGTAGCCGAGCTCGGTGGAGAAGCTCAGGCCGAAGACGTCGAAGGCCTTGACCGGCCGGTGGCTGTCGACCGTGAACTGCGGCACGTTGTGCTCGCGCATCAGCGCCTCGAGGTCCGGCCACACGCTGTACGTGCGCTCGGCGAGGACGCCCTCGCGCTCGTTGAGTACCTCGTACAGGATCATGACGCCCTGGTTGGGCAGCCCGACCTCGTACGCGTCGGGGTACATGAGCGCCCAGCGGACGTCGCAGGAGTCCCACTCCTTGACGGTGGAGTTCAGCTCACCGCCGACGTACTGGATCGGCTTCTGCACATGCGGAAGCAGAGCTTCGAGCTGAGGGAAGACGGACTCGGCAGGCATCTCGCGAACCTTCGTGAGCTGGCAGGGCGACTCTCAAGCGTACCCCGGTGCCCGGACGGTCAGAGCCGCCGCATTTTGCCCGCCGACGCCCTCGCCCACACCTCCCCCAGCTCCCGCTCCCGCTCGGCCGCGCTCGCCTGCTCCTGGCCGTACAGCAAGCCCCAGGTGAAGGCGGTCTCCCCCGCCGCGTACGCCTTGATCGCCAGGTCCCGCAGGGTGGCGCGGGCGACGACGCTGTCCTGGTGGTCGCCGAGGACCTTCTGGACGGACTTCACGCTCCGGGCGAGGCGTTTCGCCGGTTTGCCGAGAGCCGGGGTCGCGGCCTCGGCGGCGTACCGCGTGCGCTTGGCGGCCTTGCGGGCGGCGTGCAGGGCGAGGTCGCGCTCCTCGCCGGGCGGCAGCGCGAGCGCGCGGTCGACGCGGGCGGAGAGGCGCTCGTACTCCTTGAGGACCGCCCGGGGCAGCACCTTCGCCGCGGGCTTTCCGGCCGCCGGGCGCAGCGGCGGGTCGGTGAGGAGCGCGTCGAGGGCGTCGAGCAGGGCGAGGTAGCGGTCGGTGTCGAGGACGGCGAGGGTGCGGCCCCGCGAGCTGGCGCGGCCGGCGGTGGCCCACACGCGGAGCCGGCCGCGTACCGGCCCGAGGAGCAGCGTGCCGGGGAGGGCGTCGATGCGGGCGGTGAGCCGCTCGGTGAGCACCTCCTGGTCCCGGTCGGCGCCCAGCTCGCCGCCGAGCCACTTGAGCTCCTCGGCGACCGGATCGGTGGCCTCCCGGTCGAGGACCTTGCGGTACGAGCGCAGCGCGCTGCGCAGGCGGCGGGTGGCGACGCGCATCGTGTGGACGGAGTCCGGCAGGTCGCGGCGTACGGCGGCGTCGGCGGCCTGCAGCGCCTCGACCTGGGCGCGGAGGTAGCGCAGGACGTGGTCCCCGGCGGTGTCCCCGGTCTTCTGCCGCCGCGGCGGTGCCTGCCGGCCGGTGTCGGTGAGCGCCCGGGCGAGCTTGGACGCGGAGGCGGCGGGCCGCAGTCCCGCCTTGCGGAGGCGTTTCTCCACGGCGTCCAGGACGGCGGGGTCGCCGCCGTCCGCGAGCTCCACCTCGACCTCGGTCCACTCGGCCCGCCCCGGGGTGCCGTCGAGCAACTGTGCGCGGACCGTGTCCGTGGAGAGCTCCGCGAGGAGCGTGCCCTGCGCGTCCAGCAGGTGGCGTACGTCGCGGGCCGACAGCAGCCGTACGACGGGCGCGAGCTCCGCGCCCCGGGTCCGGGCGCGGACCAGCGCGGCGAGCGACTCCGGCACTCCGTCGCCGAGCGGGGCGCGCACCTCGTCGCGGACGTCCGGGGCGACGGGCAGTTTGAGGTGCCAGCCGACGTCCTCGCCGCCGGTGCGGCGGCGCAGGGTGATCCCGGCGGCGGCGAGGCGGAGGTCGGCGGTGTCGTAGTAGACGGCGTCCAGCTCGGCGACGCCCCGGTCGGCCGTTTCCGCGATCCCGGCCGCGCCTTTCAGGCGGGGCAGCCGGATGTCGGGGCCCGTTTCGTACTTCCGCTCGATCTCACGCTTCGTATCCGCCGTCATTCGATTCGGAATACCCCGTGGGAGGGGGGTCTACGCCGACATCGGCCGCTGCACCCTGATCGACTGGAGCAGTCCGATCGCCACCCACACCGCGAACATCGACGACCCTCCGTACGAGACGAACGGCAGCGGCAGTCCGGCGACGGGCATGATGCCGAGCGTCATGCCGATGTTCTCGAAGGACTGGAAGGCGAACCAGGCGATGATCCCGGCGGCGACGATCGTGCCGTACAGCTCGGTCGTCTCGCGGGCGATGCGGCAGGCGCGCCACAGGACCACGCCGAGCAGCGCGAGTATCGTGCCGGCGCCGATGAAGCCGAGCTCCTCGCCGGCGACGGTGAAGATGAAGTCGGTCTGCTGCTCGGGGACGAACTGGCCGGTGGTCTGGTGGCCGTTGAAGAGGCCCGCGCCGTACAGCCCGCCGGAGCCGATGGCGATGCGCGCCTGGTTGGTGTTGTAGCCGACGCCGGCGGGGTCGAGTTCGGGGTTGGCGAAGGCGGCGAAGCGGTTGATCTGGTACTCGTCGAGGACGCCGAGCGCGGCGACGAGGGCGGCGCCGATGGCGCCCGCGCCGATGAGGCCGAGGACCCAGCGGTTGGAGGCGCCGGAGGCGAGCAGCACGCCGAGCACGATGACGACCATGACCATCACCGAGCCGAGGTCCGGCATCAGCATGACGATGGCCATGGGCAGTACGGCGATGCCGAGGGACTTGGCGACCGTGCGGTGGTCGGGATAGAGCTGGTCGCCCGCGTCGACTTTCGCGGCGAGGAGCATCGCCATGCCGAGGATGATCGTGATCTTCACGAACTCGGAGGGCTGGAGCGAGAATCCGCCGCCGATCACGATCCACGCGTGCGCGCCGTTGATGGTGGCGCCGAGCGGGGTGAGGACGAGCAGCACCAGCACCACCGAGATGCCGTACAGCACGGGCACGGCGCCGCGCAGGGTGCGGTGGCCGAGCCAGAGGGTGCCGACCATCAGGGCGAAGCCGATGCCGGTGTTGAGGACGTGGCGCAGCAGGAAGTAGTACGGGTCGCCGTGGTTGAGCTCGGTGCGGTTGCGGGTGGCGGACCACACCAGCAGCGATCCGACGAAGGAGAGCGCGAGCGCGGAGAAGAGCAGCGGCCAGTCGAGCCTGCGCACCCAGGAGTCGCGTGCGGTCAGCTTCGCCCAGGCGCCGCGCCGTTCGGGCGCGTACCGGGGGACGGAGAAGTTGTTGGTTCCGGCCATGGTGCTGGTGTCAGTCCCTCCACACGCCGGGCGGTCCGGCGAGTTGCTGCTCGTCGTCGCCGTCGCCCTGCTCGGCCGGGTCGACCTTCTGCTCCTCGGGATCGTACGGCTTGATCGGCGGCGCCTCGATCGTGCCGTCGGGCTGGATCTTCGGCAGCGTCGCCTGGGGCTTGGGCAGCAGGGCGCGCTTGAGGTCCTGGTTGCCCTCGTCGTCGAGGCCGTAGAGGGCGTCGTAGATGTTGCGCACGGCGGGTCCGGAGGCGCCGGAGCCCGTACCGCCCTGGGAGATCGTCATGACGATGGTGAACTCGTCGGTGTACGTGGCGAACCAGGACGTCGTCTGCTTGCCGTAGACCTGGGCGGTGCCGGTCTTGGCGCGCATCGGGATCTTGTCCTGGGGCCAGCCGCCGAACCGCCAGGCGGCGGTGCCGCCGGGCTCGACGACGGAGCGCAGGCCCTTGTCGAGGTCGCTGATGGTCTCGGCGTCGACGGGCAGCCGGCCGTGGGCCTTCGGCTTGATCTCCTCGATCCTCCGGCCGTCGGGGCTGATGACGGCCTTGCCGATGGTGGGGTCGTAGAGGGTGCCGCCGTTGCTGATGGCGGCGTAGGCGGTGGCCAGCTGGATGGGGGTGATGAGGACGTCGCCCTGGCCGATGGCGAAGTTGATGCTGTCGAAGGCCTTCAGCTGGTTGCCTTCGAGGCAGCTCTCGTAGGCGATCTGCTCGACGTAGCTGCCGCCCTTCTTGCCCTGCTTGCACCAGGAGTCCTTGTTGGCCGCCCAGAAGCTCTGCTTCCAGTGGCGGTCGGGGATGCGGCCCGTGACCTCGTTGGGCAGGTCGACGCCGGTCTCGGAACCGAATCCGAACTCGCGCGCGGTCCGGTAGAACCAGTCGCGGGGGTGCTTCGGCTTGAGGCCGCCGTCGCGCTGCCACTCCTTGTGGCCGAGGGCGTAGAAGACGGTGTTGCAGGAGAACTTGAGGGCGTCGCCGAGGGAGATGGGGCCGTGCCCCTTGGACTCGAAGTTGGCGAAGCTGCGGCCGCCGAGGCTGTAGGAGCTGGAGCAGTTGTAGCGGCCGTCGAAGGGGTAGCCGGCCCGGACGGCGGCGCTCGCCGACACCACCTTGAAGACGGAGCCGGCGGGGGCCTGGCCCTGGATGGCGCGGTTGAGGAGCGGGTAGTTGGAGCCCTTGCCGGTGAGCTTGGCGTACTCCTTGGCGGAGATGCCGCCGACCCAGGCGTTGGGGTCGTAGTCCGGCTGGGAGGCCATCGCGATGACGCGGCCGGTCTTGGACTCCATGACGACGACGGCGCCCGCGTCGGCCGCGTACGGGCGGCCGGTGATCTTGTCGGTCTCCTTGCGGACGGTCTTCATCGCCTGCTGGAGCTCGTACTCGGCGACCGCCTGCACGCGTGCGTCGATGGAGGTGACGACGTTGGAGCCGGGGCGGCCGGGGTCGGACTCGGACTCGCCGAGGACGCGGCCGAGCTTGTCCACCTCGTAGCGGGTGACGCCGGCCTTGCCGCGCAGCGCCTTGTCGTACGTGCGCTCCAGGCCGGAGCGGCCCACCATGTCGGAGCGGAGGAACGGCGAGTCGGTGTCCTTGGCCTTCTCGATCTCCTGGTCGGTGACCGGCGACAGATAACCGAGCACCTGTGCGGCACGGGCCCCGCCGGGCGCGGTGTAGCGGCGTACGGCGGCGGGTTCGGCGGTGACGCCGGGGAACTCCTCGGCGCGCTCGCGGATCTGGAGGGCCTGCTTCGGGGTGGCCTCGTCGGTGACGGGGATCGGCTGGTACGGGGAGCCGTTCCAGCAGGGCTGCGGGGTGTCGGCGTCACAGAGGCGGACCTTGTCCATGACCTCCTTGGGCTCCATCCCCAGGACCCCCGCGAGCCGCGTGAGGACGCCCTTGCCGTCGTCCTTCATCTTCATCAGCTCGGTGCGCGAGGCCGACACCACCAGCCGCGTCTCGTTGTCGGCGAGGGGAATGCCGCGCGCGTCGAGGATGGAGCCGCGGACCGCGGGCTCCACGACCTGCTGGACGTGGTTGCTGCGGGCCTCCTCGGTGTACTCGTCGCCGTTGCGGACCTGGAGGAACCAGAGGCGGCCGACGAGGGTGAGGAACATGGAGAAGACCAGGACCTGGATGGCGATGAGCCGGATCTGGACCCGGGGGGTCCGGCCCGTCTCGGGGATGTTGCCCATACGCGTGTACCCCCTTGGTCAGAGTCGTTTGACGCCCTTGATGCGCCCGGCCCGGGCCGCCCTGCTGCGGGCCGCCTTGATGCGCAGCCCGCTGCGCTGGCTGCCGATCCGCAGGCCGGTGCCGGAGGCCATCCAGCCGGTGGAGACGTCCGTGCCGGCGGTGGTGGTGTCGGCGAGCGGGTCGGGCTCGGCGCGTCGGGCGAGCGCCATGATCAGCGGCACGGTGAACGGCGCGAGCAGCAGGTCGTAGACGACGGCGCTGATCAGCAGCGGGACCAGGCCGACGTGGCGGGCGGCGGTGTCCCCGACGAGGGCGCCGACGCCCGCGTACAGCAGGGTGGAGACGGCGGCGGCGGCGACCACCATGGCCATGGGGCCGGTGGCGGAGCGCAGCTGCCCGTTCTCGGGCTTGGTGAGGCCCGCGAGGTAGCCGATGACGCACAGGACCAGCGCGTAGCGGCCGGCGGCGTGGTCGGCGGGCGGGGCCAGGTCGGCGAGGAGGCCCGCGCCGAAGCCGATGAGGGCGCCGCTGACGTGCCCGTACACGAAGGCGAGGGCGAGGACGACGAGCAGCAGCAGGTCGGGGACGGCGCCGGGGAGCTGGAGGCGGGCGAGGATCGAGACCTGGAGGACGAGCGCTACGACGACCAGGGTGGTGGAGAGCAGGATCCGGTTGAAGCGCATGGTCTTACTCCTCCTCCGGCCGGCCGGTGGCGGCACCGCTGGGCTGACCGCTGGGGGCGCCGCTCGGGGCGCCGGTGCCCGTGGGGCTCGGGGTGACCGTGACGGTCACGGTCGGCTCGGGCGTGGGCCGGGGCGGCAGGACCGTGTCGCGCGGGTCGGTGCGCGGCGACTGGACGACGACGCCGACGATGTCGAGCTTGCTGAAGACGGCGTACGGCCGGACGAACACGGTGCGGGTCAGGTCGCCGCCGGACGGGTCGACGCGGACGACCTCGCCGACCGGGACTCCGGGCACGAAGGGCTTGTTGGCCTGCGAGCCGAAGGTGACGAGCCGGTCGCCGGGCTTGACCTTGGCCTTGCCGTTGAGGAGCTGCACGGACAGTGGCCGGTCGCCCTGGCCGGTGGCGAAGCCGAGCTCGTCGGTCTTCTCCATGCGGGTGCCGACGGTGAAGTCGGGGTCGTTGGCGAGGAGGACGGTCGCGGTGCTCGGCCCGACGGTGGTGACGCGGCCGACGAGCCCGTCGCCGTTGATGACGGTCATGTCGCGCTGGATGCCGTCGGTCGAGCCGGCGTCGATGGTGACGGTCCACGAGAAGCCCTGGGCGGCTCCTATGGCGATGACCTCGGCCGCCTTGATGCCGTACTGGCCGGCGCCGGCCTTCTTCAGCAGCCCGTCGAGCTCGCGCACCCGGGCGCGGTTGCGGTCGTCGCTGCCGAGTCTCGTCTTCAGCGCGGCGTTCTCCCGCTCCAGCTGCGCGATGCGGCTGTGGCGCTCCCCGGAGTCCCGTACGGCCGCGATGGCGTTGCCGATCGGGTCGACCGCGGACGCGACGCTGTTCTCGACGGGGCCGAAGACCGTCGCGGCGGCCCGCCGGGCGCCGTCGACGGGTGACTCCTCGCCGCCGCGGATGTCCACCGTGATCAGCGCGAACGCGATGGCTACCAGCAGGACCAGGAGTAGCCGGCTTTCTCGTGTGTCCCTCACGTGGGGCGGCCGTGCCCTTCCTCGTAGGAATGTGTGTGCTGTGCCGTTGTACTACGGGGTCGACCGGATCAACGAGGAGCCGTACGGGTACGACAGCACCCGTACGGCTGACCGTCGCTCACGCGCCGACGCGCCCCACGCGCCGGCTAGCGGCGGGGCTGGGCGTCCAGGACCTGCTGGAGCGCCTCGAACTCCTCGACGCACTTGCCGGAGCCGAGCGCCACCGAGTCCAGCGGGTCCTCGGCGATGTGGATCGGCATGCCGGTCTCGCGGCGCAGCCGCTCGTCCAGGCCGCGCAGCAGGGCGCCGCCGCCGGTGAGGACGATGCCGCGGTCCATGACGTCGCCGGACAGCTCGGGCGGGCACTTGTCGAGCGTCGTCTTGACCGCGTCGACGATGGCGTTGACCGGCTCCTCGATGGCCTTGCGGACCTCGGCGGCCGAGATGACCACGGTCTTGGGGAGTCCGGAGACGAGATCCCGGCCGCGGATCTCGGTGTGCTCGTCGTTCTCGAGGTCGAACGCCGAACCGATCGTGATCTTGATCTGCTCGGCGGTCCGCTCGCCGAGGAGGAGGCTGTACTCCTTCTTGACGTGCTGGATGATCGCGTTGTCCAGCTCGTCGCCGGCCACCCGGATGGACTGTGCCGTGACGATTCCGCCGAGGGAGATGACGGCGACCTCGGTGGTGCCGCCGCCGATGTCGACGACCATGTTGCCGGTGGCCTCGTGGACCGGGAGGCCGGAGCCGATGGCCGCGGCCATGGGCTCCTCGATGATGTGCACCTGGCGCGCGCCGGCCTGCGTGGACGCCTCGATGACGGCGCGGCGCTCCACCCCGGTGATCCCCGACGGCACGCAGACCACGACCCGGGGGCGGGCGAGGTAACGGCGCTTGTGGATCTTCAGGATGAAGTACCTGAGCATCCGCTCGGTGATCTCGAAGTCGGCGATGACGCCGTCCTTCAGAGGGCGGACGGCGACGATGTTGCCGGGGGTCCGGCCGATCATCTTCTTCGCTTCGGCACCGACCGCCAGGATGCCACCGGTGTTGGTGTTGATGGCGACGACGGACGGCTCGTTGAGGACGATGCCGCGACCCCTGACGTACACCAGCGTGTTGGCGGTCCCGAGGTCGACAGCCATGTCACGGCCGATGAACGACATTGAGTTCCCCTTGTTTCCCATGAGGATGCGTCGGGCCTTCCCAATTAGAGCGTTGACGGCTTCTCAGGTCGGCGAGGTGGGTGGTGTGGCGCGGAGATTCACATCGTAGTGCCGCCTGCGCGGACACGGCGCGGTGGCCCGCCTCTGTATAGGTGACGACGTGTCGGAGCGATGCGTTCCCGGTTGTGGCGTTCATATGCCGAAGGGCGACCGAATTCCTTCGGTCGCCCCAGGTCGTGAGCGCTGTATGGCTGACAGCCGGTCAGGAAATACCGGGGAAGAAAATCTTCAGTTCCCGAATGGCGGACTCCTCCGAGTCCGAGGCGTGGATCAGGTTCTCCCGGACGATGGTGCCGAAATCGCCCCGAATGGAGCCGGGCGCCGCGGCGATCGGGTCGGTGGGCCCCGCCAGCTGCCGTACGCCCTCGATGACACGCTCGCCCTCGACGACGAGCGCGACGACGGGGCCGGAGGACATGAAGGCCACCAGCGGCTCGTAGAAAGGCTTGCCCTTGTGCTCGCCGTAGTGCTGCTCCAGCGTCTCCTGGTCGAGGTGGCGCAGCTCCAGCGCGGTGATGGTCCAGCCGGCCTTGCGCTCGATACGGCCGATGATCTCGCCGATCAGGCCGCGCCGGACCGCGTCGGGCTTGAGCAGGACGAGCGTGCGCTGGGTCATGGGTAACGGCTCCTTGCAGGCATACGTGTGCGGTGAGGTGAGGCTACAGGGACCGGGGCGGGCGGCGGCACCCGGTCCCGGTCCGGATCCGGGGCGTCAGGCGGACGGGGTCCCGGCCGGCGGCGGGGCCGCCTCGCTCTGGGCCGCCCACCTCGCCTTGGCCTCGTCGATCTTGCGGCCGTAGTGGATGGAGGCCCACCACAGGCCCGCGAAGACCGCGCCCAGGAAGAACATGATCGGCACCACGAAGCCGCTCGCGATCAGCGCGATCTGGAGCGCCCAGCCGAGCTGGAGGCCGCCCGGGCGGGTGATCATGCCGCACAGCAGGACGGACAGCAGCATCGCGACGCCGCACACCGTCCATACGGTGCCCATCGTCAGGCTGTCGTCCTTCATCGCCACCAGACCGGCGAAACCGATCACGAAGAACTCGCCGATCAGCGTGGACGCGCAGAGCGTACGCATCGAAACCTCAGCCCTTCCCCAGCAGCAGCCGGGCCTCGCCGACCGTGATCACGGAGCCGGTCACGAGCACGCCCGCGCCCGCGAACTCGCTCTCCTCCTCGGCGAGCGTGATCGCCGCCTCCAGCGCGTCGTCCAGCCGCGGCTCGACCACCACGCGGTCGTCACCGAAGACCTCGACGGCGATGGCGGCCAGCTCGTCGGCGTCCATCGCGCGCGGGGTGGAGTTCTGGGTGACGACGACCTCGGCGAAGATCGGCTCGAACGCCTCCAGCAGGCCGCGCACGTCCTTGTCGCCGCTCGTGCCGACGACACCGATCAGCCGGGAGAAGTGGAACGACTCGGTGATGCCGTCGGCCGTCGCCAGCGCGCCGGCCGGGTTGTGCGCCGCGTCCAGCACGACGGTCGGGCTGCGCCGTACGACCTCCAGGCGGCCCGGCGACGCGACCGAGGCGAAGGCCCGCCGGACGGTGTCGATGTCGAGCGTGCGCGCGGCCTGCGCGCCGACGCCGAAGAAGGCCTCGACCGCCGCGAGCGCCACCGCCGCGTTGTGCGCCTGGTGGGCGCCGTACAGCGGCAGGAAGATCTCCTCGTACTCGCCGCCGAGCCCGCGCAGCGTCAGCAGCTGCCCGCCGACCGCGACCTCGCGGGCGACGACGCCGAACTCCATGCCCTCGCGGGCGACCGTCGCGTCGACCTCGACGGCCTTCTTCAGCATCACCTGGGCCGCGTCCACCGGCTGCTGCGCCAGGATGACGGTCGCGCCCTCCTTGATGATCCCGGACTTCTCGCCGGCGATCTCGGCGGGCGTGGAGCCGAGGCGGTCGGTGTGGTCCAGGGAGATGGGGGTGACGACGGCGACGTCACCGTCGATGACGTTCGTCGCGTCCCAGCTGCCGCCCATGCCGACCTCGACGACCGCCACGTCGACCGGCGCGTCCGCGAAGGCCGCGTACGCCATTCCGGTGAGGACCTCGAAGAAGGAGAGCCGGTAGTCCTGCTGGGCGTCGACCATCTCGACGTACGGCTTGATGTCCTGGTACGTCTCGATGAAGCGCTCGGCGCTGATCGGCGCGCCGTCGAGGCTGATGCGCTCGGTGATCGACTGCACGTGCGGCGAGGTGTAGCGCCCGGTGCGCAGGTCGAAGGCGCCGAGCAGGGCCTCGATCATCCGTGCGGTGGACGTCTTGCCGTTGGTGCCGGTGATGTGGATCGACGGGTACGTGTGCTGCGGTTCGCCGAGGACGTCCATGAGCGCCGCGATGCGGGTGACCGACGGCTCCAGCTTGGTCTCGCCCCAGCGGGTGGCGAGCTCCTGCTCCACCTCCCGCAGCGCCTTGTCGACCTCGGGGTCGGCGGGCCGTGCGGGCACGAGGTCGGCTGCCTGGGGCGGTCCGGCCTGGGCGCGCAGCGTACGGCTGCCGGCCTCGATCACCGCCAGGTCGGGGTCGCGCTCGGTCTCGGCCTCGACAATCTCGTCGAAGTCGTCGAAATCGTCGCTGGACTGGCTGGGTGGCTGCTCACTCACGCGGTCCAGTCTACGGAGCGGCCCCGGAACCGAGTGGTTCCGGGGCCGCTCCGGCACTGTCATGCCGTGGCTTACGCCTTCGGCAGGTTCGCCAGCTGGCTCTCGATGCGGGTGATGTCCTCGTCGGCCTTGGCGAGCCGGGCGCGGATCTTGTCCACCACGTGGTCGGGGGCCTTGGCGAGGAACGCCTCGTTGCCGAGCTTGGCGTTCGCCTGCGCCTTCTCCTTCTCCGCGGCGGCCAGGTCCTTCGTCAGGCGCTTGCGCTCCGCCTCGACGTCGATCGTGCCGGAGAGGTCCAGCGCGACCGTGGCGCCGGCGACCGGGAGGGTCGCGGTGGCCTGGAAGGCGTCGCCCTCGGGCTGGAGGCGCAGGAGCTGGCGGATGGCCGGCTCGTGGGCGACGAGGACGGTGCCGTCGAGGGTGAGGCGGGCGGGGACCTTCTGGGCGTCCTGCAGGCCCTGCTCCTTGCGGAACCGGCGGACCTCGGTGACGACCCGCTGGACGAGCTCGATCTCCCGCTCGGCGGCCTCGTCGCGGAAGCCGCTGTCCTTCGGCCAGTCGGCGATCACGACGGACTCGCCGCCGGTGAGCGCCGTCCACAGCGTCTCGGTGACGAACGGGACGACGGGGTGCAGCAGGCGCAGCATGACGTCGAGGACCTCGCCGAGCACCCGGCCGGAGACCCGGGCGCCCTCGCCGCCGGCGAAGAAGGCGGTCTTCGACAGCTCGACGTACCAGTCGAAGACCTCGTCCCACGCGAAGTGGTAGAGGGCGTCGGACAGCTTCGAGAACTGGTAGTCGTCGTAGTACGCGTCGACCTCGGCGACCGTCTTGTTGAGCCGCGACAGGATCCAGCGGTCCGTGGCGGACATCCGGGACGGGTCGGGCAGCTCGCCCTCGATCGTCGCGCCGTTCATCAGGGCGAAGCGGGTGGCGTTCCAGATCTTGTTGGCGAACTTGCTGGACGCCTGGACCCAGTCCTCGCCGATCGGGACGTCGATGCCGGGGTTGGCGCCGCGGGCGAGCGTGAAGCGCAGCGCGTCGGAGCCGTACTTGTCCATCCAGTCCAGCGGGTTGACCGCGTTGCCGAAGGACTTCGACATCTTCTTGCCGTTCTGGTCACGGACCATGCCGTGCAGGGCGATGGTGTGGAACGGCGGCGTGCCGTCCATCGCGTAGAGGCCGAACATCATCATCCGGGCGACCCAGAAGAAGAGGATGTCGTAGCCGGTGACGAGGACGGAGTTCGGGTAGAACTTCGCGAGGCCGTCGGATCGCGAGGGCCAGCCGAGCGTGGAGAACGGCCACAGGCCGGACGAGAACCAGGTGTCGAGGACGTCGGTGTCCTGGTGCCAGCCGTCGCCGGCCGGGGGCTGCTCGTCGGGGCCGACGCAGACGACCTCGCCGTTGGGGCCGTACCAGACGGGGATGCGGTGGCCCCACCACAGCTGGCGGGAGATGCACCAGTCGTGGAGGTTGTCGACCCAGTCGAAGTACCGCTTCTCCATCTCCTGCGGGTGGATCTTGACCCGGCCGTCGCGGACCGCGTCGCCGGCGGCCTCGGCGAGCGGACCGACCTTGACCCACCACTGCATGGACAGGCGCGGCTCGATGGTGGTCTTGCAGCGCGAGCAGTGGCCGACGGAGTGGACGTACGGGCGCTTCTCGGCGACGATCCGGCCCTCGGCGCGCAGGGCGGCGACGATGGCGGAGCGGGCCTCCATGCGGTCCAGGCCCTGGAAGGGGCCGTGGGCGGTGATGACGGCGCGCTCGTCCATGACGGCGAGGTTCGGCAGGTTGTGGCGCTGGCCGATCTCGAAGTCGTTCGGGTCGTGCGCCGGGGTCACCTTGACGGCGCCGGTGCCGAACTCGGGGTCGACGTGCTCGTCGGCGACGACGGGGATGCGGCGGCCGGTCAGCGGCAGCTCGATCTCGCGGCCGACGAGGTGCTGGTAGCGCTCGTCGTCGGGGTGGACGGCGACGGCGGTGTCGCCGAGCATCGTCTCGGCGCGGGTGGTGGCGACGACGATGGCGTCGTCACCCTCGCCGTAGCGGATGGAGACGAGCTCGCCGTCGTCGTCCTGGTACTCCACCTCGATGTCGGAGATGGCGGTGAGGCAGCGCGGGCACCAGTTGATGATGCGCTCGGCGCGGTAGATGAGCTCGTCGTCGTAGAGCTTCTTGAAGATGGTCTGGACGGCCTGGGAGAGGCCCTCGTCCATGGTGAAGCGCTCGCGGGACCAGGCGACGCCGTCGCCGAGGCGGCGCATCTGGCCGGAGATCTGGCCGCCGGACTCTGCCTTCCACTGCCAGACGCGCTCGACGAAGGCCTCGCGGCCCAGGTCGTGGCGGGACTTGCCCTCCTTGGCGAGCTCGCGCTCGACGACGTTCTGCGTGGCGATGCCGGCGTGGTCCATGCCGGGCTGCCACAGCGTCTCGTAGCCCTGCATCCGCTTGCGGCGGGTGAGGGCGTCGATGAGCGTGTGCTCGAAGGCGTGGCCCAGGTGGAGGCTGCCGGTGACGTTCGGCGGGGGGATGACGATGGTGTACGGCGGCTTGTCGCTGTGCTCGTCGGCCTCGAAGTAACCGCGCTCCACCCAGCGCTCGTACAGCGGCCCCTCTACCTCGGCCGGCGCGTAGGTGGTCGGCAGTTCGGGGACGGATGCTGGCTGCTGCTGAGTGTTCTCGGTCACGGGCCACAGTTTAGAGGTGTCACAGGCCCGTACTGAAACGGGAATCTTCCGTAACGGTGTGGGCCCCCGCCGTGCCATGGGGAACCCCTTTCGGCCAGGATGTGAGGAACGCATAAGCATTCGGAGGGGAACCCTTTAATGAGTTACAACCAGCCGGGCCCGTACGGCGGACAGCCCCAGCAGCCGGGACCGTACGGTCAGCCGGGCCCTTACGGCCAGCCCCCGCAGCAGCCGCAGGCGCCCCAGCCCGGCTACGGCTACCCCCAGCAGGCCCCGCCGCCGCAGCCCCAGGGCTACGGCTACCCGCAGCAGCCGCCGGCCCCGTACGGCCAGCCCCCGCAGCAGCCCTACGGCGCGGGCCCGGGTGCCTACCCGCCGCCCCCGCCGCCGGTCTCGGGCGGCGGCGGCAAGAAGACGGGCATCATCCTCGGCTCAGTCGCCGTGGTCGTGGCGCTGGGTGTGGGCGCGTACTTCATGTTCGGCTCGGGCGGCGGTGGCTCCGTCGGGGACGACACCAAGGGTTACAAGCTGACCCCGGCCGCGTCAGTCGACGAGTACAAGAAGAACAAGGACACCGGCGAGACGCTGGACGACAAGGAGAAGAAGGAGGTCGAGACCCTCCTCGGTATCAAGAACCCCACGCAGGCGGGTGCCGACTACAAGGCGGGGGCCGAGTCCGAGCCGATGAAGGGCAAGGTCATGGGCCTGACCGGCTTCTGGGGCGAGATCTCCGACCCCGAGAAGGCCATCGACGGCTACTTCGCGAAGGTCGAGAAGGGCACCAAGGAGGAGGCCGACTCGGACTTCAACGTCGAACTCGTGGGCAGCCCCACCGCCGTGGAGCCGTCCGGTTTCAAGGGCGCGCTGATGAAGTGCCAGATGGTCAAGAGCACCCCGACGGGCGGCGGGGACGCGAGCGGCCTCGGCCCGAAGTCCTTCGAGCTGACGATCTGCGTCTGGGCCGACTACAGCACCCTCGGTGCGGTGAACGTCATCGACATGGCGCAGATGATGGGCCCCAACGGCAAGGCCGTCCCGCAGGAGCAGGTCGCCGATCTGACCGCGAAGGTGTACAACTCCTCGCGCACCAAGGTGTGACGTAGGGCGAGAACGTGAAAGGGGCGCCCGTCCGGTCGGTGAACCGGACGGGCGCCCCTTTCACTGGTCCTGTGCGGCGTTACGCCGACTTCTCGTGGCGGCCCTGGTCCTTGACGACCCGCGGGACCAGCGTGGGGTTGACGTTGTTGTGGACGACGTCCGCCGTGATGACGACGCGGGCCACGTCCTTGCGGGACGGGACCTCGTACATCACGGACATCAGGACCTCTTCCATGATGGCGCGCAGACCGCGGGCGCCCGTGCCGCGGAGGATCGCCTGGTCGGCGATGGCCTCCAGGGCGGGGCGGTCGAAGTCCAGCTCCACGCCGTCGAGTTCGAAGAGGCGCTGGTACTGCTTGACCAGCGCGTTGCGCGGCTCGACGAGGATCTTCAGGAGGGCCTCGCGGTCGAGGTTGTGGACCGAGGTGATGACCGGGAGGCGGCCGATGAACTCGGGGATCATGCCGAACTTGACCAGGTCCTCCGGCATGACCTCCTGGAACTGGTCGCTGGCCTCGATCTCGCGCTTGGAGCGGATCGTCGCGCCGAAGCCGATGCCCTTGGCGCCCGCCCGCGACTCGATGATCTTCTCCAGGCCGGCGAAGGCGCCGCCCACGATGAACAGGACGTTCGTCGTGTCGATCTGGATGAACTCCTGGTGCGGGTGCTTGCGGCCGCCCTGCGGCGGCACGGAGGCCGTGGTGCCTTCCAGGATCTTGAGCAGGGCCTGCTGCACGCCCTCGCCGGAGACATCGCGCGTGATCGACGGGTTTTCGCTCTTACGGGCGACCTTGTCGATCTCGTCGATGTAGATGATGCCCGTCTCGGCCTTCTTGACGTCGTAGTCGGCGGCCTGGATGAGCTTCAGCAGGATGTTCTCGACGTCCTCGCCCACGTACCCGGCCTCCGTGAGCGCCGTCGCGTCGGCGATGGCGAACGGGACGTTGAGCATCCGGGCGAGCGTCTGGGCCAGGAGGGTCTTGCCGGAGCCCGTGGGGCCCAGCAACAAGATGTTGGACTTGGCGAGTTCGATCGCGTCGTCCCGGCCCTGCGCGCCGCCGTTCTCGCCGGCCTGGACGCGCTTGTAGTGGTTGTACACCGCGACGGAGAGGGCCTTCTTCGCGGGCTCCTGCCCGACGACGTACCCCTCCAGGAACTCGTAGATCTCGCGCGGCTTGGGGAGTTCCTCCCACCGCACCTCGGAGGTCTCGGCGAGCTCCTCCTCGATGATCTCGTTGCAGAGGTCGATGCACTCGTCGCAGATGTACACACCGGGGCCTGCGATGAGCTTCTTCACCTGCTTCTGGCTCTTTCCGCAGAACGAGCACTTGAGCAGGTCGCCGCCATCACCGATGCGTGCCACGAGGTGCTTCCCCTTCGCCTGGGAGCGGCTTGGTTCAGCCTGCTCCTGGTGCCTCATATCCGACGGTACCTTGCCGGGCCCCCCGTACGGGCCCCCCTTGGCACGGTTCACACCGCGCCAAGGGAGGTTGGTCCGTCAGGCAGCCGCCGCGGCGGTGCTCTTACGGGTCGAGACGATCTGGTCGACGAGGCCGTACGCGAGGGCGTCCTCGGCGGTGAGGATCTTGTCGCGCTCGATGTCGTCGCGGATCTTCTCGATCGGCTGGGTGGAGTGCTTCGCCAGCATCTCCTCCAGCTGCGTACGCATGCGCAGGATCTCGTTGGCCGCGATCTCCAGGTCGGAGAGCTGCTCGCGGCCGGTGCCGCCGGACGGCTGGTGGATCAGCACGCGGGCGTTCGGCAGGGCCATCCGCTTGCCGGGCGTACCGGCGGCGAGGAGGACGGCCGCGGCGGAGGCCGCCTGGCCCATGCACACCGTCTGGATGTCCGGCTTCACGAACTGCATCGTGTCGTAGATCGCCGTCAGCGCGGTGAAGGAGCCACCGGGGCTGTTGATGTAGATGGAGATGTCGCGGTCCGGGTCCATCGACTCCAGGCACAGCAGCTGCGCCATGACGTCGTTGGCGGAGGCGTCGTCGATCTGCACGCCGAGGAAGATCACGCGCTCCTCGAAGAGCTTCGCGTACGGGTCGTACTCGCGCACGCCTTGGGACGTGCGCTCGACGAAGCGGGGGACGACGTACCGGTTGTCCACCTGGGGGCCGGTGTAGAGGCCGCTCGCTGAGAAGTTGCTCATGTGGGTGTTCACCATCCTGGTGGCGTTCGGCGGGCTGTGAGGCGGGAGGCTTGGGGCGGTACGGCGCGGCTGCTGGGGCAGCTCAGGCGCCGGTGCCGCCACCACCCGGAACGCCCGCGGCGGCGGACATGATGTCGTCGATCAGGCCGTACTCCTTGGCCTCCGTCGCGGTGAACCAGCGGTCGCGGTCGCCGTCGCGGATGATCGTCTCCACGGTCTGGCCGGAGTGGTGCGCGGTGATCTCGGCCATGCGCCTCTTCGTACGGAGGAGGTACTCGGCCTGGATCTTGATGTCCGAGGCGGTGCCACCGATGCCGGCGGAGCCCTGGTGCATCAGGATGTCGGTGTTCGGCAGCGCGAAGCGCTTGCCTGCGGTGCCGCCGGTGAGGAGGAACTGGCCCATGGAGGCCGCCATGCCCATACCGATGGTGACGACGTCGTTCGGGATGTACTGCATGGTGTCGTAGATCGCCATGCCGGCCGTCACCGAGCCACCCGGGCTGTTGATGTACAGGTAGATGTCCTTGTCCGGGTCGGCGGCAAGGAGCAGCATCTGCGAGGTGATCTTGTTGGCGATGTCGTCGTCCACCGCCTGACCGAGGAAGATGATCCGCTCACCGAGCAGCCGGTTGTAGACATGGTCGCCGAGGCCGCCACCGATGGACGGCTCACCCGCGGCGTGAGGCTTCAGATTCGTCACGTATCCACCTGCTCGTCTCTGACGGCTCCGGCGGCCGTCTCAGCGTCTTCGTACTTTGGCGGGTATCCCCCTGCCCTCGTATTCATGGACCCTAACGCGCAGGTGGGACAACACCATCCCGCTTCCCGGACTGTTCGCTGGGAGCGCAAGGTCCGGGGGCTGTCCGGGGGTCCCTAGTCCGTACGCCAGTACGCCAGTACGCCTGTACGTCCGTACGGCGACGGGCCCGGCCGCACGCGGGGTGCGGGCCGGGCCCGTCGGACGTTCTACCGGACCAGGGAGCGGTCAGGGTGAGGCTCAGGCCTCGGACTTGCCCTCGGCGGCCTCGTCCTCGGACGCCTCGGCGGCGGCCTCAGCGGCCTCGGTGCCCTCCTCGGCCTCGTCCTCGTCGTCCCCGAGGTCGACCGGCTCACCGTTGGTGTCGACGACCTTGGCGGCCTCGACGACGGCCGCGAGGGCCTTGCCGCGGGCGACCTCGCCGACCAGCATCGGGACCTGGCCGCCCTCGACGACGGCCTTGGCGAACTGGTCGGGGCTCATGCCGGAGGAGGCGGCACGGCGCATCAGGTGCTCGGTCAGCTCGTCCTGGTTGACGTTGAGCTCCTCGCGGGAGACCAGCTCGTCGAGGATGAACTGGGTCTTGATGCCCTTGATCGCCTGCTCGCGCGTCTCCGCGTCGAACTCCTCGGCGGTCTTGCCCTGGAGCTCCAGGTACTTGTCGAGGGTCAGACCCATCTGGCCGAGCTGGTGGTGCTCGAGGTTGTGCTTGCGGGTGTTGACCTCGTCCTCGAGGAGCTTCTCGGGGAGCGGGACCTCGACCAGCTTCAGCAGCTCGTCGAGGACGCGCTCCTGGGCCTGGGTGGCCTGGTCGTACTGCTTCATGTTCTCGAGGCGCTTGCGGCTGTCGGCCTTCAGCTCCTCGAGGGTGTCGAACTCGGACGCCATCTGGGCGAAGTCGTCGTCGAGCTCGGGGAGCTCACGGGCGGCGACCTGGGTGACCTTGACGGTGACCTCGGCCTCCTTGCCCTCGGCGGAGCCGCCCTTCAGCGTGGAGGTGAAGGTGGCCTCGCCGCCGGCCTCCAGGCCGGTGACGGCCTCGTCGATGCCCTCGAGGAGCTCGCCGGAGCCGATGGTGTACTGCACGCCGCTCGCGACACCGTCCGGGAGGACCTCGCCGTCGACCTTGGCCTCGAGGTCGATCGTCACGACGTCGCCCTCGGCGGCGGCGCGCTCGACCGGGGAGGTGGAGGCGAAGCGCTCGCGCAGCTGCTCCACGGACTTCTCGACGTCCTCGTCGCTGACCTCGACGGCGTCGACGGTGACCTCGATGCCGGAGTAGTCCGGGATCTCGATCGCCGGACGGATGTCGACCTCGGCGGTGAAGGCCAGCAGCTCGCCGTCCTTCAGCTCGGTGATGTCCACGTCGGGCTGGCCCAGCGGGTTGACGTCGGCCTCGTTGATGGCCTCCGTGTAGAACTTCGGGAGGGCGTCGTTGACGGCCTCCTCCAGCACCGCACCCCGGCCGAACCGCTGGTCGATCACCCGGGCAGGGATCTTGCCCTTACGGAAGCCCTTGACCGTGACCTGCTGGTTGATCTTCTTGTACGCCGCGTCGAGGCTGGCCTTGAGCTCCTCGAAGGGCACCTCGACAGTGAGCCGAACCCGAGTCGGGTTCAGGGTCTCCACGGCGCTCTTCACGGTTCGGTCTCCTTGGTGACTGATTCTTGGTTTCTGCCGGGGCGCTTGGTCGAGCGGCCCGGCTGATCGGCCCGGTCACAGAGACACACGGGCACGCAGCTTGCATAGTAACCGCAAGCGGGATGGGGCCCACAATGTGATCTTGGTTGCGCGGCACGCCCGGCGGCGGGAGCGCGGAAGGGGAATGGTCGGGGTGGCGGGATTTGAACCCACGGCCTTCCGCTCCCAAAGCGGACGCGCTACCAAGCTGCGCCACACCCCGTCGGTGCGACACGTAGGGTACATGGCCGCGGGCGGTGCGTCGGCATGTTTGAGGGGCGTGCGGCGACGGGCCCGGACCCGCTACGATGCTCTTCGTGCCGCGGCCCACGTGACCTGCGGTGCGCCGCTTGCGGGCGTAGCTCAATGGTAGAGCCCTAGTCTTCCAAACTAGCTACGCGGGTTCGATTCCCGTCGCCCGCTCTCACCGGCTCAGGGCCAGGTCGGAGGTTCACCCTCCGACCTGGCCCTGACGCGTTTCACCGCGCCTCGCCTCCGCGAACAGGTAACGCGCGCGCACCCGCACGGCCGCCCGGTCAGAAGCGGATCTGGTTGATGGAGGACGCTATCGAGTCCAGGAACTTCTGGATCGACGGCGCCATCCCGGTGGAGGCGAGGAAGAAGCCGAAGAGCGCGGCGACGATCGCGGGCCCGGCTTTGATCGAGCCGCTGCGGATCATCACCACGAGGATGATCGCCAACAGCAGTACCACGGACAGTGAGATGGCCACACTGATCACACCCTCGGTCGGTCTCTGCCAGCCGGCCGGGGGCGGGCAGCCCGGCGCACCCCCGTTCGGCTCATCGTGCCACCAACCTTGCCCGGATCCCGCCCCCCTGACGCATCGTCGACGGACCGAACCACCCGGCCACCGCGCGTTCCGAAAAAATTACTGCTCATTCGAGGTGATGGTTCCGCCCCGTACACAGGGTGGTCACAAGAAATTCTCAGCGTGTCCGAGCGGTAATTCTTCGTCGAAAATCACGTAACGATATGCCCCATTTAAGAGGGATTAATTGGGGCATATCGCCTGGTTGACGGTCGTGTCAGCCGCGAATGGACGCGCCTTCCCACGCGTTTTACGAATACGCCGGAGCGCTACTAAGGTGCCTGGGATGTTCCACGCTCCGCAGGGAAATCAAAGGGCCCCGCTCCCGCCGGCCCGAGAGGCACCGCAAGCACGGGAGGAACCGGAGGCACCGGAGGCACGCACCGTCGACAGACCCGTGAGGACGGGTGAGACGGGTGCCGGAACGGGTGCGCAGGGTGCCGCGACGGGTGCGCAGGGCACCGGGCGCGACCCCTGGTTCGACAACGCCAAGTACCTGGCGATCGTGCTCGTGGCCGTGGCACACGCGTGGGAGCCCGTCATGGAGGGCAGCCGGGCGACCCGGGCCCTCTACATGCTCGTGTACACCTTCCACATGCCGGCCTTCATCCTGATCTCCGGCTACTTCTCCCGCACCTTCACCGCCAAGCCGCACCAGATGCGGCGGCTGGTCACCGGCATCGCCGTGCCGTACCTCGTGTTCGAGACGGCGTACACGCTCTTCCGGCGCTGGGCCGGCGACCCCGCGCAGGTCTTCAGCCTGACCGACCCCTTCTACCTGACCTGGTTCCTGATCGCGCTGTTCGTGTGGCGGCTGACCGCGCCCCTGTGGCGCACCCTGCGCCATCCGCTGCCGGTGGCGCTGGTGATCGCCTGCCTCGCCTCGCTCACGCCGGACATCAGCGACGACCTGGACCTCCAGCGGATCCTGCAGTTCCTGCCGTTCTTCGTCCTGGGCGTGACCCTGAAGCCCGAGCACCTCGCGCTGGTACGGAGCCGGGCGGTGCGGCTGGCGGCGCTCCCGCTGGCCGCGGGGGCGCTGGTGTTCGCGTACTGGGTGGCGCCGCGGGTGCGGATGGGCTGGTTCTACCGCTCCACCAGCGCCCCGGAACTGGGGTACGCCTGGTGGACGGGGCCCCTGATGACGCTGGGGCTGTTCGCCTGCGCGCTGCTGCTGACGGTGGCGTTCCTGGCGTGGGTGCCGGGCCGGCGGACCTGGTTCACCGTGCTGGGCGCGGGCACCATCTGCGGCTACCTGCTGCACGGCTTCCTGACGAAGTCCCTCGACTACTTCGAGGTCGTCCCCGCGCACCCCTGGCTCACCGAACCGGCCGGCCTGGTCGCCACGACGCTGGCCGCCGCGGCGGCCGTGACGCTGCTGTGTACGCCGCCGGTGCGGCGCGTCCTGCGGTGCGTGACGGAGCCGGAGATGGAGTGGGCGTTCCGCAAGGAGCCCGACAGGCTCAGGAAGGGCTGAGCCCCAGCAGCGCGCGCATCGTCGCGTACTTCGCGGTCAACCGGGCCCGGGTCGCCTCGTCCAGTACGGCGAGGCGGTCCGGGTCCGCGTTGTGTGCGAGGTCCGCCTCCTTGACGAGGCGGGCGCCCGGCACGGCGAGGACGCGGGCGGCGTACGCGGCGGGGTCCTCGCCGGGCCGCTTGGTGAGGGCCAGGACGATGTCCTTGACCTCCTGCGGCAGCGCGGCGGCCGCGAGCCACTCCTCGGACAGCCGGTCGTCCTCCACCGCGTCGTGCAGCCACGCGGCCGCCGTCTGGGCGTCGTCGCCGCCTCGCGCGCGTACCCCTTCGGCCACCGCCCGGAGGTGCTCGGCGTAGGGGCGGCCCGCCTTGTCGGTCTGGCCGGCGTGGGCCTCGCGGGCGAGCGCCTCGACCTCTTCCAACGTCAGGTACGTCATCGCCACCTATGCCTCCCGGGTGATCAGCAGCAGCGCCCGGTCGTCGTTGACGTCCTTCGCGCACGCCTCGATGAGGTGCCAGGCCGCGCCCTCGAAGCCCGAGGCGACGTAGCGGTCCGCCTCGCCCGTCAGACGGTCGATGCCCTCGGCGATGTCCCGGTCCGCCGCCTCGACCAGGCCGTCGGTGAAGAGCATGAGGACGTCGCCGGGGCGCAGGGAGCCCTTGACCGGGTGGAACTCGGCACCGTCGTACACGCCCAGCAGCGGGCCCTCGCCGGTCTTCTCCTCCCAGCGGCCGCTGCCCGCGTGCAGCTGGAGCGCGGGCAGGTGCCCCGCCGACAGCAGTTCGTAGTCGCCGGAGTCCAGGTCCAGTACGAGGTGGATGGAGGTGGCGAAGCCCTCCTGCCAGTCCTGGCGCAGCAGGTAGCCGTTGGCGGCCGGGAGGAAGCCGTGCGGCGGCAGCGAGCCGAGCAGGCCGCCGAAGGCGCCCGACAGCAGCAGGGCGCGCGAGCCCGCGTCCATGCCCTTGCCGGACACGTCGGTGAGGACGACCTCCAGGGTGCGGCCGCCGTGGGTGCGGGCCGCGACGACGAAGTCTCCGGAGAAGGACTGGCCGCCGGCCGGGCGCAGCGCCATCTCGTGGTGCCAGCCCTTGGGCAGCTCCGGCAGGGCACTCTGGACCCGGATGCGTTCGCGCAGGTCGAACAGCATGGTGCCGCCGCGCCGCCAGGGCACGCCGACGCGGGCGCGGAACTGCGCCAGCAGCAGCCCGAACAGGCCGCACGCGGCCACCACGAGCACCGTGCCGGGGGTGACGCGCGCCGCGCCCTCCGTGTACGGGCCGAGGGCCAGCGACTCGACGATCAGCGCCGCGGCGGCCGCCGCGTACAGGCCCAGCAGGCTCGCGGGGCGCAGCAGCAGGCCGCCGGCGACGATCGGCAGGACGAGCGCCGCCGGTGCCGCCCACACGGGGTTGGCGATGGTGAAGAGCGTGATGGCCGGGACGGTGAGCAGCAGGCCCGCGAAGGCGATCCAGTCGGAGCCGTCGCCGCGGAAGTAGTCCACGGCGGATTTGCGCAGGGCGATGCGGGCCCGGCGCGTCGACTTCCGCATCCGGGCCAGGTACGCGTCCACTCGTGCGCTACGGGCCATTGGCCTGGACCCTATCCATCCGGTCGGCCCGCGTGCAGGGGGACCCCTATGACAATGCGTTCGAAATTGGGTCGCCCCGGGCGCTCCCCGCTGCTAGGCATGGCATATGACGACGGAATTACGGGTGCTCCACCCGGACGAATGGGACCGCTGGTACGGGCAGCTCGAGCTGGCGTTCGGGGGCGTGCCGGAGGCTCCGGAGGAGCGTGAGCTGTGGCGTGAGCTGACCGAGTGCGAGCGCTCGGTGGGCGTCTGGGACGGGGGGACCTGCGTCGGTACGGCCGGGTCGTTCTCCTTCCGGCTCTCCGTGCCGGGCGGGGCGCTGGTGCCGGCGGCCGGCGTGTCGATGGTGAGCGTGGCGCCGACGCACCGCAGGCGGGGCGGGCTGACGTCGATGATGCGGCGCCAGCTCGACGACGTACGGGACTGGGGCGAGCCGCTGGCGGTGCTGACGGCGTCCGAACAACCCATCTACGGGCGCTTCGGATACGGCGTCGCGACCCAGCAGTTGCGCGCGGAGATCGACACGACTCGGGTCCGGCTGTCCGTGCCGGACGGGACGGATGACGTAGGGCTACGGCTCGTGGCGCCCGTGGAGGCGAGCGCGGCGTGCGAGGCGGTGTACGCGCGCATGGTGACGGAGCGGCCGGGGATGATCGCCCGCAAGCCCGGCTGGGAGCGGCTGCCGCTGCTGGACCCGCCGGGTGAGCGCGGGGGCGCCTCGCCGCTCCAGTGCGTGCTGGCCGAACGGGCCGGTGAGGTGGTGGGGTACGCGCTGTACACCAACACGCCGAGGTTCGAGCCGGCCGGCGCCACGGGGCGGATCACCGTGCGGTACCTGGGGGCGCTGGACCCGGCGGCGTACGCGGCGCTGTGGCGGTACCTCTTCGGGATCGACCTGACGACGACGGTCCAGTTCTGGAACCGTCCGGTGGACGACGCCTGGCAGCTGCTCGTCTCGGACATCCGCCGCTGCGGGGTGAGCCCGCGCGACGGGCTCCACGTGCGGCTGGTGGAGGCGGGCGCGGCGCTGGAGGCGCGGGCCTACCAGGCGCCGGTGGACGTGGTCCTGGAGGTGGAGGACGCCTTCTGCCCCTGGAACGCCGGCCGCTGGCGGCTGTCCGGCGACGCCAAGGGCGCCGTCTGCTCCCGTACGCGCGACACGCCGGACCTGGCCCTGTCGGTACGGGACCTGGGCGCGGCGTACCTGGGCGGGTTCACGCTGGCGTCGCTCGCGGCCGCGGGCCGGGTGCGGGAGCTGCGGCGGGGCGCGCTGGCCGAGGCGTCCGTGGCCTTCGGCTCATCCGTCGCGCCCTGGCTGCCTCACAGCTTCTGACAGCCGGGGCACCAGAAGAGGTTGCGGGCGGCGAGGCCGGCGGTGCGGATCTCGCCGCCGCAGACGTGGCAGGGCAGGTTGGCCCGGCGGTAGACGTACACCTCGCCGCCGTGGTCGTCGACGCGGGGCGGGCGGCCCATCGCCTCGGGCGTGTGCTCGGGCCGTACGGTGTCGATGCGGTTGTTCCGCACGCCCTCGTGCATCAGCGCCACGAGGTCGTCCCAGAGGGCGTGCCACTCGCCCTCGGTGAGGTCCTTGCCGGGGCGGTACGGGTCGATGCCGTGCCGGAAGAGCACCTCGGCGCGGTAGACGTTGCCGACGCCGGCGATGACCTTCTGGTCCATGAGCAGCGCGGCGATGGTGGTACGGCTCCGGGAGATCCGGCGCCACGCCTTGCCCGGGTCGTCGCCGTCCCGGAGCGGGTCGGGGCCGAGCCGCTCGTGTATCGCCCGCTTCTCGGGCTCGGTGATCAGGGCGCAGGCGGTGGGGCCGCGGAGGTCGGCGTAGTGCTCGCCGTTGACCAGGCGCAGGCGGACGGTGTCGGTGGGCGGGGGCGCGGGGGTGGGGCCGAAGCCGAGCTTGCCGAAGAGGCCGAGGTGGATGTGGACCCAGTCGGTCCCGTCTTCGTCGAAGCCGAGGAAGAGGTGCTTGCCGTGGGCGTCGGCGGTGGTGAGGACCCGGCCGTCGAGGAGGGCGGCGCTGTCCGAGAACTTGCCCTGGGGGCTGGAGACGCGGACCGCCCGGCCGCCGAAGCGGGCGAGGTGGTCCTGCGCGAGGCGGTGGATGGTGTGCCCTTCGGGCATGCGGTTCTCCTCTCGGGGCGGGGGCCTCTCGGGGGCGCGGGCCTCTCGGGGCGGGCGCAGGGAAAGAGGCCCCGCCCGTCGGGAGGGGCCTCTCGTCTGCCGGGGTCAGTCCTGCTGGGGGTGGTGCGCCGGGATCGGGGGGAGCTCGCCGGTGGTCTCGTAGGCCGAGAGCATCTCGATGCGGCGCGTGTGGCGCTCCTCGCCCGAGTACGGGGTGTTCAGGAAGGTCTCCACGAACTTCGTGGACTCCTCCAGGGAGTGCATGCGGCCGCCGATCGCGACGACGTTCGCGTTGTTGTGCTCGCGGCCCAGCGCGGCCGTCTGCTCGCTCCAGGCGAGGGCCGCCCGGACACCCTTCACCTTGTTCGCGGCGATCTGCTCGCCGTTGCCGGAGCCGCCGATCACGATGCCGAGGCTCTCCGGGTCCGCGGCGGTCTTCTCCGCGGCGCGGAGGCAGAACGGCGGGTAGTCGTCCTGGGCGTCGTAGATGTGGGGGCCGCAGTCGACGGGCTCGTGGCCGTGGGCCGTGAGCCACTCGACGAGGTGGTTCTTGAGTTCGTAGCCGGCATGGTCGGAACCGAGGTACACGCGCATGCGGACGAGTGTGGCACGCGCCCGGGCCGGGGCCGGTCAGCGGGGCCCCTCGGGGTGCCGGAGGGTCACGATCCGGAATCGGGCCTTTCGGCCCTCGCGGGTCCCGTGTTTGCATGCACGGGCTCGTAACCCGAGTACCGCACAGACGTAAGGAATCGTCCATGACGACGCAGCCGACCCTCCCGAAGGAAGGCGGAACGACCGGGGACCCCGGTATTTCGCAGTCCTCCGACGGTCTCAAGGCCGGACTCAAGAACCGCCACCTGTCCATGATCGCCATCGGTGGAGTGATCGGCGCCGGCCTCTTCGTGGGGTCCGGTGCCGGTATCGCCGCCGCCGGCCCGGCCATCCTGCTGTCGTACGCCCTCGTGGGCGCGATGGTCGTGTTCGTGATGCGCATGCTGGGCGAGATGGCCGCCGCGCGCCCGACCTCCGGCTCCTTCTCCGCCTACGCGGAGCAGGCCCTCGGCCGCTGGGCCGGCTTCTCGATCGGCTGGCTGTACTGGTTCTTCTGGGTGGTGGTGCTGGCCGTGGAGGCCACCGCCGGCGCCCAGATCCTGGAGCACTGGATACCGGCCGTCCCGCAGTGGGGCTGGGCCCTGATCGTCATGGTCGTGCTGACCGCGACGAACCTCGCCTCGGTCTCCTCGTACGGCGAGTTCGAGTTCTGGTTCGCCGGGATCAAGGTCGTGGCGATCGCCGCGTTCGTGGCGGTCGGCCTGCTCGCCGTGTTCGGGCTGCTGCCGGGCTCGGACAACCCGGGCGCGGGCTTCGCGCACCTGACGGACACCGGGGGCTTCTTCCCGATGGGCGCCGGGGCGGTGCTCACGGGTGTGCTGATGGTGGTCTTCTCGTTCATGGGCAGCGAGATCGTGACCCTCGCCGCCGGCGAGTCGGAGGACCCGCAGCGGGCGGTCACCAAGGCGACGAACAGCGTGATCTGGCGGATCGCGGTCTTCTACCTGGGCTCGATCTTCGTCGTCCTGACGCTGCTGCCGTGGAACGACAAGTCCATCGTGGACAAGGGCTCCTACGTGGCCGCGCTGAACTCGATCGGCATCCCCAACGCCGGTACGGTCATGGAGGTCATCGTCCTCACCGCCGTGCTGTCGTGCCTCAACTCGGGTCTTTACACGGCTTCGCGGATGGCGTTCTCGCTGGGTCAGCGCGGTGAGGCGCCCCGGGCGTTCGCGCGGACCAACGCGCGGGGCGTGCCGCAGGCCGCGATCCTGTCGTCGGTGCTGTTCGGCTTCGTGGCCGTCTTCTTCAACTACAAGTGGCCGGACACCGTCTTCGCGTTCCTGCTGAACTCCTCCGGTGCGGTCGCCCTCTTCGTGTGGCTGGTCATCTGCATCACGCAGCTGCGGATGCGCGGGATCATCCTGCGCGAGTCGCCCGAGAAGCTCGTCGTGCGGATGTGGCTGTTCCCGTACCTGACGTGGGCGACGATCGCGATGATCACGTTCGTGCTGGGCTACATGCTCTACAAGGGCGGGGACGCGCGTGAGCAGGTCGTCCTGTCGCTGGCCGTGGCCGCGGTCGTCCTGGTGATCGCGTTCGTGCGCGACGCCCTCAGGCTCCAGAAGCGGTAGCGGGCAACCGAAAAGGCTCTCCGTACCCCACCGGGTGCGGAGAGCCTTTTTCGTACGTCCGGTTCGTACGTCCTGTTCGTACGTCCGGAGGCGCCGCCTCAGCCCTTGCGGCCGGCCAGCTTCCACGCGGCCGGCAGCGCGCCCATCGCCAGCGCCGCCTTCAGGGCGTCGCCGATGAGGAACGGCACCATGCCCTTCGCCACGGCCTCGGTCAGCGTCATGCCGGTGGCGAGCGCCAGGTACGGCACGCCGACGGCGTAGATGATCAGGGAGCCGAGCGCCATCGTGCCCGCCATACGCGCCACGGAGCGGTCGGCCCCGCGCCGGGCCAGGGCGCCGACGACGGTCGAGGCGAGCAGCATGCCGAGGATGTAGCCGAAGGAAGGCATGGCGTACCCGGAGCTCGACTGCGCGAACCACGGCACGCCCGCCACGCCGGCGATCACGTACAGCGCGAGGGAGAGGAAGCCGCGGCGGGCGCCGAGCGCGGTGCCGACGAGGAGCGCGGCGAAGGTCTGGCCGGAGACGGGGACCGCGAAGCCGGGCGGCTGGACGGCTATCTGGGCGGCGATACCGGTGAGCGCGGCGCCGCCGACGACGAGCGCGATGTCACGGGTGCGGCTGGCGGGCAGGAGGTCGGCCAGGACCGTACCGGTACGGACGGTGGGGGCGGCGGCAGTGCTCATCGGGGGCTCCGCGGGGTGAGGGCAGGTGAGGACAGGCTGACGCTAGCCCAGGAGTGAACGGGCGATCACCGTCAGCCGATGACAAAGCGCCGACCGGGCACGTGGTGGAGTTCGCACAAAGGCGGCCGCCCATACCCTGTCCGGCGTGACCCTTGTCACTAGGACGTCCTGACGGACCGTCCTTTTTGCGCCAGGTGCGCTCCAGCGGGAAGACTGTGGGCTCCCACCAAACAGCACCCTTTGCGAGAGTACGAGCGCCATGCACGACGCCCCTCCGGCCGCCCCCTCGGCCCCGCTTGCCGCGGAGCCCGAGCCCCTCTCGCACGGCTTGAAGCAGCGTCATCTGACGATGCTGGGCCTGGGCGGGGTGATCGGCGCCGGGCTGTTCGTCGGCTCGGGCGCCGGGATCGCGGTCGCCGGGCCCGGCATCGTGCTGTCGTACCTGATCGCGGGCGCGCTCGCGATGCTGATCATGCGGATGCTCGGCGAGATGTCGGCGGCGATGCCCGCCTCGGGTGCCTTCTCGGTGCACGCGGAGCGGGCGCTGGGCCGCTGGGCGGGGTTCAGCGTCGGCTGGCTGTACTGGTTCCTGCTGGTGGTGGTGCTGGCGGTGGAGGCGTCGGGCGCGGCGCGGATCGCGCACGGCTGGGTGCCGGGCGTGCCGCAGTGGGCCTGGGTGCTGGTGTTCATGGTGGTGTTCACGGCCACGAACCTGACGGCGGTGAAGAACTTCGGCGAGTTCGAGTTCTGGTTCGCGGCGCTGAAGGTCGGCGCGATCGTGCTGTTCCTGGCGCTGGGGGTGACGGCGATCGTCGGGTGGCTGCCGGAGACGGATCCGGTGGGGATGGCGAACCTGACCGGGCAGGGCGGGTTCCTGCCGGCCGGCTGGGACGGCGTGGTCTCCGGGGTGCTGGTGGTGGTCTTCGCCTTCGGCGGCCTGGAGGTCGTGACGATCGCCGCCGCCGAGTCCGAGGACCCGGCGCGCAATGTGGCGCGTGCGGTGCGCAGCGCCGTGTGGCGGATCCTCTTCTTCTACGTCGGCTCGATGCTGGTCGTGGTGACGCTGCTGCCGTGGACGTCGATGGAGCCCGGGAAGAGCCCGTACGTCGCGGTGCTGGACGCGGTCGGGGTGCCGTCGGCCGGACAGATCATGAACATCGTGGTCTTCGTGGCCCTGCTGTCGGCGCTCAACGCCAATCTGTACGGGTCCTCACGGATGGTGTTCTCGCTGGCGGAGCGCGGTGAGGCACCGAAGGGCCTGCTGGTGGTGTCACGGGGAGGCGTGCCGCGGCGGGCGGTGCTGGCGTCGGTGGCGTTCGGCTTCGTCTCCGTACTGCTCAATCTCAAGTGGCCGGAATCCGTGTTCCTCTACATGCTCAACGCGGTCGGCGCGGTGCTGCTGTTCGTGTGGAGCCTGATCGCCGTGTCGCAGCTGCGGCTGCGGCGGCGCATCGAGCGGGAGGCGCCGGAGAGCCTGTCCCTCCGCATGTGGGGGTTCCCGTGGCTGACGTACGCGGCGCTGGCCGCGATGGCGGCGGTGGTGGCGCTGATGCTGGCCGACGACGGGACGCGCCCTCAGGTGCTGTGGTCAGGCGGGGCGACGGCGGTTGTCCTGATCGTTGCGGGGGCCCGGGAGTGGCGGACGCGCCGCCATTTGTGAAGAATTCGTGTTCATTCCTTCACATTGTGTGAGCACGGTGTCCGTATAGCGGTCCGCTGTTCCCTGTGAGCGGTGCGCCCCCACAGACTGTGGGCCACACGCAGCCCCCCGTCTCAGCTACGAACAGGGCACACCCATGTCTCGGACCCCCGCGCCCGCATCCGCCGACCCGGCCCCCGCCGGGTCGACGCCTGCCGGCACCTCGTCGCCGGTCGTCGACGTACCGCTCGCCAGCGGACTGAAGCAGCGCCATCTGTCGATGATCGCCCTCGGCGGCGTCATCGGCGCCGGCCTCTTCGTCGGCTCCGGCACCGCCATCGCCGCCGCCGGCCCGTCGATCATTCTCGCGTACGCGATATCCGGCGCGCTCGTCATGCTCGTGATGCGCATGCTGGGCGAGATGGCGGCGGCCAATCCGGCGTCCGGCTCCTTCTCGGTGCACGCCGAGCGGGCCATCGGACCGTGGGCGGGCTTCACCGCGGGCTGGTCCTTCTGGTTCCTGCTCTGCGTGGCCGTCGGCCTGGAGGCCATGGGCGCCGCCAAGATCATGGTCGGCTGGTTCCCGGACACCCCGCCGTGGATGTGGGTCGCCCTCTTCATGGTGGTGTTCTGCGGGACGAACCTCGCGGCCGTGAAGAACTTCGGCGAGTTCGAGTTCTGGTTCGCCGCCCTCAAGGTCGGCGCGATCGTCCTCTTCCTGGGCATCGGCGTCCTCGCCATCCTGGGCCTCCTGCCCGGCACGGACTCCCCCGGCGCCGGCAACCTCACCGGCCACGGCGGCTTCATGCCGAACGGCTCCGAGGGCCTCATCGTCGGCCTGCTCGCCTCCGTCTTCGCGTACGGCGGCCTGGAGACGGTCACGATCGCCGCGGCCGAGTCCGAGAACCCCGTGCAGGGCGTCGCGAAGGCCGTCCGCACGGCCATGTGGCGGATCGCCGTCTTCTACGTCGGCTCGATGGCCGTCGTCGTCACGCTGCTGCCGTGGACGCACGAGTCGGTCGCCGAGAAGGGCCCGTACGTCGCCACGCTGGAGCACCTGGGCATCCCGGGCGCCGAGCAGACCATGAACGTCGTCGTGCTGATCGCCCTGCTCTCCGCGATGAACGCCAACATCTACGGCGCCTCCCGGATGGCGAACTCGCTGGTCGCCCGCGGGTGGGGTCCGAAGCTGCTCGGGAAGCTCTCCGGCGGTGTGCCGCGCGTCGCCGTCCTGGCGTCGTCGGTCATCGGCTTCGTCTGCGTGCTCCTCAGCTACTGGAGCCCGGACCGGCTCTTCGGCTGGCTCCTCAACACCATCGGCGCGATCATCCTCGTGGTCTGGTTCTTCATCGCGGTCTCGCAGCTGCTGCTGCGCCGCCGGCTGGAGCGGGAGGCGCCCGAGAAGCTGGTCGTGAAGATGTGGGCGTACCCGTACCTGACGTACGTGGCGCTGGCCGGCATGGCGGCGGTCTTCGTGCTGATGGCCCGCGACGAGGGCACGCGCGAGCAGCTCTACTTCACGGGCGGGCTGACGCTGACGCTCGCGGTGATCGGCTACATCCTCCAGATGACCCGCGCGGAGTCCGCGGGGGCGGAGGCCAAGGCCCCCGAGAAGGTCTGACCCCAGCCTTGACCACTGCAGGGCCCCGGTGCACCGTGTGCGCCGGGGCCCTCGGCGTTTTCGGTGAAACCCGGCCGTACGGCGGGTGAACCGGCCCGGTCGGCGCGCGGGGGCCGCCTACCGTCCGGCGGTATGAGACGTCGTTCCGTCCTCCTCGCCGCGGGCGCCGGTGCCGCGGCCGCCCTGTCCGCTCCCCCGTCCCGGGCCGCCGACTCCCCCCACGCGGGGCCCCTCGTCATCGGCCATCGCGGCGCGGCCGGCTGGCGCCCCGAACACACCGCCTCCTCGTACACCCTCGCCGTCCAGTGCGGCGCCGACTGGATCGAACCGGACCTGGTCGCCACCCGCGACCACCACCTGGTGGTGCGCCACGAGAACGAGATCTCGGCCACCACGGACGTCGCCCGCCGCCCCGAGTTCGCCGGGCGCCGCACCACCAAGACCGTCGACGGCCGGTCCGTGACGGGCTGGTTCACCGAGGACTTCACACTCGCCGAGCTGAAGACCCTGCGGGCGGTCGAACGCCTCCCCCTCGTACGCGACCGGAACACCGTCTTCGACGGCCGCGAGCGGGTGCTGACCTTCCAGGAGGTCGTCGACCTCGCGCGCGGGCTGTCGCGGCGGTACGGCCGGACCGTGGCCGTCTTCCCGGAGACCAAGCACCCGACGTACTTCCGCTCCCTCGGCCTGCCCCTGGAGCCGGTCCTCGCCGAGGCCGTACGCCGGAACCGGCTCGGGCCGCGCGAGTGCGTCATCCAGTCCTTCGAGCCGTCCAGCCTGCTGCGCCTCGCCGAGGAGGAGCGGCTGCGCGTGCCGCTGTGGCAGGCGCTCGGCACGAGCGGCGGCCCGTACGGCCACCCCGCCACGTACGCGGAGATGACGACGCCCGCCGGGCTGCGCGCCATCGCCGCGTACGCGCGCTGGATCGGACCCGACAAGTCGTCCCTCCTGCCGCCGTCCCCGCTGCTCGCGGACGCGCACGCGGCGGGGCTGCGCGTCGGCGCGTACACCTTCCGCGCCGAGAACCGCTACCTGCCCGCCGACCTGCGGCGCGGCACCGGCCCGGACGGCTTCGGGGACGCCTTCGCCGAGTACGAGCGCCACTACGCGCTCGGGGTGGACGCCGTGGTGACCGACTTCCCGGATCTCGCGGTGATCGCCCGGGACGCGTGGCGGGAGGGCGGCGGGGACGCGCGGCCTAGGACGAAGGGCTGATCAACTTCCGGCCTTCCTGCTGTTAGCCTGCACTTGCACAGCCTTTGCAATAAGCAGCAGAATGCAGCAGCAGTCGGAGGGCACGGACATGGCGATCTACACACTTCCTGAACTTCCGTACGACTACGCCGAGCTCGAGCCGGTCATCAACCCGCAGATCATCGAGCTGCACCACGACAAGCACCACGCCGCCTACGTCAAAGGCGCGAACGACACCCTCGAACAGCTGGAAGAGGCGCGCGACAAGGAGCAGTGGGGCTCGATCAACGGCCTGGAGAAGAACCTCGCGTTCCACCTCTCCGGCCACATCCTGCACTCCATCTACTGGCACAACATGACCGGCAAGAAGAACGGCGGCGGTGGCGAGCCGCTGGCGGCCGACGGCGTGGGCGAGCTCGCCGACGCGATCGCCGCGTCCTTCGGCTCCTTCGCCAAGTTCAAGACGCAGCTGTCCAAGGCCGCCGCGACGACGCAGGGCTCGGGCTGGGGCGTCCTCGCGTACGAGCCGGTCAGCGGCCGGCTCATCGTCGAGCAGGTCTACGACCACCAGGGCAACGTCGGCCAGGGCTCGGTGCCGATCCTGGTCTTCGACGCCTGGGAGCACGCCTTCTACCTCCAGTACAAGAACCAGAAGGTGGACTTCATCGAGGCCATGTGGGAGGTCGTCAACTGGCAGGACGTGGCCAAGCGCTACGCCCAGGCCAAGGAGCGCACGCCGCTGATCGCGCCGTGACGCGTGCGCCCCTCGGACCGGGGCGCTGCTGAATCGTCCTGCTCGTGATCGTCTTCTCAACCTTCACCGGGCAGGCGGATGAAGGACGGCCCCCCGCGATGACGTGAATCGCGGGGGGCCGTCTGTTGCCGTACGCCGGCGTCCGGGGGGGGCGCCGGCCTACGGGTCGCCGGCGGCTACAGGTTGCTGAAGTCCGGACCGGCGGTCCGGGTCCGCTTGATCTCGTAGAAGCCGGGCGTCGACGCCACCATCAGCGTGCCGTCCCACAGACGGGCCGCCGCCTCGCCCTGGGGGGCCGGGGTGACGACCGGGCCGAAGAAGGCGATCTGCTCGCCGTCCGCGCCCGGGACCGCGATGACCGGCGTCCCGACGTCCTGGCCGACCTTGTCGATGCCCTCCTTGTGGGAGGCGCGCAGCTCCGTGTCGTACGTGTCCTTGTCGGCGTAGCTCGCGAGGGAGGCGGGCAGCCCGGCGTCCTCCAGGGCCGCCTCCAGGACCGCGCGGTCGGTGGCGTCCTGGCCCTTGTTGTGGAAGCGGGTGCCCATCGCGGTGTAGAGGGGGCCGAGCACGTCGTCGCCGTGCTGCTGCTGGGCGGCGATGGCGACGCGCACCGGGCCCCAGGCCGTCTTGAGCAGTGCCTGGTAGTCCTCGGGAAGCTCGTCCATCTTGGGCTCGTTGAGGACGGCGAGGCTCATCACGTGCCAGCGCACGTCCACCGGGCGGACCTTCTCCACCTCCAGCATCCAGCGGGAGGTCATCCAGGCCCAGGGGCACATGGGGTCGAACCAGAAGTCGGCGGTGGTCCTGCTCTCGGACATGCGTCTCCTCAGCTGATGGGTCGGGCGTGCCTGAGGGGGGCAACACCACCGGGCGCCACCGGCATTCCCCATACCGGCCGTCAGTGGCGCATGGGAGGATCGCTGCTGTCAGAACGAGCTACGAAGGAGTTGCCCGTGCCCGGTGAGAATCTGTCCCGCGACGAGGCCCGCGAGCGGGCCGAGCTGCTGACCGTCGACGGGTACGAGGTGGCTCTCGACCTGCGGTCCGCGGTCGGGGAGGCCGCCGGCGGCGAGTCGGAGCGGCGGACCTTCCGGTCGGTGACGACGATCCGGTTCCGCTGCGCCGCGCCGGGGGCCACCACCTTCGCGGACCTGGTCGCCCCGTCGGTGAACGCCGTCACGCTCAACGGCCGCGAGCTGGACCCGGCCGTCGTCTTCGACGGCACGCGGGTCGCCCTGGAGGGGCTGGCCGAGGAGAACGTGCTGGTGGTGGACGCGCAGTGCGCGTACAGCCGGACGGGCGAGGGGATGCACCGCTTCGTCGACCCGGAGGACGGCGAGGTCTACCTCTACACGCAGTACGAGCCGGCGGACGCGCGGCGCGTGTTCGCCAACTTCGAGCAGCCCGACCTCAAGGCGCCGTACCGCTTCGAGGTGACGGCGCCCGAGGGGTGGACGGTGTGGAGCAACGGCGTGGAGGAGTCGCGGGAGGGAGGGGTCTGGCGGTTCGCGGAGACCGCGCCGATCTCGACGTACATCACCTGCGTGGTGGCCGGCCCGTACCACTACGTCACGGACACCTACCGGCGCGGTGACCTGGAGATCCCGCTCGGCGCGATGTGCCGCAAGGGACTGGCCAAGCACTTCGACGCGGACGACGTCTTCCTCGTCACCAAGCAGGGCTTCGACTTCTTCCACGACAACTTCGACTACCCCTACCCCTTCGGGAAGTACGACCAGGCCTTCGTCCCCGAGTACAACCTCGGTGCGATGGAGAACCCCGGCATGGTGACCTTCCGCGAGGAGTACATCTACCGCGGCAAGGTGACGCGCGCGGCGTACGAGCGGCGGGCGAACGTCATCCTGCACGAGATGGCGCACATGTGGTTCGGCGACCTGGTCACCATGAAGTGGTGGGACGACCTGTGGCTGAAGGAGTCGTTCGCGGACTTCATGGGGTCCTTCTCGCTGGCCGAGGCCACCCGCTTCACCAACAGCTGGGTCACCTTCGCCAACAACCGCAAGGCCTGGGCGTACCGGGCCGACCAGCTGCCGTCCACCCATCCCATCACGGCCGACATCCGTGACCTGGAGGACGCCAAGCTGAACTTCGACGGCATCACGTACGCCAAGGGCGCGGCCGTCCTGAAGCAGCTGGTGGCGTACGCGGGGCGGGAGGCCTTCCTGGAGGGCGCCCGGCGCTACTTCAAGCGGCACGCGTACGGCAACACGCGCCTGGACGACCTGCTGTCGGTGCTGGAGGAGACCTCGGGGCGCGACATGACGGCGTGGGCGCGGTCCTGGCTCCAGACGTCGGGCGTCAACGTGCTCACGCCGGCCGTGACGTACGACGCCGAGGGCCGGGTGGCGGAGCTCGCGGTCGAGCAGGAGGGCGACGAGCCGCGTCCGCACCGGGCGGCCGTGGGCCTGTACCGGTCCGAGGGCGGCGAGCTGGTGCGGTACGCCCGCGCGGAGGTGGACATCACCGGCGCGCGCACGGTGGTGGCGGAGCTGGCGGGCAGCGAGCGCCCGGCGCTGGTGCTCGTCAACGACGAGGACCTCACGTACGCCAAGGTGCGCTTCGACGAGGGCTCGCTGGACACCCTGCGCGAGCACCTCGGCGACATCACCGACCCCCTGGCGCGGGCCCTGTGCTGGTCGGCGCTGTGGAACCTGACGCGGGACGCGCTGCTGCCGGCGCGGGACTTCGTGGCGCTGGTGCTGCGCTTCGCGGGGCGCGAGTCGGACATCGGCGTCCTGCAGATGCTGCACGCCTGGGCGCAGTCGGCGCTGACGCACTACGCCGCCCCGGCGTGGCGCGAGCAGGGCGGCCGGCTGGTCGCGGAGGGCGCGCTGCGGGAGCTGCGGGCGGCGGAGCCGGGCAGTGAGCACCAGCTGACGTGGGCGCGGTTCTTCGCGGCGACGGCGAGCGGGGACGAGGACTTCGCGCTGCTGGAGGGGCTGCTCGACGGTTCCGCCAAGATCGACCGGCTGGACGTGGACCAGGAGCTGCGCTGGGCGTTCCTGGGGCCGCTGGCCGCGCACGGCCGCGCCGACGAGAGCGTGATCAACGCCGAGCTGGCGCGCGACGACACGGCCTCGGGCAAGCGCCACCAGGTGCGGTGCCTGGCGGCCCGCCCGTCGGAGGCGGTCAAGGCGCAGGCGTGGGCGCAGGTCGTCGAGTCCGACGCGCTGTCGAACGCGCTGGTGGAGGCGACGATCGCGGGCTTCACCCAGCCGTCGCAGCGGGCGCTGATCGCGCCGTACGCGCCGAAGTACTTCGACGCGATCGAGCGCGTGTGGCGGGAGCGGTCCATCCAGATCGGCATGGACGTGGTGCGGGGCCTGTTCCCGTCGCTCCAGGACGACCCGTCGACGCTGGAGGCGACGGACGCCTGGCTCGCCGCCCACGAGTCGTCCGCCCCGGCCCTGCGCCGCCTGGTCCTGGAGGCCCGCGACGACCTGGCCCGCGCACTGCGCGCCCAGGCGCGCGACGCGGCGGCGGGCTGAGGCCGGGGCTGGCCGGTGCGAGCCCGCGTCGGGGCCGGGCTGGGCCCGGCTGAGCGCCCGGACGGGCCCCGGTCGGCCGACGGCGCCCGGCTGGCCGGGCGGCGTCTCCGGCCTGCGGGTTCCGGGGCGCCGGGAGTCCCTGATCGGCAGTCGAACGCCCGTACTTTAGGACGGGGTTGTCCCGGATTGTCGACGGGCTTGTAACAACGGTTAGAGGGCGGGGAGTTGGCGGGAAGTCCCGGGGCATGACCAACACCCCGCTCTCCCCCCGTCCCCTCTCCGGCTCCTCCGACGTACGGCGGCGCGTGCTGTCCGCCGCGCAGCTGCGGGCCCAGGGCGTGTCCGCCGCCGAGGCCGGCGCGCACTGCCGGGCCGGCGGGCCCTGGCAGCAGGTGCTGCCGGGCGTGTACCTGCTGCGTCCCGGCCAGCCGACCAGCGAGGAGCGGCTGCACGCCGCACTGCTGTACGCCGAGCGGCGGCCCGGCGGTGAGGGCGACGCGATGATCACCGGGCTGGCGGCGCTGGCGCTGTACCGGTTCGCCGCCGCGCCGCCGCTGCCCGCGCTGGACCACATCGACGTGCTGGTGCCGCGCACCCGGCGGCTGCGGTCCACCGGGTGCGTGCGCATCGTGCGCGCGTCGGCGGACCCGCCGGTGGCCCGGGAGGTGACGGGCCTGCCGGTCGCCCCGGTGGCCCGCGCCCTGGCGGACGCCGTCCCGCACCTCGCCGACGCCCACACGGTGCGGCGGCTGCTCACCGAGGCCGTACGGAAGGGGCACTGTGAACCGTCCGCGGTCGTCCGGGAGTTCAACCGCGCCCGGCTGCTGACCCGGCCGCACGTCGTGGACGCCGTCGACGCGCTCCTCGCGGACGGCCGGGCGCTGGCCGAGGAGCGGCTCTACGAGATGGTGCGCGTCCACCAGCTGCCCGACCCGCTGTGGAACGTGGACCTCCGGCTGCCCGGCGGCCCTCACCTCGGCGGCGTGGACGCCTACTGGCCGGACCAGGCCGTCGCCGTCGAGCTCGACACCCGCTCGTCGCGCCGGGACGACGACGAGAGCACCTGGACCGCGTACACGCGCAAGCGCGAGCACCTGGAGCGGCTCGGCGTCACCGTCGTCCACCTCACGCCCCGCAAGCTGCGTGACGCGCTGGAGCAGCAGGCGGTGGTGGTGCGGACGGCCCTGATGGCGGCCGGGGACCGGGCCCCGGCCGCGTACCTCGTGGTGCTGCCCAGGTGAGGGCGAGGGCCACGGCGAGGGCTCAGCCGCAGAACTCGGCTTCGACGATCCCCAGCGTGTTGCCCGCCCAGTCGCCGTTGAGGTTCAGCGCCAGTGAGTGCTCCCCGTCCCGGGTGGCGACCACGTTGGAGACGGATCCGTGGATGCCGCCGGTGTGGCCCCACACCTCCGTGCCGCAGCTCAGCTTGACCGCGAACACGCCCAGTCCGTAGCGGGCGGACGGCCCGCCCTCCTCGACCGGGACCGTGGTGGTGAGCTCCTTCATCTGCGCCGGCGGCAGCAGCCTCCCCTTCAGCAGCGCCCGGACGAACCGCTGGAGGTCCGCCGAGTCGGAGATCATCTCGCCGGACGCCCATGCCCCTGACGGGTTCAGCTCGGTGACGTCGTGGACGGGTGCGTTCGGCTCCGCCGCCATGAGCGTGGAGTAGGCGCGGCCGCTGGGCTTCGGCATCCGCGCGTCCGTACCGGGCACGGAGGTGGCGCGCAGCTTCAGCGGCTTGATGAGGCGGCGCTCGATCTCCTTTCCGTACGGCCGTCCGGTCACCTTCTCGATGACCATGCCGGCGAGGATGTAGTTGGTGTTGGAGTAGGCCCAGTCCGTGCCGGGCGCGAAGTTCGGCCGGTGGCCCATCGCGACGCCGACCAGCTGCCGCGGAGTCCAGGTGTCGTAGCGGTGCTGGAGGAAGCCGGGGCCGAAGGCCTTCGCCTGGAACCCGGGGTCGGCGGTGTAGTTGTAGATGCCGCTGGTGTGGTTGAGCAGTTGGCGGAGGGTGATCTTCCGGCCGTCGTGGCCGTTGCCGCGTACGACGCCGGGGAGCCAGCGGTCCACGGTGTCGTCGAGGTCCAGTCTGCCCTCGGCCTCCAGTTGCAGGACGGTGGTGGCGACGAACGTCTTGGTGATGGAGGCCACGCGGTAGCGGTCGTTCGGGTGGCGTTCGCGGCCGGTGTCGCGGTCGGCGACCCCGGCGGCGCCGTTCCAGACGCCGTCGCGGTCCCGCGCCTGGGCGAGCGCGCCGGGCGCTCCCTCCCGTACGGCGGCCTCGAGGGCCGCCTGGGTCCGCTCGTGCCCGTCCGTGGTGCGCGTGGTGCGGTCGGTGCGGTCGGCGGCGGCTGCCGGGACGGTGAAGGCGGTGGTGGCGACAGCCGCCGCCACGATCGCCGCCGTCAGGGCCGTCTTGCGTATCGCCATGCTCGTTCCCCTCGCTGTTCGACTGCGGTCGGTGGAGGGGACCGCGCCGGTGCGCGGGGAGTTGACCGGGGCCGCCGGGTTGAGCCGGTTTCAGCCTTCCTCGATCACCTCCGCCGCCTCCGGGTTGTGGGGCGAGTACTCCGGCACCGCCGACCACCGCAGCGGGCTCGCGCCCTCGTGCTCCAGCACCCCGTCGACGGTGAAGCGGACGGTGCGGCCGGTCGCGGTGAACACGGTGCGGGCGGTGCCGGTGAGCTGGAGCGTGGTGCCGGTGGCCCAGTCGGGGAACAGCAGTCCCGCGCGGGCGTCGGCCTCCAGGTTGCCGAGGGTGAGGAACATGCCGTTGCCCGCGTAGTCCCGCCAGCCGAGCTCGGTGGGCGAGGCGACCTGGACGAAGCCGGGGTTGCCGCCCCGGTGGCTGGCGTCGGCGCCGTGCCCGGGCGCGACGGTGGCGATGAAGAAGGTGTCGGCGGCGCGGACGAACTCCTGCTGGGCGGGGGTGAGCCGGTCGCTCCGGCGTACGGCGCCGGGACGCGCCGCCGCGCCGTCGACGGGCGCGTACAGCTCCCGCTTCTGCAGGTACTTCGGACAGTTCGAGAAGACCTGCCGCGCCGCGATGGCCAGGCCGGAGGCGCTGGGCCGGGCCGTCCCGTTGAGGCGCATGCGGCGCCGGGTGCGCGGGTCGAGGGCGATCGTTCCGACGGGGGTGTCCTCGGCGCGGGCCAGCGTGGCGGCGAGCGGGTCGCCGTCCGTCACGCCCCCGGCCACCGCCACGGTGTGCGGCCCGGTGGCCCGGACGAAGCCGGGCGCGCCGGTGAGCAGGGAGCTCCAGACGCGGCCGTGCTCGTCCTGCGCGCCGATCACCAGCAGGGGCTGGAGCTCCAGGAAGGCGGCGGCGACCCGGCGGATGTCCTGGCCGATGGAGCGGCCGACGTGGTCGGCGAGGTCGCGGACGCCGACGCGGGTCTGCACGGCGAGCGATCCCTGGTGGTAGGGGCGTGACACGGGTGACCGCCTCCTAGAAGAAGCCGCAGGTGGGGGCGGCGGCGTTGGGGGCGGGTGCCTCCTCGGCGCCGACGGGGGCGTAGATCTCCAGGCGGGTGCCGTCGGGGTCGTGGAAGAAGATCCCGCCGGAGGCCGCGCCCTCGCGGTGCGCGACGACCCCGTCGTACGCGAACGTCACGTCCAGCGCCCGGAGTCCGGCCTCGACGGCCCGGACCTCGTCCATGGTGTCGACCTCGAAGGCGAGGTGGTGCAGGCCGGCGCGGGCGGGGGCGTAGGGGTCTTCGGCCTGCTGCCAGAGGGCGAGGGCGAGCCGGCCGTCCCGGCCGAGGAGGGCGAACCGCCGGCCGTCCTCCTTGCCCTCGACGAGCACGTCGAAGCCGAGGACGTCCCCGTAGAAGGCGAGGGAGCGCGGGAGGTCGGTGACGTTGATGCCGACATGGCCGGTACGGAGCGTGCTGTGGGTGGTCGCCGTCATGGCGGTGCCCCTCTCAGAGCGAGTTGGCTAACCTGTGATCGAGACTTTAAAGGTTAGATCATGGGTGCGCAACCAGTCACGTACGATTAAGGGGTTAGGCGCACCAGGCAGGCGGCGAAAGGGAGCCACAGATGCCCGCACCGGACCCGCGTCCGCTCGTCGGCGAACCCGTCTCCCTCGACCTGCTCAACACCCGCTGGGTGCACGACGGCGCCGCCCAGGACCTGCTGACCGGCCCCGAGGGGCTGGCCGTCTGGCTGGCGGCCAACGGCCTCGACGCCGACGCCCGCTTCCGCGCCGACGTGCCCACGCTGGAGCGCACCCTGACCGCCCGCGACGCGCTCGCCGCCGCCGTCGACCGGCCCGGTGACACCGCCGCGGCCGCCGCCCTCAACGAGGTCCTCGCGCACGGCCGGATCCGCGCCGTGCTCACCGCGGAAGGCCCCGCCGAGGAGGCCGAGTTCGCCGACCCCTCCTGGGGCCCCGGCTGGCTCGCCGCCCGTGACTACCTGGACCTGCTGCGCACCGCGCCCGACCGGATCCGCGCCTGCGCCCACGAGGCGTGCGTCCTGCACTTCTTCGACACCTCGCGCAACGGCACCCGGCGCTGGTGCTCCATGGCGGTGTGCGGCAACCGCGCGAAGGCCTCCCGCCACTACGCGCGCACCAAGGAAAGTTGAACGCTCAGCCGAACGGCCTGCGTAAACCAGGGATTTGACCCGGTTCATCCCCTGTGGCGTATCGGCGACAGTGGCGGATGTGCGCCACAACCCGCATCCCGTCTCCGGCAGCCCTCCACAAACCCCCGTCCCGTGCGAAAGGGTGAGCGGTCATCCGGCACCACATACCGGACCGTCTCTTTCACATACAGGGATGCAGATGACCACCCTCGAATCCCAGAGCTCCATACCAGGGAGCTCGACCCCCGGCCACAGACGGACGGCTCGGCGCACCGCCCGCGTCGTCGCCGCCGCCGGCCTGGTGGCCGCGCTGGCCGCGGCCGGCACCGCCCCGGTGTTCGCCGCCGACGACCCGGCGGGCACCCCCGCGGGCACGTCCCCGGCCAAGTCGGACGCCTCCGCCGCCGACGCGAAGCTCGGCGCCGCCGACGCCGAGCGGCTGGCCGAGGCGGAGGCCCAGGGCGACCGGACCGTCACCGTCATGGTGGCCACGGCCCCCGGCCAGACCGAGCAGGTCGCCCAGCAGTTCGACGACGTCGCCGGCGCCACGGTCGGCACGACGTACGACAAGCTCGGCTACGTCCGCGCCACGCTGCCCACCGGGAAGGCGAAGTCCGCGCTCACCGCGGCCGCCAAGCTCTCCTCGGTGCAGGGCATCGACCTCCAGTACGAGATCGCGCTGGAAGACCCGTCCCCGGACGCGGGTACCGTCGGGGAGGGCGGTACCACGACCGGTTCGACGGCCACCACGTACCCCGGCCCCGACGCGCGGACGCCGGCGAAGAACCCGTACAACCCGGCCTTCGAGACCGGCGCGGTGGACTTCGTCAAGAAGTACCCGAAGGCCGACGGCCGCGGCGTGACCATCGGCATCCTCGACTCCGGCGTGGACCTGGGCCACCCGGCGCTGCAGAAGACCACCACCGGCGAGCGCAAGATCGTCGACTGGGTGACCGCCACCCACCCCGTCACCGACGGCGACGGCACCTGGCGCCCGATGAACAACCCGGCGGTGGCCGGCCCGACGTTCACCGCCGACGGCCGCACCTGGACGGCGCCCGAGGGCTCGTACCGCTACCGCGACTTCCGCGAGGCCGCCACCAAGGGCGGCGACATGAACGGCGACCTCAACCGCGACGGTGACACCACCGACGTGTGGGGCGTGCTGTACGACGCGGCCGCCGGCACCGTCCGCGTCGACCTCAACGGCAACAACGACTTCACCGACGACGTCGCGATGAAGCCGTACAAGGACGGGTTCCAGGTCGGCTACTTCGGCACGGACAAGCCGGAGACCGACGTCGTGGAGCGCATCCCGTTCGTGGTCGAGATCCGCAAGGACGTCGTCTACAACGCCAACAAGGACAAGGCCGACTTCGTCAACATCGGCGTCGTCAACTCCGACCACGGCTCGCACGTGGCCGGCATCACCGCCGCCCACGGCCTGTTCGGCGGCAAGATGAACGGCGCGGCGCCCGGCGCCAAGCTGGTCTCCTCGCGCGCCTGCACCTGGTCCGGCGGCTGCACCAACACCGCCCTGACCGAGGGCATGGCGGACCTGGTCGTCAACCGCGGTGTCGACATCGTCAACATGTCGATCGGCGGCCTGCCGGCGCTCAACTCCGGCGACAACGCGCGCGCCGCGCTCTACGGCCGCCTGATCGACACCTACGGCGTCCAGCTGGTCATCTCGGCCGGCAACTCCGGCCCGGGCCTGAACACCATCGGGGACCCCGGCCTGGCCGACAAGGTCGTCTCGGTCGGCGCCGCGATCTCCAAGGAGACGTGGGGCGCCAACTACGCCTCGGTCGTCGAGAAGAAGTACGCCATGTTCCCCTTCTCCTCGCGCGGCCCGCGTGAGGACGGCGGCCTCACCCCGACGATCTCCGCGCCCGGCTCGGCGATCAACACCATCCCGACGTGGATGGCGGGCGCGGGCGTCCCGGAGACGTCCTACAAGCTGCCCGCCGGCTACGGCATGCTCAACGGCACCTCGATGTCGTCGCCGCAGGCGGCCGGCGCGAGCGCGCTGCTGATCTCCGCCGCCAAGCAGCGGAAGATCGCGCTCTCCCCGCTGAGCCTGCGTACCGCGCTCACCAGCACCGCGAACCGCATCTCGGGTGTCGCGGCGCACGAGCAGGGCGCCGGTCTGATCGACGTCGTCGACGCCTGGGAGTCCATCGAGGACGGGGCCACCGCGCACGAGTACACGGTCGCCGCGCCCGTCGACACCGCGCTGGAGCAGGAGCTGAAGAAGCCCGGCACCGGCATCTACGACCGCGAGGGCGGCCTCAAGGCCGGCCAGAAGAAGGTCTACGACGTCACCATCACGCGCACGACCGGCCCGGACCGGCCGATCGAGCACGAGCTGGAGCTGAAGTACAACGACGGCACCTTCCGCATCCTCGGCGACGACGAGGTGGACCTGCCGCTGAACAAGCCCGTCACCGTCAAGGTGCAGGCCAAGCCGGGCTCCGCGGGCGTGCACAGCGCCATCCTGGAGGCCGACGACGAGGACACCGAGGGCGTCGACAAGCAGATCCTCGCCACCGTCGTCGTCGCGCACGACCTGGCCGCGCCGAGCGCGTACGCCTACAGCGCGACCGGCACCGTGCAGCGCAACAGCCACAAGTCCTACTTCGTCACGGTGCCCAAGGGCGCCAAGGCGCTGGAGGTGGCGCTCGGCGGGCTGAAGGAGAAGAGCCAGACCCGGTTCATCGCCATCCACCCGTACGGCGTGCCCGTCGACACCACCGCGTCCAACGCGTGCTACCCGCACTACAACCCGGCGAACACGTGCCGTCCCGACGCGCGCTCGTACGCCAACCCGACGCCGGGCGTCTGGGAGATCGAGGTCGAGGCGCGGCGCACCTCGCCGGACCTGGACAACCCCTACAAGCTGGACGTGTCCCTGCTGGGTGCGGCCTTCGACCCGGCGGTGCGGACGGTGCCCGAGGCGAAGGTCGGCACGCCGGCCGCGGTGGACTGGAAGGTCACCAACGGCTTCGCCGCGATCGACGGCACGCTGAAGGGCGGCCCGCTCGGCTCCGCGAAGGTCGCCACGCCGACCCTCGCCAACCACGCCACGCACACCAGCACGGTCACCCTCGGTGAGGGCGTCGAGCGGCTGGACGTCGCCATCGGCAACACCTCCGACAAGGCGGCCGACCTGGACCTGACCGTCTCGCTGAACGGCGTGGAGGTCGGCTCGTCGGCGGACGGCGACTCGGAGGAGTCCGTCTCCCTGATCAAGCCGGCCGCCGGTACGTACACGATCGAGGTCATCGGCTACGAGATCCCGGCCGGCTCGACCACGTACGACTACAAGGACGTGTACTTCTCGTCCGCGCTCGGCACGGTCAAGGTCGACGCCGCCAAGCCGGTGAAGCTGGCGACGGGCGCGTCGGCGCAGGTCGCGGCCGAGGTGCTGGTGAACGGCGAGGCCCCCGAGGGCCGGCAGTTCTTCGGCGAGGTGTCGCTGGTGACGGCGCGCGGCACGGCCGCGGGCAGCGGCAGCGTCATGATCGGCAAGGTCACGCCGTAGCACGTCTCGTACGGTGAGTGAGGGCGGGCGTCCTGCGGGCGCCCGCCCTTCGCGTGCTGCTTCTCACGTCGCGGACAATGAATTGGACAAGCCCGGTCAGGTGATACGCATCATGGGTGAGGCACCCAGGCCGCCAGGGCCGACAAGCACGTACGGAGGAGTCCCCGTGAAGGTAGGAATCGTCGGAGCGACCGGTCAGGTCGGCACGGTCATGCGCAGGATCCTTGCCGAGCGGAAGTTCCCCGTCGACGAGCTGCGGCTGTTCGCCTCCGCCCGTTCCGCGGGCACCGTCCTGGACGGCGTGACCGTCGAGGACGCCTCCACCGCCGACTACACCGGCCTGGACATCGTGCTCTTCTCCGCCGGTGGCGCCACCTCCAAGGCGCTCGCCGAGAAGGTCGCCTCCCAGGGTGCCGTGGTGATCGACAACTCCTCCGCCTGGCGCCGGGACCCCGAGGTGCCGCTGGTCGTGTCCGAGGTGAACCCGCACGCGATCAAGGACCGCCCCAAGGGGATCATCGCCAACCCGAACTGCACCACCATGGCCGCCATGCCGGTGCTGAAGCCGCTGCACCAGGAGGCGGGCCTGACCGCCCTGGTCGCCACCACCTACCAGGCCGTCTCCGGCTCGGGCCTGGCGGGCGTCGCGGAGCTGGACGGCCAGGTCAAGGCCGTCGCCGAGCGCGCCACCGAGCTCACCCACGACGGCGAGGCCGTCGCGTACCCCGAGCCCGGCGTCTACAAGCGCCCCATCGCCTTCAACGTGCTGCCGCTGGCCGGCTCCCTCGTCGACGACGGCTCCTTCGAGACGGACGAGGAGCAGAAGCTCCGCAACGAGTCCCGCAAGATCCTGGAGATCCCCGACCTCAAGGTCTCCGGCACCTGTGTGCGCGTCCCCGTCTTCTCGGGCCACTCCCTCCAGGTCAACGCCCGCTTCGAGCGCCCGATCAGCGTGGAGCGCGCCTACGAGCTGCTGAAGGACGCCGAGGGCGTCGAGCTCTCCGAGATCCCGACCCCGCTCCAGGCGGCCGGCAAGGACGCCTCGTACGTCGGCCGCATCCGCGTGGACGAGACCGTCGAGCACGGCCTCGCGCTCTTCCTCTCCAACGACAACCTGCGCAAGGGCGCGGCGCTGAACGCCGTGCAGATCGCGGAGCTGGTCGCCGCCGAGCTGAACGGCTGACGTCGCCGACCGGCTGACCTCGGGTTTCATGCCGATGGGGCCGCCCCGCCGTAACGGTGGGGCGGCCCCTTGGCGTCCGTGGAAGGATGGCCGCAAACGTCACACAACGAGGAGATGACCGGGTGCCTGGCACGAACCTGACCCGTGAAGAGGCGCAGCAGCGGGCGAAGCTGCTGACCGTGGACTCGTACGAGATCGACCTGGATCTCAGCGGCGCGCAGGAGGGCGGCACCTACCGGTCCGTCACCACCGTGCGCTTCGACTCCGCCGAGGAGGGCGCGGAGACGTTCATCGACCTGGTGGCCCCGGCCGTCCACAAGGTCACCCTGAACGGCCACGCGCTGGACGTCGCGGCCGTCTTCCGCGACTCGCGGATCGCGCTGAAGCACCTGAAGCAGGGGCGCAACGAGCTGACGGTCGTCGCGGACTGCGCGTACACGAACACCGGCGAGGGCCTGCACAAGTTCGTCGACCCGGTCGACGACCAGGCGTACCTCTACACGCAGTTCGAGGTGCCGGACGCGCGGCGGGTGTTCGCCAGCTTCGAGCAGCCGGACCTGAAGGCGACCTTCCAGTTCACCGTGAAGGCGCCGTCCGGCTGGACCGTCATCTCGAACAGCCCGACGCCCGAGCCGAAGGATGACGTCTGGGTCTTCGAGCCCACGCCGCGCATCTCGACGTACATCACGGCCCTGATCGTCGGCCCGTACCACGCGGTGCACAGCACGTACGAGGGCCCGGACGGGCAGGTCGTGCCGCTGGGCATCTACTGCCGTCCGTCGCTCGCCGAGTTCCTCGACGCGGACGCGATCTTCGAGGTGACGCGGCAGGGCTTCGACTGGTTCCAGGAGAAGTTCGACTACGCGTACCCCTTCGCCAAGTACGACCAGCTGTTCGTGCCGGAGTTCAACGCGGGCGCGATGGAGAACGCGGGCGCGGTGACCATCCGCGACCAGTACGTCTTCCGGTCGAAGGTGACGGACGCGGCGTACGAGGTGCGCGCCGAGACCATCCTCCACGAGCTGGCCCACATGTGGTTCGGCGACCTGGTGACGATGGAGTGGTGGAACGACCTGTGGCTGAACGAGTCGTTCGCCACCTACACCTCCATCGCCTGCCAGGCGGCGGCGCCGGGTTCGCGCTGGCCGCACTCGTGGACGACGTTCGCGAACCAGATGAAGACGTGGGCGTACCGGCAGGACCAGCTGCCGTCGACGCACCCGATCATGGCCGACATCCGCGACCTGGACGACGTCCTGGTCAACTTCGACGGCATCACCTACGCCAAGGGCGCCTCCGTGCTGAAGCAGCTGGTGGCGTACGTCGGCGAGGACGAGTTCTTCCGGGGCGTGCAGGCGTACTTCAAGCGCCACGCCTTCGGCAACACGCGCCTGTCGGACCTGCTGGGCGCGCTGGAGGAGACCTCCGGGCGTGACCTGAAGACGTGGTCGAAGGCGTGGCTGGAGACGGCCGGCATCAATGTGCTGCGCCCGGAGATCGAGGTCGACGGGGACGGCGTCATCACCTCCTTCGCGGTACGCCAGGAGGCCCCGGCGCTGCCCGCCGGCGCGAAGGGCGAGCCGGTCCTGCGGCCGCACCGGATCGCGATCGGCCTGTACGACCTCGACGGGTCGGGCAAGCTGGTCCGTACGGACCGGGTGGAGCTGGACGTCACGGCGACCGAGCGCACCGAGGTGCCGCAGCTGGCGGGCGTGCGCCGCCCGGCCGTGGTGCTGCTCAACGACGACGACCTGTCGTACGCCAAGGTACGCCTCGACGAGGAGTCGCTGGCCACGGTGAAGCAGCACCTGGGCGACTTCACCGAGTCGCTGCCGCGCGCGCTGTGCTGGGCGTCGGCGTGGGACATGACGCGCGACGGCGAGCTGGCCACGCGCGACTACCTGGAGCTGGTGCTGTCCGGCATCGCGAAGGAGTCGGACATCGGTGTGGTGCAGTCGCTGCACCGCCAGGTGAAGCTGGCCCTCGACCTGTACGCGGCGCCGGAGTGGCGCGAGACGGGCCTGGCCCGCTGGACGGAGGCGGCGCTGACGCACCTGCGCACCGCCGAGCCGGGCAGCGACCACCAGCTGGCGTGGGCGCGGGCCTTCGCGGCGACCGCCCGTACGCCGCAGCAGCTGGACCTGCTGGCGGCGCTGCTGGAGGGCCGCGAGACGATCGAGGGCCTGGTCGTGGACACCGAGCTGCGCTGGGCGTTCGTGGAGCGGCTGGCCGCGACGGGCGTGTACGACGAGCCGGAGATCGCCGCCGAGCACGACCGCGACAAGACGGCGGCGGGCGAGCGGCACGCGGCGACCGCGCGGGCGGCACGCCCGACGGCGGAGGCCAAGGCCGAGGCGTGGGCGTCGGTCGTCGACTCCGACAAACTGCCGAACGCCGTGCAGGAGGCCGTGATCGGCGGCTTCGTCCAGACGGACCAGCGCGAGCTGCTGGCCCCGTACACGGAGAAGTTCTTCGCCGTGGTCAAGGACGTGTGGGCGTCCCGCTCCCACGAGATGGCCCAGCAGATCGCGGTGGGCCTCTACCCGGCGGTCCAGGTCTCCGAGGAGACGCTGGCGGCGACGGACGCCTGGCTCGCGAGCGCGGAGCCGAACGCGGCACTGCGCCGCCTGGTGTCGGAGTCGCGGTCGGGCGTGGAGCGCGCGCTGAAGGCCCAGGCGGCGGACGCGGCGGCGGCCGCGGGCGTGTGATGAAACCTCGCGAGTGAGCCGAAGTGGGGGTCCCCCCGCCGAAGGTAGGGGGAGCGGCGGTGTCGAAAGGGATGGGGGTCCCCCCCGCCGAAGGTAGGGGGAGCGCGGAGGGTCGTGAGGAACTGGGGGTCCCCCCGCCGAAGGCCAGGGGGAGACCCGAGCGGGGGTACCTCCCACGCCCGCAGGGCGTAGGGGGAGATCGACCGTCGACACCGTCTTAGGCGCCCCGGAGGTGAACCGAGCGCTCAAAAAAGGGGCGCCCTCCCCCCGAGGGGCGCCCCTTCGTCGTGGGTGGAAATCCGCCCGGCGGGCGGGCGTTCGTGCGCGCCGTCCGCCGGGCGGAAGCCGTGTCCGGCCGTCAGCCGGCCGTGCGGGCCGTCAGCCGTTCAGCCGCGCGTAGCGGTCGCGCAGGTCCACCGCGCCCTGCTCCGTGAGGGAGCCGTGCAGGCGCATGCGGGCGATGCCGCCGTCGGGGAAGGCGTCGAGGCGTACGTGGGTGACGACGGCCTCGGCGGGCAGCTTGAAGCGGTGGAGCGTGTCGGGCTGGAGCCGGGTGCGCGGGATGATCTCGAACCAGTCGCCGTCCTCGCCGTCGCGGCCCTGGAGGGAGATCCAGCCGGCGGAGTTGCCCTTGAGGTACGCGGTGTCGATCTCGACGGCCCGTACGGCACCCTGCGCGGCGAGGCGGAAGCGCACCCAGTCGTTGGTGCCGCGGACGCGGCGGCGGCGGTTCTCCCAGCCGTCGTCCATCTTGCGGGAGGTGCCCGGCAGGATGATCTGCGTCGGCGAGGAGTAGAACTTGTCGGACGCGTCCTCGTACACGCCTCCGTTGAGTACGGAGATGAGGTCGAGGGTGCCGAGGAGGTCCAGCCACTCCGGGTCGGGGACGACCTCGCCGTGGACGCGGAGGCGGGCGATACCGCCGTCGGGGTGCTGGCAGACGCGCACGTGGGTGAAGCGGCGCTCGGCGCCGATCGCGAAGCCGTTGGCGGCGTGGCCGCGTACGGGGGTGGGCGGGAGGATCTCCTCCCACTTCACGTCGTCGGAGAGGAGTTGCTCGGGGCTCGGGCTGCCCTCGACGGAGGCGGCCTGGAGGGAGACGCGCTGCGGGTAGTTGCCGCGGAAGTGGGCGGTGTCGACGATGACGCCGCGGATGACGCCGGGGGCGCCGAGGCGGACGATCGCCCAGTCGTGGTCCTCGGGGGCGGGGAAGGGGTTCTCGCCGTCGGTACCGCGCCGACGGCGGGTCTCCCAGCCGTCCATGATCTTGCCCTTGTGCCCGAAGTGCTCCGGATCGAACACGGCACGCTCGCGCACCAGGAGGTTCTCGCGCTCGGCGAAGAACTCGTCGTTGGCGGCGACGACTCCGGCACCGAGGCGGCGGTCGGCCAGGTCGACGAGGTCGGTGAACGGGAAGTCACCGGCACGGTAGTCGGCGTACGGGTCGCCACCGCCGTAGGGCGCGGCGTCGTTGGCGTGCGGGTCCTGGTCCGGGGCGTCCTGGGTGCTCGGGTCGAAGGTCATGGACCTACTGTCGGGCCTGCGGAAGCAACAGGTCCATCGAAAGTTCCTTCAATCGATCTTCAGCTCAACTGAAAGGTCGCCTCAGAGCGCGGTGGCGGTACCGGCGAGGCGCGCGGTGATCGTGGCGAGGCGCCGGCCCTGGTAGCGGGCGGCGGTCAGCACGTTGTCGCCGGGGGCTCCGGCGCCGGAGGCGTGCGAGGTGCCATAGGGGTTGCCGCCGGCGGCGAAGATCGCCGGGTCGGTGAAGCCGGGCGAGACGATGAGGGAACCCCAGTGGTGCATGGTGTTGTAGAGCGCGAGCAGCGTGGACTCGTTGCCGCCGTGCGCGTTCGACGCGCTGACGAAGCCGGTGGCCGGCTTGTCGGCGAACGCGCCCTGCTGCCACAGGCCGCCGGTGGAGTCGAGGAACTGCTTCAGCTGGGCCGCGACGTTGCCGTACCGGGTGGGCGTGCCGAAGGCGTACGCGTCGGCCCAGGCCAGGTCGTCGAGGGTGGCGACCTCCACGCCGCGGGTGGCCTCGACGTGCTCGCGCCAGGCGGGGTTGGAGTCGATGGCCGCATCGGGGGCGAGCTCGGGTACGCGGCGCAGCCGGACCTCGGCGCCGGCCTTCTCGGCGCCCTCGGCGACCGCCTCGGCGAGGCGGTGGACGTTGCCGGTGGAGGAGTAGTAGACGACGGCGATCTTCGGAGCCATGACGCAACCCTTCGACACGTACGGAGAAAGCGGATCGCTATCCGCTTCCTGTCATCCACGAGTTAAGCGGATAGGAATCCGCATGGCAAGAGGCCCCGTAGCGGAACCGGATAGTTTTCCGGTACTCGGCTATGCTCGGGCCATGAGCACGCCGCCGTCGTCGCGCCCACCCCGCCGCATCGACCTGCCGCTGGTGGACGGGCCCGCCGCCGCGCGTCCGGAGCGCCAGGAGCGCGCGGACGCCGCGGACAACCGCCGCCGGATCCTGGAGGCCGCCGCCGCGATCGTGGCGGAGAAGGGGCCCGGGGCCCTGACCATGAACGCGGTCGCGCACGCGACCGGCATCGGCGTGGGCACGGTCTACCGCCGGTTCGGCGATGTCGCGCAACTGCTGTTCGCGCTGCTCGACGAGCGCGAGAAGCGCTTCCAGCAGGCCTTCATGTCCGGCCCGCCGCCGCTCGGTCCGGAGGCACCGCCCCTCCAGCGCCTGCGCGCGTTCCTGCACGCGCTGGCCGACCGGGTCGCCGAGCAGCGGGACATGATGCTGGCGGCGGAGGAGGCGGGACCGCTGGCGCGCTACGACAGCGGCGCCTACGCCACGATGCACACCCACACGGCGATGCTCGTGGCCCGGATCCGGCCCGACGGGGATGCGGCGCTGCTGGCGCACATGCTGCTGGCGCCGTTCATGCCGAGCCTCATGCACCGCGTGACGCACGTCGAGGGCCGCACGCTCGACGGCATCAAGGCGGCGACGGACGAGCTCCTCCTGGGCCTGGCGAGACCCCCGGTGGCCTGACGGGCGCGGGGCCCGCACCGCCCCGGCCGACGTCACGGCGCCGCGACGCCCCGGCGCCCGCACAGGCCCAAGCAGGCCGACGCCCCGACGCCGGCCCTGCCGCAGGCCCTACCGCAGGGCCGCGACCTCGCGCAGGGCCGCGAGCACGCGGGCGACCGCCGGGGCCGACTCCGCGCCGCGCCGGGCCGCCGCGACGACGTGACGGCGGGGCTGGTCGGCCTCCAGGACCCGCATCACCACGCCCGTCGCCCGCTCCGCCGCCGCCATGCGCGGCACCAGGGCGATGCCCATACCCGCCTCCACCATCGCCAGGATCGCCGTCCAGCCGGCCGCCGAGTGGGCCTGCTCCGGGACGAACCCGGCCGCCTCGCACGCCGCCGTGGTGATCTCCGACCAGGGGCCGCTGCCCCCGAAGATCCAGCGCTCCCCCGACAGGTCGGCCAGCCGCAGCCCCGGCGCCCCCGCCAGCGGATGCTCCGCCGGCAGGGCGACGTCCAGCGGATCGGCGAGCAGCGGCACGCGCGTGAACTTGGGGTCCCGGGCCGTCGGCGCGTGCGCCGCCAGCGACAGCGCCAGGTCCACCGCCCCCGCCGACAGCAGCTCGTACGCCTCGGCCGCCTCCGCCTCCCGGACCCGCACCTCCAGGCCCGGGTGGGCGGTGCGCAGCCGCAGGACCGCGGGGACGACGAGAGCGGGCACGGCGGTGGAGAAGGCCCCGACGCGCACCTCGCCGGCCTCGCCCTGGAGGTATCCGGCGAGCTCCGCGTCCGCCCGCTCCAGCTGCGCGAACACCACCTCGGCGTGGCGCAGCACGAGGTGGGCGGCGTCGGTGAGCCGCACGCGCCGCCCGCGCGCCTCCAGCAGCCGTACGCCCAACTGCTTGGAGAGGTTGGACAGCTGCTGTGAGACGGCCGAGGGGGTCATCAGCAGCGCCTCCGCGGTCGCGGTCACGGTGCCGCGGTCCCGCAGCGTGCGCAGGATCTGGAGCTTCTTGATGTCCCACTCGGTCATGGACCGCAACCTATCCGCCGCCGCCCCGCCGCATCCGATGCGCCCCGACGCACACCGACACCCGCCGACGCGCGCACACCCGCCGACATCCGCCGACTCCCGCCGCTCCAGGCGGCTTTGGCGTCTACCGGACAGCAACGCGGGAACCGGTTGCCCGGCACTCGCGCAGGCTTGGACACTCAGAGTCATGCCCGCCGCACACGCGACGGCATTCGTCCCGAAAACAGGGGGAACACCGCATGACACTGCGCAAGCTGACCGCGGCGCTGTTCGCGGTCATGGCACTCGTCGCCGCGATGGCGTTCGGCCTGACCAACCCGGCCGCCGCCGCGTCCGTCCCCGGCCACCACGACCTCGCCGCGGAGGCGGAGGCGGCGGGCCTGGACGACGACGAGGCCGAAGACCTCCAGGAGCAGGTCGACACCCACCTCGCCCGCCACGGCGGCACGCAGGTCGCCCTCAACCGGATCGCGATCGACGGCAAGGGCGAGATCGTGCTGCCGCTGCCGGGCGCGCGACAGGGCCGCGCCGACTGCCCGGCCCAGAACTTCTGCATGTTCACCGGCACCAACTTCACCGGCGCGCAGTTCAACCTCTACCGGTGCGCCACGTACGCCCTGGACAACTGGACCGGCTACGGCTCCTGGATCAACAACCAGACGCCGGGCACCCGGGCCCGCTTCCTGGACAGCAACCGGAACACCATCTTCACCACGCCGGGCGCGTACTCCGCCTCCTCCAGCTACAACTGGAACCCGGTCTGGTACGTCGTCAACTGCTGACACCGGCACCCGATGCCCCCCTCGCCGGGGTGACGCACCTCCCCGCGTCACCCCGGCACCCTCCCTCCCCCCACCCCGAGCACGTGAGGGCCTCGCCCGCCGATTGACCACCGGCGGCCGAGGCCCTCACTTCACTTCGTCGCTACCGTCACGCCTTCGCGCGGGCCGTCCCGAGGATCACGCCGCCCAGGATCAGCGCCATGCAGACCCCCTGGAGCACGCCGAGCCGCTCGTCGATCAGCAGCCAGGACAGCAGGGCCACGCACACCGGCTGGAGGTAGTAGACGACCCCCGCCCGGGCCGCGCCGATCAGCGAAACCGCCTTGTTCCAGGCGAAGAAGGCGACCGCGGAGGAGAACACCCCGACGTACACCAGCGGTCCGACCGTGCCGGCCGACACCTCGAAGCCGCCCTGCACCGCGACGCTGATCGCGTACGCCGGCAGCAGCATCACCGCGCCCAGCACGAAGGTGGTCAGCAGGAAGACGATCCCGCCGAGCTCCGCCGGCCGCCGCCTGAGCAGGGCGCTGTACGAGGCGAAGGAGACGGCCGCCGCCACCATCCACAGGTCTCCGGCGGCGAAGTCCGGCACGAGGGACCCCTTGCCCACCAGCAGGACCACTCCGGCGCAGGCGATCAGCAGGCCGGCCAGCCGTCGTGGTCCCAGCCGGGCGCCGCCCAGCCGCTCGTACACCGCCATCAGGACGGGAGAGGCGGCCATGACCATGCCCATGGTGGAGGCGGAGGTGGTGAGCCCGGCCTGGTTGACGAGGGTGTTGTAGACGGTGACGCCGAGGAGCGAGGCGAGGGTGACGAAGCCGAGGTGGCGGCGGACGACGTGCCGTCGGCGCCAGGTCGCGCGGGCCGCGAAGGGGGCGACGGCGAGGATGGCGACGACCCAGCGCCAGAAGGCGGCCTGGACGGGCGGGACGGAGTCGTGCAGGGCCCGTGAGGTGACGAAGCTGCCGGACCAGACGACCGTGGCGACGGCTGCGAGGAGGAGGCCGAGGCCGGCGGCCTGCCCGGCTCTCCCTCCTCTCCTCGCGGTCGTCGTCTCGCCGTTACGGACGCGGTCCAGGACTGCCACGGTGATCCCTTTCTGGTGTGCGGTGGACCTACCGTCGCACTCCGGAACCGATCGCGTCCATCGAAAGTTCCTTGGCCTTCTCTTCAGTAAAACTGAACGATGCTGTCGCGGCGGGTCGCGGCCTCGTCACCCACTGCCCGGCGAGCGTCGCACCGAAGGCGATCACCATGCCGATCAGCTGCACCGGCCCCAGCGCCTGCCCCAGCGCGACCCACCCGACGACGGCGGCGGTCAGCGGCGAGAGCGGCCCGAGGAGGGTGGCGGCGGTGGCGGTCAGCCGCTCGATGCCGCGGAACCAGAGCCAGTACGCGACGGCGGTGTTGGCGAGCGCGAGGTACGCGTACCCGGCGAGCCCCCGCGCATCCAGGGCCGGCGGGGCGCCCTCCACCAGGAAGGCGACCGGCGCGATGAGCAGGCCCCCGGCGCTCAGCTGCCAGCCGGTCATGGCCAGCGGCCCGACGCCCTCGGGCCGGCCCCAGCGCTTGGTCAGCACCGTCCCCGCCGACATGGACACCGCCGAGGCCAGTCCGGCGAGGACGCCGACCAGGTCGAAGGCGGCGCCCGCCTTCAGCACGACGAGGCTCACCCCGAAGGCGGCGGCGACCGCGGCCACCACCGCCCGCACGGTGGGCCGCTCCCCCAGCAGCAGCGCGGCGAGGCCGACGACGAACAGCGGCCCCACCGAGCCGACGACCGCGGCGACGCCGCCGGGCAGCCGGTACGCGGCGAGGAAGAGCAGGGGGAAGAAGGCCCCGATGTTCAGCGCCCCGAGCGCCGCCGACTTCCCCCACCAGGCGCCGCGCGGGAGCGTCCGGGTGAGCGCGAGCAGCGCCAGCCCGGCGGGCAGGGCCCGCATGAGCCCCGTGAACAGGGGCCGGTCCGGCGGCAGGAACTCCGTGGTGACGGCGTAGGTGGAGCCCCAGGAGATCGGGGCGAGGGCGGTGAGGGCTATGACTGCGGCCTTGTGGGACATCGGGCTCCCCCTTCGAACTAGCTTGGTGATAAGTAGCTTAGCGCTAAGCAACTTACTTGCAAGCATCTTTTGCACCCGTCCGCACCGAGCAGGAGACTGCGCCCATGACTCCGACCACTCCGGCACCCGGCCCCGGCCCCGGGTCCGACCCCGGCTCCGGCCCTGAGCAGCAGGACGCCGTCGACGCGATCACCGCCCAGTGGGCGGTCGTACGGCCCGACCTCGACACCCTCCCCATGGCCGTCTTCGGGCGCGTCTACCGGCTGACCCACTCCATCGGGGCCCGCGTCGACAAGGCGTACGCGCCCTTCGGGATCTCCCGCGGGGAGTTCGACGTCCTGGCGACGCTGCGCCGCTCGGGCGAGCCGTACACGCTCTCGCCGCGCGAGCTGTCGGCGACGCTGATGCTCACGACGGGCGGCATGACGGGCCGCCTCGACAAGCTGGAGCGCGCCGGGCTGCTGACCCGCAACCCCGACCCCAACGACCGGCGGGGCCTGCGGGTGACGCTCACCGAACGGGGCCGCGAGCTCGTGGACGAGGCCGTGGCGGCCGGGCTGGCGGTCCAGCGGGAGGCCCTGGAGGCCGCCCTGGAGCCGGAGGAGGCCGAGCAGTTGGCGGCCCTGCTACGCAAGCTGCTCAAGACGACGGGCGCGTGAACGCGGGAGAACGCACGAAGGCGCCGCACGACGGTCTCACCACCGTGCAGCGCCTTCGGAAAGCCTCAGTGAGGCGTCAGACCTGCTTCTTGGACTTGTCGAGCACCATCACCAGGCCCGCGATCACCAGGAACAGCAGGATCGGGGCGCCCACGAACAGGCCGAGCGTGTCGATCAGGCTCAGGCCGGGGCCCGGGTCGTCGCCGTCGTCGCGGACGAGCGCGACCGCAGGGGACGACATGAGCAGCATCATCAGCGTCGTACCGGCCGCGACGGCGCCGGCGCGCAGGGCGTTCTTCTTGTCCACGGTGCAAACGTAGCGAACGCCTAAAGGCGCCGCGCGCCCGGGGGTCCCATAGGAGGCTCCCCACCGGTCCCGAGCACCGCCATGAGGGCGTGCAGCCGGGGTGAGGCGGCCAGCTCCTCCAGGGTGACGGGGCGGCCCTCCGCGTCCGCGACGGGCAGCCGCCAGTTCGGGTACTGGTCCCACGTCCCGGGCAGGTTCTGCGGGCGGCGGTCGCCCACGGCGTCCGGCAGCCACACCCCGGTCATGCGCGCGGGCGTGCGCCGCAGGAAGCGGTAGAAGGCACGGATCTCGGCCTCCTCGTCGCGCGAGCCCGCCCCGCCGTCCGGCCCTCGTTCCAGCAGTCCCAGCTCGCGCAGGTACGCGAGCCACTCGGCGACCTCGGTCGCGTCCTCGGCCTGCTCCTCCTCCAGCGGCCGGGCCAGCAGCCCGAGGCGGTGCCGCAGCTCGACGTGCTCGCCGGTGAGCCGCGCCGCCGTGGACGGCAGGTCGTGCGTCGTCGCCGTGGCCACGCAGTCCGCGCGCCACGCCTCGGGGGCCAGCGGTCGCCGGTCGCCCTCCCAGTCCCGCTCGAACCACAGCACCGACGTGCCGAGGACGCCGCGCCGCTGCAGGGCCTCCCGTACACCGGGCTCGACCGTGCCGAGGTCCTCGCCGATCACGACGGCGCCCGCGCGGTGGGCCTCCAGGGCGAGGACCGCGAGCATGGCCTCGGCGTCGTACCGGACGTACGTGCCCTCGGTGGGTTCGCGACCCTCGGGCACCCACCAGAGCCGGAACAGCCCCATCACGTGGTCGATGCGGAGGGCGCCCGCGTGCCGCAGCAGCCCGCGCAGCAGGTCCCGGTAGGGGGCGTAGCCGGAGGCGGCGAGCGCGTCCGGGCGCCAGGGCGGCAGGCCCCAGTCCTGGCCGCGCGCGTTGAACGCGTCCGGCGGGGCGCCCACCGACATGCCCGCCGCGAAGGCGTCCTGCTGTGCCCAGGCGTCGGCGCCGTCCGGGTGCACGCCCACCGCGAGGTCGTGGACGATCCCGACGTCCATGCCCGCCTCGCGTGCCGCCCGCGCGGCGGCCGCGAGCTGCTCGTCGGTGAGCCAGGCGAGCCGGCAGTGGAAGTCGACCCGGTCGGCGAGCTCGGCCCGTACGCGCGCGGTGGCGGCGGAGCGCGGGTCGCGCACGTCCTCGGGCCACTGGGCGCGGTCGGCGCCGTACCGCTCGGCCAGCGCGCACCACGTGGCGTGGTCCTCCAGCGCGCGCCCCTGCGCGGCCCGGAAGTCGCGCAGCGCGGCTTCGCGGCCGGGGCCGAGCGGTACGGCGTACAGCAGCTCCAGGGCGCGGCGCTTGAGCACCCACACCGCGTCCCGGTCGATCAGCTCGCCCTTGCGCAGCACCTTCTCGCGCAGCTCGGCCGCCCGCCCCAGCACCGCGTCCAGCTCGTCGCGCTGCTCGGGTGTCAGGTGGCCGCGCGCGTACGCGTACTCGGGGACGTCCTCGATCCGCAGGTGGACGGGGTCGGGGAAGCGGCGCGAGGACGGGCGGTACGGGGACGGGTCCGTGGGCGTGCCGGGCACGGCCGCGTGGAGCGGGTTGACCTGCACGAACCCGGCTCCGAGAGCCCGCCCCGCCCACGCGGCGAGCTCCCTCAGGTCCCCGAGGTCGCCCATGCCCCAGGAGCGGGTGGACAACAGCGAGTAGAGCTGGACGAGCAGGCCGTACCCGCGCGCGGCGGGTGGTTGCGGCACGCGCGCGGGGGCCACGACGAGGGTGCTGTGCGCCGTGCGCCCGTCGCCGGCCCGGGCCTCCAGGCGGTGCGCCCCGAGCGGCAGCTCCTCCCAGACCGCCGGGAGCTCCGTGCCGTCCTCACCGAGGACCCGCAGCGCGGTGCCCGGCGGGAGCGCGGCGAGCGGGCGCGGGAGCCGCGCCCCGGCGTCGCGCCACAGGACCACCGTCGGCGGGAGCAGTCGCCGGGCGGCCGCGTCCTCAGTGGCGGCGAGGGACGCGCGGATCGCCGCGGGCGTGGCGGCGTCGACGTCGAGCGCGCCGAGCACCGCCACCACCGTGGCGTCGGCGACCGGGACGGTGACGCCCGGGGAGGGCGAGTAGGCGGTGGCGACACCGTGCAGCGCGGCGAGCCGGGCGAGGGTCATTCAGGCTCCTGGGGACTCCGGTCCGCCGGCCGTGCCGTGCGCGGTCGGCTCGCTGGTGAGGGGGGTGAAGTCGGTGAGAGCCGGTTCGCTGGTGAGCGGGGCGGCGTCGGCGAGCGGCGGCTCGGAGGTGAGGGGCCCGGCGGGAGCGGGCGCGGGGCCCGGGATCCGGGCGAGGACGGCCTGCACGCGGGTCCGGGACGGTATCCGCGCGGGGACCTGTTTGGAGAGGGCGGAGAGCAGGAGCTGAGCGGACGCGGCCACGGCGGCCTCCCTGGGCGTGGGGGAACAAGGGTCACAGCAGCCCTACCCAGCGGCCGCCATCGCATCCGCAGAACGTGGCGTCCGTCACATCGAGTTCCCGCTTTCCGGGGGCGACGGCCGAACCGTTCCTGCTACCCCGGTAGGCAAATACGACACAACGGCCACGCACATTGACACCTTCGGCGAGGGGGTGGTGGGCTCGAAACCGTCCGGTTCAGCCACCGGCCAAGCTACTCGCGCACCAACGGAAAACGAGGGGAGACGCGCGTGCAGTTCGGGCAGTTCGGGCGCGGAAAGCGGACCGCGACCGCCGTCGCGGTCGCCGTGATCGGCGGTCTGCTGGGCGGCGCGCCGGGCGCGCTGGCCGCCCCCGGTAACCCCGGCTCGCCGTCCGCGACCGCCCCCGAGCGGGACGGGACCGAGCGGACGGGCGCCCAACTGCCCTCCGTATGGCCGCGACCGCAGTCCCTGCGCCCCGCCGGCACCGCGATATCCCTCGGCGACACCGTGACCGTCGTCGCCGGCGCGGAGACCGATCCGTACGCCGTCGAGGCCCTGGAGGCCGTCCTGCGCGACGCGGGCGTACGGACGGTGCGGACGGTACGTACCGCGCACACGACACCCGCCGCCGGAGCGGTTGTGTTGATGGGCGGCACCGGCGCGCAGCAGGCCCTGCGCGCCCTGCGTGCGCCCGAACGCGCGGATCTGCCGTCCGGCGGCTACCGCATCGCGACCGGCCGGTACGGCGAACGCCCCACCGTCGCCCTCGACGGCGCGGGCCGGGACGGCCTGTTCCACGCGGTGCAGACGCTGCGTCAGCTCATCGGGGCCGACGGCTCGGTACCGGGCGTGGTCGTACGCGACTGGCCCGGCACCGCCGTGCGCGGCATGGCGGAAGGTTTCTACGGCCGCCCCTGGAGCCACCGACAGCGCCTCGATCAGCTCGACTTCATGGGCCGCACGAAGCAGAACCGGTACCTCTACGCCCCGGGTGACGACCCGTACCGCCAGGCGCAGTGGCGCGACCCCTACCCGTCCGCGCAGCGCGCCGAGTTCCGGGAGCTGGCGGAACGGGCCCGGCGCAACCACGTGACGCTGGCCTGGGCGGTGGCGCCCGCGCAGTCGATGTGCCTGGCGTCCGGGGGTGACGTCGAGGCGTTGAAGCGCAAGGTGGACGGGATGTACGCGCTCGGGGTGCGGGCGTTCCAGCTGCAGTTCCAGGACGCCAGCTACGACGAGTGGCACTGCTCGAAGGACGCCGACACCTTCGGCTCCGGTCCCGAGTCGGCGGCCCGGGCGCACGCGCGCGTGGCGAGCGAGCTGTCGCGGCACCTGACCGAGCGGTACCCGGACGCCGAGCCGCTGTCGCTGATGCCGACGGAGTACTACCAGGACGGGGAGACCGCGTACCGTACGGCGCTCGCCGAGGAGCTGGACCCGCACGTACAGGTGGCCTGGACGGGTGTCGGGGTGGTGCCCCGCACCATCACCGGGCGGGAACTGGCCGGGGCCCGTGACGCGTTCAAACAGCACCCGCTCGTCACCATGGACAACTATCCGGTCAACGACTACGCGCAGGACCGTATCTTCCTCGGCCCGTACACCGGCCGTGAGCCGGCCGTGGCGGCCGGTTCGGCGGTGCTGCTGGCCAACGCCATGGAGCAGGCCACCGCCTCCCGCATCCCGCTGTTCACCGCCGCCGACTTCGCCTGGAACCCGAAGGGCTACCGCGCCCAGGAGTCCTGGCGGGCCGCGATCGACGACCTCTCGGGCGGCGACGCGCGCACCCGTGAGGCGCTCGCCGCCCTCGCCGGCAACGACGCCTCCTCCATCCTCAGCGCCGACGAGTCCGCCTACCTGCGGCCGCTCCTCGCCTCCTTCTGGCGTACGCGCGCCGGGGCGGACGCGGCGGCCCGCGACAAGGCGGCCCGGGAGCTGCGCGCCGCCTTCACGGTGATGCGCGAGGCGCCGCGGCGGCTGGCGGGCGCGGCGGAGGGCCGGCTCGACGACGAGGTCCGCCCGTGGCTGGACGAGCTGGCGCGGTACGGGCGCGCGGGCGAGGCGGCCGTCGACATGCTCCAGGCCCAGGCGCGCGGCGACGGCGCGGCGGCCTGGCGCTCCTCACTGGAGCTGGAGCCGCTCCGTACGGACCTGAAGCGGGGCTCCGTCAAGGTCGGGCACGGGGTGCTGGACCCGTTCCTGGCCCGGGCCGCCGAGGAGGCGGCGGCGTGGACCGGCGCCTCTCGGGACGCGGGCTCCGTCTCCCGCGAGGGCGGCGCGTACACCGTGTGCCTGGACCGGCCGCGCGCCCTGGAGGCGGTCACGGTGATGGCCGCTCCCGGCCCGGCGAACGGCAGCGTCGAGGCGTACGTCCCGGGCGAGGGCTGGCGGCGGCTGGGCGCGCTGTCGCCGACGGGCTTCACGCAGACGCAGGCGCGCGGCCTGCGGGCGGAGGCCGTCCGGGTCGGCGGGACGGGAGCGCTGGACATCCGGACCGTGGTCCCCTGGTTCGCGGACGAGCCGCAGGCCCGGCTGGAGCTGCGGCGTACGGAGACGGACGCGGTGATCGGCGGCCCTCAGCAGCGCGTGGACGCGGTCCTGTCCGCGCAGCGCCCCGCCGAGGTGCGCGGCGCGCTGTCCGCGACGGCGCCGAAGGGCGTCCAGGTCGCCGTCCCCAAGGAGGTCGTCCTCCCGCGCGGCACGGCGGCCACCGTCCCGGTCCAGATCACGGTGGCGAAGGGCACCCCCGCGGGCGAGTACCGGGTGCCCGTCTCCTTCGCGGGCCAGGAGCGCGTGCTGACCGTGCGTGCCTACCCGCCTACCGGCGGCCCCGACCTGGCCCGTACGGCGAAGGCGTCCTCCTCGGGCGACGAGACCCCGGACTTCCCGGCCTCGGCGGCGGTCGACGGCGATCCGAAGACCCGCTGGTCCTCGCCGGCGGAGGACGGCGCCTGGTGGCAGGCGGAGCTGCCCGGGCAGCCCGTGCGCCTGGGCCAGGTGGTGCTGCACTGGCAGGACGCGTACGCGTCGAAGTACCGCGTCCAGGTGTCGGCGGACGGCCGTACCTGGCGGACGGCGGCGACCGTCCGGGACGGGAAGGGGGGCCGCGAGGCGGTCCGGATGGACGCCCCGGGCACCCGCTTCGTCCGCGTACAGGCCGACGCGCGGGCGACCCGGTTCGGCATCTCCCTCTTCGCGGTCGAGGCCTACGCAGTCGTGCCGTAGGGCTCAGGATGCACGAAGGCCCGGATCATCAGGCACGAGTCGCGTGCCGTCGATCCGGGCCAGGGCGTCGTCCGCGCCGAACGGCTGCAGGTAGGGCAGCCAGCGCGGGTCCCTATGGCCGGTCCCGATGATGCGCCAGGCCAGGCCGGAGGGTGGGGCGGGTTGCTGATGGAGCCGCCAGCCCAGCTCGCGCAGGTGCCGGTCGGCCTTGACGTGGTTGCAGCGGCGGCAGGCCGCCACGACGTTCTCCCAGGCGTGCTTGCCGCCCCGGCTGCGGGGGATGACGTGGTCGACGCTGGTTGCGACGCCACCGCAGTACATGCAACGCCCGCCGTCGCGGGCGAAGAGGGCTTTGCGGGTCAGAGGAACGGGCCCCCGGTAGGGGACCCGGACGAACCGTTTGAGGCGGACGACGCTGGGTGCCGCCATGGCACGGGTCGCGCTGTGCATGAAGGCGCCGGACTCCTCGAGGCATATGGCCTTGTTCTCGAGGACGAGGACGAGCGCGCGGCGGAGCGGTACGACGCCGAGGGGCTCGTACGACGCGTTGAGGACCAGGACATGCGGCACGGATGCCTCCTTGTACGCCGGCGGCGCGTGGCTCGCGCCGGGACGATCTGCTCTCAGTCTCTCCTCATGCCAGGTCGAAGCGCCACCACGTACGGGTAACGGGCCCCGAGTGTTTTCGACCACACTCCTGCACACACCCTGACACAACCTGGTCATCCCCAGGTGAGACGTACCTCTCCCTCGAACATGGCAACGAACCCCCCTCTGTCCCCCGTTAGATTGTTTTGTCTACTGCTTTTCATGCCATGGCCCATGCCTGGAGGTACCCCGCCGTGTTCCGGTCCGCCGTACTGGCTGCTGACCCCACACCTCAACCGGTGTCCCTCGACGAGGCCGCGCGGCAGGCCAACGAGGCCGCCGGCTGGGTCGAGGAGAACTGGTCCACCTGGCTGAACACGGGCCTGCGCATCCTGCTGATCCTGGTGGTCGCCTTCGTCCTGCGGATGCTGGTCCGCCGCGCGCTGACGAAGCTGATCGAACGCATGAACCGCAGCGCCCAGGCTGTCGAGGGCACGGCCCTCGGCGGCCTGCTGGTGAACGCCGAGCGCCGCCGCCAGCGCTCCGAGGCCATCGGCTCCGTGCTGCGCTCGGTGTCGTCCTTCGTGATCCTCGGCACCGCGGGCCTGATGATCCTCGGCGCCTTCAGCATCGACCTGGCCCCGCTGCTGGCCTCCGCCGGTGTCGCGGGCGTCGCGATCGGCTTCGGCGCGCGGAACCTGGTCACCGACTTCCTGTCCGGCGTCTTCATGATCCTTGAGGACCAGTACGGCGTCGGCGACTCCGTCGACGCCGGGGTCGCCTCCGGCGAGGTGGTCGAGGTCGGCCTGCGCGTGACGAAGCTGCGCGGCGACAACGGTGAGATCTGGTACGTCCGCAACGGCGAGATCAAGCGCATCGGCAACCTGAGCCAGGGCTGGGCCACGGCCAACGTCGACGTCACGGTCCGCCCCTCCGAGGACCTGGACCACGTCCGCGCGGTGATCACCACCGCGGCGGAGGCCATGGCCAAGGAGGAGCCCTGGAACGAGCGCCTGTGGGGCCCGGTCGAGATCCTCGGCCTCAACGAGGTCCTGCTCGACTCCATGACGGTCCGCCTCTCCGCCAAGACGATGCCGGGCAAGTCCCTGGGCGTGGAACGCGAGCTCCGCTGGCGCATCAAGCGCGCCTTCGACGCGGAGGGCATCCGCATCGTGGGCGGCCTCCCCCAGCAGTCCGACGCCGAACCGAAGCCGGACCCGACGGCCGGGATGGCCGCCCCGTCGGCCTTCGCGTCCACCACCTCTCCGCAGTCGGCGGCGGCGACGCCGCTGGCACCGCCGGCGGGGCCGGCGCCGGTCACGCCGGGGCCGAACCTGACGAAGTAGCTCGGACGTACGAAGGGCGCCCCTCCGCCATCCCGGCGGAGGGGCGCCTTGTCTGCATACCAGGGCCACGCGGCTACTGGCCGACCACCTCGGTGCCGACCTGGTGCGACGTCATTGCACCCGTCCACATGCGCAGCGACTTCAGCGCACCGGGGAGGAAGGCTCCGGTGCCGGTGTCGCTGCCGACGGTCAGGGCACCGCTGCCCTGCTGGGGCGCGCCGAACTCGCCCACGCGGACCTGCTGCCGCGCACCGACGTAGAGGGAGATCTCCCCTGCGCGCCCGGAGTGCGGCTGGGCGTCGAAGACGCCCGTGAGGTCCACCCAGGTGTCCAACTCGGCCACTTCGTCCGCCCCCACGGTGACGGTCTCACCCGGTGCGCCGTCCGTTCCGGCGGCGGTGCGCGAGAACTGCCACAGGTAGGTGCCGGAGCCGAACTTGGTCACCCAGAGACCCCACGAGGCACCGGCGGCCGCGGCCTGCCCCGCCACCTGGGCCCGGTAGCCGTCGGGCTTGCTCTCCAGGGCGGCGCGGTCCAGGCGTACGCGGGCGGAGACCGTGAAGGAACCGGTCTCGTCCACGACGGGCCCGTTCACCGCCGCGTATCCGCTCGCGCCGTCCAGCGCGAGGCCACCGCCGCCGCCCTGGAGCCTGGCCCCCGTGGGCGACAGCCTCATGTCACGGGCCGGGTACGGGGACAGCTGCTCGATGCTTGACCCCTCCGAGACTGTCGCGTCCCAGTGACCGGCGAGCACGACGGCAGGCAGCCCCTCGTCCGCCACGGCCGCCTCAGCGCGCAGCGCCTCCCCGTCGAGGGCCCACTGGTGGGCGGTGACTTCGTCGATGCGACCCCGGAAGTACTGGCCGTACGCGCCGGCGGCACGGCCACGGCCGAACTGGAGACCAGAGGTGGCGCGCCAGGGCTCGTAGCCGGGCGCCGTCGCCGCCGCCACCGGCGCGCCTTGGGCGTGGCCGTTGACGTACAGCTGGACGGTGTCGTTGGACGGGTCCGCGTCGAACTTGGTGTCGAAGACACCGGCGACATGCGTCCACACGTTGAGCGGCGGGTTCGCCGTGTCGGCCAGCGACCGGGCGCTTGCCGTGCCGGCCGCGTCCTGGGCGGCACGCCGGAAGGCCCACTTCTTGTCCGCGGCCGAGTAGTACAGGGCGAACGCCGAGTCCTGCTTTCCGCCTGCGGAGAGAACCACCCGGTCTGCGGTGCGGTCGCCGAGATAGGCCCAGGCCGACACCGTGAAGGACCGGGCGGTGTCCACCACGGGCGCCGAGGTCGCCGCGTACTCGGCCGGCCGGCCGGCGGGCTTGCGGTCCAGCAGCAGGGAACGGTCCTGCTCGCCGCGGCGGGCGAGCGGCGACCAGGTTTCGCCATAGGTGTGGAGGACGGCGTCGTGCGGCTCGGCCACGGGCGCGGAGTCCTTGGCCACGTTGCTCGCGGGATCGGCCAGGCCGTCGTCGAAGCGCCAGTGGCCGACCCGCTGGACGGGCTTCACCTTGAAGGAGAACGTGGCCGCGGGACCATAGCGGAGGTCCCCGTCCTTCGCCTGCACGTGGAGCACGGCCATGCCCGACTGGGGAGGGACCACCTCGATGGAAGCCGCGTCCGCCGCGCTGATCTCACGCACCGGGCCGCCGAGCAGGTACACCCGATAGCCGGTGACGTCCGTGTCCGCCGGGTTGGGCGCGAGCGAGAAGCGGGCGGGCATCCCGGGTCCGCCTTCGCCCACGCATGCGTTCGGGGTGCACTCGCTATAGGGACCCAGCGACGTGATCCGCGGCGCCTGCGGCACGGGGTCGTCCACCCCGTCCGCGTACACCGGCCCCGCGCCGGCCGCGAGCAGCGATGCCAGACTCGTCACCGCGACGACGGCCGTGCGCGCCCCTCTTCCCTTCACACCTTTCCCCCCGACGTACGACATGCCCAGAGGCATGGGAACCCCCCACTCCCCGAGGTCTCCTCGGACCTCTCACGAAACACACACTTTGTTGAAGACCGTGGGGACGCTACGGAGCACCGTCACACGAGGTCAATGACGAGCGGAGGGAACTACTGCCATGCACAAGAACCTGGCCCTCTACACATCGGCCCACACCCTCAAAAAGGCCTACAACTCGGCATTCTGACGAAACGTCGACGCCGGCACACGCCTCGACTGAGAGGTATTGACACCCCTCTGACCTCACCCCTACGTTCTGCGCCACGCAGACAGGAAACTTTCCTAACAGTCATCGGCAGGTGATCCCCCTCGTGTCCGGAACCACCCCCGGAACCGCCCCCGGCGCCGGAGTCCCCGGTACCCCCCGCCTCCTGCGTGCCATGAACGACCGGGCCGCGCTCGACCTGCTGCTGGAGCACGGGCCCCTGTCGCGCACCCGGATCGGGAAGCTCACCGGGCTGTCGAAGCCCACCGCCTCGCAGTTGCTCGCGCGGCTGGAGGCGGCCGGGCTTGTGGTGGCGACCGGGACGAGTGGGGGGCGGCCCGGGCCCAACGCGCAGTTGTACGCCGTCAACGCGCGGGCCGCGTACGCCGCCGGGCTCGACGTGAGCCCCGACCGCATCCGCGCCGCCGTCGCCGACGTCACCGGGGAGGTGGTCGGCGCGTTCGAGCTCGCCACGCCCAAGCGCCCCGCCGGGGACGCGGTACGGCAGGTGACCGACGCGCTGGACGGCGCCGTGAAGGCCGCCGGGATCACGCGGAGCGAGGTGCACCGGCTGGTGATCGGCACGCCCGGCGCCTTCGACCCCGGCACGGGCCGGCTCCGGTACGCGAGCCACCTGCCCGGCTGGCACTCCCCCACGCTGCTGGACGAGCTGGCCGCCGCGCTGCCGATGCCCGTCGAGTACGAGAACGACGTCAACCTCGTCGCCCTCGCCGAACAGCGCCTCGGGGCCGCCCGCGGGCACGCCGACTTCGTCCTGCTGTGGAACGAACAGGGCCTGGGCGCCGCGCTCGTGCTGGGCGGGCGGCTGCACCGCGGATTCACCGGGGGCGCCGGCGAGGTCGGCTTCCTGCCCGTGCCCGGCGCGCCCCTGGTGCGGCAGGTCGCCCGGGCGAACGCCGGCGGCTTCCAGGAGCTGGCCGGCGCCCAGGCGCTGCCCCGGCTCGCGCGGGAGTGCGGCATCGACGACGCGCCCGGCGCGGACCGCGGCGAGTACGCGGACGGCGCCGCCCGGCTCGTCGAGCGTGCCGCCCGGGACGACGCGCCGCCGGCGTACCGCAGGTTCCTCGACGCCTACGCGACCGGGCTCGCGACCGGGCTCGCCTCGCTGGTCGCGGTCCTCGACCCCGAGCTGGTGGTGCTCTCGGGGCGGGTGATCACCGCCGGCGGGGAACCGCTGCGCGAGCGCGTCCAGGCGGAGCTCGGCGAGCTGGCCGCCTCCCGGCCGCGCCTCGTGATCGGCGGCGTACAGCGGCATCCCGTCCTGCGCGGGGCGCTGGAGAGCGCGCTGGCCACCACCCGGGGCGACGTCTTCGACACCTCCGCCCACTGAGACCGGCACCGACCAGACCCCGACCCGTCCAGGGAGACTCCGTCATGCCCGCACGACGTCGTACCGTGGCCGCCGCCCTCGCGCTCACCGCCGCCGCGGCCCTCACCGCCACCGCCTGCACCGGCGCCGCGCCCTCGGGCGCCACCGACGACCCGAAGGCCAGGACGACGCTGACCTTCTGGCACGGTTGGTCCGCGCCCGGCGAGGTGAAGGCGGTCAACGCCGCCGTCGAGCGGTTCGAGAGGGACCACCCCAACATCACGGTGAAGACCGTCCCCAACATCACGGACGACAAGATCCAGCAGGCGCTGCGTGCCGGCGGCTCCCACGCCCCGGACGTGGTGTCGTCCTTCACCACCGACAACGTGGGGAAGTTCTGCTCCTCCGGCGCCTTCGCCGATCTGAAGCCCTTCATCGACAAGGCGAAGCTCGACCTGGAGAAGACCTTCGCCAAGCCGCGCCTCGACTACACCACCTTCGAGGGCAAGCGCTGCGCGCTGCCGCTGCTCGGTGACGCGTACGGGCTGTACTACAACAAGGACGCCTTCGCTAAGGCGGGCATCACGGCGCCGCCGAAGACGTGGAGCGAGTTCGACACCGTCGCGCGGAAGCTGACGAAGCCGAAGGGGGACTCGTACGAACAGCTCGGCTTCATGCCGGTCTTCCACGGCTACGAGACGACCCCCGGGCACCTGGTCGCCCAGTGGAGCCCCACCTACTTCGACGAGGACGGCAGGTCCGCCGTCGCCGAGGACCCGGCCTTCGCCGCCATGTTCACCTGGCAGAAGAACCTGATCGAGAAGCTCGGCGGCTTCGCGAAGCTGGAGAAGTACCGCACCACCTTCGGTGACGAGTGGGGCGCCAAGCACCCCTTCCACACCGGTCAGGTCGCCATGCAGCTCGACGGGGAGTGGCGGCTCGGTATGACCGCCGACGCCAAGGTGCCCTTCGAGGTGGGTGTCGCGCCGCTGCCCGTGCCGGACGACCAGGTGGCCGACTACGGGAAGGGCTACCTGTCCGGCACGATCGTCGGCATCGCGTCCACCAGCGCCAGGCAGAACGCCGCCTGGGAGCTGGTGAAGTACCTGACCACGGACACGGACGCCGTCGTCGACTTCGCCAACGAGCTGCGCAACGTGCCGTCCACGCACGACGCGCTCGCCTCTCCGAAGCTCAAGCTGGACCCGCGCTTCACGACCTTTCTGGACATCGCCCGGCACCCGAAGTCCAACACCACCCCGGCGTCCGTCAACGGCGGCGCGTACCAGGTCACGCTCCAGGAGTTCGGCTACCTCTACGAGTCCGGGCGGGAGAAGGACCTCAAGGCCGGTCTGCAACGGGTCGCGCGGCAGATCGACACGGACATCGAGAAGGCGAAGTGACCGCGCACGCCCTGCGGGTGAAGCGCACGCGCGGTGCGCTCCGCACCCTCGCCTTCCTCTCCCCCTGGCTGGTCGGCTTCGGCCTGTTCTTCGCGTACCCGCTCGTCTCCACCGTGTACTTCTCCTTCATGAAGTACGACGGCTTCCAGGCGCCCGTCTTCAACGGCCTGGAGAACTGGACGTACGTCCTCTCCGGCTATCCGGCCTTCTGGCCGGCCATGCGCAACACGCTGTGGCTCGTGCTCGTCATGGTCACCTGCCGGGTGGTCTTCGGCCTCGGTGTGGGCCTGCTCATCACGAAGATCAAGACCGGGGCCGGCCTCTATAGGACGCTGTTCTACCTCCCCTACCTGGCGCCGCCGGTCGCCGCCACGCTCGGCTTCGTCTTCCTCCTCAACCCCGGCACGGGCCCGGTCAACGCGCTCCTCGCCGGCCTCGGGCTGCGGCCCCCGCCTGGTTCGGCGACCCGGCGTGGTCCAAGCCCGCGCTGACGATGCTGGCGGTGTGGGGCGTCGGCGACCTGATGGTGATCTTCATGGCGGCGCTGCTCGACGTACCGAGGGAGCAGTACGAGGCGGCCGAGCTGGACGGGGCGTCGGCCTTTCAGCGCTTCCGGTACGTGACGCTGCCGAACATCTCGCCGATCGTGCTGTTCGCCGTGGTCACCGGGGTCATCCAGACCATGCAGTACTACACGCAGCCCCTGGTGGCCGGAAAGGTCGCCTCCGGCGTCATCGGCAACAGCGGCCAGACCTTCGAGCCGGGATACCCGGAGAAGTCCACGCTGACCCTCCCCCAGCTCGTCTACAACCTGGGCTTCCAGCGCTTCGACTACGGGTCCGCGTGTGTCGTCGCCCTGGTGCTCTTCGCCCTCGCCATGGCGTTCACCGCGCTGCTGATGCGGCGCCGCGGCGGCCTCGGCCTCGGCCTCGTACAGGCGGGTGACTGACCGCATGAGCCACGCACAGACCGTACAGAGGACGCCGGCGGTACGGGCCGGGGCGTCGGCCGCCGCCGGGCGGACGGCCCGCCGCAGGGCGGTGCTGCACTGGATCGGCGTGCATGCACTGGGCGTCGCGGCCGCGCTCTTCTTCGTGCTGCCGTTCGTCTTCCTCTTCCTCACCTCGCTGATGAGCGACGAGCAGGCCCTCACCCGCGACCTCACGCCCGACACCTGGGAATGGGGCAACTACGGCAGGGTGTGGGAGACGCCCGGCTTCCTGACCTGGTGGCGCAACACCCTCCTGTACGCGGGGCTCGGTACGCTGCTGACGGTCGTCTCGTCGATCCCCGTGGCGTACGCCCTCGCGAAGTTCCGCTTCCGCGGCCGACGGCTCGCCCTGATGCTGGTGATCTCGATGATGATGCTGCCGCCGCAGGTCGTGATCATCCCGATGTACCTGTTCTGGGCGCGGCAGATGGATCTGTCGGGGTCGCTGTGGCCGCTGATCATTCCGATGGCGTTCGGGGACGCGTTCTCCATCTTCCTGCTGCGGCAGTTCCTGCTGACCATCCCGAACGAGTACCTGGACGCGGCGAGGGTCGACGGCTGCGGCGAGCTGCGCACACTCGTCCGGGTGGTGTTGCCGATGGCGAAGCCGGGTATCGCGGCGGTCGCGCTCTTCCAGTTCTTCTACGCCTGGAACGACTACTTCGGGCCGCAGATCTACGCCTCCGAGAACCCGGCCGCCTGGACGCTGAGTTACGGCCTGGAGTCGTTCAAGGGCGCGCACCACACCGACTGGAACCTGACCATGGCCGCGACGGTCCTGGTCATGGCCCCGGTCATCCTCGTCTTCTTCTTCGCGCAGAAGGCGTTCGTCGAGGGCGTCACACTGACCGGCGTCAAGGGCTGAAGGACCGAAGGGTTGAAGGACCGAAGGGCTGAGGCATTGACCATGAAGTTGACCGTCGTGGGCGGCGGGTCCACCTACACGCCCGAACTGATCGACGGCTTCGCGCGGCTGCGCGACACGCTCCCCATCGGTGAGCTGGTCCTCGTCGACCCGGCTGCCGACCGCCTGGAGCTGGTCGGCGGGCTGGCCCGGCGGATCTTCGCCAGGCAGGGGCACCCCGGTCGCATCACGACCACCTCCGACGTGGAGGCGGGCGTCGACGGGGCCGACGCCGTCCTGCTGCAACTGCGCGTCGGCGGACAGGCGGCCCGTGAGCGGGACGAGACCTGGCCGCTGGAGTGCGGTTGCGTCGGGCAGGAGACGACCGGCGCGGGCGGGCTGGCGAAGGCGCTGCGCACGGTGCCGGTGGTGCTGGACATCGCCGAGCGCGTACGCCGGACCAACCCGGACGCCTGGATCATCGACTTCACCAACCCGGTGGGGATCGTGACGAGGGCGCTGCTCCAGGCCGGCCACAAGGCCGTCGGCCTGTGCAACGTGGCCATCGGCTTCCAGCGGAAGTTCGCCCGGCTGCTGGGCGTGGAGCCGGGCGCGGTCCACCTGGACCACGTGGGGCTGAACCACCTCACCTGGGAGCGGGCGGTGCGGCTCGGCGGGCCGGACGGCGAGGACGTGCTGCCCGGGCTGCTCGCCGGGCACGGCGACGCCATCGCCGCCGATCTGCGGCTGCCGCGCGCCCTCCTCGACCGGCTCGGCGTCGTCCCCTCCTACTACCTGCGCTACTTCTACGCGCACGACGAGGTCGTACGGGAGCTGGGGACCAAGCCGTCGCGGGCCGCCGAGGTGGCGGCGATGGAGCGGGAGCTGCTGGCGATGTACGGCGACCCGGCGCTGGACGAGAAGCCGGAGCTGCTGGCGAAGCGGGGCGGGGCCTTCTACTCGGAGGCGGCGGTGGGGCTGGCGGCGGCGCTGCTGGGCTCCGGCGCCACCGGCCCGGCGGTGCAGGTCGTCAACACGTACAACAAGGGGACGCTGCCGTTCCTGCCGGACGACGCCGTGATCGAGGTGCAGGCGGCGGTGGACGGCTCGGGCGCGGTGCCGCTGGCGGTGCCGGAGCTCGATCCGCTGTACGCGGGGCTGGTCGCGGGCGTCTCGGCGTACGAGGACCTGGCGCTGGACGCCGCGCTGCGGGGCGGGCGGGACCGGGTGTTCAAGGCGTTGCTGGCGCATCCCCTGGTGGGGCAGTACGCGCTCGCCGACGGCCTGACGGACCGGCTGCTCGCGCACAACCGGGAGCACCTCGCGTGGGCGTGACCAGCGGCACGGTCGTCGCGATCGACGCGGGCAACAGCAAGACGGACGTCGCGGTGGTCGGTGCGGACGGGGCGGTGCTCGGCACGGCGCGCGGCGGCGGTTTCCAGCCGCCGGCCGTGGGCGTGGAGGCCGCGGTGGACGTGCTCGCGGACGCCGTCGGCGCGGCGGCCCGGGCCGCCGGGCTGGACGGCCCCCCGTACGCCGCCCATGTGTCCGCCTGCCTGGCCAACGCCGACCTTCCGGTGGAGGAGCGCGAGTTGGCGGAGGCGGTACGGGCCCGGGGCTGGGCCGGCTCCGTCGAGGTGCGCAACGACACGTTCGCCGTCCTGCGGGCGGGGGTGGAGGAGCCCCGGGGCGTGGCGGTGGTGTGCGGAGCGGGCATCAACTGCGTCGGCATGACCCCGGACGGGCGCACGGCCCGCTTCCCCGCGCTCGGCCGGATCTCCGGCGACTGGGGCGGCGGCAGCGGGCTCGCGGAGGAGGCGCTGTGGTGGGCCGCGCGCGCCGAGGACGGGCGCGGTGAGCCGACGGAGCTGGCGCGCACGCTGCCCGCGCACTTCGGCCTCGACTCGATGTACGTGCTCATCGAGGCGCTGCACCGGGGCCGGATCCCGGCGGAGCGGCGGCACGAGCTGACGCCGGTGCTGTTCGCGACGAGCGCGGCGGGCGACCCGGTGGCCCGTGCGCTGGTGGAGCGGCTGGCGGAGGAGGTGGTGGCGATGGCCTCCGTCGCCCTGGCCCGCCTGGACCTGCTGGACGAGGAGGTGCCGGTGGTGCTGGGCGGCGGTGTGCTGGCGGCGCGGCACCCGCGGCTCAACCCGCGGATCGCCGAACTGCTGGCGGCGAAGGCCCCGCGGGCGGTGGTGGGCGTGGTGACCGCGCCGCCGGTGCTGGGCGCCGGCCTGCTGGGGCTGGACCACGTGGGCGCGCCGGCACGGGCGCGGGCGCGGCTGCGGGCGGAGTACGTGGAGTACGGCGAGTACGGCGAGTACGGCGAGTACGGCGAGTGCGGCCAGTACGGCCAGGAGGCCGGGGCCCGCCCGAACTGAGCCTGAGCCGAGCCGGGCTGAGCCCGAGCCGAGCGTGGTGTGCGCCTCCGGGTCCTACAGCGATACGGTGCGCGCCCCTGCCCGCAAGGCGGCCACGGTCTGCTGCCCGGCGAGACGGCGGCTGCGGCGGCGTACGCCTCGCGTGCCCAGGCGCGCAGGAGGCGCGCCGCGGTGCGGGTGCGGGTGGGCGCCCGCCGATTCACTCGAACGGGAAACGGCTGTACGGGTCGGACGGGGAACCGATGGGGGTGGAGCGGCGTATTCAAGGACAGGAGGTCGAATGGCGGTGCGAGTGGGGGGCCGCCGCGGGGTTTCCACACGCCGTTCAGCACGATAGGAACAAGATCGAGTCAAGCCTGGTGTGAATGTCGGCCCCTACGGCCATACTGCGGGCAGCGACCGAGGGGGAGGTCACGTGACATACGCACCGAATGTGCCGAACGGGCCGCGCGTGCCGCCGCCACCGGCGGGCCCGCCGCCATCGGCCGCGCCCGCGACCCTGGCGCCGTCGCCGGGGCCGGCGCCCATGGTGCCCGCGGCCGTGGTGCACGCTCCCGCGGCGTCGCCGCCCGGCGCACCCGTGCCCGCCGGGCGCGGCGCGTGGGCCGAGGGGCGGGCGCGGCTGCGTACCGCGGCGACCACGGAGCCGGGGCGGCTGCAGATCATCGGCGCCGTACTGGCCCTGCTCGTGGTGGCGTTCGGGGCCGTCACCGCCTTCGAGGTCGCCGACCGCTCCGCCGCCGCCGACGACGTGGTCAGCCGCAGCCAGCCGCTGAGCGCCGACGCCGCGCACATCTACCGTTCGCTCGCGGACGCCGACACCGCGGCGGCCAGCGGTTTCCTGGCCGGTGCGCAGGAGCCCGCCGATGTGCGCGAGCGGTACGAGGACGACATCGCGACCGCCTCGCGGCTGCTGGTCAAGGCCGCGGCCAACACCGAGGGCTCGTCCGAGTCGGCGCGCGAGATCACCACGCTCAACGAGTGGCTGCCCCGCTACACGGGCCTCATCGAGCGTGCCCGCGCCGCCAACCGGCAGGGCCTCCCGCTCGGCGGCGCGTATCTGCGGTACGCCAACCAGCAGATGACGACCGAGCTGCTGCCCGCCGCCGAGCGGCTGTACGCGGCGGAGACCGCGCGGCTCGCGCGGGACGACCGGGACGCCCGCGCCTGGCCGTGGCTCTCCCTCGCGGTGGGGGTCGTGGTCGTCGGCGCGCTGGCCTGGGCGCAGCGGCGCACGTACCTGCACACCAACCGGGTGTTCAACCAGGGCCTGCTGGCCGCGACGGCCGCCTCCGTGGTGGTGCTGCTGTGGCTGGCGGCCGGGCACACGGTCGCGAGCAGCCGGCTGGCCGACGCCGGCCGGCACGGCCAGGATTCGCTCAAGGTGCTGAACGAAGCGCGGATCAACTCCCTGAAGGCCCGCGCCAACGAGAACCTGACTCTGGTCGCGCGGGGCGCCGTGCTGACCGACGACGGCAAGAAGGACAAGTACGAGACCGAGTACGGCGCGGGCATGGGCAAGCTGACCGCGGCGCTCGCCGAGGCGGGCCGGCTCGCCGACGACAGCGCGGGCCGCGGCCCGGTCGAGGACGCGGTGCAGCGGGTCGGCGAGTGGCAGAAGCGGCACGCGGCGGCGCGCGCCACGGACGACGCGGGCGACTACGAGGGCGCGCTGGCCAAGGTGATCGGCGACAAGGAGTCCACCGGCCAGTCGTTCGACGAGGTGGACGCGGCGCTGAAGAAGGCCCTGGACCATGAGCAGGGCGAGTTCACCCGCGCCGCCGAAGGCGGCCGCTCCGCGCTGACCGGCCTGCCGGTCGGGGCGCCGGCGCTGGCCGTCCTGGGGGCGGTGGGGGCCATCATGGGCATCAACCGCAGGCTTTCGGAGTACCGGTGAGGGTGAGGGGAGGCACGATGAGCAACCTGGACTTCGAAGGGGACGGCACCCCCGGCGAGCGGAGCCCGACCCGGCGGGCCGCCGGACGGCTGCGCGGGTGGGGCGGGGTCGCCGCGATGGCGGCCGCGTGCGGGCTGACGGCCGCGCTCACCCTGGTGCCGCTGTCGCAGGGCACCGGACTGGGGGCTTCCGCCGTGTCCGGGGCGAGCGGCGCCGTCCCGGCCAAGGCGGACACCTGCAAGGACCCGGAGGCCTCCCTCACCCCGTCCACCGCCGACGGCCCCGCCATCGCCGCGATCAAGGCGCGCGGCAAGCTCATCGTCGGCGTCGACCAGAACAGCTACCGGTGGGGCTACCGCAACCCCGCCACCGGGACGCTGGAGGGCTTCGACATCGACCTCGCCCGCGCCATCGCCGCCGACATCCTCGGCAGCCCGGACGCGGTCATCTTCCGCGCCATCCCCACCAATCAGCGGATCGCCGCGCTGGACAGCGGGAAGGTCGACCTCGTCGTCCGGACAATGACGATCACCTGCAAGCGCGTCGAGCAGGTGGCGTTCTCCACCGCCTACTTCCAGGTGGGCCAGCAGGTCCTCGCACCCAAGGACTCGCCGGTCACGGGCTACAACACGACGCTGGCGGGCAAGCGCGTCTGCTCCGGCGAGGGCACGACGGCGTACGAGGCGCTGGCGAAGGAATCCTTCGGCGCCACGTTCAAGGACGAGGACGACGGCGGCAAGGGCGACAAGGACCTCTACACGGTGCCCAACCAGCTGGACTGCCTGGTCCGGCTGCAGATGGGCGAGGTCGACGCGGTCGTGACGGACAACGCGCTGGCGGCCGGCCAGGCGGCGCAGGACCCGGCCGTCGAGCTGAAGGGCCGGCCGTTCACGACGGAGTACTACGGCATCGCCGCCAAGCTCGGCAAGGACGACCTGGTGCGCCGGGTCAACCAGGTGCTCGTCAGGTACCGGCAGGGGGCGTGGGCACAGGCGTACGGCAAGTGGCTGAAGGCCGACCTGCCCGGGATAGCCGGGCCCCCGGCGCCGAAGTACCGGAGCAGCTGACCGACATGGGCACGAGGCGGAGAGGTGATCGATGGGCGTCACGGAGCCCCCTGGGCCGGTGATGGACCGGGACGAGGTGGACCGTGCGCTGGCGCGGCTCGGGGCGGAGCACAAGGCGGTCGAGGACTCGCTGCTCGCCCTGCAGGACCACGCGGGCCGCAGGCTCCTCGAGGGCGCCGAGCTCACCGGTACGACCAAGGACCGCTGGGCCGCCACCGAGAGGACGATCGGCCTGCTGTGGACGTACTTCGACGCGTACACCGCCGCCCTGCACGAGGCCCGCGAGGTGCGCGCGCGGCGCCGCTGGCCGGGTCGCGAGGAGCTGGCCGAGCTGACGGAGCGGCTGCGCGGCGAGAGCGTCACGGTCTCGGGTACGTCCACGCTGGCCGAGCACTTCACGCTGGAGCGGCTGGTGGCCCGGATGAACGAGCTGTACGCGAGCTCGCTCGACATGGTGGTCACGGCGGACGCGGTCTGGTCCGCGCTGCCCGCGCGGATAGACCTGCTCGCCGCCGAGCTGGGCCGTACGCGCTCGCTGGCGCACTCCGTGGGCGTACGGCCCGGGGAGCACCCGGCGGGGGACGACCTGGAGGCCATCACTCACGAGCTGACCGCGCTGCGGGCGGAGGTGGTGACGGACCCGCTGGCGTTCTGGCGGCCGGCCGCGGGCAGTTCGGCGCCCGGCGGCGGGCGCCCGGACACCGACCGGTACGACCGGGCGGCCCGGGCCCTGGAGGACGTACGGCGCGAGATCGAGGCCGTGCTCCAGGTCCGGCAGGACTCCGAGGCGCGGCTGCTGCGCCTGCGGGACGTGCTGTCGCGCGCGGACCGGACGCTCGCGGAGGCGCGGGCGGCCCGGGGCGAGGTGCTGGCGAAGATCGCCGCCTCGGAGGTGCCTGCGGTCAGCGGCCCGCCGACCGCGCTGCAGGAGCGGCTGGCGACCGCCGCCGAGTACCGCCGCCACGCCCGGTGGCACCGGCTGTCCCCGCTCCTGGAGGCGCTGGAGCAGGAGGCCGAGGAGGAGCTGCTGCGCGCCCGCGAGCAGTTGACGGCCGTCACCGCGCCGCTCGCGGTCCGCGCGGAGCTGCGCGGCCGGCTCGACGCGTACAAGGCGAAGGTGGCGCGGCACGGCATGGCCGAGGACCCGCTGCTGATCGAGCGGTACGACCAGGCGCGCCGGATGCTGTGGAGCGCCCCGTGCGACCTGCGCGCCGCGGAGCAGGCGGTGCTGCGCTACCAGCAGGCCGCCGCGGAGATGCTGTCGGGGGCCGGGCCCGTCGACCGTAGGGGGAGTCAGTGAAGACGTGTCAGCGGCCCGGTTGTGAGGGCTCGTACGAGGACATGGGCGGCGGCGAGCTGTACTGCGACACGTGCGGGCTGGCGCCCGTCGTCTCGCCCAGCGGCATGGTGGCGTCGCCGCCGACCGGTGTGGCGGGCGGCGGGGCCGGGGGCGGCAAGGGCTCCGGCAGCAGCTCCCGCTCGTCGTCCCGGTCGTCCCGCTCCTCGTCCCGGTCGTCACGGCGCTCGGTGTCGGGCCGGCTGTCGCGTTCCCTGACGGGCGGTACGGAGTCGTCGCGTTCGGTCTCGGTGCGCAGCTCCGGCTCGTCCACCGGCCAGTCCGCGCGCAACCGGCTGGGCGCCGGGCTCGTCGCGATCCCGTCCGTGCCGCGCCCCGACCCGCGCTCGGTGGTCATGGCGAACGCCGAGGTGCCCGAGCGCAAGCGGTTCTGTTCGCGCTCCGACTGCGGGGCGCCGGTGGGGCGTGCGCGCGGGGGCCGGCCGGGGCGCACGGAGGGCTTCTGCACCAAGTGCGGCCACCCGTACTCCTTCGTGCCGAAGCTGCGGGCCGGCGACATCGTCCACGGGCAGTACGAGGTGGCCGGCTGTCTGGCCCACGGCGGCCTCGGCTGGATCTACCTGGCCGTGGACCGGGCGGTCTCCGACCGGTGGGTCGTCCTCAAGGGCCTGCTGGACACCGGCGACCAGGACGCGATGGCGGCGGCGATCTCGGAGCGGCGGTTCCTCGCGGAGATCGAGCACTCCAACATCGTCCGCATCTACAACTTCGTGGAGCACCTGGACCAGCGCACGGGCTCGCTGGACGGGTACATCGTCATGGAGTACGTGGGCGGCAAGTCGCTCAAGGACATCGCCAACGAGCGGCGGGGCCCGGACGGCCGGCGCGATCCGCTGCCGGTCGAGCAGGCGTGCGCGTACGGCATCGAGGCGCTGGAGGCGCTGGGGCACCTGCACAGCAGGAACCTGCTGTACTGCGACTTCAAGGTCGACAACGCGATCCAGACCGAGGACCAGCTCAAGCTCATAGACATGGGCGCGGTGCGCCGGATGGACGACGACGAGTCGGCCATCTACGGCACGGTCGGCTACCAGGCGCCCGAGGTCGCCGAGGTCGGGCCGTCGGTCGCGTCCGACCTGTACACGGTGGCGCGGACGCTGGCGGTGCTGACGTTCGACTTCCAGGGGTACACGAACGTGTTCGTGGACTCGCTGCCGGACCCGGACAACATCGAGGTCTTCCGGCGGTACGAGTCGTTCTACCGGCTGCTGGTGCGGGCGACGGACCCGGACCCGGCGCGCCGGTTCGCCTCCGCGCAGGAGATGGCGGAGCAGCTGACGGGTGTGCTGCGCGAGGTGGTCGCCCTCCAGACGGGCCGGCCGAGGCCCGCGCTGTCGACGCTGTTCGGTCCGGAACTGCGGGTGACGGACACGGAGTTGTTCGCGGAGCCGCCGGCCGAGGTGTCGGTGCTCGGCGCGCGGGAGCTGCCGCGGGGGCTGTTCGGCGGCCGGAGGCGGGGCGGAGCGACGGTCCCGGCGCCGATCGCGCGGCCGTCGGTTCCGGGCGGGGGCCCGGTCCCCGCGCCCGGGGCTCCGGGTCCCAGGCGCGCGCCCATGGGTCCGGTGCCTGGCTCGATGCCGGCGATGGCAGGGCCGGGCGCGGTGCCTGGCTCGGTGCCGGCGATGGCGGGGCCGGGCGCGGGGCCGGGGGCGGGGCCTGGCTCGGTGCCCCGGCCGCGTACCGAGTCGCCCATGGCGCCCATGGCGCGCGGTACCGCCGCACCGCTGCTCGGGGCGCTGGACGCGCGGGCCACCGCGCTCGCGCTGCCCGTGCCGCACGTGGACCCCGGCGACCCGAACGCGGGCTTCCTCGCCGGGCTGATGGCCGCCGGCCCCGCCGAGCTGGTCGCCGCCCTGCACACCGCGCCCGCGAACTCCGTCGAGCTGCGGCTGCGCGAGCTGCGCGCGCACCTGGAGATGGGCCGGGTGCCTGCGGCGCAGCGGGCCCTGGAGGACCTGGAGAGCGGACAGCCCGACGACTGGCGGGTCGTCTGGTACCGGGGTGTGGCGTCGCTGGCGACCGGCGACGACGAGAACGCCGCGCTCTCCTTCGACGCCGTCTACGACGCCTTCCCCGGGGAGCCGGCGCCCAAGCTGGCGCTCGGCGTCTGCGCCGAGGTGCTGGGCCAGTTGGACAACGCCGCCGAGTACTACCGCCTCGTGTGGACGACCGACCCGAGCTATGTGAGCGCGGCGTTCGGCCTCGCCCGGGTGCAGCTGGCCGCGGGCGACCGCGTCGGCGCCGTGCGGACGCTGGAGTCCGTGCCCGAGGCGTCCATCCACTACACGGCCGCGCGCGTCGCGGCCGTACGGGCCCGGCTGCGTCACCGCTCCCCCACCGACCCGCTGCTCGCGGACCTGACGGCGGCGGCCGAGCAGGTGTCCGCACTCCAGCAGTTCGGCCTGGACGCGGTGCGCCGCGAGCGGTTGGCTACGGAGGTGCTGGGTACGGCGCTGGACTGGGTCCTCTCCGGAAGCCCCGGGGCCGGCCCGGTACAGACGTCGCTGCTGGGCAGCGAACTGGACGAGCGCGGCCTGCGCTTCGGACTGGAGCGCTCCTACCGGGTGCTCGCCCGGCTCGCTCAGCGCGGCGAGGAAAGGATCGAGATGGTGGAGCGGGCGAACCGGCTCCGCCCCCGGACATGGGTGTGAAGATGTCGCAGATGCACCAGCTGTCGACCTGCCCCGGCTGCGAGGAGCCGCTGGAGCGGGGGGACCTGTTCTGCGGGGCGTGCGGGTACGACCTGTCGGCCGTACCGGAGCCGCCCCGCGACAACCCGACCATGGTGATGGGTTCACCGGCGGAGGGGGCGGTGTGGCCGCACGAGCCCGGGGAGGCCGGGCAGCCGCCGATACGCTTCGACGCCCGCGCCACGGACGGCCCGGCGCGCCCCGACGCGGCCGCCGCAGCCGCAGGCGCAGGCGCAGGCACGGACGCCGCAGGAACGGACACGGACTTCCCGCTGCCCGCACCGGCACCGGCACCGGCGTCGACGCCGCCGGCACCATCGGTCCCGCCCGCACCATCGGTCCCGCCGTCACCACCGGCCCCGGCGGCCCCGCCCGCGCCCATGCCCCCGCCCGCAGCCGCGCCCGTGGCCGCCGTGCCGGATCCGCGGACCGCCGAGCACGCGCACACCCCGCCCGCGGGTACGAAGCTGTGCGTCGCGTGCCGGGCCGGGCACGTGGACCCGGACGGCTACTGCGAGAACTGCGGCCACGCGCAGCCCCGCGAGCGCGACCACATGGAGGAGGAGCTCGGTTCGGTCGCCGCCGTCAGCGACCGCGGCCTGCGCCACCACCGCAACGAGGACGCGTTCGCCGTCTCGTCGACCGCCCTGCCGGACGGTTCGCCGGCCGTCGTGGCCATCGTCTGCGACGGCGTGTCCTCGGCGACCCGCCCCGACGAGGCGTCGGCCGCCGCCGCGGCCGCCGCCAGCGAGTCGCTGCTGGAGTCACTGCCGCGCGGCACGCACCCGCAACAGGCGATGCACGAGGCGATCGTCGCCGCCTCCCAGGCGGTCAACGCCCTCGCGGATGCCGCCGACGGCCATGGCACCGCCATGGAGCACGACCCGCACCGTCACCAGAACGCCCCGGCGTGCACGCTGGTCGGCGCGGTGGCGGCGGGCGGGCTGCTGGTGGTCGGCTGGGTCGGCGACAGCCGCGCCTACTGGGTGCCGGACGACCGCACCGGCCCGCCGGCCCGCCTCACCGAAGACGACTCGTGGGCCGCGCAGATGGTGGCGGCGGGCCTGATGAGCGAGGCGGAGGCGTACGCCGACGAGCGCGCCCACGCGATCACCGGCTGGCTCGGGGCCGACGCGTACGAAGTGGAGCCGCACACGGCGGCGTTCAAACCGGACCGCCCCGGCGTCGTGGTGGTGTGCACGGACGGCCTGTGGAACTACGCGGAGGGCGCGGAGGACATGGCCAGGGTCGTGCCGCCCGACGCGGCGGGCCGACCGCTGCACAGCGCGCAGGTTCTCGTCGGACACGCGCTCGACGGCGGCGGGCACGACAACGTAACAGTGGCCGTGCTGCCGTTCACCCTGGCACCGCAAGGGGCAGGATCGGCCTGAATCGACCTGCCTGTCCTTTCCGTTCCCGTTCCGTCTTGTGCGTGTGGAGTCCCGAGGAGCCCCTCAGATGGCGATCTTCTCCAAGTCGAGCGTGCCGCGGTTCTCGGTCGACGTGTACCAGAACGAGTACCTGCCGGAGGGCGGGCGCGAGGTCAACGCGATCGTCACGGTCACCTCGACCGGCGGCGGCACGACCGGCGGGGCACCGCTGTCCGGAGCGTCGGCCTCCCCCTCGCAGCCTTCGTACATACCGGGCCGGGCGCCGACCGCCGCCGTGGTGGTCATGGTGGACTGCTCGGGTTCGATGGACTATCCGCCGACGAAGATGCGCAACGCGCGCGACGCCACGGCCGCCGCGATCGACACGCTCCGCGACGGAGTCGCCTTCGCCGTGGTCGCCGGGACGCACGTGGCGGAGGAGGTGTACCCGGGCGGCGGGCGGCTGGCCGTCGCCGACGCCCGTACCCGTACCGAGGCCAAGCAGGCGCTGCGCCGGCTGAGCGCGGGCGGCGGCACCGCGATCGGCACCTGGCTGAAACTGGCCGACCGGCTGCTGAACTCGGCCGACGTGCCGATCCGCCACGGCATCCTGCTGACCGACGGCCGCAACGAGCACGAGTCGCCCGAGGATCTGCGGGCCGCGCTCGACGCCTGCGCGGGCCGCTTCACCTGCGACGCCCGCGGCGTGGGCACCGACTGGGAGGTGAAGGAGGTCACGGGCATCGCGTCGGCGCTCCTCGGCACGGCCGACATCGTCGCCGATCCGGCCGGCCTGGCCGCGGACTTCACGCGGATGATGGAGAACGCGATGGGCAAGGAGGTCGCGGACGTCAGCCTGCGCCTGTGGACGCCCGTCGGCGCGGAGATCGTCTTCGTGAAGCAGGTCGCGCCGACCGTCGAGGAGTTGACCGACCGGCGCACGGAGGCGGGGCCGCGCGCCGGGGACTACCCGACGGGTTCGTGGGGCGACGAGTCCCGCGACTACCACGTGTGCGTACGGGTGCCCGAAGCCGCCATCGGCCAGGAGATGCTGGCGGCGCGGGTCTCGCTGGTCCTCCCCGATCCGACGGGCTCCGCCGGGGTGCCGCCGCAGACGCTGTCGCAGGGCCTGGTGCGGGCGGTGTGGACGGACGACATGGCGGCCTCGACGTCCATCAACCCACAGGTCGCGCACTACACAGGACAGGCCGAACTGGCCCAAGTCATCCAGCAGGGGCTGGAAGCGCGCAAGTCGGGCGATTTCGACGGCGCGACGGCGAAGCTCGGCCGGGCCGTGCAGCTGGCGGCCGCCTCCGGGAACGCGGACACTGCGAAACTCCTTGCGAAGGTGGTGGACGTGGTCGACGCGGCGACAGGTACTGTGCGACTGAAGGCGAAGGTCGCGGAGGCGGACGAGATGACGCTCGAAACGCGCTCCACCAAGACGGTTCGCGTGAAGAAGTAACGCACGATCTGCTCGGCCTGCGGGCCGGATGAGGAGAGGGGGAAGCGCCGACATGCCGACCTGCCCGAACGGACACCAGTCGGGTTCCGACGACTGGTGCGAGGTCTGCGGCCACCGCATGTCCGGGGCGGGCGCGCCTGCGGGCGCCGTGCCGCCGCCTCCCCCGCCCCCGCCGCCGCCCGCGTACGGCTACCCGGGTCCCGGCCCGGCGCAGGGCGGCCCGGCCGGCGACCCGAACGCCACCGCCCAGGCGGAGCTCTGCCCGCAGTGCCGTACGCCGCGCGAGGCGATGGCGCCGTTCTGCGAGGAGTGCCGCTGGAACTTCCTCACCAACACGGCGACCTCCTACACTCCGGCCGCCCCGCCGCAGGGCCGCCCCGCCGGTCCGGGTGGTCCGGGGGCTCCGGGTGGTCCGGGTGGTCCGGGCCTTCCTCCAGGCCCGCCGCCGGGGCTGAACCTGCCGCCGGGCTTCCAGGCGCAGCAGCAGCCGCCTCGGCCGCCGGACCCGTTCGAGTACCAGAGCTCCCGCCCGTCGCAGATGAACCGCCCGGCCGAGCCGCTGCCGCCCGAGCCGCAGGCACCGCAGGGCCCGCCGCAGGGTCCCCCGCAGGTTCCTCAGGCGTTCCAGCAGCCGGGCCCGCCGGCCCCGCCCCCGCCGCAGGGGTTCCAGCGCCCGGGCCCGCCGGCCCCGCCGCAGCCGCACGCACCGCAGCCGCACGCACCGCAGCAGCCGCAGCCGCCGCAGACCGGTGGCGGCGGTGACGACTGGATGCTGCCTCCGCCCTCGCACGCGTCGCAGCCGCCCCAGCAGCAGCCGCACCCGCAACAGCCGCACGCACCCCAGCAGGCCCAGCAGCCTCACGTGCCCCAGGCGCCCCAGGCGCCCCAGGCACCGGCCGGCTGGACCGCCGTGGTCGGCCCCGACCGCGAGTACTTCATGGCGATGATGCAGCGCAGCGGCCCGGAGGCCGCGGGCCTCAACCTGCCCGCGTACTCGCCGGAGCAGCGGCTCACGCTCTCGGGCAACCAGATCACCATCGGCCGTCGCCGCCACTCCACGGGCGAGGCGCCGGACATCGACCTGTCGGTGCCGCCGGAGGACCCGGGCGTCTCCCACAAGCACGCGGTGCTGGTCCAGCAGCCCGACGGCTCCTGGGCCGTGGTCGACCAGAACTCCACCAACGGCACCACGCTCAACGGCGCCGAGGACCCGATCCAGCCCTATGTCCCCGTCCCGCTCAAGGACGGCGACCGGGTCCACGTCGGCGCCTGGACGACGATCACGATCCGCCGCGGTTAGGGCCTAGTCGGGGGGCGGACCGAGGGGCCAGAGGTACGGCCCCTCGGGTTCGTCCAGCCACGCCCACTGCCGCTCGCCGCTGACCGTCACGCCGAACCGCTCTCGCGCGGGCTGCCCCTCGCGCTGCCAGAGCGAGTAGGCCTCCTGCGGGTCCAGGCTCCCCGCCGTGAGTGTCAGCAGGAAGCGGAACAGGTCGCTCTCCGTCGCGCGACGGGGCAGTCCGCCGGTGTGCGGTGGCACGGCGGCCGGGACCGCGCCGCGCAGCGGGACGAAGTACGCGGAGGTGCTCAGGAACCGGCCCTCGGCGTGCTCCGCGTCCCCTACGCGCAGCGAGATCACGCCGGTGGCCATCGGCGCCAGGACGTGCGCGTCACCGGGGCGGCACTGCGCGAGCCACTCCCTCGGGACGGACGGTACGGCGCAGGTGGCGATGATCCGGTCGAACGGCGCTCGCCGCGGGCAGCCGCGCGCCCCGTCGCCGGTGACCACGGTGGGCCGGTGGCCGGCCGCCGCCAGGTGGGCCCGCGCCGCCTCGGTGATGTCCTCGTCCAGGTCGACGGTGGTCACGTGCTCGTCGCCCAGCCGGTGCGCCAGCAGCGCCGCGTTGTAGCCGGTCCCGGCGCCGATCTCCAGGACGTCGTGCCCGTCCCGTACGTCGAGGGCCTCCAGCATGTACGCCATGAGGGAGGGCTGACTGGCGGAGGAGACCAGGTCGCCGTCGCGCAGCCGCGTGGCGAGCGGCCGGTCCGCGTAGGCGCCCGCCAGCCAGCGCTCGCGCTGGGCCGGGTCGGGGTCCTCGCACGAGAGCCGCTCGTATCCGCCCATGACACCGATGTAGTAGGACGGCACGAACAGGTGCCGGGGCACCGTTTCGAACGCCGCCCGCCAGGCCGGGTCGGTCAGGTCCCCGGCGTCGGCGATCTCGCGCACCATCGCGCGCCGCGCCTCGGCGGCGCGTGCGGCGAACGGGTCCTCGCGCCCTGTCCCCATACCTCCACTCTCCTGCGGCCGGGGAGGAACGGGAAGCGCAAGCCGTCGAGCGGAAGCGGAAGCGGAAGCGGGAGCGAGAGCCGGAGCGGGAGCGAGAGCGGGACCGGCAGGGGCCGATCGGGCAAGGACCTAGGACCCGGGACCTGGGCCGGTCCGTCTGAGACCATGGACGGGTGATGGAGATTCCGCGTGGCACGCTTCAGGAGCAGACGTTCTACGAGCAGGTCGGCGGCGAGGAGACCTTCCGGCGCCTCGTCCGCCGTTTCTACGAGGGTGTCGCCGAGGACCCCGTACTGCGGCCGATGTACCCGGAGGAGGACCTGGGCCCCGCTGAAGAGCGGCTCGCGCTCTTCCTGATGCAGTACTGGGGCGGCCCCCGCACCTACAGCGACCACCGCGGGCACCCGCGGCTGCGCATGCGCCACGCGCCCTTCACCGTGGACAAGGCCGCGCACGACGCCTGGCTGAAGCACATGCGCGCCGCCGTCGACGAGCTCGGCCTGTCCGAGGAGCACGAGCGGCAGCTGTGGAACTACCTGACGTACGCCGCGGCGTCGATGGTCAACACCGCGGGCTGAGCCGCGCCGCTCACCGCTGGTGCGGGACCGCGGTGACGGTCAGGCCGCCGAGGCCGCCCGCGGTGCGGACCGCGACCGAGCCGAAGGGCGTACGCAGGCGGAGCCAGGTCCCGGCGCCGAGCAGCGCCACCGGCACCTCGTGCGAGGGCAGGAAGCCCAGCGCCTGGGCGGCGTGGACGGCGCGCAGCGGCAGGCCCGTCGAGCCGATCAGCCGGGACCAGATCTCGCGGCCGATCCGGTCGCGTTCCGCGCGCGTCCGGCTCTCGGCCGGCAACTCCTCGTCGCGTGCCCGGAATTCGGCCACCGCGGCGGCGACCGCGCCGCGCAGCTCGCCGGCGTCCGGCAGTCCGGGCACCTCGCTCCAGCCGCCGCGCGGGGGCAGGAGCCCGGTCCAGGGCGGCCCGGTGACGGGCGCCGGCACCATCGCCTTGCCCGCCGACTCCTCGATGCCCTCCAGGAGCTGACCGGCGGAGACGGTGATGTCCAGCGGCGCCTCGTCCATGAGCGTGGCCGTGCGGATGGCCAGCACCTCGAAGGACGGCGGGCGCCCGAACACGGCCAGGGCGCCGCCGGCCGCCTGGAGGCGGACGACGGCGGCCCGGTCGTAGTGGATCAGCCGGGCCAGGAAGGCGGCGAGGTCCGCCGCCTCCCTGGCGTCGGCGAAGTGCAGCGGCGCCGTCATACGGCCGCGGCCTCCCCCGGCGCCGACGCCTGTGCCGGTGCCTGCGCCGGCTGCGCGTGCATGCCGTCGTCCACGTACTCCTCCAGGAACGACCGCTCCTCCGCGCTGATGCGGCGCGGCCGCTGCGCCTCCAGGTCGAAGGGCACGACGACCGTCGAGGCGCGCACGTACACCTGGGCCGAGCCTTCGGCGTCCTTGATCTCGTACGCGATCGTCAGCGACGCCGCACCGATCTTGGTGACCCACGACTCGATGATCACCGGCTCGTGCCGGTGGACCAGCGGCCGTACGTAGTCGATCTCGTGCCGGGCGACGACCGACCCGCCGGAGAACGACGGCGAGCCGTTGCCCGGCGCCAGCCGGAACATGAAGTCGATGCGGGCCTCCTCCAGGTAGCGGAGGAAGACCACATTGTTGACGTGCCCGAAGGCGTCCATGTCCGACCAGCGCAGCGGGCACCGGTAGATGTGACGAGCCACTGCCTCCGCCTCAGCCCCGGGTGAGCTTCTTGTGCGTGGCACGGTGCGGACGGGCGGCGTCCGGGCCGAGGCGCTCGATCTTGTTCTTCTCGTACGACTCGAAGTTGCCCTCGAACCAGAACCACTTGGAGTCGCCCTCGTACGCCAGGATGTGCGTGGCGACCCGGTCGAGGAACCAGCGGTCGTGGGAGACGACCACGGCCGCGCCCGGGAACTCCAGCAGCGCGTTCTCCAGGGAGGACAGGGTCTCGACGTCGAGGTCGTTGGTGGGCTCGTCGAGGAGCAGCAGGTTGCCGCCCTGCTTGAGGGTCAGCGCCAGGTTCAGGCGGTTGCGCTCACCGCCGGAGAGGACGCCGGCCGGCTTCTGCTGGTCCGGGCCCTTGAAGCCGAAGGCGCTGACGTAGGCGCGGGACGGCATCTCGACCTGGCCGACGTTGATGTAGTCGAGCTCGTCGGAGACGACGGCCCACAGCGTCTTCTTGGGGTCGATGTTGGCGCGGGACTGGTCGACGTAGCTGATCTTGACGGTCTCGCCGACCTTGATCGAGCCGGAGTCGGGCTGCTCCAGGCCCTGGATCATCTTGAACAGCGTGGTCTTGCCGGCGCCGTTCGGGCCGATGACGCCGACGATGCCGTTGCGCGGGAGCGAGAAGCTCAGGTCCTCGATGAGGACCTTGTCGCCGAAGGCCTTGCTGAGCTTCTCGACCTCGACGACGACGCTGCCCAGACGCGGGCCCGGCGGGATCTGGATCTCCTCGAAGTCCAGCTTCCGGGTCTTCTCGGCCTCGGCGGCCATCTCCTCGTAGCGGGCGAGACGGGCCTTGGACTTGGCCTGGCGTCCCTTGGCGTTGGAGCGGACCCACTCCAGCTCTTCCTTGAGCCGCTTGGCGCGCTTGGCGTCCTTCTGGCCCTCGACCTTGAGACGGGTCTGCTTGGTCTCCAGGTACTTGGAGTAGTTGCCCTCGTAGGGGTAGGCGCGGCCGCGGTCGAGCTCGAGGATCCACTCGGCGACGTTGTCGAGGAAGTACCGGTCGTGGGTGATGGCGACGACGGTGCCGGCGTACTTGGCGAGGTGCTGCTCCAGCCACTGCACGGACTCGGCGTCCAGGTGGTTGGTGGGCTCGTCGAGCAGCAGCAGGTCGGGGGCCTCCAGCAGCAGCTTGCAGAGCGCGACGCGGCGCTTCTCACCACCGGAGAGGTTGGTGACCTGCCAGTCGCCGGGCGGGCAGCCCAGCGCGTCCATGGCCTGCTCGAGCTGGGCGTCGAGGTCCCACGCGTTGGCGTGGTCGAGCTGCTCCTGGAGCTTGCCCATCTCCTCCATCAGCTCGTCGGTGTAGTCGGTCGCCATCTGCTCGGCGATCTCGTTGAACCGGTCGAGCTTGCCCTTGATCTCGGCGACGCCGTCCTGCACGTTCTCCAGGACGGTCTTCGACTCGTCGAGCGGGGGCTCCTGGAGGAGGATGCCGACGCTGTAACCGGGCGAGAGGAAGGCGTCGCCGTTGGACGGCTGCTCCAGACCCGCCATGATCTTGAGGACGGTGGACTTACCGGCGCCGTTCGGGCCGACCACACCGATCTTCGCACCGGGCAGGAAGCTCAGCGTCACGTCATCGAGGATGACCTTGTCGCCGTGCGCCTTGCGCGTCTTGCGCATCGTGTAGATGTACTCAGCCAAGAGAAACCGTCCGGCAATCCGTGAGTGGGCAGATACACCCCATCTTGCCTGACGTCCATCCCTCGATGGAAACCAGTTGTATGAGGGGGTGGGTGGAGGGGGCGGGGGGCGCGCCGCCGGACGCCGCCCTCACCAGCGCGGCGTCATCACCCGCTTGCGCGTTGTCACGACTTCTTGCGGAGGAAGAGCACCGCCGCCCCGCCGATGAGCAGGAACGCGATGGCCGTCCCGGCGATCATGGGCGTGGCTCCGGACGCGCCGGTCTCGGCCAGGTCCAGGTCGGTCTCGCCGCCCGCCGTGGCCGTCCCGGCGCCGGTGGTGGCGCCTCCGGACAGCGGGCTGGGCTGTGAGCCCGGCTGCCCGGCCATAGTGGCCGTGGAGCCGGTGGTCCTGCAGTCCAGGACGCCCTTGAAGGTCTTGGTGAAGCCGCCGGGCGCGGTGACCGTCAGCTGGTACGCCTGGTCCTCGGCGACCGGGATGGTCACCGTCCGCGTCGCGCCCGCCTCCACCGTGTACCGCAGGCCCATGAGCTCGTAGGAGAAGGGGGCTGCGCCCTTGTTGGTGGCGGTGATGTCCACGCCGCCCTTGGCGCAGTTCTTCCGGGCGGACAGGGCGGGTATGGCACCCGTGGTGCCCCAGGTGGCGGTGGCCGTCGCGGAGACGGTCGACCTGCTGGACCCGGCCAGGATCTGCGTCTGGCTCCTGGTGACCCCGGCGAACGCGCGGCCGACCGGTACGGAGGTGGTGCCCTGCACGCTCAGCGCGGCGGTGCCGTCGGCGGCACCCGCGGGCACGTCGAAGTAGAGGCTGCTGCCGTTGACGGCCGAGTCGACCGGTTTCCCGGTCGCGTCGGTGATCCGGACGCCGCTGGCGGCCGCGTCGGCGGGCGGGCTGACCGTGACCCGGTCGGCGTTGGTGCGCACGGTGACCGGTCCGAGCCGGGTACCGGCGGGGCCGGCGACCGCGCCCGGCTCCAGGCGGAGCGAAGCCTCGGGCTCGGCGACGCCGCCGGCTTCCCCCTGCAGCCAGTCGGCGAGCTTCTCGGCCGCCGGGTCGAGCGCCTCGACCTCGGCCCCGTCCGAGTACCGCCAGATCGCCACCTGGGTGCCGGCGGCGGCCGTCTCCGGCGTGAGCGGCCCGGTGCCGGCCTCCTTGGCGAGGCCCACGAGGTCGTCGACCTGCGGGTAGGAGTGCTGGAGGATCCAGCGGATCCGGCCCGCGTCCTTGTTGCCGCCGAGGGACGTCTGGTCCCAGGAGGTCTCCAGGTACCTGGCGTTCTCCTGGGTGGGGTTGTGTACGTCGATGCAGTACGTCTTGAGGGTGCCGCCGCCGTCGACGGTCATCTCGAAGAGGCCGGCGGGGAGCTGCTGCGTCTGGTTGCCGATGTGCAGGACGGCCTGGTGGAAGGTGGTCAGGCCGTTGAGGGTCGCTGCCGCACCCCCCTGGTGCTGGGGCGCCTCGTCGGCGGCGGCGGGGGTCACGCCGACGGCGGCGCCGGCCGCCACCAGCCCGGAGGCCACGGCCGCGGCGGCGAAGCGGGCGGCGCGGCGCTTCCGCCTCCGTACACAAAACGCAGCAAACACAGAATTCCCCTCTGGGCGAGGTGTTGTCGCGTGGGACGCGTGGGGGGAGTGCCTCGCCTGCCGACTCAAGTGGCCCGTGGGTACCCAGGAGTACCCCGGTGATCCTAAAGAGGCGACCCGACACAGTCCCCTGTCATACCGTCAGATAACCATTCCGAATCGCAATCGTTATCGCCGCGCGGTCGCGCGCCGGGAATGACCCGTTCACGGCCGGGCGCGACCGCGTCACCCGGCGAACTCCCCGGCAGGAGCGGCGTCCGGCACCATCTCACGGTGCGCTGCACCACCCTGACGCTCAGTCAGCTCTGGTTCGGGCCGCGCCGCTCGTCTGAACGCCGACGTGCCGCGCGTCAGGTCGTGCCCCGCCGCCACCGCGTCGATGTCCACGAACGTCCTGCGCTGGCCCTCCCACTCCTCCTCCCGCACCTTCAGCCTCCCGTGCACCATCAGCGGATCGCCGACGGCGACCGACGCGGCGAGGTTCGCGCCGAGCGTCCGCCAGGCGCTCACCGAGTAGAAGCTGGTCGGTCCGTCGACCCACGTCGCCTTCTCGCGGTCCCACCGCCGCGCCCGCGCCGCGAGCCGGAACTTCGCCACCCCACCGGCCGCGGTGTCCCGGTAGTCCACGCTCGTCGCCACGTTGCCCACGACCGTCACCATGGTCTCGGCCATGACACCCACCCCGTCCCTCTTCTGCTACGCCCGCCGGCACCACGCCGGCTGTCGACGAAACCCATGCTGGCCGCCGCGCCGAATTCCCGCTGACGGGTGTGGACAACCCCGGACGTGTGCAGAACTCCGTCACCCATACGGGCGAGTGTGCCTGGGGAACCCCGCAGCCGAGGCAGCGACCGCCGCGGCCCCGGCACCCCACCGGGGCCTGCCCGTCACTCCACCCGGCGGCCTGCCGGTCCTCCCGCCCGGTGGCCTGCCCGTCACCCCACCCGCCGGCCCGCCTCCACCGTCGCGTACTGCTCGCGCACCTCGCGGTAGCGCATGAGCTCGGAGGCGATCGGGTCGAGGACCATCGCCCGCCCGCACCCCGCCGCCGCCTCGCGCAGCCGCCGCTCGGTCTCCTGGCCGTAGCGGCGCGCGGGCCCCCGTGCCGCCGCCGCGCAGCCCCACTCCACCAGCGGGCCGCCGACGACACCGGAGAGCATGATCAGCGCGGGCACCATGAGCCCCGGCTCCAGCACGCCGACGATCTGCCCCACCAGCCACAGGCCGCCGTAGAACTGCAGCAGCGTCATCGCCGCCTGCGCCAGCACCGCCGCCGGCCACCAGGCGGGGCGCGGCGGCTTGCCGTCCCGCCCCGGCCGCCCGGCCGTCACCGCCAGCTCGTCCAGCGCCTCCGGCAGCCCCTGCGCCCCGCGCACGGCCGCCTCGCGCACCGCCTGCGCCCACGGCGCCGGAAGCCCGCGCGAGGCCTCGTCCGCGACCACGCGTACGGCCTGCTCCACGCGCTGCCGCGCCGTGAGCTCGTCCTCCACCGGCGTCTCGGCGTCACCCTGCGGTGGCGCGCCCCCCGGCGTGCGCAGCCGCTCGTACCACCGCCACAGCCGCAGCCACGGCGTCCCGCACGCGCGTCCGGCGTTGCGGCGCCACTCGCGTTCGGCGGCCTCGCCCGCCGCGTGGGCACCGACGGCGACCGCGAGCCGGGCCCCGAAGTCCTCGCGGGACCGCTCGTCGAGTCCGGGCCGGCCGTCGGCGACGTACACGGGGCGCAGCCGCCGCGCCGTCGCGTCCACGTCCGCCGACAGCCGCCGCTGGGCGGCGTTGTGCTGCTGTACGAACGCTCCGAGCAGCTCGCGCAGTTCGCCGACGCCCTCGCCGGTGAGGGCCGACAGGGCGAGGACCGTGGCGCCGGGTTCGCCGTGCTCGCCGAGCGCCATCCCGTCCTCGTCGAGGAGCCGCCGCAGGTCGTCGAGGACCTGGTCGGCTGCGTCGCCGGGGAGCCGGTCCACCTGGTTGAGGACGACGAACATCACCTCCGCGTGCCCGGCGAGCGGCCGCAGGTAGCGCTCGTGCAGCGCGGCGTCCGCGTACTTCTCCGGGTCGACCACCCAGATCACCGCGTCCACCAGGGCCAGCAGCCGGTCGACCTGTTCGCGGTGGGCGGTGACCGCCGAATCGTGGTCGGGCAGGTCGACCAGGACCAGCCCCTGGAGCGCCTCGTCGCCGACCCCGCCCGCCAGGGGCCGGCGGCGCAGCCGCCCCGGGATGGCGAGCCGGTCCAGCAGCCCGCCCGCACCCTCGGACCAGGCGCACGCGATGGGCGCGGAGGTGGTCGGCCGGCGCAGGCCGGTCTCGGAGACCGGTACCCCTGCCAACGCGTTGATCAAAGTCGACTTCCCGCTCCCGGTGGCTCCGGCGATGGCGACCACCGTGTGCCGGGTGGAGAGTCTCTGACGGGCCGACGCCTCCTCCAGGACGCGCCCCGCCTCGGCGAGCGTCTGGCCGTCCAGCCGGGTCGCGGAGAGCCCCACCAGCTTGCGCAGGGCGTCGAGCCGGCCGCGCAGGGCGGTCGCGTACGGGCCGGTCGGCGCCTGCGCTTCCGCCGCCGAGGCCGGCTCCTCGTCCGCCGTCACCCCCTGCTGCTCCTGCACGCGCCGGGCGATGAGCCCGTCGTCCCAGCGTTCTTCCACGGTGCTCACCGCGGTCACCTCTCCTTCTGGAGGACGGACAGCGCGGCGATCAGCTCGGCCTGCGGCTCGGGCGTGATGTCGAGCCGGTCGAGCGGCGCGAGGCGCCGGTCCCTCTCCTCGTGCAGTACGCGGTCGATGTACGTCTCCACCAGCTCGCCGCCCCGGTCGCGCAGCCTCAGGGCGCCCTGCGCGCCGATCAGTTCGGCGAGCCGCTCGCCCGCGCCGCGGGTGCGGCGCCCGCCGAGGAGCGCGGCCGCCAGCAGCGCGGCGACGGTGTCGGAGTCGGGCGCGGCGGATCGTTCCATCCGCCCCACCTCCTCCTCGGCGAGCTCCTCAAGAACGCGCCGCCAGCGCCGTACGGCCATGCCGATCCGCTCGCCGGCCTCCCCGTCGGGTGGGGCCTGTCCCCCGCCGACGGCCCCGGCCGCCGGTTCGCGCCGCCAGACTTCCTGGACGTGTTCGTCGGCGGCGGCGACGGCGCACTGCAGCAGCGCGCCGAGCGATTCGGTGAGCGAGTCGAGCAGTTCGGCGGCGGTGCAGTCGCGGGGGTAGCCGCGCCAGCGGGTGCGGGCGTCCCCGGCGAGGACGGCGCCGCGCCCGAGCTCACGGCGCACGCGCTCGCCCTCCTTCTCGTACGCCGCCTCGACGGTGCCGGAGAGCCGTACGGCGGCGGCGTACTGCGCGGCGACGGCGCCGGCCAGCTCGGGCATGCGGAGGCGCAGCGAGTCGATGACGCCCTTGGCGGTCCGCCCGACGGCCTGGCGGCGGGCGGCCGGGTCCTGGGCGTGGTACGCCAGCCAGGCCCGCAGCGCGGCCACGGCGTTCTCCGGCAGCAGCCCGCTTCCGCCGCCGGCCGATTCGGGCAGCTCGGGGATGGTGAAGCGCGGTACGTCGCCGAGCCCGGCCCTGGCCAGGAGGGCCTCGTACTGCCGCGACACCTCCCCGATCACCTGGTGGGGCACCCGGTCGAGGACGGTGACCAGCGTGGCGTCGTACTCCTTGGCGGTACGCAGCAGATGCCACGGCACGGCGTCGGCGTAGCGCGACGCGGTGGTGACCATCACCCACACGTCGGCGGCGCACATCAGCTCGGCGGCCAGTTCGCGGCTCTCGACGACGAGGGAGTCGATGTCGGGGGCGTCGAGCAGGGCGAGCCCGCGCGGCAGGCTGTGCGCGGTCTCGACGCGCAGCGCCCTCTCGCCGGCGGGCTCCTGTTCGCCGTCCTCGGGCACCCACACCCGGGTGAGGTGCGGGAGCACCCGCATTCCGGCGAACCAGTGGTGGTCTTCGGGGTGGCAGACGAGGACGGGCGTCCGCGTGGTGGGCCGCAGCACCCCGGCCTCACTGACGCGTCGCCCGATCAGGGAATTGACAAGCGTCGACTTCCCCGCCCCGGTGGAGCCGCCGACGACGGCGAGCAAGGGCGCTTCCGGCTCCTTCAGCCGGGGCACCAGATAGTCGTCGAGCTGCGCGAGCAACTCGGCCCGCGTCAGACGAGCCCGCGGCGCCCCTGGAAGGGGAAGGGGAAGACGCACGGCGGCGACACGGTCGCGCAGGGCGGAAAGTGCGTCGATGAGCTGAGGCCGTACGTCCAAGGTCACCACATGCGAAGAATGCCCAATTTCGGCACGCTTTTGAAGCGTATGGGCGCCTCTGCGCGCCGATCAAGGGCAAGGGACACAGGGGACGAGTGGGACGCAGGCATAACGAGTGCACAACACCCGGCGCGCGTGGCGCAAAAAGCGCTGCGAGAATCGCACCTGCCTGCGATTATCGGTTCGCTTCACCGAACCTCCACATCGTGCCACGCAGGTGAAGCGACCGGGCCAAGGGGATCGGAGCCCTATCCTTGTGCCCGGCAAGGTCACGGACCGCCCGACCAGGGGCTCCAGGTCACCAAGGCCACCACCGGCCCCCGTAGCTCAGTGGATAGAGCAGGCGCCTTCTAAGCGCTTGGCCGCAGGTTCGAGTCCTGCCGGGGGCGCCACTCGGACTCCTTTGGCCGGCGCCGGCGCACGCCGGGCGCGGCGTCAGGCGCCCGGAGGGCGGTACCGCACCTGCTCGGCTCGGCGCAGCGCGTCCAGGGTCTCGTCGACGGTCAGCAGAACGGTCGTCTCGAACGAGCCGAGCGCGCCGCCTCCGCTGATGGCCAGCGCGACCGCGGCCATGGAGACGTTGTCCGGCGCCTCCCACAGGGTGAATCCGTCGTGACTGCCGAAGGCGTACCAGAAGCCGTGCAGCTTCCCGCCGACGGACTCGATGTACGTCCGGGCGGCCTCGGTGCGGTCCTCGGGGTGGCCGATCATCCTCGCCCACGTCTGCGGCGTGTAGCTGAACCTCGACAGATAGAGCGGCATCATGTGCCTTTCTTCGGGGGTCCGTTGTCAGCGGGGTGCGCCGTAGAGCACCAGGTTGTCGGCGTACGCGTGCGCGTCCCGGTCGAAGCGGCCCGCGCAGGTCACCAGGGCGAGGCGCGGGGTGCCGTCGGTGCCGAACAGGTCGGCGGGGAGGGCGGACTTCGGGTACGTGCGACGGGCGACGATCTCGTACGTGTGGCGGGCGCCGTCGGCCGTGGTGACGTGGGCGCGGGCGCCCAGCGGCACCTCGTGCAGGGCTTCCAGGGGGCCCGCTCCCTCGTCCGCCGAGTCGAGATGGCCGGCGAGGAGGAGGGTGCCCCGAGCGGCGCCGGGGTGGGCGCCGAGAGCCCACCAGCCCAGGCGGGCCGGGGATTCCGGTACGGCGAGGACGCCCTTGGTGTCGGTGGCGACGGGGTCGACCGGGGTCCGTTCGACGTGGCCCGGAATGGTGAGGGTGAGCGGCGGGGAGGCCGCGCGGGCGGCGCCGCCGGCCGCGGTGGCCGCCGGGAGGGCGCCCGCGTCCGGGGCGCGCACGCCGGGGTCCACGGCCGCCGGCGGCCACAGGCAGGTCAGCGCGGCCGAGGCGGCCGCGGCGATCCCGGCCCAGACCAGGAGCCGGTCGGGGCCGGGCTCGCCGCGCAGCCGGAGGCCGCCCTCGTCCGTCACGGGCGCACCACCACCGGTGTCAGCGGCCGTCGTTGCGGCGGATGCGGTTGGCGGCCCAGAAGGCGCCGCCCGCGACGAGGACGCCGCCGAGCGCGAGCGCGGGCACGGCGAGCATCACCGGCACGTCGGCCGCGAGGGCGGCCTGTCCGCCGTTGCCCGCGTGGATCGACTTCGGCGCGGTCGCGGCGTCGGCCGCCGCGCCGCGGCAGGTGCCGCCGCGCACCATGTCCAGGTGCATGGCGACGACCGGCCGCGCCGACTTGGCGGCGGCGGTCACCTCGGCGTTCTTGCCGTGGGCCACCTGGTTGTCGATCATCGACAGCGTCTTCTGGTGGGCCGCGGACTGGGCCTGGAGCCAGGCGGTGTCGTACGCGCTGGTGCCGGCCTTCTTCATGACGTTCGCGAGCGTCTCCTGCTGCTCGGCCGTGGGGGCGACGGGCAGGTCGACGCCGAGCTTGTCGGCGAGGGACTTGGTCGAGGCGTCCAGCTTGGTGTGGTCGCGGACCAGGACCTTGCCGACGTTCTTGACGCACTCGGTGGTGGCGTTCTTCTGGGCGTCCTGGCCGGCGGCGATCTCCGCCAGGTTGCCCTGGTGGGAGGCGCGCAGGAAGGCGTTGTCGACGGGCAGCGGGCTCGCGTCGCCGGCGGCGAACGCGGGGGCGGCGGCGCCTGTGGCTATGCCGGTGAGGGTGAGGCAGGCGAGGGCCGTGGCGGCCCGGCGCCGGGGGGAGCGGGAGCGGATCACGATGTCTTGTCCGTTTCTCGTCGGTCTCGTCGGTCTCGTTGATCTCGTCGGTTTCGTTGATTTCGTCGATCTCGTCGGTCGCCTCGGCCTCCTCGGTCTCCGGAGCGAGGGTCCACGGTGACCATCCGAAATCGGCCGTACGCCGTCCGCCATTCGCACTACTGCAAACGGAGCACCACCACCGGATCGGCGCCTGTCCGGCGATGGCTTGGACTCGCCAACCCCTGAACTGGGTCTTGTCACCGTATGCAGTCACATGCGTACATGGAGTTGCGTACGTTCCAAGGGGATGGCGGGGGTGGTCAGCCGTGGCGAACGCTCCGAGCTCTGTGCTCGGCCGAACGGCTCTGAGAGGTACGTCGACACCGGTACGAGCGGTGTCACCACGGTCACCTCAGCGCGTGGCGCCCCTCATACCACAGCAAGCAGCGACACAGCAGGCATCGCAGCAGATGACACGTCAGCAGGTACCGCAGCAGGCGCCGCCGCGTCAGGAACCGAGACCGGCGGGCCAGTCGGTGCGCGGTACGCGGCAGATCTGCGCGGCGCTCGCGGCGCTCGCCGAGTCCGCCCGCCGGGAGCTGCTGACCTTCGACGACCCGGCCGCGTGCCTCGGCCAGTCGATCCCGCAGCCCTTCCTGGAGCTCGCCGGCGCGTGCGTGCGCACCGCGACCGAGCGGGTGGAGCGAGTGGGTACGGTCCGCCAGATCGTGCCGCGGCACGCGCTGGACCGGGTGACGGCCGCCGACGTCACGGCGGCGGCGCGGCTGACGGGACGGGCGCGGCTGACCGAGTCGATCCCGTTCAAGATGATCGTCGTGGACCGGACGGTCGCGGCGGTCCCGCTCGACCTCGAGCTGCTCTACAACGGTCTGCTGCTGATCCGCGACCCCGTGATCGTCCAGGCGCTGGTGCGCGCGCACCACGCCTGGTGGGAGGCGGGCGACGATGTGACGGCGACGCCCGCTCCGGCGGGCTCGCTGCCGCCGCACCTGCGGCCGGTGCTGGAGGCCCTGCTGGCCGGGCTCACCGATGAGACGGCCGCCGCCCGGCTCGGGATATCGGGGCGTACGTACAGCAGGCGCGTGGGCGAGCTGCTCGCGGCCCTCGGCACGACGAGCCGCTTCCGGGCGGGAGCGGAAGCGGCGCGCCGCGGCTGGATCTGACATTCCGGGCCGGCCGCCATGCGAGGGCGGCCGTGCACGGCTACGACACGATGTCCTTGCGTGCGAAGCCCCGGAAGGCGAGCGCGAAGAGCACGAGGGCGTACGTCACCGACACCGCCGCGCCCTTGGCCATGCCGGTCCACTCCAGATGCGGCTGGAGCGCGTCGGCCCAGGCGAACTGCCAGTGCGCGGGCAGGTAGTCCCGCCAGGAGCCGAGCGCCGTCACCGCGTCCAGCACATTGCCGACGATCGTCAGCCCGACCGCGCCGCCGACCGCGCCGAGCGGTGCGTCGGTCTTGGTCGACAGCCAGAAGGCGAGCCCCGCCGTGACCAGTTGGGAGACGAAGATGTACGCCACGACCAGCGCCAACCGCGGCAGTGTGTCCGCCGTGGCCAGGGAGCCACCCGTGGGCAGCCGCAGCGGGCCCCAGCCGTACGCCACGGTGCCCACGGCGAGCGCCACCAGCGGCAGCAGCACCATCGCCGCCGCGCTGAAGGCGAGCGCCACGGCCAGCTTGGACCAGAGCAGCCGGGCGCGCGGCACCGGCGCGGCCAGCAGGTAGCGCAGCGACGACCAGCTCGCCTCCGACGCCACGGTGTCCCCGCAGAACAGCGCCACCGGAATCACCAGCAGGAAGCCGGCCGAGACGAACAGGCAGGTCGCGGCGAAGTTGGCGCCGGATGCGGTCGCCGTGTCCATCAGGGTGATGCGGGTGTCGCCCCGCCCGTCCGAGCCGCCGCCGATCGCGAAGGCGGCGACCAGCACGAAGGGCAGGGCGGCCAGGATTCCGCCCATGACGAGGGTGCGGCGCCGCTTCAGCTGGCGTACGGCTTCGACGCGCAGCGGCAGGGTGTGCCCCGCCCGGTAGCCGGGAGCGGCGGTCCGGGTCGAGGCCGTGGCCGAGGTCGTGGCCGGGGTGGTGGCCGGGGTGGTCGTCACGCGGATCCTCCTCCGATCAGGGTGAGGAACGCGTCCTCCAGGCGGCGGTGCGGGCCGACTCCGGTCACCGGCAGGTCGAGCCGGACGAGTTCGGCGAGCAGGGCGGCCGTGGTCGTCGTGCCGTCCAGGCGGACCAGCAGCCCGCCATCGGTGCGCACCGCGGAGTCGACGCCCGGCAGCGCGCCGACCTTCTCGACCAGCGGCCCCTGCACCTCGCCGTCCGTGGTGACGAGCAGCGTGTCGCCCGCGCCGGTGATCTCCGCGACCGGGCCCGCCTGGACGAGCCGGCCGCGGTCCATGACGACCAGGTGGGTACAGGACTGTTCGACCTCGGACAGGAGGTGGGAGGAGACGATGACGGTCCGGCCCCCGGCCGCGTACCGGATCATCACGTCACGCATCTCGCGGATCTGCGGCGGGTCCAGTCCGTTGGTCGGTTCGTCGAGGATGAGGAGGTCCGGCAGGCCGAGCATGGCCTGGGCGATGGCGAGCCGCTGGCGCATGCCCTGCGAGTACGTGCGTACGGCGCGCGCCAGGGCGTCGCCGAGGCCCGCGATCTCCAGGGCCTCCTCCAGGTGCGCGTCCTCGGCGGGGCGGCCGGTGGCGCGCCAGTACAGCTCCAGGTTCTCCCGGCCGGACAGGTGCGGCAGGAAGCCCGCACCCTCGACGAAGGCGCCCACCCGGGACAGGACGGGTGCGCCGGGCCGGATCGCGTGGCCGAAGACACGGATCTCTCCGGCGTCGGGGGTGATCAGGCCCATGAGCATGCGCAGGGTGGTGGTCTTCCCGGCGCCGTTGGGTCCGAGGAGCCCGAGGACCTGGCCCTTCTCGACGCGGAAGGACAGGTCGCGGACGGCGTACCTGTCGGCGGACTTGGCGTACCGCTTCGTCAGGCCGCTGATGGTGAGCGAGACGTCGGCGAGCGCCGGGTCGGGGGCGGGCGCGGCGGTGCGGCGGCGGGCGGTCAGGAGCAGGGCGGCGGCGATCAGGGCGCCGCCGGCCGGCAGGCCCCACACCCACCACGGCAGGCCCGCCGCCTGCGTGCGGACGCCGGGCGCGGTGGGGACGGACAGCCCGCTCGTCAGCTCCACGGTGTACGCCGCGGGGGCGACCGGGGAGGCGTAGGCGAGGTCGGTGGCGGCGAGGACGAGCCGCAGCCGGTGCCCGGCCTCCACCTCGTGGTCGATGGCGGGAAGCGTCAGCTCGACCTCCTTGCCGCCCTTGCCTCCCTTGCCTCCCGGGCCGACCTTGCCGCCCGGGCTGGTGGCTTCCACGCGCACCGGGGTGACGAGCTGGGCGGGCAGCACCTGGCCGCGGCCGTCGGGGCCGACGTCGTACACCTTGGCGAAGAGGACCGCCTCGCCGCTGTCGGAGGCCACCTTGACGCGGACGGTGGGCGAGCCGGTGACGCGCAGGGTCTCGGTCAGGGGTGCCGAGTCGAAGCGGGCGTGCTGCCCGGGGAAGTCGAGGGAGAGGCCGACGCCGAAGGAGGAGAACCGGGACAGTCCGGCGCCGATGCCGGGCACGGTGGAGATGGCGGGCGGATTGGCGCCGGCGGGGTTGCGGAAGGTCTGCGGGGGGCCGGCGAGGGCGAGGGTGCGGGTGCCGCCGCGCAGCCCGGGGTACGTGCCGCCGGTGGCGCCGCGCAGCTGGGCCTGCCCGTCGGTGGAGTCGACGCCGCCGGTGCGGCTGACGCGGAAGGCGGGGCCGGTGTCGGCGCCGGTGTCCTGCTTCAGGTACCGGTCGAACCAGTCGGCGATGCGCGCTTCGACGCGGGCGGTCTCGCGGTCGCCGCCGTCGTGCCCGCCGGCGATCCAGTCGACGGCGACGGGTGCGCCGTTGGCGCGGATCGCCCGGGCCATGGCGTCCGCGTGCGACAGCGGGAAGAGTGAGTCGGACTGGCCCTGCACGATGAGCGCGGGCACCTTGATGCGCCCGGCGACGGCGGAGGGGCTGCGCGCGGCCAGCAGCTCGCGTGCGGCCGCGTCGGGCTTCCCGGTGACGGCGACCCGCTCGTACATGCGGCACAGCTCGTGCTGGAACCGCCCGCAGGCGGTGGCCCCGCCGCCTTGGGCCGCGGTGCCGGTGGTGAAGAAGATGCCCGCCCACAGCTTCTTGAGGACGCCGTCGGGGAAGAGGGCGTCGGCGAGGTTCCAGTAGGTGATCTGCGGGGCGATCGCGTCGACCCGCTCGTCGTGGCCGGCGGCGAGGAGCGAGATGGCCCCGCCGTACGAGGAGCCGGAGACGCCCACGCGCGGGTCGCCCGGGGCGTCGAGCCGGACCTCGGGGCGCTTGGCGAGCCAGTCGATGAGCCGCGAGACGTCCTTGACCTCGAACTCCGGGTCGTTCAGGCCGATCCGCCCGGTGGAGCCGCCGAAGCCGCGCGCGGACCAGGTGAGTACGGCGTAGCCGTCCTTCGCCAGCCGTTCCGCCTGGGCGCGTACGTCGTCCTTGCTGCCGCCGAAGCCATGCCCGAGGAGCACGGCGGGGCGGCGGCCGTCTCCGGGACCGGCGGTGAAGAACGACGTGTCGATCCTCGCGCCCTCCGTCTCCAGCACCCGGTCCTCGCGGTGCGGGGCGGGTTCGTCGTCCGAGGCGACGGCGGTCCAGGTGCCGGCGCCCGCGAGCAGCACGACGGCGGAGACGAGGGCCCACGCGGCGCGGCGTAGTCGGATCTGCATGCCTGGCATGCCTAGACCCTACGGTCCCCCCGGCCCGCCCGTCCGCTGCCGCCGGGCGGAGCCGGAGCACCTCCTTGCGGCGTACGCACTACCGTCGCCGTACACCAGCCGCGGTATGTCAGGAGCAACCGATGGAGATCCGCCGTGCCACGACCGTCGCCGAACTCGTCGCCGCCGAGCACCTCTACGACGGGCCGGCCCGCCCCGAGTGGGCCGAGCGGTTCCTCGCCGCGCCCGGCCACCTCATGCTGATCGCGTACGCGGACGACGGCGTGCCGGCCGGGATGGTGTCGGGCGTCGAGATGCTGCACCCGGACAAGGGCATGGAGATGTGCCTGTACGAGCTGTCCGTCGACGAGCGGTACCGGCGGCGCGGCATCGGCCGGGCGCTGACCGAGACGCTCGCCGCCGAGGCCCGCGCGCGCGGCGGCTACGGCATGTGGGTCGGCGTGGACACGGACAACGGCCCGGCCCTGGCGACGTACCGCTCGGCGGGCGCGGCCGACGATGGAGAATTCGCCATGCTGACGTGGGAATTCGGAGACGAAGTTGGGAGGAACCGCTAGCACTATTGTGCGGTACATGACCAGCCGAGACGCTGTGGGGCCGTCCGGTAGAAGAAAGGTCAGGTGCCCCCGAGATGAGAGCCCCCACCCGCAGGTCCCGGCGCCGCGTCGGTGCGCTGATACCCGTCATCGCCCTCACGGCCGGTCTGCAGTTCGCCGCCCTCCCCACGGCGCACGGCGCGCCCGTCGGCGACCTCCGTCTCGCCCCCGCGGAAACCGCCGTGTCCAACAGCTGGATCGTCGTCCTCAAGGACGGCTCCACGCGCGCCGCCGACCTCGGCGTCACGCCGAAGCACGAGTACCGCAGCGCCCTCGACGGGTTCTCCGCCACCCTGTCGAAGGCGAAGGCGGCCGCCCTCGCCGCCGACCCGAGGGTCGCGTACGTCGAGCAGAACGAGACCGTCCGCCTCAACGCCACCCAGGCGAACGCCACCTGGGGTCTCGACCGCGTCGACCAGCGCAGCCTGCCGCTGTCGACGACGTACACGTACAACACCTCCGCGTCGAACGTGAACGCCTACATCATCGACACCGGCATCCGCACCTCGCACAGCGAGTTCGGCGGGCGCGCGGTGGTCGGCACCGACACCGTCGGCGGCGGGCAGAACGGCCAGGACTGCCAGGGCCACGGCACGCACGTCGCCGGTACGGTCGGCGGCAGGACGTACGGCGTGGCGAAGGCCGCCAAGCTGGTCGCGGTCCGGGTGCTGGACTGCAACGGCTCGGGCACCACGGCCGGGGTCATCGCGGGTGTGGACTGGGTGACGGCCAACGCCGTCAAGCCCGCGGTCGCCAACATGAGTCTGGGCGGCGGTGCCAACACCTCGCTCGACAACGCCGTCAAGCGGTCGATCGCCTCCGGCGTCTCGTACACGATCGCCGCCGGCAACGGCAACATCCTGGGTCTGCCGGAGAACGCCTGCAACACCTCCCCGGCCCGCGTCCCCGAGGCCATCACCGTCGGCGCGACCGACAGCGCGGACAAGCGCGCCTCGTTCTCCAACTACGGCACCTGTCTGGACCTCTTCGCGCCGGGCGTGAAGATCACCTCGGCCTGGCGCACCAGTGACACGGCGACGAACACCATCTCCGGTACGTCGATGGCGGCCCCGCACACGGCCGGTGTGGCGGCCCTGTACCTGTCGAGGAACCCGACCGCGTCCCCGGCGCAGGTGAGCACCGCTCTGGTGAACGGCGCGACGACCGGCAAGGTGCAGAACGCCCTCACCGGCTCCCCGAACAGGCTGCTGTACTCGCTCTTCTAGAACCCTCTAGAACCCTCTAGAACCCTCACGGGACCAGGTGCCCGAGGAGCTCCGCACCCGCCGGGTACGGACGCTCCTCGGGCATCAGCCGTGCCGCGCCCTCCAGGTCGCCCGCGCGCACCAGGGCGTGGACCTCGTGCGCGAGCGGCGTCACGTCGCGGATGGAGACCGTCCACTCGTCGGCGTACCGGGCCGACGCCTCGCCCGCCAGGCCCAGCTGGAGTGAGCGGTACGGCAGCGGCGCCAGGCGCAGGTCACGCTCGGGGTCCCACTGGACGCGGGCGGGCGACTGGCGCAGCTCCCGCTTCCAGGTGGGCTGGTCGGGGTGGAAGCCCCGCACGTAGTGCGACAGGCAGGCGTGGCGCAGCGCCCACTCGAAGCCCTCGCGGGTGATCTCGACCGCGAGGACCGTCTCCTGGCCCTCCTTGGTCGCCCAGCCGCAGCGGTACATCATCCACAGGAAGCTCGGCTTGATCCAGGTCATCCGGTCCCGCTTCCAGGCGTCGGGGAAGCGGCCGTCGCGGGCGGCGGGGCCGCCGATGGCGGGCCTGTACGCCTGGTAGACGGTGATCGTGTCCTCGGTGTGGAGGGCCCGGATCCGGTGCTTCGGCTCGCTCGTGTTCTCGTTCATCCCGGAAAGGATCAACGGCCGGCCCCGGTCGGAGCCAGCCGTTTTTCCTTCCCCCGGTCCCCCGTTCCCCCGGTCTCCCGGTCTCCCGGTCTCCCGTTCCCCCGGTCTCAGTGGTTGCGCGGGAAGCCCAGGTCCACGCCCACCGGGGCCTCGGACGGGTCGGGCCAGCGGGTGGTGACGACCTTGCCGCGGGTGTAGAAGTGCACGCCGTCGTTGCCGTAGATGTGGTGGTCGCCGAAGAGGGAGTCCTTCCAGCCGCCGAAGGAGTGGTAGCCGACGGGGACCGGGATCGGCACGTTCACGCCGACCATGCCCGCCTGGACCTCCAACTGGAAGCGGCGGGCGGCGCCGCCGTCGCGGGTGAAGATCGCGGTGCCGTTGCCGAACGGCGAGTCGTTGATGAGGCGGACGCCGTCCTCGTAGGTGTCGGCGCGCAGCACGCACAGCACCGGGCCGAAGATCTCGTCGCGGTACGCGTCGGAGTCGGTCGACACCTTGTCCAGCAGGGACAGGCCGATCCAGTGGCCGTTCTCGTACCCGTCGACCGCGTAGCCGGTGCCGTCGAGGACGACCTCCGCGCCCTGGGCGGCGGCGCCGGTGACGTACGAGGCGACCTTGTCGCGGTGGGCGGCCGTGATCAGCGGGCCCATCTCGGACGTCGGGTCGGTGCCGGGGCCGATCTTGATCTTCTCGGCGCGCTCGCGGATCTTCTCCACGAGCTCGTCGCCGATGGCGCCGACCGCGACGACCGCCGAGATCGCCATGCAGCGCTCGCCCGCGGAGCCGTACGCCGCCGAGACCGCCGCGTCGGCGGCCGCGTCCAGGTCGGCGTCCGGGAGGACGAGCATGTGGTTCTTGGCGCCGCCGAGCGCCTGCACGCGCTTGCCGTTGGCGGAGGCGGTGGTGTGGATGTACTTCGCGATCGGCGTGGAGCCGACGAAGGAGACGGCCGCGACGTCCGGGTGCTCCAGCAGGGCGTCCACGGCCACCTTGTCGCCGTGGACGACGTTGAGCACGCCGTCGGGCAGCCCGGCCTCGGAGGCCAGCTCGGCGAGCAGGTTCGCGGCGGACGGGTCCTTCTCGCTCGGCTTCAGCACGAAGGTGTTGCCGCAGGCGATGGCCAGCGGGAACATCCACATCGGCACCATCGCCGGGAAGTTGAACGGCGTGATGCCGGCGACCACGCCGAGCGGCTGGCGGATGGCGGCGACGTCGACCCGGTTGGAGACCTGGGTGGACAGCTCGCCCTTGAGCTGGACGGTGATCCCGCAGGCCAGCTCGACGATCTCCAGGCCGCGCGCGACCTCACCGAGCGCGTCGGAGTGGACCTTGCCGTGCTCGGCGGTGATCAGGTCGGCGATCTCGCTGCGGTGGGCGTCCAGCAGCGCGCGGTACTTGAACAGGATGCCGGTGCGCTGGGCCAGCGAGGAGGTGCCCCAGGTGGCGTACGCGGCCTTGGCGGAGGCCACCGCCGCGTCGACCTCGTCGGCCGAGGCGAGCGCGACCTTCGTGGTGACGGCGCCGGTCGCCGGGTCGGTGACCGGGCCCCAGTTGCCCGACGTGCCCTCGACGATCTTGCCACCGATCCAGTGGTTGACGGTCTTCGTCATGACGAAAGCTCCTTCAGATGCTTCACAGATGGCGGCGTCGGGCTGCGACATGCCGGTCGTACTCCTCGCGGGCCTTGACCGCCGCCGTGCGGGTCGCGGTCTCGGCCACGGGCACATCCCACCATGCCTCGGCGGGGGGCGCGCCCGACACTGTGTCTGCCGTTTCGGTCTCCACGTAGACACATGTGGGAACCGTCGACGCCCGCGCATCGGCGAGGGCTTCCCGCAGGTCACGGACGGTCTGCGCGCGCAGGACGCGCATGCCGAGGGACGCCGCGTTGGCGGCGAGGTCGACCGGGAGCGGCGCGCCGGTGTACGTCGTGTCGGGGGCGCGGTAGCGGTAGGCGGTGCCGTACCGCTCGGCGCCCACGGACTCGGACAGCCCGCCGATCGAGGCGTACCCGTGGTTCTGGAGGATCACCACCTTGATGGGGATGTCCTCCTGGACGGCCGTGACGATTTCGGTGGGGTTCATCAGGTACGTACCGTCGCCGACGAGGGCCCAGACCGGGCGCCCGGGGGCCGCGAGGGCGACGCCGACGGCGGCGGGGATCTCGTAGCCCATGCAGGAGTAGCCGTACTCGACGTGGTACTGGTCGCGGGAGCGGGCGCGCCACAGCTTGTGCAGGTCGCCGGGGAGCGAGCCGGCGGCGTTGATCAGGATGTCGTCCCCGGTGACCAGGGTGTCGAGTGCGCCGAGGACCTGCGGCTGGGTGGGGCGCGCGTCGTCGCTCGCCGGCGTGTACGCGGCGGTGACGCGCGACTCCCAGTCGGCCTTGAGCCCGGCGTACTCGGCCGCGTACGACGCCGGGACGGTGTGCCCCTCCAGAGCGGCGGCGAGGTGCTCCACCCCCGCGCGGGCGTCGGCGACCAGGGGCAGCGCGGCCATTTTGTGGGCGTCGAAGCCGGTGATGTTGAGGTTGACGAAGCGGACGCCGGGGTGGGCGAAGAGCGTCGAGGAGGCGGTGGTGAAGTCGGTGTAGCGGGTACCGACACCGATGACGAGGTCGGCGGTGCGGGCGAGGTGGTCGGCGGTGGCGGTGCCGGTGTGGCCGATGCCGCCGACGTCGGCGGGGTGGTCGTACGGCAGCGAGCCCTTGCCCGCCTGGGTCGAGGCGACCGGGATGCCAGTCGCGTCGGCGAGCGCCTTGAGGGCGGCTTCGGCGCGGCTGTGGTGGACGCCGCCGCCCGCGACGATCAGCGGCCGGGACGCCGCCCTGACGGCCTGTACGGCGGCGTCGAGCTCGGCCACGTCGGGGCGCGGGCGGCGCACCCGCCAGACGCGTTCCGCGAAGAACTCCTCCGGCCACGCGTACGCCTCCGCCTGGACGTCCTGCGGCAGCGCCAGCGTGACGGCGCCGGTGGCGGCCGGGTCGGTGAGCACGCGCATCGCCTGGAGCGCCGCCGGGATCAGCGCCTCGGGGCGGGTGATGCGGTCGAAGTACGCCGAGACGGGCCGCAGGGTGTCGTTGACGGACAGGTCACCCGCGTAGGGGACTTCGAGCTGCTGGAGCACCGGGTCGGCGGGGCGGGTGGCGAAGGTGTCGCCGGGGAGCAGCAGCACCGGCAGGCGGTTGACGGTGGCGAGGGCGGCGCCGGTGACGAGGTTGGTGGCGCCGGGGCCGATGGAGGTGGTGACGGCGTGGGTGGAGAGGCGGTTCGACTGGCGTGCGTGGCCGACGGCGGCGTGGACCATGGCCTGTTCGTTGCGGCCCTGGAGGAAGGGCATCTCGTCCGCGTACTCGATGAGCGCCTGGCCGATGCCCGCCACGTTGCCGTGGCCGAAGATGCCCCAGGTGGCGTTGACGAGGCGCTGTCGCTGCCCGTCGCGCTCGGTGTACTGGCGGGCCAGGAAGGCGACGAGCGCCTGGGCGGTGGTGAGTCGTCGCGTACCGGTCGTGCGGCTGCTCATCGGTATCCCTCCGTGCGGTGGTCGGGATGGAAGCGGATCTTCCACTCCCGTTCGTCGCCCGGCCCGGCCATGACGTTGAGGTAGTACATGGTGTGCCCGGGCTGGGCGATGGACGGGCCGTGCCAGCCGTCCGGTACGAGGACGGCGTCGCCGGTGCGGACCTCGGCGAGGACGTCGGCGCCGCCGGGGCGGGAGGGCGACACGCGCTGGTAGCCGAGCCCGTCGCCTTCGATCTCGAAGTAGTAGATCTCCTCCAGCTCCGCCTCCTCGCCGGGGAGGTGCTCGTCGTGCTTGTGCGGCGGGTAGGAGGACCAGTTGCCGCCGGGGGTGAGGACCTCGACGGCGATGAGCCGGTCGCAGTCGAAGGCGTCGGCGGCGGCGAAGTTGCGCACCTCGCGGGCGCAGGTGCCGCTGCCGCGCGCCTCGACCGGGACCTCCGGCGCGGGGCCGTAGCGAGCGGGGAGTCGTCGCTCGCACCTCGCTCCTGCCAGGGCGAAACGGCCTCCCGCGCCGGAGGCGATCTGGGCGTGGGCGTCACGCGGTACGTACGCGAAGTCCGAGACGCCACCGAACACGCTTGCGCGGCCCGCCAGTTCGAAGCGTTCGCCCCCGTCCACCTGCACCGTACAACCACCGGTCAGCGGAAGCACGATCCATTCGGTGTCGCGGGTGGCGAGTTCGTGCACCTCGCCGGGGCGGAGGTCGAGGACGCGGAGGGCGGAGTGGGCCCAACCGGCGTACGCGGGGTCGATGTGGAGGGCGTACGGGCCGTCGGCGGCCGCGCCCTTCGGTACGTACAGCTGCCGTCGTTCGCGCATGGTCCTTGCGTACCCCTCGGTGTCTCGTCTCGACGTCTCGACGTCTCGACGTCTCGACGTCTCGACGTCTCGTCGTCTCAGAGCAGGCCCACGGCCGTGTCGACGGCGGCCGCCACATCGCCGTCGGGCGGGTAGAGCAGCGAGCGTCCCACCACCAGGCCCTGGACGGTGGGCAGATGCAGGGCTTTGCGCCACTTCTCGTACGTGGCGTCCTGGTCGTGGCCGACCTCTCCGCCGAGCAGCACGGCGGGGAGGGTGGAGGCCTCCATCACGCGCGCCATGTCGTCCGGGTCGTCGGTGACGGGGACCTTGAGCCAGGTGTACGCCGAGGTGCCGGCGAGACCGGAGGCTATGGCGAGGGAGGTGGTCACGGCGTCGGCACCGAGGTCGTTGCGCAGGCGTCCGTCCGGGTCGCGGCGGCACAGGAACGGCTCGACGAAGACGGGGAGCCGGTGCGCGGCCATGGCGTCGATGACGCGGGCGGCGGAGTGGAGGGTGGTCAGGGAGCCGGGGTCGTCGGGGTCGATGCGCAGCAGCAGCTTGCCGGCGTCGAAGCGCAGGCGCGCCAGGTCCTCGGGGCGGTGGCCGGTGAAGCGGTCGTCTAGCTCGAAGGCGGCGCCGACGAGGCCGCCGCGGTTCATGGAGCCCATGACGACCTTCTCCTCGAGGGCGCCGAGGAGGAGCAGGTCGTCGAGGATGTCGGCGGTGGCGAGGACGCCGTCGACGCCGGGGCGGGAGAGCGCGAGGCAGAGGCGTTCGAGCAGGTCGAGGCGGTTGGCCATGGCGAGCGGGCGGTCACCGACGGCGAGGGCGCCACGGGCGGGGTGGTCGGCGGCGACGATCATGAGGCGACCGTGGTGGGCGGGGCCTCCGCGGCCCGAGGCGTCGAGGAGGGGGCGGCGACGGCGGCGAGCGGCGGCCTCGGCGATGGCCTCGGGGTGGCGGGTGCGGACCGCGACGAGGTGCGCGAGGTCGATGCTCATGGCGTGCCGCCGCCCTCGCCCTTGAGCGCCTGCTCCACCTCGTCCGGGAACGGCATCGCCGAGGAGCAGGCGAGGCGCGAGGCGACGATGGCGCCGGCGGCGTTGGCGTACCGGACGGTCCGTTCCAGGTCCCAGCCGGCGAGCAGGCCGTGGCACAGGGCGCCGCCGAACGCGTCGCCCGCGCCCAGTCCGTTGACGACCTCCACCGGGACGGGCGGTACGTCGGCGGTCTCGCCGTCGGCGGCCAGGGCGAGGACGCCCTTGGGACCCTGCTTGACGACGGCGAGGCGGACGCCCGCGTCGAGCAACGCGCGGGCGGCGGCGTACGGCTCGCGCTCGCCGGTGGCGATCTCGCACTCGTCGAGGTTGCCGACGGCGACGGTGGCGTACCGGAGGGCTTCGCGGTAGTGCGGGCGGGCGCTGTCGGCACCGGACCAGAACATCGGCCGCCAGTCGAGGTCGAAGACGGTGGTGCCGCGCGCGGCCCGGTGTGCGAGGGCGGCGAGGGTGGCCGTCCGGCTGGGCTCGGCGGACAGGCCGGTACCGGTCATCCAGAAGACGCGGGCGGCGGCGATGGCGGCCGGGTCCAGCTCGTGCTCGTGGATCTCCAGGTCCGGGGCCTTGGGCTGCCGGTAGAAGTAGAGCGGGAAGTGGTCGGGCGGGAAGATCTCGCAGAAGGTGAGCGGCGTCGGGTAGGCCCCGACGGGCGTCACCCAGCGGTCGTCGACGCCGAACGCCCGCAGTTCCTGGTGGAGGTAGTCACCGAACGGGTCGGCGCCCGTGCGGCTGATCAGTGCGGTACGGCGGCCGAGGCGGGCGGCGGCGACGGCGACGTTGGCGGCGGATCCGCCGAGGAACTTGCCGAAGGCGTCCACCTGGGCGAGCGGCACGCCCGTGCGGAGGGGGTAGAGGTCCACCCCGATGCGCCCCATGGTGATCAGGTCGTACGGATCGGTCGCCATCCATGTCCCCTTCACATCGGCACCGCGGTCAGGTCTAGCCGCCGCCGGAACACCTGTCAACATTTTGTCCTTACATTCGGACTATCTCTTGACGCTCTCCTCCGGCCGCCTCCAAGCTGGCCCCCATGACGCCGCAGTCACCGCCGCCGCTGTCCCGTATCCGGATCGGTTCCGCCCCCGACTCGTGGGGCGTGTGGTTCGCCGACGACCCCCGGCAGGTCCCCTGGGAACGCTTCCTGGACGAGGTGGCCGCAGCCGGTTACGAGTGGATCGAACTCGGCCCGTACGGCTACCTCCCCACGGATCCGGCGCGGCTCACCGAGGAGACCGCGCGCCGGGGCCTCAAGGTGTCGGCCGGCACCGTCTTCACCGGGCTGCACCACGGCGAGGCCTTGTGGGAGAAGACCTGGGCACACGTCGCCGACAACGCCGCCCTGGCCCGGGCCATGGGCGCCGACCACCTGGTCGTCATCCCGTCCTTCTGGCGGGACGACAAGACCGGCCGGGTGCTGGAGGACCGGACCCTGACGCCGGAACAGTGGCGCAACCTGACCCGCCTGACGGAGCGCCTGGGCCTGGAGGTGCAGGACCGCTTCGGGCTGCGCATCGTCGTCCACCCGCACGCCGACACGCACATCGACACCGAGGAGAACGTCACCCGCTTCCTCGACGCCACCGACCCCGGGCTGGTCGCCCTCTGCCTGGACACCGGGCACTACGCCTACTGCGGCGGCGACAGCGTCAAGCTCATCGAGACCTACGGGGAACGGATCGGCTACCTCCACCTCAAGCAGGTGGACCCCCGGATCCTCGCCCAGGTCATCGCCGAGGGGACCCCCTTCGGCCCGGCCGTCGCGCGCGGCGTGATGTGCGAGCCGCCCGCCGGGGTGCCCGCGCTCGAACCGGTGCTGGCCGCGGCCCAGGCGCTGGAGGTGGACCTCTTCGCCATCGTCGAGCAGGACATGTACCCGTGCCCGCCGGACAAGCCGTACCCCATCGCGGAGCGGACGCGCCGCTTCCTCCGCTCCTGCGGCGCCTGAGGCCCGGGCGGTTTCGGTCGGCGCCTGAGGCCCGGGCGGTTTCGGTCGGCGCCTCTCGCGTCACAGGCGTCTCTTCCTCGTCACGCTTGTCTCCACTCCGCCCGGCTTCCGTCACAGCCCTTCGACAGCCGCTCCCCGCTGCTCACTCAGCGTCGTTGTCCGGGCACAGGCTCAGTGATCGCCAGCGTCCCGCCGCGGCTCCCCCGACGGCCCTCCCGGGCCGCCGCCGCGGCGCCCGCAGGGAGGTGCCCCAGATGACGGACAGAAGGCTCTGGTCCTACAAGGAGATCGCCGCACACATCCGGGTACAGCCGGACACCGTCCGGTCGTACCGCAAACACGGCCTGCTCCCCCAGCCCGACCACGTCGAGGGCGGCAAGCCGTACTGGTACGCGGACACCATCCGCACCTGGGTCGCCAATCGACCGGGCAACCGGGGGCGCAAGGGCTGACTCCCCGCCGCCCCGCGGCCCGTACCCTCCGCGACCCGCACCCTCCGCGGCTCCGCACCCTCCACGGCCCCGCACCGACCCCGGTGCGGGGCCCTCTCACGTACCGGCGGGAAATCGCCCACCGCACCGCCTGGCATTCATACCCCCTAGGGGTATAGAGTGAGGAGTGTCAGGCAGCCACGGCATTCCCGTGAACCCCTGGCGCACCATGACCGACCCCAAAGGAGTACGCCATGACCGCCGAGACGAAGACCGAACTGCCCCAGGCCACCTCCGGCTCCTGCTGCTCGCCGTCGGGCGGCTGCCACGGCGGTGCCGCCGACACCCCGGCCGCCGCCGGCACGGTCACCACCGTCTACCAGGTCAAGGGCATGACGTGCGGCCACTGCGAGGGCGCCGTCTCCAGCGAGATCTCGGAGATCCCGGGCGTCACCTCCGTCACGGCCGTCGCCGCCACCGGCCGCGTTACCGTGGTGTCCGAGGCCGCGCTGGACGAGGACGCCGTGCGCGCGGCCGTCGACGAAGCGGGCTACGAACTCGTCGGCCAGGCCTGAGCACGAGGACCGCGGGCCGGCACCGCGACCCGGCACCGCCGGCCGCAACCCGGCGCCCGCGGCCCGCTCCTCGGACCATCGGCCGGGCCGTACCGTGACGACGGTCGGCCCGGCCCCGCCCCGTTCTGGAATCGCCCATGACCAGCACCACCACTCCACCGGAACCCGAGGCCGGGACCGGCACCGAGACCGGCGCCGGGACCGAGACCTCCACCACCGAACTACTCATCGGCGGGATGACCTGCGCCTCCTGCGCGGCCCGCGTGGAGAAGAAGCTCAACCGCATGGAAGGCGTCACCGCGACCGTCAACTACGCGACGGAGAAGGCGAAGGTCACCCACTCCACCGACGTGGAGGTCGCCGATCTGATCGCGACGGTCGTCAGGACGGGTTACACGGCCCGGGAACCGGCCCCACCGCCCCCGCCACCGCCACCTGTGCCGGCACCGGAGGCGCCGACGCCGGAGGAGCGGCAGGAGAAGGCCCCGGACCGGGAGACCGACGCCCTGCGGCAGCGGCTCGCCGTCTCCCTCCTCCTCGCTGCGCCCGTCGTCCTGCTCGCGATGGTGCCCTCGCTCCAGTTCGACCACTGGCAGTGGCTCTCGCTCACCCTCGCCGCCCCCGTCGTCGTCTGGGGCGGCCTGCCGTTCCACCGTGCCGCCTGGACCAACCTCCGGCACGGCGCCGCGACGATGGACACGCTCGTCTCGGTCGGCACCCTCGCCGCCTTCGGCTGGTCCCTGTGGGCGCTGTTCCTCGGCCACGCCGGCGCCCCCGGCATGCGCCACGGCTTCGACCTCACCCCCACCCCCGGGGACGGCGCGTCGACGATCTACCTGGAGGTCGCCGCCGGAGTCACCACCTTCATCCTCCTCGGCCGCTACCTGGAGGCCCGCGCCAAGCGCAGCGCCGGTGCGGCCCTGCGCGCCCTCATGCGCCTCGGTGCGAAGGACGTGGCCGTCCTGCGCGACGGCCGCGAGGTGCGGATCCCGGTCGGCGACCTGCGGTCCGGCGACCGCTTCGTGGTCCGCCCCGGGGAGAAGATCGCCACCGACGGGACGGTCGTCGAGGGCGCCTCGGCCGTCGACGTGTCGCTGCTCACCGGCGAGTCCGTCCCCGTCGACGTCACCGTCGGCGACCCCGTCACCGGGGCCACGCTCAACACCTCCGGCCGCCTCGTCGTCGAGGCCACCCGCGTCGGCGCCGACACCCAGCTCGCCCGGATGGCCCGGCTGGTCGAGGAGGCGCAGACCGGCAAGGCGCGGGTGCAGCGGCTCGCGGACCGGGTCTCCGCCGTCTTCGTACCCGTCGTGCTGCTGGTCTCCCTCGGTACGCTGCTGACCTGGCTGGCCGTGACCGGTGACGCGACCGCGTCCTTCACCGCGGCCGTAGCCGTCCTGATCATCGCCTGCCCCTGCGCGCTGGGCCTCGCCACGCCGACCGCGCTCATGGTCGGCACCGGGCGCGGCGCCCAGCTGGGCATCCTCATCAAGGGCCCGGAGGTGCTGGAGTCCACGCGCCGCGTCGACACCGTCGTCCTCGACAAGACGGGCACGGTCACCACCGGGCGCATGACCCTCCAGGGCGTGTACGCCTCCGAGGGCACGGACGAGCGCGAGCTGCTGCGCCTCGCGGGGGCGCTGGAGCACGCCTCCGAGCACCCGGTCGCCCGCGCGGTAGCGGCGGGCGCCGCCGAGCGGGTGGGCGTACTGCCGTCGCCCGAGAGCTTCGAGAACGTGCCGGGGCTCGGCGTACGGGGTGTCGTCGACGGCCACAAGGTGGTGGTCGGGCGTGCGGCCCTGCTGGACGACGCGGAGATCACGGCGGCCCCGGACGACGGCACCACGCTCGTCCACGTCGCCTGGGACGGCCGGGTGCGCGGCGCCCTCGCCGTCGCCGACGCCGTCAAGGAGACGAGCCCGGAGGCGGTACGGCGGCTGCGCGCGCTGGGCCTCGCCCCGGTCCTGCTCACCGGCGACAACCGGGCCGTCGCCGAGCGGGTCGCGGCCGAGGTCGGCATCGAGGAGGTGTACGCGGAGGTGCTGCCCGAGGAGAAGGCCGACGTCATCAGGCGGCTGCAGGCCGAGGGCCGCTCCGTGGCGATGGTCGGTGACGGCGTCAACGACGCGGCCGCCCTCGCCCAGGCCGACCTGGGCCTGGCGATGGGTACGGGCACGGACGCGGCCATCGAGGCGGGCGACCTCACCCTCGTACGCGGGGACCTGCGGGTCGCGGCGGACGCGATCCGCCTCGCGCGCCGCACCCTCGCCACGATCAAGGGGAACCTCTTCTGGGCCTTCGGCTACAACGTCGCCGCGCTGCCGCTGGCCGCCGCCGGCCTCCTCAATCCCATGATCGCGGGGCTCGCCATGGCGTTTTCGTCCATTTTCGTGGTGACGAACAGCCTTCGTCTGCGATCGTTCACGTGAGTTTGCCTTCACGTGACACACAAGACCTTCACAAAGAGACCTAGATCACAGATATTTGGGGGTAACCATTTGGACGGCTCGCGAGTCTAAATGGGCGATGCCACGAACGTCTTGGGGGACGTTCATGGGATGTCTTGGGGGACGTCCCAGGCAAGCGTTGGCCGGGGCACGTGCACCGGGGAGCTTTGAGCGGCCCTCCCGTACGTACGTACCCCGGCAGATCGCAACCGCGAGCTTCTGTCGAACCCGGCAGACGCCCGGCCGGATCCCGTGGGGGGAATCCGCTCCGGGATAGGGAAGCGCCCCGCTCGTCGACCCGTGGGGGGATCGGCGGCGGGGCGCTTTTCGCTTCCCCCGCGGGGGAAGCGGAAGGCGTCGGGCGTCAGCGGGCCTCGACCGGCACGAAGTCGCGCAGGACCTCGCCCGTGTAGATCTGGCGCGGGCGGCCGATGCGGGAGCCCGGCTCCTTGATCATCTCGTGCCACTGGGCGATCCAGCCCGGCAGCCGGCCCAGGGCGAAGAGGACCGTGAACATCTCGGTCGGGAAGCCCATCGCCCGGTAGATCAGACCCGTGTAGAAGTCGACGTTCGGGTAGAGGTTGCGCGAGACGAAGTACTCGTCGGCGAGCGCGTGCTCCTCCAGCTTCAGCGCGATGTCGAGCAGCTCGTCGGACTTGCCGAGGGCCGAGAGGACATCGTGCGCCGCCGCCTTGATGATCTTCGCGCGGGGGTCGAAGTTCTTGTAGACGCGGTGGCCGAAGCCCATCAGGCGGACGCCGTCCTCCTTGTTCTTCACCTTGCGGATGAAGGAGTCGACGTCGCCGCCGGTGGCCTGGATGCCCTGGAGCATCTCCAGCACCGACTGGTTGGCGCCACCGTGCAGCGGGCCCCACAGGGCCGAGATGCCGGCGGAGATCGAGGCGAACATGTTCGCCTGCGAGGAGCCGACCAGGCGCACGGTGGAGGTCGAACAGTTCTGCTCGTGGTCCGCGTGCAGGATCAGCAGCTTGTCCAGGGCGGAGACCACGACCGGGTCGAGCTCGTACTCCTGCGCCGGGACCGAGAAGGTCATGCGCAGGAAGTTCTCGACGTACGAGAGGTCGTTGCGCGGGTAGACGAAGGGGTGACCGATCGACTTCTTGTACGCGTACGCCGCGATCGTCGGCAGCTTGGCGAGCAGCCGGATCGTGGAGAGGTGGCGCTGCTTCTCGTCGAAGGGGTTGTGGCTGTCCTGGTAGAAGGTGGACAGCGCGCTGACGACGGAGGACAGCATCGCCATCGGGTGGGCGTCGCGCGGGAACCCGTCGAAGAACCGCTTGACGTCCTCGTGCAGCAGCGTGTGCTGCGTGATCTCGTTGCGGAAGGCCGCCAGCTCGTCCACCTTGGGGAGCTCGCCGTTGATCAGCAGGTACGCCACCTCGAGGAAGGTGGAGCGCTCCGCCAGCTGCTCGATGGGGTAGCCGCGGTACCGCAGGATGCCCTCCTCGCCGTCGAGGTAGGTGATCGCGGATTTATAGGCGGCGGTGTTGCCGTAACCACTGTCCAGGGTCACCAGACCGGTCTGGGCTCGGAGCTTCCCGATGTCGAAGCCCTTGTCACCGACGGTGCTCTCGACCACCGGGTAGGTGTACTCACCGTCCGCGTACCGCAGTACTACAGAGTTGTCGCTCACGTCATCCCTCACCGACGTAGTGCCTCTTCTTCGAGGTGCCCTGACTGTCTCTACCATCCCCCACTTGGCTCAGCAGAGTGCACTCGGGGTCGACCATTCGGCCAATTGGCGGCACTCAGTGCCGTCAACCTGCTCATCCTGCCCCCTTCGCCCCGGTTAGGAAAGTCCGGCGATCTCCCGGGGGGCTCTGGGTGATGTTTCCCACCCGTACCTCACCTGTCAGCCGGTACCGCAGTGAGGTAAAGCGCCGACCGGCGGAGACGGTCCGGACGGCCTGGGCGATCGCCTTGCGTGAGCCGACGAGGACGACGAGCTTCTTCGCGCGCGTGACGGCGGTGTAGAGCAGGTTGCGCTGCAGCATCATCCACGCCCCCGTGGTGACCGGGATGACCACGGCCGGGTACTCGCTGCCCTGGGAGCGGTGGATGGTGACGGCGTACGCGTGCGCCAGCTCGTCGAGCTCGTCGAAGTCGTACGGCACCTCCTCGTCCTCGTCCGTCAGTACCGTCAGGCGCTGGTCGTCCACGTTCAGGGAGGTGACCACGCCGACCGTGCCGTTGAAGACGCCGTTCGCGCCCTTTTCGTAATTGTTGCGAATCTGGGTGACTTTGTCGCCGACGCGGAAGACCCGGCCGCCGAACCTCTTCTCGGGCAGATCCGGGCGGGCGGGAGTGATCGCCTGCTGCAGCAGGCCGTTGAGGGTGCCCGCGCCCGCCGGGCCGCGGTGCATGGGCGCGAGGACCTGGACGTCCCGGCGCGGATCAAGGCCGAATTTCATCGGCACGCGGCGGGCGGCGACGTCCACCGCGAGGCGCCCGGCCTCCTCGGTCTCCTCCGCGACGAAAAGGAAGAAGTCCGGCAGTCCCGAAGTGAGGGGCTGCTGACCGGAGTTGATCCGGTGGGCGTTGGTGACCACACCGGACTGCTGGGCCTGCCGGAAGATCCTCGTCAGCCGGACGGCGGGGACCGGGCTGTCCGGGGCCAGCAGGTCGCTGAGCACCTCGCCGGCACCGACGCTCGGCAGCTGGTCCACGTCCCCCACCAGCAGCAGGTGCGCGCCCGGGGCGACCGCCTTGACCAGCTTGTTGGCCAGCAGCAGGTCGAGCATGGAGGCCTCGTCGACGACGACCAGGTCGGCGTCGAGCGGCCGGTCCCGGTCGTACGCCGCGTCACCGCCCGGCTTCAGCTCCAGCAGCCGGTGCACGGTGGAGGCCTCCGCGCCGGTCAGCTCCGACAGCCGCTTGGCCGCGCGGCCGGTCGGCGCGGCGAGGACGACCTTGGCCTTCTTGGCCCGGGCCAGCTCCACGATGGAACGCACGGTGAAGGACTTGCCGCAGCCGGGTCCACCCGTCAGCACGGCCACCTTCTCGGTGAGGGCGAGCCGCACGGCCTGCTCCTGCTCGGGCGCCAGCTCCGCGCCCGTACGGTCCGCGAGCCAGGCGAGCGCCTTGTCCCAGGCGACGTCCCGGAAGGCGGGCATCCGGTCCTCCTCGGTGCGCAGCAGCCGCAGCAGCTGGGCGGCGAGGGAGACCTCGGCGCGGTGGAACGGCACCAGGTAGACGGCGGTCAGCGGCTCCCCCGCGGGCCCCTCCGGCCCCGGCACCCGCTCCCGTACGACCCCGCCCTCCTCCTCGTCCGCGACGAGCTCGGCGAGGCACTCGATGACCAGGCCCGTGTCGACCTGGAGCAGCTTGACCGCGTCCGCGATGAGCTGCTCCTCGGGCAGGAAGCAGTGCCCCTGGTCGCTGGACTGCGACAGCGCGTACCGCAGCCCCGCCTTCACGCGCTCCGGGCTGTCGTGCGGGATGCCGACGGCCTGTGCGATCCGGTCGGCGGTGAGGAACCCGATGCCCCACACGTCGGCGGCCAGCCGGTAGGGCTGGTTCTTCACCACCGAGATCGAGGCGTCCCCGTACTTCTTGTAGATCCGCACCGCGATGGAGGTGGAGACGCCCACCCCCTGGAGGAAGACCATGACCTCCTTGATCGCCTTCTGCTCCTCCCACGCGGCCCCGATGAGCTTGGTCCGCTTGGGCCCGAGCCCCGGCACCTCGATGAGCCGCTTCGGCTCCCGCTCGATGACGTCGAGCGTCTCCACCCCGAAGTGGTCGACGATCCGCTCCGCGATGCGGGGGCCGATGCCCTTGATCAGCCCGGACCCCAGGTACCTCCGGATGCCCTGCACGGTCGCGGGCAGCACGGTCGTGTAGTTCTCCACCGTGAACTGCCTGCCGTACTGCGGATGCGACCCCCAGCGCCCCTCCATCCGCAGCGACTCCCCCGGCTGCGCGCCGAGCAGCGAGCCGACGACGGTGAGCAGCTCCCCACCGCCGCGCCCGGTGTCGACCCGCGCGACGGTGTAGCCGTTCTCCTCGTTGGCGTACGTGATCCGCTCGAGGACCCCTTCGACGACTGCCAGGTTGGACATGCCCCGACGCTACCGGGCAGGTCGGACAGTCCGGCAGGCCTGTGGACAACTCCCGCGGCGCCGGGCCGGTCCGCTGAGCGCCTTCCGCAGAGCGGGAGCGGGAGGTCCGCCGATTATCCTCGTCGCGTGCACCTGTCCCCTGGCCCGTCGAGCGCCCTGCATCCCCTTGTGGCGGCGTTTCCGGCCCGTCTTGCCGGTGATGTACGGAGTGCTCTCGCGGCCGTGCCGGACGCCGCGCTCGGGCCGGCGGACCCCTTCCACGTCGATGTGCGGGGCGAGATGGTTGCCGTCCCCTCGCGGATCTACCACCCGGAACCGGAGGCCGGCCTGGAGCGGTCCCTGACCGGGACCCAGCGCCTGATCCTGCAGTGCCTGTACTCCCGGCACAGCGACGGCCGGGTCCGTCAGCGGCGCCTCGAACAGATCGTGTCGTCAAGCGAGCCGTGGGTCGTGCCGTTCGTGGTGCAGCTGGCCGGCGAGTACGTACTGGAGATCGTCGAGGCGATCGGGCGGGGGCTTCCCGGGCTCGCTGTCCCCGGCTCGGCCCAGCGCCGGCTCTACGGAGAGTTCGTCGCGCGGAACGCGGCCTTCTTCGCGCGGACGGAGAGGCGTGTGGTGAGCTACTGGTCGTGCCACTACCGCTGGAGGTACACGGCGTTCGGGACGTATCCAGGGTGTGCTCTCGTGGAGCAGTTCCGGGCCGCAGCATCGGAGTGGGTGGGATGACGGTAGGAAACGAGAATCTCCTCAAAGTCGTTCGCGGGTTGGTTTCCGCATCCCCTGACATCAGAGAGGAGACCTCGGAGGTGATCTGCGACTGGCTGCACTCCTTCGACCGGCGCGAGGTAGCCGTGATCGCCGGACTGCTGTCATCCGTCGCAGCCTTGGAGAGCGAGCGGGACTGCCTGGAGAGCGAGCTCAACGCGTTGAGCGAACTCACCGCAACCGGTTTCGTTGAAGCTGACCACCTCACTCCCTTGTGGGAGCTGCAGCGCCAAGCGCTGCGGGGGTCGGAGCTGGAGCATCTCGATTATCTGGCCAGCGAGTACCGCTGACTCGATGACGCTCGCGAACCACCAGGAAGTCGAGGTCACGGTCACGGCCGTCGCCTCCGTTGGATCACAGGTCGACGCGAACGGGACTACGGGTTTCATCGACCAGGTCAAGCATCCGTCCTGGTGGTCCACGGGCGTGGCTCCTCCGCGGGTGGGTGATCGACTGCATGCCGTTGTTCTGGACGATTCCAGGCAGCCACCTCGGCTCAGTGCACTGCGGGAGGACATCGAGACAGCCCGCACTTTGCGCGAGCGAGAACGCGGGTGAGAGCCGTGGAACCCGCATCGGACCAGGTGAGCGACACCAAGGGGCCCGGTCCGATGACCGGGCCCCTGTGCGCTCCCCCCACCCCTCAAGGCCTCCCGAATCCCCCCAGATTCCCCCGGAAGCCCTGACGCCATGTACGACTCCCCTCACCGCCGGTTGGTTGCACGGATGCGGGGGGTAATTTTTCCGGAAGCCGGATTCCACAAGCGGGGCCCCTACAGCGCGTGTTCCGCGTACCGGCGGGCCGTCTCCTCCAGGACCTCCAGGCCGTCGCGCGCCCACAGGTCGTCGTTGAAGAGCTCGACCTCGATGGGGCCCGTGTAGCCCGCCGCGTCGACCAGTTCGCGCCAGGCACGGAGGTCGATCGTGCCGTCGCCGAGCTGGCCGCGGCCGGTGAGGACGCCGGCCGGGAGGGGGAGGGTCCAGTCGGCGAGCTGGAAGGAGTGGATGCGGCCCTGGGCGCCCGCGCGGATGACCGCCGCAGGGGCGCGGTCGTCCCACCAGACGTGGTACGTGTCGACGACGACGCCGACCTGCGAGGCGGGGAAGGGCTCGGCCAGGGCGAGGGCCTGGTCCAGGGTGGAGACGGCGCAGCGGTCGGCCGCGTACATGGGGTGCAGCGGCTCGATCGCCAGGCGGACGCCGCGCTCGGCGGCGTACGGGGCGAGTTCGGTGAGGGCGTCCGCGATGAGGGAGCGGGCGCCGGGCAGGTCCTTGCCGCCGGGGGGCAGACCGCCGGAGACGAGGACCAGGGTGTCCGTGCCGAGGGTCGCCGCCTCGTCGATGGCGGCGCGGTTGTCGTCGAGGTCGGTCGCGGTGGTGAAGAAGCCGCCGCGGCACAGGGTGGTGACCGTCAGGCCGGCGTCCCGGACGAGCTTGGCCGTGGCCTCGACCCCGTACGCGCGCACCGGCTCGCGCCAGAGGCCGACGCCGGGGACGCCGAGGCGGACGCAGGCCTCCATCAGCTCGGGGAGCGGGAGTTGCTTGACCGTCATCTGGTTGATGCTGAAGCGGGTCAGGTCCACCGGTCGGCTCCGCACACGGTCAGCAGGCTCCTCATGCGGGATTCCGCCAGCTCGGGGTCGGGGAACAGGCCCAGCCGGTCGGCCAGTTCGTACGCCTTCGCCAGGTGCGGCAGGGAGCGCGCCGACTGGAGGCCGCCGACCATCGTGAAGTGGTCCTGGTGGCCGGCCAGCCACGCCAGCAGCACCACGCCCGTCTTGTAGTAGCGGGTGGGCGTCTGGAAGAGGTGGCGCGCGAGGGGGACGGTCGGGTCGAGGAGGGCGCGGAAGCCCGCCGTGTCACCGGTGTCGAGGCGGCGGACCGCCTCCGCCGCCAGCGGCCCCAGCGGGTCGAAGACGCCCAGCAGCGCGTGGCTGAAGCCCTGATCGTCGCCCGCGATCAGCTCGGGGTAGTGGAAGTCGTCGCCGGTGTAGCAGCGCACGCCCCTCGGGAGGCGGCGGCGCAGGTCGACCTCGCGGCGCGCGTCCAGCAGGGACACCTTGACGCCGTCGACCTTGTCGGGATGCTCGGCGATGACCTTCAGGAAGGTGTCGGTCGCGGCGTCCAGGTCCGCCGAGCCCCAGTAGCCCTCCAGGGCCGGGTCGAACATCGGGCCCAGCCAGTGGAGGATCACGGGCTCGGACGCCTGGCGCAGGAGGGGGGTGTAGACGGCCAGGTAGTCGTCGGGGCTCGTCGCGGCCGCCGCCAGGGCGCGGGACGCCATGAGGACGGGCTGCACGCCGGCGGATTCGACCAGCGCGAGCTGCTCCTCGTACGCGTGCCGTACGGCCGTCAGGTCCGCGGCGCCCGTCAGCTGGTCCGTGCCGGCGCCCGCCGCGATCCGGCCGCCCACCGCCTTGGCCTCCGCCGCCGAGCGGCGGATCAGCTCGGCGGCCCCCGTCCAGTCCAGGCCCATGCCCCGCTGCGCGGTGTCCATGGCCTCGGCGACGCCGAGCCCGTGCGACCACAGGTGGCGGCGGAAGGCGAGCGTGGCGTCCCAGTCCACGGCCGCCGGGGAGTCGGGCGAGACGTCCGCGTACGGGTCGGCCACGACGTGCGCGGCGGAGAAGACCGTACGGGAGGTGAGGGCGGCGCCCGGCGTGAAGGACGCGGCGGAGGTGCGGGGTTCGTACGTGCCGTGCGGGAGGCGGATCGTCACAGCGACAGCTCCGGCACCTCGTAGCGGCGGCCCTCCGCCGAGGACTTCAGGCCCAGCTCGGCGAGCTGCACACCGCGCGCGCCCGCCAGCAGGTCCCAGTGGTACGGCTCGTCGAGCGCGATGTGGCGCAGGAACAGCTCCCACTGGGCCTTGAAGCCGTTGTCGAACTCGGTGTTGTCCGGCACCTCCTGCCACTGGTCGCGGAAGGCCTCCGTCACGGGGATGTCCGGGTTCCAGACGGGCTTGGGGGTCATGGACCGGTGCTGGACGCGGCAGCCGCGCAGCCCGGCGACGGCCGAGCCGTGCGTGCCGTCGACCTGGAACTCGACGAGCTCGTCGCGGTGGACGCGTACCGCCCAGGAGGAGTTGATCTGCGCAACGGCGCCGCCCGCCAGCTGGAAGACGCCGTACGCGGCGTCGTCGGCGGTGGCGGCGTACGGCTTGCCGTCCTCGTCCCAGCGCTGCGGGATGTGGGTGGTGACGTGGGCGGAGACCGAGGTGACGCGGCCGAAGAGCTCGTGGAGCACGTACTCCCAGTGCGGGAACATGTCGACGACGATGCCGCCGCCGTCCTCGGCGCGGTAGTTCCAGGAGGGGCGCTGGGCCTGCTGCCAGTCGCCTTCGAAGACCCAGTAGCCGAACTCTCCCCGTACGGACAGGATCTCGCCGAAGAAGCCGCCGTCGACGAGACGCTTCAGCTTGAGCAGGCCCGGCAGGAAGATCTTGTCCTGGACGACGCCGTGCTTGATGCCGGCGGCCCGGGCGAGCCGGGCCAGTTCCAGGGCGCCGGCGGTGTCGGTGGCGGTGGGCTTCTCGGTGTAGACGTGCTTGCCGGCGGCGATGGCCTTGGTGAGGGCGTCGACGCGGGCGGAGGTGACCTGGGCGTCGAAGTAGACGTCCGTGCGCTCGTCGGCGAGGACCGCGTCGAGGTCGGTGGTCCACTCGGTGAGGCCGTGGCGTTCGGCGAGGGCGCGCAGGGCGTGCTCGCGGCGGCCGACGAGGACGGGCTCGGGCCACAGGACCTCGCCGTCGCCGAGGTCCAGGCCGCCCTGCTCGCGGAGGGCGAGGATCGAGCGCACCAGGTGCTGGCGGTAGCCCATCCGCCCCGTGACGCCGTTCATGGCGATCCGCACTGTCCTGCGTGTCACGAAGGTCCCTCCAAGAGTCGGTAAGCGGCGTAGTAAGGACTGTAGTAAGCGCTTTCTATACGGGGTGACGCTAGCCTGCGGGCAGCGGCGCGTACAAGAGCCACGCCCGACTCTCCTCGGAGGAACGCGATAGCGATGACAGTCACCCTGGCCGATGTCGCGGCGCGCGCCCGGGTGTCCCCGGCGACCGTGTCGCGCGTCCTGAACGGCAACTATCCGGTCGCCGCGGCCACGCGCGAGCGCGTCCTGCGCGCGGTGGAGGAGCTCGACTACGTCCTGAACGGGCCGGCCAGCTCGCTGGCCGCCGCCACCTCCGACCTGGTCGGCATCCTCGTCAACGACATCGCCGACCCCTTCTTCGGGATCATGGCGGGCGCGGCGCAGAGCGCGATCGGCGAGGGCGCGCCGGGGCGGGCCGGAGGCGAGAAGCTCGCCGTCGTCTGCAACACCGGCGGCTCGCCCGAGCGCGAGCTGCGCTATCTGACGCTGCTGCAGCGCCAGCGCGCGGCGGCCGTCGTGCTCACCGGCGGCGCGCTGGAGGACCCGGCGCACACGGCGGCGATGGCGGCGCGGTTCGCCAAGCTGGCGGACGCGGGCACGCGCGTGGTGCTGTGCGGGCGGCCGCCGATGCCGGAGGGGAGCGGCGGTGAGGCCACCGTGGCCGCGCTGACCTTCGACAACCGGGGCGGGGGGCGGCGGCTCACCGAGCACCTGCTGGCCCTCGGCCACCGGCGGATCGGTTACGTCGCCGGGCCCGCCGACCGCACGACGACCCGGCACCGGCTGGAGGGGCACCGCGAGGCGATGGCCGCGGCGGGCGCGGCGGGCGCCGGCCCGGACCACCTCACCGTGCACGGCTCGTACGACCGTCGCTCCGGCTACGACGCGACGCTGGAGCTGCTGCGGCGCGACCGGGAGCTGACGGCGGTCGTCGCCGCCAACGACACCGTGGCGCTGGGCGCCTGCGCCGCGCTGCGGGACCGGGGGCTGCGCATCCCCGAGGACGTCTCGGTGGCGGGCTTCGACGACCTGCCGTTCTCGGTGGACGCGGTGCCGGCGCTCACGACCGTACGGCTTCCGCTGTCGGAGGCGGGCGCCCGGGCGGGCCGCCTCGCGGTCGGCGCCGAGGCCGTGCCCCCGGGCGGCATCGCGACGATCGCGGCGGAGCTGATGGTGCGGGCGTCGACGGGGCGGCCCCGGGGGTAGCGCCTCGGTCATAGAAGGGTGGGAAGCGGGTAGGTTCGCGCCCATGAAGTACGCCTTCTCCACACTCGGTGTCCCCGGGATGCCCGTCGCCGACGTCGTACGCCTCGCCGCCGAGACCGGTTACCACGGTGTCGAGCTGCGCGCCCACCCCGAGGAACCGGTGCATCCGGGGCTGGTGGCGCACGAGCGGCGGGCGGTGGCCGAGGAGTTCGCGCGCGGCGGTGTCGAGATCCTCGCCGTCGCCGGATACGCGCGGGTCGCGGCGCCCGGCGACGACGAGGCCGTGTACGAGGAGCTGCACCGGCTGCTGTACCTGGCGGCCGACCTGGGCGCGCCGTTCGTCCGGGTCTTCCCGGGCGGCGGCGACCAGGACCCTGCGGAGGCGGACGCGACGGCCGCGCGGCGGCTGGGCGCGGCGGCGGAGGTCGCGGCGGAACTGGGCGTACGGGTCCTGCTGGAGACCCACGACTCGCACCGCACGGGCGCGGACGTCGCCCGCGTCGTGGGCGCGGTCGGCCACAAGCACGTCGGCGCGCTGTGGGACGTGATGCACCCCTGGCTCGCGGGCGAGCCCCCGGAGGCGACGCACGCGGTCCTCGCGCCGTACCTCGGCTACGTCCAGGTCAAGGACATCGTCTCCCCCGAGGACACGACCCCGCTGCCGCTGGGCACCGGGGTGCTGCCGCTCGCGGAGTGCCTGGGCCTGACGCGCGGTCAGGGCTGGGCGTGCTGGGAGTACGAGAAGCGCTGGTACGCCGACGCGGCGGAGCTGCCGCCCCTGCTGGCGGCGGGGCGCGAGCGACTGGCGGGGCTGGGGTAGGAGGTGCCCGGGCCGGAGAACCCCTGCTGTGAAAAGGGCCAGGGGGCTCTTGGTCGCCATCTCGGCAAGGCCTCGACGGCACGGCTGCGCCGCGTCTCGGAGCTGATCGGCACGGCTCCGGGTACGAGTGGTTTCCCGCCCGCACAGCGCTATAACCGATCGTTTCAGAATGCGGTTCGGAGGCGGCGGAGGCATATGAGGCTGCAGGTCGGTTCGAGCAGGCCCTGGTGGAGGTCGGCGCGTCGCTCGTAGCGGGTGCGGGCCGTGGCGCACGCCTCCTACGGGCGGGGGCGCGGTGCCAGTTCGGCGTGGGTGACGGTGTAGCCGCCCTTGACGACGGGGGCGTACGGGGCCGGGGCCATACAGGTGCCGACCTCGGCCTCCTCACCGTTCGGCAGCAGGTTCACCCCGTTCCACGAGAAGCCCACCCGATCGGCCTTGCCGCCCTTTCCGCCGTCGTGCACGCTCAGTCCGACGCGCTTGCCGAGCTGGCCGGTCTCCTCGTGGCTGACCTTCGTGATGACGGCCGTGACCGTCGCCGTGTTCGGGCTGGTGACCAGGCAATCCACTTGGCCGTCGAAGATATAGGTGACGTTCTGGTCAGCCGAGTGGTGCGAGATGCGTACCGTCCCCCGCGCGTCGACGGCCAGCCCCCTGGGAAGCCCGGGCCGCGGGGTGCTGTACGGGGCGGCCACCGCGTCGAAGCTGAAGGAGCGTACATCGTTGTCGCTCAGGTACGGCAGTACGAAGTCCCCGCTGCCGACAATCCGCGCCGCGCCCGGCCGGCGGTGGTCCGTGCGCTGCTCGGCGGACGAGGCGATGGACGAGGTGCACAGGGTGAGCCCGGCCACCAGGGCCGCGATGGTAGCGGTGGCGGTGCGCCGAGCAGACAGCGACAGCGAAGCCATGACGATCTCCTTTTCCGCGAGGGGGAGTTGACTGGAGGAACGCGACCCATCCTTCGCTCTTACAGCCGCCCGGTCGTCAACCCAGGGCCGCAAGATCGATGCCGCCTCATCGCCCGCGCGGCCGACCAGACGTCAGCCGAGAGTCGCACAGGGTGGATCACCGCCGGCCGCAGCCGTTCGCGGATCAGTTGTCGCGCTGGCGCCACCCAGGCCCTGGCTCAAGTAGGGCACTACGTGGACCGGGAAGTCCGCGCTCTGTTCGAGGCACAGGGCCTGACCCTCGGCGCGCAGCAGCTCACCCCGACCGAAGGGGACTTCAAGCTGTCCTGGAGGCCCCTGCAGAAGGCCATCGACGCCGCAGCGACCGGTCGTTTCCTCCTGCCGGCCGGGCCACTCGCCCTCATGCTCGCCGCCCGTCAGGGCGTGTGAGCCGCGCGGCCGCGCCGGGGGCTTTGTCGCGCGGTGCGGTCCCGGTTCTTGACCTGGCAGTTACTTTCCGGCTAAGCGTGACTCCTTGGCAGTTTCCTTCACCGCCCCCCACTCCCCCTCCGCACGGCCGGAAGGAGCACCAGTGCACCACCGCGCCACCACCTCCAGACGTACCCTCCTCACCGTCACCGCCGCCGCGGCGGCCGCCGCCGCCACCGGGGTGGCCACCCCCGCGCGGGCCGCCGACGACCGGCGCCTCCAGCAGCTCGTCGCGCGCATGAGCCTGGAGGAGAAGGTCGGCCAGCTCTTCGTCTCGCGCGTGTACGGGCACTCCGCCACCGCGCCGGACCCGGCCGACGTCGACGCGAACCTCAAGGAGATCGGCGTGCGCACCGCCGCCGAGCTCGTCGAGCGGTACCACGTCGGCGGCGTCATCTACTTCACCTGGGCGCACAACACCCGCGACCCGCACCAGATCGCCGACCTGTCCAACGGCATCCAGCGCGCCGGGCTCGCGCAGCCCACGCCCGTACCGCTCCTCATCTCCACCGACCAGGAGCACGGTGTCGTCGCCCGGATAGGGCAACCCGCCACCCTGCTGCCCGGCGCGATGGCGCTCGGCGCGGGCGGGTCCCGCTCCGACGCCCGGCGTGCCGCGCGCGTCGGGGCACGGGAGCTCGCCGCGATGGGCATCCGGCAGAACTACGCGCCCGTCGCCGACGTCAACGTCAACCCCGCCAACCCCGTCATCGGCGTCCGCTCCTTCGGCGCCGACCCCGAGGCCGTGGCCGAGCTGGTCGCCGCCCAGGTGAAGGGGTGTCAGCGGGCCGGGGTCGCGGCCACCTCCAAGCACTTCCCCGGCCACGGCGACACCGAGGTCGACAGCCACTACGGGCTGCCGAGGATCGGCCACACCCGCGAGCAGTGGGAGAAGCTGGACGCGCCGCCGTTCCGGGCGGCCATCGCCGCCGGTATCGACTCGATCATGACGGCGCACATCGTCGTCCCGGCCCTCGACCCGGCAGAGGACCCCGCGACCCTCTCCCACCCCATCCTCACCGGCATCCTGCGCGAGCGCCTCGGCTACGACGGCGTGGTCGTGACCGACTCGCTCGGCATGGAAGGCGTCCGCACCAAGTACGGCGACGCCCGCGTGCCCGTCCTCGCACTGAAGGCGGGCTGCGACCAGCTGCTCAACCCGCCGCACCTGCCCACCGCCTGGAACGCCGTCCTCAAGGCCGTACAGAGCGGCGAGATCAGCGAAGCCCGTATCGACGAATCGATTCTGCGCATCCTGCGCCTCAAGGCGAAGCTGGACCTCTTCCGCGAGCCGTACGTCACCCACGAGGGCGTGGACCGCACCGTCGGCTCTCCCCTCCACCTCGCCACCGCCGACCGGATCGCGGAACGGACGACGACGCTCCTCCTCAACGAGGGCGGCCTGTTGCCGCTCGACCGCCGCGAGCGGCCCCACCTGCTCGTCGTCGGCGCCGACCCGGCGTCCCCCTCCGGCACCACGGGGCCGCCGACCGCCACCCTCGCCGCCGCCCTCACCGAGCTGGGCTTCACGGCGTCGGTCCTCTCCACCGGCACGGCGCCCTCCACCGCGAAGATCGACGAGGCGGTGGCGGCGTCGGCCGGCAAGGACGCGGTCGTCGTGGGCACGTACAACGTCTCGGCCACCAGCAGCCAGCGCACGCTGGTGTCCCGGCTCGCCGCGACCGGTGTCCCGGTCGTCACGGTCGCCCTGCGCAACCCGTACGACATCGCACGCCTCAGCGGCCAGCGCGCCACCCTCGCCGCGTACTCCTGGACCGACGTCGAACTGCGCGCCGCCGCGCGGGTCATCGCCGGCCGGGCGCGGCCCGGGGGGCGGCTGCCGGTGCCGGTGCAGCGCGCCGACGACCCGGCGCAGGTGCTGTACCCGATGGGCTACGGCCTGACGTACTGAACGCGGCGGCCGGGCGGGACCACGCCCCGCCCGGCCGCCACCACCCCGTCCTACGGCCGCAGCGTCTGCTCCCGCACGAGCGTGCGCTTGTCCAGGCCCGGGACCGTGCGGACCGGCGCCGGGGCGATGCCCGCCCACGCCTGGATCCGTGCCGTGGCCTTCACGCGCTCGGCCTCGACCAGCGCGGAGACGCTCGCCCCGTGGTTGGCGCCGGGCGCCGCGAAGACGTAGCTGTCGCGGGCGCCCCGGTCGACCCGGAACCGCTCCGCGCCCCACGGGTCGTTGGCGCCGTACACGAAGAGCATCCCCCGCGCCCGCGTGCGCACCCAGGTGTCGACGTCCCGCATCGCCCACGCCTGGAAGCGGGGCAGCGGTACGTCACGCGGGACGAAGGCGCGGGCGGGCTGGTAGCCGTACCGCGTCAGCCCCTTGAGGTGGTCCATCCGCAGGCTCGGCGAACCGAGCTGGGTCGCGGCCTGGTAGTAGTACGGGACCGCCCACTCCAGGCCCTGGTCGGTGTAGTACGACCAGCCCGAATAGCCGTCGATGGTGTCGTAGACGGTCTGGTCGGAGGCGGTGGCGGCGTCCGGGATGTCGGCGCACTCGGCCTCGGTGTGGTACTGCCAGAAGCCCCAGACGAAGTCGAGGACGACCGCTTCGTACGCCTTGTCGAGGCTGCCGACGGTGGTGAACGTCGCGCCCGTCTCCTCCGCCCACGCGCGGTACTTCGCCTGCAGCGGCTCCCGGCGCACCAGCGCCTCGCGCTGCATGGCGTTGAGCCGGTCGCGGCACTCCTTGGTCCCGACGGTCGCGAAGAACCGGTCGTACGCCGAGTCCTCCTTCTCCACCACGTCGTTGGGCGCGACGTACGCGACGACGCCGTCCATGTCCCGGGGGTAGAAGCGCTCGTAGTACGTCGCCGTCATGCCGCCCTTCGACACGCCGGTGGCCAGCCACTTGCGGTCGTACAGCGGCTTCAGCGCGGCGAAGATCCTGTGCTGGTCGGAGGCCGCCTGCCAGATGTCCAGCTTCGACCAGTCGGCCGGCTCGGGGCGGGACGGGCTGAAGAAGCGGTACTCCATGGCGACCTGGTTGCCGTCGACGATGGCCGCCGGCTCGCTGCGCCAGGGGCGGGTGCCGAGCTCGTACCCGCTCGTGTAGAAGACCGTGGGGCGTGCGGTGTCCTTGTGCAGCACGGTGACGCGCTGCTGGAAGGTCCCGCGGGCCGGGTCACGGTGGTCGACCGGCTGAGTGTAGCCGAGGACGAAGAAGCGGTAGCCGGGGTAGGGCTTCTCCTCCAGCAGGGTCATCCCGGGGATCGCCAGGATGCGGTCCTTGATGTCCCTGTCCTTGTCGGCCGGTACGACGGCGGTGGCCGTGGCCGTACCGGTCGCGCTCACGGTGCCTATGAGCACCACGAGCGACAGCAGCCATCTGAGCGCCTTACGCATGCACCCTCCACTTGGGTCACGGTGGTCGCCCGTGAACCTAGCGGGGCCAACACCGCCGCCACCAGAGGCGGTTACTCGCTTAGCACAGGAACCAGCCGGTGCTCCCGCCCTTGCCGGCGACCGTGCCGGACGCGCGGACGCAGCGGTTGAGGGCGTACACCGTCACGGGGCCGGCCTGCCGGGTGAAGCGTCCCTTGTCGATCGCCGCACGGCCGCCGCGCGCCTGGATGGAGACGAACATGGCGCGGCGCACGCCCGGCTTCTTGGCGACGGTGACTGCGCACGCGTACTGGCGGCTCTTGTAGATCCTCAGCTCTCCGGTGGAGAACGGCACGGTCTTGACGAGCCGTCCGGAGCAGGCCGCGGCGGCTTCGGCGGGGGCGCTGTGCCCGGCGAGGGTGAGGGCGCTCACGGCGACGAGCACCGCGAGGACGTGCGTGAACAGTCGCCTAGTCGCCCCGGCCGCGGCCGTCGCACCACCGAACACCCTTGCACTCCTTCGCCTCGTGAGCGTACATGCGTACGACGCACGAGGACGCCGCTCGGTTGCGCGGTGCCTTTCCCCCACCCCTCCCCTTCCCGTAACCGGGGGCTGGCGCCCCCACACCCCGGTACGCGGCAGCTTCGCGCCGCGGGGCTTGTGCACCAGGCCCTGGTCGGCGAGGGACGTACGCGGGGCGTGCCGACGGGCAGGTCCATGGGGCCAGGGAACGGCCTCAAGCCACCCACCGGGGGTTGCACGCACCGGCGGCGCGAGGGGCCACCGTCGTGAGGGGGTCGGGGGTGGAGCGTGGGGGGCGGTCGGACGTAAAACGACTGAACTCGCGCGAAGCGCGGTGAACGAGAGTCCGACCACCCCCCACCGGAACCCCCGGCACCCGACCCGCACCCACCGGGCAGCAAGCACCGCGCAGCGTCCGCACCCACCGGGCCGAGCCACCCTCACGCCACCAGCGGCGCCTCCCCCACGAACGTCGCCCACAGCCGGGCGTACCGCCCGCCCCTCGCCAGGAGCTCCTCGTGGGTGCCGTCCTCCGCCACGCGGCCGTGGTCCATGACGATCACGCGGTCCGCGCGGGCCGCCGTGGTGAGCCGATGCGCGACCACCAGGGTGGTGCGGCGCCCGGCCAGGCGGTCGGTCGCGGCGTTGACCTGGGCCTCCGTCGCGAGGTCCAGCGCCGCCGTCGCCTCGTCGAGGAGGAGGACGTCCGGGTCGACGAGCTCGGCCCGGGCGAGGGCGATCAGCTGGCGCTGGCCGGCCGAGAGGTTGCGGCCGCGCTCGGCGACCTCGTGGAGGTAGCCGCCGTCGAGCGTGGCGATCATGTCGTGCGCGCCGACGGCCCGCGCCGCCGCCTCGACCTCCGCGTCGCTCGCCCCGGGGCGCCCGTACGCGATGGCGTCGCGGACGGTGCCCGGGAAGAGGTACGCCTCCTGGGGGACGACGCCGAGGCGGTGGCGGTACGCGGTGAGGTCGAGCTCGCGCAGGTCGGCGCCGTCGACGGTGACGCGGCCGGCGGTCGGGTCGTAGAAGCGGGCGACGAGCTTGACGAGCGTCGACTTGCCGGCGCCGGTCTCGCCGACGAAGGCGACGGTCTGACCGGCGGGGATGCGCAGGTCGACCCCCGCCAGCGCCTCCTCCTCGTCCCCGTAGGCGAAGGAGACCTTCTCGAAGGCGATCTCGCCGCGCAGCGCGCTCACGGAACGCGGCCGCGCGGGCGCGGCCGTCGAGGTCGGCTCCCGCAGCAGCTCCTGGATGCGGCCGAGGGAGACCGTCGCCTGCTGGTAGCCGTCGAAGACCTGCGACAGCTGCTGAACGGGCGCGAAGAACAGGTCGATGTAGAGGAGGTACGCGACGAGGGCGCCGGTGGTGAGGGTGCCCGCCTCGACGCGGCCCGCGCCCACGATGAGGACGGCCGCCGCGGCGACGGACGACAGCAGCTGCACGAAGGGGAAGTAGATGGAGATCAGCCACTGGCCCCGGACGCGCGCCTCGCGGTACTCCGAGCTGCGCTCGGCGAAGCGCGCCGCGCCCGTGCGCTCGCGCCGGAAGGCCTGCACGATCCGCAGGCCGGACACCGACTCCTGGAGGTCGCCGTTGACGGCGCTGATCCGCTCGCGCGCCAGCTCGTACGCCTTGACGCTCGACCGGCGGAAGAACACCGTCCCGATGACGAGCACCGGCAGGGTGGCGAAGACGACGAGGGCCAGCTGGAGGTCGATCACGACGAGGGCGACCATGATGCCGAAGAAGGTGACCACGGAGACGAAGGCGGTGACGAGCCCGGTCTGGAGGAACGTCGACAGGGCGTCGACGTCGGTCGTCATGCGGGTCATGATGCGGCCGGTCAGCTCGCGCTCGTAGTAGTCGAGCCCGAGGCGCTGCAGCTGCGCGAAGATCTTCAGCCGCAGCGCGTACAGCACCCGCTCGCCGGTGCGGCCGGTCATGCGGATCTCGCCGGTCTGCGCCACCCACTGCACGACGACGGTCAGCAGCCCGAGGGCCGACGCGGCCCACACCGCGCCGAGGGCGAGCTGCTCGACGCCTTCGTCGATGCCGTGCCGGATGAGGACGGGCAGCAGCAGGCCCGCGCCCGCGTCGAGCGCGACGAGCCCGAGGCTGACGAGGAGCGGCAGCCCGAAGCCGCGCAGCAGCCGGCGCAGCCCGTACGACTCCTCGGGCGTGACCGCCCGCGCCTCGTCGATGTCCGGGGTGTCGGCCGCCGGGGGCAGGGCGTCGACCTGGGCGAGCAGCTCGGGCGTGGCGCCGGGGGTCTCGGAGGCGCCACCGGCGCCGGCCGCGTCGGCGTCGCGCTCCCACAGGGCGGGCGTGATGCCGCGTTCCGCGTCGAACTCGGCGTCGAGCTCCTCGCGGACGGTGTGGTCCTCGGGGACGTCCACGGGCAGGGCGTGGCCGGGCGAGACGCCGCCGAGCTCGTCGGGGTCGGTGAGCAGCCGCCGGTAGAGCGCGGAGCGCTCCTGGAGCTCGTCGTGGGTGCCGATGTCGGAGAGCCGGCCGTCGTCGAGGACGGCGATCCGGTCGGCGAGGTTCAGGGTGGAGCGGCGGTGGGCGATGAGGAGGGTGGTGCGCCCGGCCATGACGGAGCGCAGCGCCTCGTGGATCTCGTGCTCGACGCGCGCGTCGACGGCCGAGGTGGCGTCGTCGAGGAGCAGCAGCCTCGGGTCGGTGAGGATCGCGCGGGCGAGGGCGATGCGCTGGCGCTGGCCGCCGGAGAGGGTGAGCCCGTGCTCGCCGACCTTGGTGTCGTAGCCGTCGGGGAGCTCGCCGATGAAGCCGTCGGCCTGGGCGGCCCGGGCGGCGGCGCGTATCTCGTCGTCGGTCGCGTCGGGCCTGCCGTAGGCGATGTTCGCGCGGACGGTGTCGGAGAAGAGGAAGCTGTCCTCGGGTACGAGGCCGATGGCGTCCCGCAGGGAGGCGAGGGTCAGCTCGCGCACGTCGTGCCCGCCGACCAGGACGGCGCCGTGCGTCACGTCGTAGAAGCGGGGCAGGAGCAGCGAGACGGTGGACTTGCCGCTGCCGGACGAGCCGACGACGGCGACGGTCTCGCCGGGCCGGATCTCCAGCGAGAAGCCGTCCAGGACCGGGCGCCCGTCCTCGTAGGCGAAGGACACGTCGTCGAACTCGACGCTCGCGGCCGCGTCCGCCGGGAGCTCCTTCGTGCCGTCCTTCAGGACGGGCTCGGTGTCGATGAGCTCCAGGACGCGCTCGACGCCTGCGCGGGCCTGCTGGCCGACGGTGAGGACCATGGCGAGCATGCGGACGGGTCCGACGAGCTGGGCGAGGTAGGTGGAGAAGGCGACGAAGGTGCCGAGGGTGATCTGGCCGCGGGTGGCGAGCCAGCCGCCGAGCGCCAGCATGGCGACCTGCCCGAGGGCGGGCACGGCCTGGAGCGCCGGGGTGTAGCGGGCGTTCATCTTGATGGTGCGCAGGCGGCCGGCGAACAGCTTGCGGCTGGCCTCGCGCAGCTTCTGCGTCTCCTGCTCCTCCTGCCCGAAGCCCTTGACCACGCGCACGCCCGACACGGCGCCGTCGACGACGCCCGCGACGTGCCCGGCCTGGGCCTGGGCGTACCAGGTGGCGGGGTGCAGGCGGGTGCGGCTGCGCTTGGCGATGAACCACAGGGCGGGGCCGACGGCGATGGCGACGAGGGTGAGCGGGAGGGAAAGCCACGCCATGATGCCGAGGGAGATCAGGAACAGCAGGATGTTCCCGATGGTCATCGGGAGCATGAAGAGAAGGCCCTGGATGAGCTGGAGGTCGCTGGTGGCGCGGCCGACGACCTGCCCGGTGGACAGCTGGTCCTGACGCCGCCCGTCGAGTCTCATGATCGTGTCGTACATCTCGGTGCGCAGGTCGTGCTGCACGTCGAGGGCGAGGCGCCCGCCGTAGTAGCGGCGGACGTACGTCAGGGCGTAGACGACGACGGCGGCGGCGATGAGGAGCCCGGTCCATACGGCGAGGGACCGGGTTCCCGAACCGATGACGTCGTCGATGACGATCTTGGTGATCAGCGGGACGATGGCCATGACGGCCATGCCCGCGAGGGACGAACCGAGGGCTAGTACGACGTTGCGCCGGTATCGCCAGGCGTAACCGGCCAGCCGCCGTGCCCATCCTCGTTCCGCGGTCGTGTCCGCCGCCGCCACTGGTGCCTCCCGTTGTCTGTTCCGCCGGAAGCACCAACACGCTGAAATGCGATTTTCATCCCGCCGGGTGGGCGGGTCCCGTCTCCGGTACCGGAGGCATGGCCTCCTGGGGGACGGCGGGCAGCTGGAACGTCTTGCCCATCGTCGACGGGGTCGGGTTGAGGTCGCGGTGGACCACCCGCGAGACGGCCTGGATGGTGTTGATGCCGTCGTTCATCGTCTTGTTGTCGTGCGTGAGGACGGTGATCGAGTAGTTGGCGGTGCTGCTGGAGAAGACGCCGATGCTGTGCACGCGCCAGCCGTGCGTGGCGCGCGACAGCCAGCCGTTCTTGACGTGGACGGTCATGCCGGCGGGCGCGCCGGCGGGGGTCCCCCAGCGCTGCGAGGAGACGACGTTCCGCATGAGCTTGCGCATGTACGAGCGGGAGCTCTCGGTCAGGACGGTGTTCCGTACGGAGACCAGGTCGAGCAGCTTGCGCTGGTCACGGGCGGTGATCTGGGTGAGGCCCCAGTAGCCGCCGGAGCCGGGCACGGTCTGGGTCATGCCGGCGGCCCGCAGGAAGGCGTTGATCTTGGTCACGCCGAGCTGCTTCCACAAGGTGCTGGTGGAGGCGTTGTCCGACTTGGTGATCATGGCCGTGGTCAGGTCGACCTCGCGCTGGGTGAGCCCGCGCCCCTGCTTGCCCGCGTCCCACAGCAGGGCGGCGAGGACGGTCGACTTCACGATGCTCGCCGAGTCGAACTTCTGCGTCGGGCGGAGCTCGCAGTGCGTGTTGGTGACGCGGTCGTGCACGACGACGGCCGTCATGGAGGTGCGGCCCTTGAGGGCCGCAGCGATGTCCTGGGACAGCTTGGCGGCCAGTCCGGACTTGCCGGACGTGCACGTCACGGCCGGGGGCGCGGCGCTCGCGGGCGTCGCCGTGGCGACGACGGGCAGCAGCACCCCGAGGGCGAGGGCGGCGCGGAGCGCGCCGCGCCGGGGATGGCGGAATATGGATGTCACGCCTTTCCAGACGCGTGACCGGCCGGAAGGTTGTACGCGATCTACGGCGCGACGCGCGGAAACCGCGTTCCCGCGCACCTCGTGAGGGGTAGTCAGTCCCGGCGGCCATCGAGGGAAATCGAGGGAACGGGACGGGGGGACGGTCATGGCGGGTGGTGAGCGGAGGGCTCCGTACCTCTGCGGCCAGTTGTACGCGACGCTGGAGGCGCTGAGCGTCATCGGCACGGGCGGCGAGGGGATGGCGCGCCCGGAAGAGGTCCGCAGGGCCATGCAGCCGCCGCGGACCGTGCTGCTACGCCACCTGCGGGCGGTGGGCGAGCACCTGCACCTCGCGGTACGGCGGAGCCCCGCCCACGCGGAGGCCGCCGCCGAGGTCTTCGCCGCGATACCCGGCTTCGTCCCGGCCGGCGGCCTGCCCGCCGGCAATCTTGGTGTGGCGGAGGCCGCCGAGTTCACCGCGGGTTACGAGACCCAGCGGGCGCTCTACGAGGAGAAACACGGGCGTCTCATGAACCGTCCGCGGCCGGTGCCGTGAGGTGCGTCGGCGCGAACATCCGCAGCACGGCCGGGAGGACGACCACCGAAGGGCCGGGCGTGGCGAGGGACGCGGCGAGATCCTCGCGCAGCGCGTCCGGTGTCGTACGGACGGCCGGGACGCCGAAGGACCCGGCGAGGGCGACGAAGTCGGGGCGGGCCAGTTCGGTGCCGGTGGCCCGGCCGAAGGCGTCCGTCATGTACTCGCGCAGGATGCCGTAGCCGCCGTCGTCGACGATGAGCCAGGTGACGTCGAGGCCGTACTGCTTCGCCGTCGCCAGCTCGGCGAGGGAGTACATGGCGCCGCCGTCGCCGGAGACGGCCAGGACCGGGGTGGTCGGGTCGGCGAACGCCGCACCGAGCGCCGCCGGGAAGGCGTAGCCGAGGCCGCCCGCGCCCTGGGCGGAGTGCATGGTGTTGGGGCGGCGGGCGTCGAAGGCGGACCAGGCCCAGTAGGCGAGGATCGTCATGTCCCAGAAGCTGGGCGCGTCGTCCGGCAAAGCCTCGCGCACGGCGGCGAGCACCCGCTGCTCCAGCGCGAGGTCCTGGGCCGCGAGCCGGTCGCGTACCTGGCCCAGCACCGTACGGACGCGCTCGGCGGCGCCGGCGTCCTCGCGCGGCGGAACCGCCTCCAGCGTCTCCAGCAGGGCGGAGAGCGCGAGCCGCGCGTCGGCGTGGATGCCGAGGGCCGGGTGGTTGGACTCCAGCTTGCCGAGGTCGGCCTCGATCTGGACGACCCGGCCGCGCGGGGCGAAGGTGTGGTAGTTCGAGGAGAGCTCGCCGAGCCCGGAGCCGACGACCAGCAGGACGTCCGCGTCCTCCAGGAACTCCGTCATGTGGCGGTCCTCCAGCCAGGACTGGAGGGACAGCGGGTGGGTCCAGGGGAAGGCGCCCTTGCCGCCGAAGGTCGTCACCACCGGCGCCTTGAGCCGCTCCGCCAGGGCCCGCAGCTTCCCGGACGCGTCGGAGCGTACGACTCCGCCGCCCGCGATGATCGCGGGCCGCTCGGCGTGCGCCAGCAGGTGCGCGGCGACGGCGGTGAGCTCGGGGCGGGGCACCAGCTCGTCGGGGAAGGCGTCCGGGGCGGTGACGACCGGGAGGGAGGTCTCGGCAGCCAGCACGTCCTGCGGGATCTCGACCCAGACGGGCCCGTGCGGCGCGGTGAGCGCGGAACGCCACGCGGCGGCGACGGCCGAGGGGATCTGCGACGCCGTACGGACGGTGTGCACGGACTTCACGACGTCGCGGAAGGAGGCCTGCTGGTCGCGCAGCTCGTGCAGGTGCCCGCGGCGACCGCCGCCGAGCCCGGCCGCCGGAACCTGGCTGGCGAGGGCGACCACGGGCGCGCTGGCCGCGGCGGCCTCCTGGAGCGCGGCGAGCGACAGCAGGGCGCCCGGCCCGGTGGACAGCAGCAGCGGCGCGGCCTCGCCGGTGATCCTGCCGTACGCGTCGGCGGCGAAACCCGCGTTGTTCTCGGTGCGCAGACCCACATACCGGAGCGTCGACCGGCCCACCGCGTCGAACAGGGCGAGCGCGTGCTGGCCGGGCAGACCGAAGACCGTGGTGGCCCCGAGCCCCGCCAGCGTCTCCACGACGAGGTCGCCGCCGGTGCGGCCAGGCGGGGGGTTGAGGGCGGCGGCCGTCTGCGCGGCGGTGGGCCTCAGCACCAGGTCGTGGTCGTGCGTCACGCGTGTGGTCCCTCATTTTTTTGGGGCTCGGTTCACCTCCGGGGCGCCAAAGGCTGTATCGACGGTCGATCGTGCTCGGGTCGTTCGTTCCTCACGACCCTCCGCGCGTTCTCCCTTTCGATACAGCCGCGCCCCTTCGGCTCACTCGCCTCTGGTTTCCCGGGGTGACGGCAAAGGTCCCCGGGGTCCCGGTGGAGGCCCCGCGGTCACGGAGCTCGGGGGAACGGTACCGGGACGCCCGGGGGAGGGTCAGGCGCGGGCCGCGGCGATCTGGCGGGACATGATCGTGGTCAGCTCGTACGCCGTGTGGGAGGCGGCGACGGAGGTGATCTCGGCGTGGTCGTACGCCGGGGCGACCTCGACGACGTCGGCCGAGACGAGGTTGCAGGAGGACAGGCCGCGCAGGATCTCCAGCAGCTCGCGGGAGGTCATGCCGCCCGCCTCGGGGGTGCCGGTGCCGGGGGCGTGGGCCGGGTCGAGGCAGTCGATGTCGATGGAGATGTACAGCGGGCGGTCGCCGATGCGCTGGCGCAGCTGGTCGGCGATCTCGTCGGCGCCGCGGCGGTAGACATCGGCGGAGGTGACGATGCCGAAGCCCATCTTCTCGTCGTCCGTGAGGTCCTGCTTGCCGTACAGCGGCCCGCGGGTACCCACGTGGGAGAGCGCCTCGGTGTCGAGGATGCCCTCCTCGACGGCCCGGCGGAACGGCGTGCCGTGCGTGTACTCGGCGCCGAAGTAGGTGTCCCACGTGTCGAGGTGGGCGTCGAAGTGGAGCAGGGCGACGGGGCCGTGCTTCTTGGCGACCGAGCGCAGCAGGGGCAGCGCGATGGTGTGGTCGCCGCCCAGCGTCATCAGGCGGGCGCCGGTGGAGAGCAGGTCGTCGGCGGCGGCCTCGACCGTCTCGACGGCCTCGTTGATGTTGAAGGGGTTCACGGCGATGTCGCCGCCGTCCGCGACCTGCGCGAGCGCGAAGGGCGAGGCGTCCTGGGCCGGGTTGTACGGGCGCAGCAGGCGCGAGGCCTCGCGGATGGCGTTGCCGCCGAAGCGGGCGCCGGGGCGGTACGACACGCCGGAGTCGAAGGGCACGCCGATGACGGCGACGTCGGCGGTGCCGACCTCGTCGAGCCGCGGCAGCCGCGCGAACGTCGCGGGTCCGGCGTACCGCGGGATGCGGGACGAGTCGATGGGGCCGCGCGGCGTCTCGGGGGTGCTGCTGGTCATGATCGGTCGCCTTCTGCCTTCGGTTCGGACTGCGGACATTCGGAAGTGCGGATTTCGTACTCCTGCACCCGACAGTAGGTGGCTGGGAAGCCCGACAGAAGTGTACGTTTCCTCCACTACTCCCCTTCTTGATGGAGGAAGTGTCCATGCCCGAGGCGACACCGGCGCCGACCCCGCCCGGGCCGGTCATCCCCCTCTCGGCGCTCCTCGCCCGCGAGGACCTGGGCCTGCGGCTGATCGCCGGGTCGCCGGAGGCGGAGCTGCACTGGGTGCACACCTCGGAGATGGCCGATCCGTACCCGTATCTGCTCGGCGGCGAGCTGCTGCTGACGGCGGGCGTGCAGCTGACGGACCCCGAGCGGTACGTCGCGCGCGTGGTCGCGGCGGGCGCGGCGGCGCTGGGCTTCGGTGTGACGCCGGTCTACGACACGGTGCCGGAGGCCCTGGTCGCGGCCTGCGCCCGCCATGGGCTGCCGCTGCTGGAGGTGCCGCCGAGGACGCCGTTCGCGGCGGTGGGGCGGGCGGTGTGGCGGCTCATGGCGCAGGCACGCCACCACGAGCTGCGGCGCGTGACGGAGGCGCAGCAGTCGCTCGCGACCGCGGCGGCGCGGCCGGACCCGGTACCGGCGGTGCTGCACGCGCTGGCGTCCCGCCTGTCGGGCCGCGCCGCCCTGTACGCGCCGGACGGCACGGAGTACGCGGCGGCCGGGCGGCCCGTGGAGCCGGAGGTCCGGGAGGCGCTGGTGCGCCTGGTCGGGGTGGTGCGGACCGGCGCGCGGCCGCCGGCGTCGGCGTCGGACGCGGCGGCGGGGCTGCACCTGGCGGCGTACGCGCTCGGCGGCGACCTGCGCCTGACGCTGGCGCTCGCCACCGCGCGCCGCGAACCGGGCGACCACACGATCGCGGGCGTCGCGGTGGTGCTGCTGTCACTGCTGACCGCGCCGCACCAGGGCGCCGACGAGGCCGCGCGCTCCACCGCGCTGGTGCGCCTGCTGCTGGGCGCCGCGCCCGCCGAGGTGGCCCCGCTGCTGGGCGAGGCCCCGTGGACGGTGGTGCACGCCCGCGGCGAGGGCCCGCCGCCCCCGCTGGGCACGCCGCTGCTGGACCTTGGGGACGAGGGTGCCGTACGGGCCCTGCTGCCCGCGGGGCGGGAACCGTCGCCGCACCCGGGCTGGACGCTCGGGGTCAGCGCGCCGGCCGCCCCCGACGGGCTCGGCGACGCGGACCTCCAGGCCGCCCGCGCCCTGCGCCGCGCCGAGGCCGGGCACGTACCGCTCGCACGGCACCACCGGGAGGCGGGCCTGGCCGGGCTGGTGGCGCCCGAAGAGGCGGCGGCGTACGCCCGCGACCTGCTGCACCCGCTGACGGAGCCGCTGGCCGAGACCCTGCGCACCTGGCTGTCGCTGCACGGCAGCTGGGACCGTACGGCCACCGCGCTCGGGGTGCACCGCAACACCGTGCGGCAGCGGATCGCGCGGTGCGCGGCGCTGCTGGAGGCGGATCTGGACGACGCGGAGGTGCGGATGGAGCTCTGGTTCGCGCTGCGCTGGCGCTGAGCCGCCGGACGCGACGACAGCGGCGCGCCCAGGTTCCGGACGCGCCGCTGCGGAGCTGTGGTGAACCCTTGGGAGAGCCCCCGGATCAGTGGAGCTTGTTGACGGCGGTCTTCGTCGTGGTGCGGAAGGCGGTCAGCGGGGCGTCCTTGAGGTCGCCCATCTGGCCCCAACGGACGAGGGTGACGGTGCGGCCGTCGCGGCCGACGGCGAACAGGTGGATGTCGCTGTTGCCGACTCGCGGGTCGGCGGTGTCCAGGCTGTAGACCCAGGCGCCCTCCTCGACGGCGAGCTTGCCGTGGTAGCCGCTGACGGCCTGCATTCCCGGGTTCTGCTGCTTCAGCTGGGAGCCGCAGCCGGCGAGGGACTTGCGCAGGGTGTCGACCAGTTTCACGGCGTCGGCCTCGGTGCGGGCGACGTTGGTGATCTGGACGCCGTAGGCGTCGAGCTCGTTGCTGAAATCGCGGTAGCGGCTGTTCTGCGCCGGGATCTTGTACGGGGCGCAGAGGGTGCCACCGTTCTCCGGGACGCCGGCGAAGACCTTGGAGGCGGTCCACGGCGTCGACGACTTCGGCATCTCGGAGGCGGCGAGGAAGGCGGGCTGGGCAGCGGCCTGCGCCGGTGCCGTGGCGAGGGCCGCGAGGCCCAGGGCGGCAGCGGCGGCGGTGGCGAGTGCGGTACGGAGCTTGTTCATGGTGGCGGATCCCCCGTCGGGTCGTTCGCTCGGTCAGTGCTCAATCAGCGTGGGGCCGGCGCCCGCCGCCTGCAACGATCACGCGCCCACTCTCCGTCCCGGAACCATTCCACCCCCGTTGACGTGCAGGGACGTGAAGGATGGGATGCGGGATCAAGGGGGATGGAATGCCGAAGGACGCCGCCGTCGAGGAGTTCGCGGGGCTCGTCCGCACGTTGAAGGCGCGGGACGGGAGGAGTTACGAGGCGCTGGGCCGGCGCCTGAACGTCAGCGCGTCCACACTCCACCGCTACTGCTCGGGCGCGGCCGTCCCGGAGGGGTTCGCCGTGGTCGACCGCCTCGCCCTGCTGTGCGGGGCGGACGAGGAGGAACGGCGGGCCCTGGAGGCGGCCTGGACGGAGGCGGACCGCGCCCGCCGCCGAACGGCCTCGCCCATGCCCTCGCCTCCGCCTGTGCCTGTGCCGTCCGCGCCGCCGGAACCGTCCACCCCGGAACCGGGCCCCGGCCCCACCCCGGACCCGACCGCGCCGGAGGCGCCCCGCGCCCGCCCCCGTCGTGCCGTCCCCGCTCCCCTCCTCGTCGCCGCCGCCGTCGCCCTCGTCGTGCTCGCCCTCGCCGCCGCCCTGCTCGGCCGCCCCACCCGTACGGCTTCCACCCCCGCCCCCGCTCCCGCTTCCACCCCTCCGGGGCGGACCGCAGCCCCCCTCCCCTTCACCTGGACCATCGGTTCCGAGCTCTGGCAGGGCGGCTGCGGGCACACCTACCTCGTGGACCGGGCCCCCGGCGCGGTCGCCCCGCCGCCGGTCGCGGCCGACTCCGGGGCGTGGGCCGGGACGCACGGTGCCGTGCACGGCGGGGAGGCGCTGGTGCGGATCACGCTCCAGGGCCGGTCGCCGTCCGACGCCGTCGTCCTCCAGGCCCTGCACGTGCGCGTGGTCGACCGGGCCGCACCACTGCCGTGGACCGCGTACCGGATGGACAACGGCTGCGGCGGCGCCGTCACCCCCCGCCACTTCGCCGTGGACCTCGACCGGCCGCGCCCGCTCGCGAGGCCCGTCGACGGCGTTGACGCCTCCGGCGCCGAGGTCCGGACGATCCCGGCCGTCTCCTTCCCGTACAAGGTCACCTCCTCCGACCCCGAGGAGCTGCTCGTCTCCGCCCGGACGGCGGGCTGTGACTGCCGCTGGTACCTGGAGCTGGAGTGGAGCGCCGGGGGCCGTTCGGGGACGGTGCGGATCACGGACGGCGGGAAGCCCTTCCGCACGAGCGGGACCGCGGGGAGGCCGGCGTACCTGTACGACTCCGCCGAAGGGCGCTGGATCACAGACGCGGAGTCTGGACAGACCGGGTGACCGATGAGTAACTTCGTCTGACATAGGCTGAGCAAGCGCTTAGGCACATGCCGGAGCGTCGGAGCGACCGGCCGGACCAGGACAGGAACCGAAGGAGGCGGCTCGTGCGCCGTACCGTATTCAACGAGGACCACGAGGCGTTCCGGGAGACCATCCGCGCCTTCATCGAGGCCGAGGTCGTCCCCGTCTACGACGAGTGGTTCGCGGCGGGCCAGGCGCCCCGCGACTTCTACTACAAGCTCGGCGAGCTGGGCGTCTTCGGCATCAACGTCCCGGAGGAGTTCGGCGGCGCGGGCCTGGACACGCACAAGTTCGAGGCCGTGATGTACGAGGAGACGGCGCGCGCGGGCGTGCAGTTCGGCGGCTCGGGCGTGCACGTCCTGCTGGCCCTCCCCTACCTCAAGATGCTCGCCACCGACGAGCAGAAGAAGCGCTTCCTGCCGAAGTTCGTCACCGGCGAGGAGATGTGGGCGCTGGCGATGACCGAGCCGGGCACCGGCTCCGACGTCGCGGGCATGAAGACCACCGCCAAGCTCTCCGAGGACGGCACGCACTACGTCCTCAACGGTGCCAAGACCTTCATCACCGGCGGTGTCCACGCGGACCGCGTCATCGTCTGCGCCCGCACCGCCGCCCCCACCGCCGAGGACCGCCGCTTCGGCATCTCGCTCTTCGCGGTGGACACCAAGTCCGAGGGTTATTCGGTCGGCCGCAAGCTGGACAAGCTGGGTCTGAAGACCTCCGACACCGCCGAGCTGGCCTTCGTCGACGTCAAGGTCCCGGTCGAGGACCTCCTCGGCGAGGAGGGCAAGGGCTTCTCCTACCTCGGCCACAACCTGGCCTCCGAGCGCTGGGGCATCGCCTTCGGCGCGTACGCGCAGGCCGCCGCCGCCATCCGGTTCGCCCAGCAGTACGTCACCGACCGCACGGTCTTCGGCAAGCCGGTCGCGTCCTTCCAGAACACCAAGTTCGAGCTGGCCGCCTGCCAGGCCGAGGTGGACGCCGCCCAGGCGGTCGCCGACCGCGCCCTGGAGGCCCTGGACGCCGGCGAGCTGACCCCGGCCGAGGCCGCGAGCGCCAAGCTGTTCTGCACCGAGGTCGCCCACCGCGTCATCGACCGCTGCCTCCAGCTGCACGGCGGCTACGGCTACATGAACGAGTACCCGATCGCCCGCCTGTACGCGGACAACCGCGTCAACCGCATCTACGGCGGCACCAGCGAGATCATGAAGACCATCATCGCCAAGTCGATGGGCCTGTAAGCCAGGTGACGGAAGCGCTCGACGCCCTGCTCGATCTGCTCGACCTGGAGCGGATCGAGCAGGACATCTTCCGCGGCGAGTCACGGTCGGCCCTCGTCCCGCGCGTGTTCGGCGGCCAGGTCGCCGCACAGGCGCTGGTCGCGGCCGGCCGCACCGTCCCGGAGGACCGGCTCGCCCACTCGCTCCACGCGTACTTCCTGCGCCCCGGTGACCCGGGCGCGCCGATCGTCTACACCGTGGACCGCATCCGCGACGGCCGCTCCTTCACCACGCGGCGGGTCGTCGCCGTCCAGCACGGCCAGCCGATCTTCCACCTCTCGGCGTCGTTCCAGACGTACGAGGAAGGGCTCGACCACCAGGCGGCCATGCCGCCCGCGCCGGACCCCGAGACCCTCCCGACGGCCGCCGAGATCCTGCCGCGCCACCTCCCGGCCCCGGTCGCCGAACGCCTGATCGAGGCCCGCGCGGCGGTCGACCTGCGGTACGCCGACACCCCGCCCTGGGGCAGCGTCGGCGAGCCGCGCGAGCCCCGGTCGCAGGTGTGGTTCCGCACCAACGGCAAGCTCGCCGACGACCCGCTGCTCCACGTCTGCCTGGCGACGTACGTCTCCGACATGACGCTGCTCGACTCGGTGCTCCTCGCCCACGGCCGTGGCGGCTGGGCGGTCGGCGACGTGGTCGGCGCGTCCCTGGACCACGCGATGTGGTTCCACCGCCCCTTCCGCGCCGACGACTGGCTCCTGTACGACCAGGAGTCCCCGTCCTCCGCGGGCGGCCGGGGTCTGGGCCAGGCCCGCATCTGGACCCGGGACGGACGGCTCGCGATCTCGGTCATCCAGGAGGGCGTGGTGCGGGTGCCGCGGGGGTGAGGCGTCGCCCGACGGGGCGTGGGCCCGGCGTGGACGTGCGCCACCGCCCGGCCCATCCCGTCGGGACCCTCAGATCAGCCCCGCCGCACCCAGCAGGTACGCGGTCATCGGCTCGTAGAAGCGCGGGTCCAGTACGTGGTCGTCGAGCGGGATCGTGACCTGCATGGTGCCCTCGGCCTCGCCGATGAAGAGGGCGGGGTCGTTGCAGTCGGCGTACCCGATCGAGTCGATGCCGCGCTGCCCGGCCCGGCCGGCCCATCCGTGGTCGGCCACGACCAGGTCCGGCTGTACGTCGAGCCGGTCCAGGATGGCGTTCATCGGCTCCGGCGAGTGCGTGTGCCACAGGGTCGCGCCGCGCTCGAAGACGGCGACGTCCGCGAACTGCACGACGTACCCCTCGTCGGCCGTGAGCCCGCCGGGGATGCGCACGACGTCGCACCCGGCGGCGCGCAGCGCGGCGGCGGTCCTGCTGTGCACGTCGAGCAGCGCCCCGGGGTGGCCGGTCGCGAACAGCACCCGCTGCTTCCCGGCGGCGGCCTTCCGCAGCCGCGCGGCCGCCCGCTCCAGCCCGTCGACGGTGAGCTCGGGATCGATGGTGTCCTGACCGGCCCGGTGCGCCGGGTCGTCGTTCACGCCGCACCGCTCGGCCATGACGGCGAGGACGTCCTGTTCGTCCGTCCACCGGTCGCCGAGCTCCAGCCCGAGCCAGTAGTGGCGGTCGCCGTTCGCGAGCTTGCGGTAGTGGGAGAGGTTGTTGTCGCGGGGTGTGGCGACGTCTCCGGCGATCCGGGTGCGGACGAGGTGCTCGACGAGGGCGGCGCGGCTGGGTATCGGCATGCCCCCCATTCTGCCGCCCGCCGCCCGCGGTGGCGGCGCCATTCCGTCGGGTGGACGGCGGCGGCCGGCACACGGGGCTTGACCTCAACCATGGTTGAGGAATCAGTCTGGAGCAATGACCACTCAGGACACCGCAGTTCTTCTCTTCCGCAACACCATGCGCATCACCGACGGCCACCTGGACGACTTCCGCGACGCCATCGCCAGGGCCGTGGAGTTCGCGCGGCGGCACGGGCCGCAGCTGATGGTGGAGACCTTCGTGGACGAGGAGCGGATGCTCGCGCACAGCTTCCAGCTCTACCGGGACTCCGACGCCGTCCGTACGCATTGGAAGCTGGCGGACCCGTACATCCGGGAGGTGATGGAGCACTGCCGGGTGGAACGCTTCGAGGTGTTCGGCGAGCCGGACGCCGAGGTGGCGGCGGGCGTGCGCGCGGGGGTCGGGGAGGAGTGCGCCCTGACGTTCTCCCCGCGCATCGCGGGCTTCGTCCGCTTCGCCGCGGGGCCAGGGGCGTGAGAGCGCCGTTCGGGGAGCGGCCGCGACGCGGCCGCTTCCCGGGACCGCGCCCCGCCGGAAGGCCCGTCCTCGCGCGTTCAGGAACGGCTTCAGGAGCGGCTTCAGGACCGGCGAGGCGGCCTGCCCAGCGTCACCGTGCGCAGCACCCACTCCACGGGGCCGTGGGAGAAGCGCCGCAGCAGCCGGGCGCTGAGGAAGAGCTGGGCCGCGTACACCGCGAGGGCCACGGCGCACGCGACCGCCGCGCCCGTGCGGCCGTACAGGCCGAGGCCGTACCCGGTGAAGACCAGCGCCAAGACCAGGGACTGGGACAGGTAGTTGGTGAGCGCCATCCGCCCGGCGGGCGCGAGCAGCGCCGCCACGCGGGCGCCGCGCGGCGTGGTGAACCAGAGCATCAGCGCGCTCACATAGGCGGCGGTGAGCATCGGGGCGGCGGCCATGCCCAGGGCGAAGCAGACGACCTCCCAGCGTTCCGGGAGGGGTGCCACGGTGCCCGCGGCCATGAGGAGCCCACCCGGCAGGCCCACGGCGAGGCCGACGGCGCGGGTGCGCCGCAGCCGGGCCGGGTCGACGACGCCGCCCGTGAGCAGGCGCCGCTTGCCCGCCCCGCAGCCGACCAGGAAGGCGGCCACGATCGAACCGCCCATGAGCAGCAGCGCGCCCATGGCCTCGGGCCAGGTGGCGAGGTGGGCGCCGATGACGTCGGCGGCGCCGCCGCGCATCTCCTCGGCGATCCGGGCGGCTTCCCGGGTGGCGTCGGCCGTGGCGGACGGGTCGGGGGTGTACGCGGCCGCGGCCAGCGCGCCGACGAGGACCAGCAGGACCACGGGCACGGCGTAGAACCAGCGCGCGGCCCGCCACAGGCGCTCGGGGGGCGCGTTGCGCGCGGCGAGCAGGATCAGCCCCAGCACGGCGTACATGGTGAGGATGTCGCCGCTGTACAGCAGCGCCATGTGCGCGGCGCCGAGCAGCAGCAGGCCGGTCAGCCGGCGCAGCATGCGGGGGACGAAGGCCGCCCCCGCCCGCCGCGCCGACTCCATCTGCAGGGTGAAGCTGTACCCGAAGAGGAAGGAGAACAGCAGGTAGAACTTGGTTTCGAAGAAGGCGATGACCAGCCAGTGCGCCACGAGGTCGGCGCCGGCTACGGCCGGGTCGACCGCCGTGCGGCCGTAGGTCCCCGACAGCACCAGGACGTTCACCAGGACGATGCCGCCGAGCGCGAAGCCGCGCAGCGCGTCGACCTCCGGCACGCGCCGTCCGGTGCCCCCCTGTCCCGCCACCGGCTGGGCAGCGGTGCCCGCCTGTTCCCCCGTCACGCCATGCCCCCGTCGTCCGTTCGGCCAACCCCGGCGACGAGCATGTCAGTCGGGGGGCCGCGGCGGCATCACACCTGGGCAGGACCGGCCTCTCCGACCTGGGGTGGAGGGGTACGGCGAGGCCTCACCCTCAGTCCTCCGGCACCCAGCGCAGCAGGTCCCCCGGCTGGCAGTCGAGCGCCTCGCAGAGGGCGGCGAGCGTGGCGAAGCGGACCGCCTTGGCGCGGCCGTTCTTGAGGACCGCCAGGTTCGCGGGGGTGATGCCGACGCGCTCCGCGAGTTCGCCCACGGACATCTTGCGCCTGGCCAGCATCACGTCGATGTCGACGGCGATCGGCATCAGATGACCTCGGCCAGTTCGGCCTGCATCCGCGTCGCCTGGGCGAGCAGCATCCGCAGGACGAGCACGATGAGCGCGACCCCCAGGGCGGCCAGGCTGACCCCGCAGACGAGGAGCACGATGCCCGGCGCGACGGCCTCGCCCGGGGCCAGGACGACCGCGAGGGCGAAGACCAGCAGGGCGGCCGCCACGAAGGCGCCGGTCACGACGTCCACGTACCGGAAGGCGGCGTGCGAGAACACCGTCCCGCGCCGCACCATCGTCACCAGGCGCCACACGCAGACCAGGACGACCTGGAACGTCACGGCCCCCAGGAACATGATCGCGAGGAGCGGGGCGCGCAGATACGCGTACTCCGGGTTCAGCTGCCTCAGGTCGATGGCCAGCAGCGGCACCATCACCGCCTCCACGAACACCGACCCGGCGAGCAGCACCACGAGCACGGCACGCAGCGCGAGCACGGTCAGCTTTCCCATCGCTCCTCCTTTTATCGAGCAACGATGGGAATCTATCGAAATTCGATAGGCGCAGCAAGCGCCCGGCTCACTCCGCCGAGGCCGACGCTGACGCCGGCACCGACGCCAGCGCCCCGAACGCCCCGTGCGCCAGCCGCCGCAGCAGGGACTCCGCCTCCGCGCGGCCCAGCACCCTGCTGCCCGCGGAGGCGGAGCCGAGGTGCGGGGTGGAGTTCAGCAGGCCGAACACCGCGTGGACCGTCGCACGGGCCTCGGCCTCCGGGGGCGCGGGGTACAGGCGGCGCACCACCGCCACCCACAGTTCGACGTACTGGCGCTGGAGCTGGCGCACCCGTTTGCGGTCCGTGTCGCGGAGGCGGTCCAGCTCGCGGTCGTGCAGGGTGATCAGCGGGCGGTCGTCGAGCGCGAAGTCGATGTGGCCGTCGATGAGCGCGCCGAGCAGGGCCTCGGGGTCGCCGTCCGACTCCTCCAGCCGCTGCCGGCCGCCGTCGAGCAGCCGCTCGCTGATGCCGATCAGCAGCTCCGCGAGCATCGCGTCCTTGCCGGGGAAGTGCCGGTACAGGCCGGGGCCGCTGATGCCGACCGCCGCCCCTATCTCGTCGACGCCCACGCCGTGGAAGCCGCGCTCGGCGAAGAGGCGGGCAGCCTCCTTGAGGATCTGTTCGCGGCGCGTCGGGGCGTCGGTCCTGGTGCTCATGGGATTGATTCTAGACAACGCGGTTAGCGGTCGTTAACCTGATGGACATACGTTAACGCTCATTAACTGGGGGCATGATGCAGCAGGCACCCGTGCTGACCAGCGCGGCTGATCCCGCCTCCGCGGCCTGGCAGGCCAACGAGGCCGCGCACCGCGAGCTCGTCGAGGATCTGCACGCCCGGCTGGCCGCCGCGCGGCTGGGCGGCGGCGAGAAGGCCCGGGCGCGGCACACCGCGCGCGGCAAGCTGCTGCCGCGCGAGCGGGTGGACACGCTGCTGGACCCGGGGTCGCCGTTCCTGGAGCTGGCGCCGCTCGCGGCGAACGGGATGTACGACGACCAGGCGCCGGCCGCCGGGGTGATCGCCGGCATCGGGCGGGTCGGCGGCCGCGAGGTGGTGGTCGTCGCGAACGACGCGACCGTCAAGGGCGGCACCTACTACCCGATGACGGTGAAGAAGCACCTGCGCGCGCAGGAGGTGGCGCTGGAGAACCGGCTGCCGTGCGTGTACCTGGTCGACTCGGGAGGCGCCTTCCTGCCGATGCAGGACGAGGTCTTCCCCGACCGCGAGCACTTCGGGCGGATCTTCTACAACCAGGCCCGCATGTCGGGCGCCGGGATCCCGCAGATCGCCGCCGTCCTCGGCTCCTGCACGGCCGGCGGTGCGTACGTCCCCGCGATGAGCGACGAGGCCGTGATCGTACGGAACCAGGGCACCATCTTCCTGGGCGGCCCGCCGCTGGTGAAGGCCGCCACGGGCGAGGTCGTCACGGCCGAGGAGCTCGGCGGCGGCGAGGTCCACTCCCGGGTCTCCGGGGTGACCGACCACCTCGCGGAGGACGACGCGCACGCGCTGCGGATCGTGCGGAACATCGTCGCGACCCTGCCGGAGCGCGCGCCGCTGCCGTGGTCCGTCGAGCCGGTCGAGGAGCCGAAGGTCGATCCGTACGGGCTGTACGGCGCGGTGCCGGTCGACCCGCGCACCCCGTACGACGCCCGGGAGGTCATCGCGCGGATCACCGACGGCTCGCGGTTCCAGGAGTTCAAGGCGGAGTTCGGGCAGACGCTGGTCACCGGGTTCGCCCGGATCCACGGCCACCCGGTCGGGATCGTCGCCAACAACGGCATCCTCTTCGCCGAGTCCGCCCAGAAGGGCGCCCACTTCATCGAGCTGTGCGACCAGCGCGGCATCCCGCTGCTGTTCCTGCAGAACATCTCCGGCTTCATGGTCGGCCGGGACTACGAGGCGGGCGGCATCGCCAAGCACGGCGCGAAGATGGTCACCGCCGTCGCCTGCACCCGCGTACCGAAGCTCACCGTCGTCGTCGGCGGCTCCTACGGCGCGGGCAACTACTCGATGTGCGGCCGGGCCTACTCGCCCCGCTTCCTGTGGATGTGGCCGAACGCCAAGATCTCCGTCATGGGCGGCGAGCAGGCCGCCTCCGTCCTCGCCACGGTCAAGCGCGACCAGCTGGAGGCGCGCGGCGAGCAGTGGCCGGCGGAGGACGAGGAGGCGTTCAAGGCGCCGATCCGCGGCCAGTACGAGCGGCAGGGCAACGCCTACTACGCGACGGCCCGGCTGTGGGACGACGGTGTGATCGACCCGCTGGAGACCCGCCAGGTGCTGGGTCTGGCCCTGACGGCTTGTGCCAACGCGCCGCTGGGTGACCCCCAGTTCGGCGTCTTCCGGATGTGAGGGTGGGATGTTCACGACTGTTCTTGTCGCCAACCGGGGCGAGATCGCGGTACGCGTGATCCGTACGCTGCGGGCCCTTGGTATCCGCTCGGTCGCCGTCTTCAGCGACGCGGACGCCGACGCCCGCCACGTACGGGAGGCCGACACGGCCGTACGCATCGGACCGCCCGCGGCGACCGACAGCTATCTGCGCGTCGACCGGCTCCTGGAGGCCGCCGCCCGCACCGGTGCCGAGGCCGTCCACCCCGGGTACGGCTTCCTCGCCGAGAACGCCGCCTTCGCCCGGGCCTGCCAGGACGCCGGACTCGTCTTCATCGGGCCGCCGGCCGAGGCCATCGCCCTGATGGGCGACAAGATCCGGGCCAAGGAGACCGTCAAGGCCGCCGGCGTCCCCGTAGTCCCCGGCTCCTCCGGCAGCGGGCTGAGCGACGGGGAACTGGCCGCCGCCGCCCGCGAGATCGGCATGCCCGTCCTGCTCAAGCCCTCGGCGGGCGGCGGCGGCAAGGGCATGCGCCTCACGCGCGTGGAGTCGGCCCTCCTGGACGAGATCGCGGCGGCCCGGCGCGAGGCGCGCGCCTCCTTCGGTGACGACACGCTCCTGGTGGAGCGGTGGATCGACCGGCCCCGGCACATCGAGATCCAGGTCCTGGCGGACGGCCACGGCAACGTCGTGCACCTCGGCGAGCGCGAGTGCTCCCTCCAGCGCCGCCACCAGAAGATCATCGAAGAGGCGCCGTCCGTCCTGCTGGACGAGAAGACCCGCGCGGCGATGGGCGAGGCGGCGGTCCAGGCGGCCCGCTCCTGCGGCTACCGCGGCGCGGGCACGGTCGAGTTCATCGTCCCGGGCGGCGACCCCTCCTCCTACTACTTCATGGAGATGAACACCCGCCTCCAGGTGGAGCACCCGGTCACCGAGCTGATCACGGGCGTGGACCTGGTGGAGTGGCAGCTGCGCGTCGCCGCCGGCGAGCCGCTCCCCTTCGCCCAGGAGGACATCACCCTCACCGGCCACTCCATCGAGGCCCGCCTCTGCGCCGAGGACCCTTCCCGCGGCTTCCTCCCCTCCGGCGGCACGGTGCTCGCGCTCGACGAGCCGCAGGGCGACGGCGTACGCACCGACTCGGGCCTGAGCGAGGGCACCGAGGTCTCCAGCCTGTACGACCCGATGCTGGCGAAGGTCATCGTCCACGCCGCCGACCGCCCCACCGCCCTGCGCAAGCTCCGCGCCGCCCTCGCGGACACCGTCACCCTCGGCGTGCCGACCAACGCCGGCTTCCTGCGGCGGCTGCTCGCCCACCCGGACGTCGTCGCGGGCGACCTCGACACGGGGCTGGTGGAGCGTGAGGTGGACGCCCTTGTTCCGGACGGCGTCCCGGAGGAGGTGTACGAGGCCGCCGCGGCGGTACGCGAGGCCCGGCTCCAGCCCCGGCCCGACGCCACCACCGGCTGGACCGACCCGTTCTCGGTGCCGAGCGGCTGGCGCCTCGGGGGGCAGTCGGCGCCGCTGACGCACTGGCTGCGCGTCGCGGGACACGAACCCGTTACTCACCGGACCCGGGGTCAGGCGCACGTCACCGAGGACCGGGTCACGGTCACCCTCGACGGCCTCACCCACACCTTCCGCCGCGCCGGCACCTGGCTCGGCCGCGACGGGGACAGCTGGAACGTCCTGGACCACGACCCCGTCGAGGCGTCCCTGAGCCGCGCCGCGCACGCGGGGGCCGACTCGCTCACCGCGCCCATGCCGGGCACGGTCACCGTCGTCAAGGTCGCCGTCGGCGACGAGGTCACCGCCGGGCAGGGCCTCGTGGTCGTGGAGGCGATGAAGATGGAGCACGTCATCTCCGCCCCCCACGACGGCACCGTCGCCGAGCTCGACGTCACCCCCGGCACCACCGTCGCCATGGACCAGGTGCTGGCCGTCGTCGTCCCGAGGGAGGAATCATGACGACCGGACCCGGGGCACTGCCCATGACCGTCCCCGCCCCCGGGCTGCCCGCCCGCGTGCGGATCCACGAGGTCGGCCCGCGCGACGGTCTGCAGAACGAGCAGGGCACCGTCCCCACCGAGGTGAAGGCCGAGTTCATCCGCCGCCTCGCCGCCGCGGGACTCACCACCGTCGAGGCCACCAGCTTCGTCCACCCCAAGTGGGTGCCCCAACTGGCGGACGCCGAGCAGCTGTTCCCGCTGGTCCGCGAGACCGGCGTACGCCTGCCGGTCCTCGTGCCGAACGAACGCGGGCTGGACCGGGCGCTGGCGCTCGGGGCGCGGGACGTCGCCGTGTTCGCGAGCGCCACCGAGTCCTTCGCGAAGGCCAACCTCAACCGCACCGTCGACGAGTCGCTCGCCATGTTCGCGCCGGTCGTCACCCGCGCCATAGAGGCGGGCCTGTCCGTGCGCGGCTACCTCTCCATGTGCTTCGGCGACCCGTGGGAGGGCCCCGTCCCCGTCGAGCAGGTCGTCCGGGTCGCCCGCCGCCTCAAGGACATGGGCTGCGACGAGCTGAGCCTGGGCGACACCATCGGCGTGGCCACCCCCGGCCACGTGCGGCGGCTCCTCACGGCCCTCAACGAGGCGCAGGTGCCCACCAGCGCCCTCGCCGTGCACTTCCACGACACGTACGGCCAGGCCCTGGCCAACACGCTCGCCGCGCTGCAGCACGGCGTGACGACGGTCGACGCCTCGGCGGGCGGCCTCGGCGGCTGCCCGTACGCCAAGTCCGCGACCGGCAACCTCGCCACCGAAGACCTCGTGTGGATGCTCCACGGCCTCGGCATCGACACCGGGGTCGACCTCGGCCGGCTCACCGCCACCAGCGTGTGGCTGGCCGGACACCTGGGCCGCCCGAGCCCCTCCCGTACCGTCCGCGCCCTCGCCGGCGCGGACGCCTCCCACAAGGAGTGACCGACCCATGTCCCTGGACCACCGGCTCTCACCGGAACACGAGGAACTGCGCCGCACCGTCGAGGAGTTCGCCCACGAGGTCGTCGCCCCGAAGATCGGGGACTTCTACGAGCGCCACGAGTTCCCGTACGAGATCGTCCGCGAGATGGGGCAGATGGGCCTGTTCGGCCTGCCCTTCCCCGAGGAGTACGGCGGCATGGGCGGCGACTACCTCGCGCTCGGCATCGCGCTGGAGGAGCTGGCGCGCGTCGACTCGTCCGTCGCCATCACCCTGGAGGCGGGCGTCTCGCTCGGCGCGATGCCGGTCTACCGCTTCGGCACCGAGGAGCAGAAGCGGGAGTGGCTGCCGCGGATGTGCAGCGGCGAGATCCTGGGCGCGTTCGGGCTCACGGAGCCGGGGTGCGGCTCGGACGCGGGCGGCACCCGTACGACGGCCGTGCGCGACGGCGACGAGTGGGTCGTCAACGGCAGCAAGTGCTTCATCACCAACTCCGGTACGGACATCACCGGCCTGGTCACGGTCACCGCCGTCACCGGCCGCACCCCGGAGGGCAAGCCGCTGATCTCGTCGATCATCGTCCCGTCCGGCACGCCGGGCTTCACGGTCGCCGCGCCGTACTCCAAGGTGGGGTGGAACGCCTCGGACACCCGCGAGCTGTCCTTCTCGGACGTCCGCGTCCCGGCGGCGAACCTGCTGGGCGAGGAGGGCCGCGGGTACGCGCAGTTCCTGCGGATACTGGACGAGGGCCGGATCGCCATCTCGGCGCTCGCCACCGGCCTCGCGCAGGGGTGCGTGGACGAGTCGGTGAAGTACGCCAAGGAGCGCGAGGCGTTCGGGCGGCCCATCGGCGACAACCAGGCCATCCAGTTCAAGCTCGCGGACATGGAGATGCGGGCCCACATGGCCCGGATCGGCTGGCGCGACGCCGCCTCGCGGCTCGTCCACGGTGAGCCGTTCAAGAAGGAGGCGGCCCTGGCGAAGCTGTACTCGTCGACGGTGGCGGTGGACAACGCCCGGGAGGCCACCCAGATCCACGGCGGATACGGCTTCATGAACGAGTATCCGGTCGCCCGCATGTGGCGGGACTCGAAGATCCTGGAGATCGGCGAGGGCACGAGCGAGGTGCAGCGCATGCTCATCGCCCGTGAACTGGGCTTCTCGGCCTGAGCCGGTCTCCGCGGGCAGCGCCTGCCCCCGTAGCCTGACCCCTCGGACGAAAACCGGGGGGAACAGGTGCATTTCGAGGCTGCTGTCAACATCATCGGCGTTCTGGCGCTGCCGATCGGCGTCGTGGCCCTGGTCACCTGGATGGTGGTCAGGGCCACGGCGGGCCATCCCTGGGCGCGTGCCGCGGTCCTCCTCGCGCTGGGCACGGGGCTGCTCTACCTCTGGGGCCTGGCGGGCCTGTTCACCTTCGACCGCCAGGAGTTCTGCACGCTGTCGCGAGGTCAGGAGTTCGCCCCCGACGAGGCCGGCCCGGACTCGCTGCTGCCGCTCTCGGCCCGGTGCAACGCGTCGTACGACCTGGTCCCCGGCTACGTGAACCCGGGCCTCGCGGTGGGGGCGGTGGGCACGGTGGTGTGCGTGGTGCTGGCCGTGCGTCAGAAGGTGCGGCAGGGGCGTGTGGCACGTGATGTGGCGGGGCCCACTCTGGACAACCGCTGAGGTTAGGCTAACCTACCCTCGAACTTGCCCAGTGGCCGAAACCGGCCGTACGAAAGCGATCCGCCATGCCCAGCAACGCACGAGCCACCCAATTCACCCGTCGCGGTCTGCTCGCCGCGGGCGGCGCCCTCGGGCTCGGCGCCGCGCTCGTGGCCTGCGGCGGCAAGGACGCGAAGAAGGACGACGCCAAGGACGGTGCCGCCAAGTCCGGCCCCTTCACCTTCAAGGACGACCGCGGCCAGACCGTCGAGCTGAAGGCCGCCCCGAAGAACATCGTCGCCTTCACCGGCATGGCCGCCGCGCTCCACGACTTCGGCGTCGAGGTCAAGGGCGTCTTCGGCCCGACGTACGTCGAGGACCCGAAGACCAAGAAGCGCGTGCCCGACGTCCAGGCCGGCGACCTCGACATCAACAAGGTCGCGGTCATCGGCAACGTCTGGGGCGAGTTCAAGATCGAGGAGTACCTCAAGCTCCAGCCCGAGCTGCTCATCACCGACATGTGGGAGAAGGACCAGCTCTGGTACGTCCCGGACGAGCAGAAGGCCAAGATCCTCAAGGTCGCGCCGGCCGTCGCCCTGTGGGCCGCCGACGCCACCATGCCCAAGGTGCTCCAGCGCCACGTCGACCTGGCCGAGGCGCTCGGCGCCGACGTCAAGGCGAAGAAGGTCCAGGACGACAAGGCCCGCTTCGAGAAGGCGGCCGCGCGGCTGCGCCAGGCCGCCAAGGCCAAGCCGGAGATCAAGGTCCTGATCGGTTCGGCCGCCGCCGACACGTTCTACGTCTCCGACCCGGCCCGCCCGTCCGACACGCTCTACTTCAAGGAGCTGGGCGTCAACCTGGTCGCGCCGACCAAGCTGGACGAGGGCGGCTGGTTCCAGAGCCTCAGCTGGGAGGAGGTCGACACGTACAAGGCCGACATCATCCTCCTGGACAACCGTTCCTCCCAGCTCCAGCCGGAGGCCCTGAAGTCGAAGCCGACCTGGGGTCAGCTGCCCGCCGTCAAGGCCGGCCAGGTCGTGCCGCGCGTGACCGAGCCCGTCTACTCGTACGCCAAGTGCGCCCCCATCCTGGAGGACCTCGCCAAGGCGATCGAGAACGCCAAGAAGGTGGCCTGACCCGATGACGACAGCCGAGACCGCCACCGTCCCGTTCCGCTTCTTCGCCCTGCGGGTCGCCCGGACGCGGCGGCTCGGCCCGTCGCTCGTCCGCGTCACCTTCACGGGGGCGTCGGAGGACGCGCTGAAAGGTTTCGCCTCCGGCGGCCGCGACCAGTCGCTCTCCCTCTTCCTGCCGCACCCGGGCCAGCCGGAGCCGGTCCTGCCGCCGCTGGACACCGAGGACCTGTACGCGGTCCTCGGCGCCTGGCGGGCCATGGACGACGACGTACGGGCCGTCATGCGCTCGTACACCGTGCGGGAGCAGCGCCGGGACGCGGGTGAGGTCGACATCGACTTCGCTCTTCATGAGGACGGCGGTCCGGCCTGCCGCTGGGCCCAGCAGGCGTCCGAGGGCGACCGCGTGGTCGTCCTCGGCCCCGCCGTCACCGACAACACCGGCGTGCGCTTCCGGCTCCCCGAGGACGCCGACGAGGTGCTGATCTGGGGCGACGAGACGGCGCTGCCCGCCGCCTCCGCCATCCTGGAGTCCCTGCCGGCGGGCCTGCGGGCGCGGGTCTGGCTCGAAGTGCCGTACGCCGCCGACCGCCTGGAGCTCGCGACGAAGGCGGACGCAACCGTCACCTGGCTCGTACGGGAGGAGGGCGCGCCCGCCGCCGTGGACGCCGTCCGCGCCGCCGAGCTGTCCGGCTCGTCGCCGTACGCCTGGATCGCGGGCGAGTCGGGGTCGGTCAAGGCCCTGCGCCGCCACTTGGTGAACGAGCGCGGGATCGACCGCCGCCGCGTGACCTTCGTCGGCTACTGGCGCAAGGGCATGAGCGAGGACGCGCTGCGCGAGACCCCGGAGACCTCCGAGGACGAGGCGTAGGCCGACCCACCCCGCCACGGCGGCTTGCGTCCGGGAGGTCCCGGGGCGGGCCGCCGTGGCGTAGCACTGCCCCGCGGCCCCTCGCGCCGCGCACACCCGCGGCCGCCCGCGCCGCACACGCGCCCCGGGCGGTGCAACGGCTGCGCCTGGTGCGCTATCTGAGGCCCTTGTGGCCGTTGGTGTTTCAACTGAGGTTAGGCTAACCTTACTAACCACACGGTTCCTCGCCCTCCTGTCCCCTGAGGGCCGATCAAGTCCCCGTACCCGGGAGGACATTCCATGCGCTCGCACCTGCTCAATGACGCAACCGCCGAGCAGTACCGGCGTTCCGTCACCGAAGGAGTCGAGCGGGTGGCGAACCGACTCGCCTCCACCCGGCGGCCGTTCACCGGCATCACGCCCGACGAGCTGGCCCCGCAGATCGCGGCGGTCGACCTCGACCAGCCGCTCGGCGACGCCACCGCCGCCCTCGACGAGCTGGAGAGCGTCTACCTCCGCGACGCCGTCTACTTCCACCACCCCCGTTACCTGGGCCACCTCAACTGCCCGGTCGTCATCCCGGCCGTCCTCGGCGAGGCCGTCCTCTCCGCCGTCAACTCCTCCCTCGACACCTGGGACCAGAGCGCCGGCGCCACCCTCATCGAGCGCAAGCTGATCGACTGGACGAACAGCCGCATCGGCCTCGGCCCCGCCGCCGACGGCGTCTTCACCAGCGGCGGCTCGCAGTCCAACTTCCAGGCGCTGCTCCTCGCCCGCGAGGAGGCCAAGACGGACGACCTGGCGAAACTGCGCGTCTTCACCTCCGAGTGCAGCCACTTCAGCGTCCAGAAGTCGGCCAAGCTCCTCGGCCTCTCCCCGCAGGCCGTCGTGTCGATCCCGACCGACCGCGACAAGCGCATGCAGTCCGTCGCCCTCGCCGCCGAGCTGGAGCTGTGCGCCGCCCAGGGCCTGACGCCCATGGCGATCGTCGCCACCGCCGGCACCACCGACTTCGGCTCCATCGACCCGCTCCCCGAGATCGCCGAGCTCGCCGCCCAGTACGGCGCCTGGATGCACGTCGACGCCGCGTACGGCTGCGGCCTGCTGGCCTCCCCGACCCGTCGCGGGCTCCTCGACGGCATCGAGCGCGCCGACTCCGTCACGGTCGACTACCACAAGTCCTTCTTCCAGCCGGTCAGTTCCTCGGCCGTGCTCGTGCGGGACGGGGCGACGCTGCGCCACGCGACGTACCACGCGGAGTACCTCAACCCGCGGCGCACCGTCGAGGAGAAGATCCCGAACCAGGTCGACAAGTCGCTCCAGACGACCCGCCGCTTCGACGCGCTCAAGCTGTGGATGACGCTGCGCGTCATGGGCGCCGACGGGGTCGGGCAGCTCTTCGACGAGGTCTGCGACCTGGCCGCCGCCGGCTGGGACCTGCTCGCCGCGGACCCGCGCTACGACGTCGTCGTCGAGCCGTCGCTGTCCACGCTGGTCTTCCGCTACGTCCCGGACGCCGTCACCTCCCCCGCGGAGATCGACCGCGCCAACCTCCACGCCCGCAAGGCGCTGTTCGCCTCGGGCGAGGCCGTCGTCGCCGGTACGAAGGTCGACGGCCGTCAGTACCTGAAGTTCACCCTGCTCAACCCCGAGACGACCGTGCACGACATCGCCGCCGTCCTCGACCTGATCGCCGGCCACGCCGAGCAGTACCTTGGAGAGAACCTTGTCCACGCCTCGTGACATCCACGACTTCATCGGTATCGGACTGGGTCCGTTCAACCTCGGCCTCGCCTGCCTCACCGAGCCGATCGACGAGCTGAACGGCGTCTTCCTGGAGTCCAAGCCGGACTTCGAGTGGCACTCGGGGATGTTCCTCGAAGGCGCCCACCTCCAGACGCCGTTCATGTCGGACCTGGTCACCCTCGCCGACCCGACGTCGCCGTACTCCTTCCTCCAGTACCTCAAGGAGAACGGCCGGCTGTACTCGTTCTACATCCGCGAGAACTTCTATCCGCTGCGCACCGAGTACAACGACTACTGCCGCTGGGCCGCCGCGAAGCTGAGCAGCATCCGCTTCGACACGACGGTCACGACGGTCGAGTACGACGACGAGGCCGGCCTCTACACGGTCCGCACCGAGGGTGGCGAAACGTTCCGCTCGCCCCGCCTCGTCCTGGGCACCGGCACCCCGCCGTACATCCCGGAGTCCTGCCAGGGCCTCGGCGGCGACTTCATCCACAACTCGCGCTACCTCCCGAACAAGGAAGCGCTGCAGAAGAAGAAGTCGATCACGCTCGTCGGCAGCGGTCAGAGCGCCGCCGAGATCTACTACGACCTGCTGAGCGAGATCGACGTCCACGGCTACCGGCTGAACTGGGTCACCCGCTCCCCGCGGTTCTTCCCGCTGGAGTACACCAAGCTCACGCTGGAGATGACGTCCCCGGACTACATCGACTACTTCCACGCCCTGCCGGAGACCACCCGCTACCGCCTGGAGGCGCAGCAGAAGGGCCTGTTCAAGGGCATCGACGGCGAGCTCATCGACGCGATCTTCGACCTGCTGTACCAGAAGAACCTCGGCGGCCCGGTCCAGACGCGCCTGCTCACCAACGCGTCGCTGAACTCGGCGGCGTACGAGAACGGCACCTACACCCTCGGGCTGCGCCAGGAGGAGCAGGGCAAGGACTTCGAGCTGGAGACCGAGGGCCTGATCCTGGCCACCGGCTACAAGTACGTCACCCCCGCCTTCCTGGAGCCGGTGCGCGACCGCATCCGCTGGGACGGGCAGGGCCGCTACGACGTCGCCCGCAACTACTCCATCGACACGACCGGCCGCGGCATCTTCCTGCAGAACGCCGGCGTGCACACCCACTCGATCACCAGCCCCGACCTGGGCATGGGCGCCTACCGCAACGCGTACATCATCGGCGAGCTGCTGGGCTCCGAGTACTACCCCATCGAGAAGTCCATCGCGTTCCAGGAGTTCGCCGTATGAGCACCACCAGCACCCTCAGCACCACCCGGTCGGTCGGGAGCTTCTCCTTCCGGCCGCTCGACCCCCTCGCCGACGCCGAGCTGGTCCACGGCTGGGTGACCCACCCCAAGGCGTCCTTCTGGCTGATGGCCGAGCACTCCGTCGCGGACGTCCAGCGCGACTACGCGGCCATCGCGGCCCACCCGCACCACGAAGCCTTCATCGGCCTCCACGACGGCGAGCCCGCCTTCCTCATGGAGCGGTACGACCCCTCGAAGGTCGAGCTGGTCGGGCTGTACGACGCCCGGCCCGGCGACGTCGGCATGCACTTCCTGGTCGCGCCCAGCGACATCCGGATCCACGGCTTCACGCGCGCCGTCATCACCGCCGTGATGGCGGAGCTCTTCCGCGACCCGGCGACGGAGCGGGTCGTCGTCGAGCCGGACGTCGCCAACAAGGCCGTCCACGCGCTCAACGAGGCCGTCGGCTTCGAGATCGTCGAGAAGATAGCCAAGCCGGAGAAGGACGCCTACCTCAGCGTCTGCACCCGCCAGCAGTTCCACGCCGCCGTGGGAGCCGCCCGATGAGCACCACGCACCCCATGAACCCCGTCGCGCACCTCACCCCCGAGCGCTGGGCCCAGGCCAACCGCCAGCTCATCCGCAAGGGCCTCGCCGAGTTCACCCACGAGCGCCTGCTCACCCCCGAGCCGCTCGGTGGGGGCACCTCCCAGGCCGAAGGCTCTGGGGGAGACCGCTACCGCGTCCGCACCGACGACGGCACGGCCGAGTACCGCTTCACCGCCCGCCGGTACGCCCTGGACCACTGGCAGGTGGAGGCCGACTCCATCAGCCTCCACCGGGACGGCGAGGAGCTCCCGCTCGACGCGCTGCGCTTCATCATCGAGCTGCGCGGCTCCCTCGGCCTGAGCGACGAGATCCTCCCGGTCTACCTGGAGGAGATCTCCTCCACCCTCTCCGGCACGGCCTACAAGGCGACCAAGCCGCAGGTCCCCGCCGCCGAGCTCGCCCAGGCCGACTTCCAGGCCGTCGAGACGGGCATGACCGAGGGCCACCCCTGCTTCGTCGCCAACAACGGCCGGCTCGGCTTCGGCATCGACGAGTACCACGCGTACGCCCCCGAGGCCGCGAGCCCGCTGCAGCTGGTGTGGCTGGCCGCGCGCCGCGACCGCACCACGTTCACGGCGGGCGCGGGCATCGACTACGAGGCCTTCATCCGCGCCGAGCTGGGCGACGCCACCGTCGACGGCTTCGCGAAGACCCTCGCCGACCTGGGCCTGGACTTCGCCGACTACCTGCTCATGCCGGTGCACCCCTGGCAGTGGTGGAACAAGCTGTCCGTCACCTTCGCCGCCGAGATCGCCCAGCGGCGGCTGGTCTTCCTCGGCGAGGGCGACGACCGCTACCTGGCCCAGCAGTCGATCCGCACCTTCTTCAACACCAGCGACCCGGCCAAGCACTACGTGAAGACGGCCATCTCCGTCCTCAACATGGGCTTCATGCGCGGCCTGTCCGCCGCGTACATGGAGGCCACCCCGGCCATCAACGACTGGCTGGCCACCCTCATCGCCGGCGACGACACCCTCCAGTCCGTCAGCTTCTCGATCATCCGCGAGCGCGCGGCGGTCGGCTACCGGCACCTGGAGTACGAGGCCGCCACCGACCGGTACTCGCCGTACCGCAAGATGCTCGCCGCGCTGTGGCGCGAGAGCCCGGTTCCGACCATCGCCGAGGGCCAGCGCCTCGCCACCATGGCGTCGCTGCTCCACGTCGACCACGCGGGCGCGTCGTTCGCGGGCGCGCTGATCGCCGAGTCGGGGCTCGCGCCGACCGAGTGGCTGCGCCGCTACCTGGACGCGTACCTGCTGCCGATCCTGCACACCTTCTACGCGTACGACCTCGCGTGGATGCCGCACGGCGAGAACGTCATCCTCGTCATCGAGGGCGGCGCGGTGCAGCGCGCGATCTTCAAGGACATCGCCGAGGAGATCGTGGTGATGGACCCGGACGCGGTGCTGCCGCCGGCGGTCGAGCGCATCCGGGTGGACGTGCCGGACGACACGAAGCTGCTGTCCGTCTTCACGGACGTCTTCGACTGCTTCTTCCGCTTCCTGGGCGCCACGCTCGCCGCCGAGGGCGTCCTGGACGAGGACGACTTCTGGCGCACGGTCGCCGCGTGCGTGAAGGCGTACCAGGCGTCGAAGCCGGAGCTGGCGGAGAAGTTCGCGCAGTACGACGTCTTCGCGGACGAGTTCACGCTGTCCTGCCTCAACCGGCTCCAGCTGCGCAACAACAAGCAGATGGTGGACCTGGCGGACCCGTCCGCCGCGCTGCAGTTCGTCGGCACGCTGAAGAACCCGCTGGCGCGGTTCAAGTAAACACAAGCCGGCCGGCGCCCGGGGTACGGTCCCCCGGGCGCCGGCTCATGTCCTACTCCGTCCGCCACTCCACCTGTGGCGACCGGTAGAACTCGATCCCGAGGGCCGCCAGGCGCGGCCCCTGCCCCGCGAGCCGCTGCCGGTACGCCTCCCAGTCGTGCGAGGCGGCCGGGGACCAGCCCAGCTCCGCCGCGCCCAGCACGCGCGGGAACGCCATCCGGTCGATGTGCGCGCTCGACGCGATGGTCTCGGTCCACAGCGGCGCCTCGACGCCCGCGACGGCGCCCGGCGGGACGCCCGGGAGATAGCTCCCCGGGTCCCAGTCGTAGGAGCGCCGCACCTCGACGTACCCGGCCCAGGACAGGCCCAGCGGGGTGTCCTTGGTGTACTTCATGTCGAGGTAGAGCCGGTCGGCGGGCGACAGGACGATCCCGGTCCCGCCGCGCGCGGCGGCCGCCACCCGCGCCTTCTCGGCGTCGCTCGTCCGGTCCAGGCCCCAGTACTGCACGAGCGCGCCCTTCGCCGGGGTCGCGCCGGCCAGCTGGTGCCAGCCGATGACGGTCTTGCCGTACTTCGCCACGACCGCCTGCGCCCGGTCCATGAAGGCGACGTAGTCCGCGTGGCCGGTGGAGTGGGCCTCGTCGCCGCCGATGTGGAGGTAGCGGCCGGGGGTGAGCGCGGCGAGCTCGCGGACGACGTCGTCCACGAAGTCGTAGGTGATGTCCTTGCCGACGCAGAGCGAGCTGAAGCCGACGGCCGTGCCCGTGTAGAGCGGTGGGGCGATGCCGTCGCAGTTCAGCTCGGCGTACGAGGCGAGGGCGGCGTTGGTGTGGCCCGGCATGTCGATCTCGGGCACGACCTCCAGGTGGCGGGAGGCGGCGTACGCGACGATGTCGCGGTACTGCTCCTTGGTGTAGTGGCCGCCGGGCCCGCCGCCGACCTGCGTGGAGCCGCCGTAGGCCGCCAGGCGCGGCCAGGAGTCGATGGCGATGCGCCAGCCCTGGTCGTCGCTCAGGTGGAGGTGCAGCGCGTTGACCTTGTAGAGGGCGAGCTGGTCGATGTAGCGCTTGACCTGCTCCACGGTGAAGAAGTGCCGGGAGACGTCGAGCATCGCGCCCCGGTACGCGTACCGGGGCGTGTCGACGATGGTGCCGCCCGCGACCGTCCAGGGCCCGGGCTGCCGTGTGTCGCTCTCCACCGCCGCCGGGAGCTGCTGGCGGAGGGTCTGCACGCCGTGGAAGAGCCCGGCGGGCGTGCGGGCGGTGAGGACGACGCCCTGGCGCCCGGACTCCATCCGGTAGCCCTCCTCCCCCAGCTCCTGCTCGCCTCGGCTCAGCCGCAGCCGGATGCCGCCGCGCCCCTCGCCGTCGTCGTCGGCGACGGGCAGCGCGAACCCGGTGGACGGCCGCAGCACCTCCGCGAGGTACGCGGCGACGCGCCGCGCCTCGGGCGAGCCGTCGTCGGCGTGGACGCGGGTGCGGGCGGTGAGGGTGTACGGGGCTCCTGAGGGGCGTACGGAGGCGGGTACGGGCACGATGTCGCCGAGCGGCCGCACGGCGGGCGCGGCGGCGGGCGCCCCGCCGGGCGCGGCCCCGGCCCCCGCGACCCCGGCGGCCACGACGAGCAGCAGCGATCCGAGGAGCCTCAGGCGCGGGCGGGAGCGCGGGCGAAGGCGGGGTCGGGGGCGGAGGAACGTGGAGTGCTGTCTCACGAGCTGGTCCCTTCGACGGGTGTCGCACGGGCGTCGCAACCGTGGAGCCGGGCAGCCGCACCGGGCGTGCCCCATGCCAGAATCGACCTCCTGGCGGAAATCATCCAGAAGGACGGCACCTGGAGTTTCGACAGGGACGTCCTACGCAGCGTGCCGGGGCCGACAGGAGCGTGGGGCTGCGGCTGGCCGACTGCGGTTTTCCGTCGATCATGAAGGTCCTGCCCGATATCGGGCAGGAATCTTGCGAAGGCACCCCCTCAGCCCTCAGTATCTACGGGTGCTCGAACGCCGCCCGTCGCATGACGACCTCATCGACCACCTGGTCCGCAGCACCGCGCTCCAGCGCGGTGAGGCCGCCCGGGTGGTACTCGACGTGCTGGCGTACTTCGACGAGACGACCGAGGAGTTCGTCCGCCGCCGCCACCGCGAGCTGCAGTCCGGCGGCGAAGTGAACTCCGCGATCTTCGAGCGCATCGCGGCCGAGCTGCCGCACCGCGCCGTGGCGCCTCCGGAGCTCTCGCTCCGGCAGCTGCGCCGCATCGTCTACGGCTGACGGCTGGTCCAGAGCCGGGCACACCCGCAATCACTCGGAGGGGCAGAACGTTATGTGCGGAATTGTCGGTTATATCGGTAAGCGCGATGTGGCTCCGCTGCTGCTGGAGGGTCTGGCACGGCTGGAGTACCGGGGGTACGACTCCGCGGGCATGGTCATCACCAGCCCCAAGTCGCCCGGGCTGAAGATGGTCAAGGCCAAGGGCCGGGTCCGTGACCTGGAGGCCCGCGTCCCCAAGCGCTTCACCGGCACCACCGGCATCGCCCACACCCGCTGGGCCACGCACGGCGCCCCGAGCGACATCAACTCGCACCCGCACATGGACCCCGAGAACAAGGTCGCGGTCGTCCACAACGGCATCGTCGACAACGCCCAGGAGCTGCGCGCCAAGCTCGAGGCCGACGGCGTGGTCTTCGCCTCCGAGACCGACACCGAGGTCCTCACCCACCTGATCGCCCGCTCCCAGGCCGAGACCCTGGAGGAGAAGGTCCGCGAGGCGCTCAAGGTCGTCGAGGGCACGTACGGCATCGCCGTCATGCACGCCGACTTCAACGACCGCATCGTCGTCGCCCGCAACGGCTCGCCGGTCGTCCTCGGCATCGGCGAGAAGGAGATGCTGGTCGCCTCCGACATCGCCGCGCTGATCGCCCACACCCGCCAGATCGTCACCCTGGACGACGGCGAGATGGCCACCCTGAAGGCCGACGAGTTCCGCACCTACACCACCTCGGGCACGCTGACCACCGCCACGCCCGAGACCGTGGAGTGGGAGGCCGCCTCGTACGACATGGGCGGCCACGACACGTACATGCACAAGGAGATCTCGGAGCAGGCCGACGCGGTGGACCGCGTCCTGCGCGGCCGCATCGACGAGAAGTTCTCCACCGTCCACCTGGGCGGCCTGAACCTCGACGCCCGCGAGGCCCGCGGCATCCGCCGCGTGAAGATCCTCGGCTGCGGCACCTCGTACCACGCCGGCATGATCGGCGCCTCGCTGATCGAGGGCCTGGCCCGCATCCCGGCCGACTCCGAGCCGGCCTCCGAGTTCCGCTACCGCAACCCGGTCGTGGACCCCGACACGCTGTACATCGCCGTCTCGCAGTCCGGTGAGACGTACGACGTCCTCGCGGCCGTCCAGGAGCTCAAGCGCAAGGGCGCCCGCGTCCTCGGCGTCGTCAACGTCGTGGGCTCCGCGATCGCCCGCGAGGCGGACGGCGGCGTGTACGTGCACGCCGGCCCGGAGGTCTGCGTCGTCTCCACCAAGTGCTTCACCAACACGGTCGTCGCCTTCGCGCTGCTCGCGCTCCACCTGGGCCGCATCCGCGACCTGTCGGTCTCCGACGGCAAGCGGATCATCGAGGGCCTGCGCAAGCTGCCCGAGCAGATCCAGGAGATCCTCCAGGGCGAGGAGGACATCAAGAAGCTGGCCGCGGAGTACGCGAACGCCAAGTCGATGATGTTCATCGGCCGCGTCCGGGGCTACCCGGTCGCCCTGGAGGCCTCCCTGAAGCTCAAGGAGATCTCCTACATCCACGCCGAGGCGTACCCGGCCTCCGAGCTCAAGCACGGCCCGCTGGCGCTCATCGAGCCCGCGATGCCGACGGTCGCGATCGTCCCGAACGACTCGCTGCTGGAGAAGAACCGCGCCGCGATGGAGGAGATCAAGGCCCGCAGCGGCAAGATCCTCGCGGTGGCGCACGCCGAGCAGGAGAAGGCCGACCACACGATCGTCGTCCCGAAGAACGAGGACGAGCTGGACCCGATCCTGATGGGCATCCCGCTCCAGCTCTTCGCGTACCACACGGCCCTGGCCCTGGGCCGGGACATCGACAAGCCGCGCAACCTGGCGAAGTCGGTCACCGTGGAGTAATCCGGGACCTCCCGGACCATCCCGAATCCGAACAGGGGGCGACCCCTCGCGCGTGCCACCAACGCGCGAGGGGTCGCCCTTTTCGTACGGCCGGCGCCGCCCTCGCACCGGCCTCCGTGGCCCTCTCAGCCCGTGGCCGTCACACCCGGGCTGCGGCCCGCGGCCCTGTTCGACAGCGTCGGCCACTTGGCGACCGTCGCCGTCGCGCCGTACCAGGCCGCCAGGCCCGCCAGCGCGGCGGCCCAGCCGCCGGCCTTGGTCAGGACGCCCGCCTCCGCGAAGGCGCCGACGCCGGACGAGAGCAGCGACAGGAACAGCAGGCCGTACACGCCTTGTCCCATCAGGCCGCTTCCCTTCGCCGAGACGGTCAGCGTGAGCGCCAGGAGCGACCACACCAGCAGGAACAGACCCGATGCCTCCGCCGAGGCCCCGCCGCCGACGGCGGTGCCCCAGGTGAACCAGAAGGCGCCGAGCCCGGCGAAGGCCGTGCCCTCGCCGCCGTTGCCCGCGCGCAGCGCCAGCAGGCCGGTCATGAACAGCGCGACTCCGCCGACCCAGGTGGCGAGCGCCGAGGTGTCGGCCGCCGCGACGTGGTCGATCACACCGGTGTTGCCGAGGCCGAAGGCCAACAGGGTCAGTCCAAGCGCGAGATGGCCGAGAGTGGAGGTGGTGGTGCTCCCCGCAGAGACGTCGTTGTCCACGGCGGGCTCCCTTCGTGAGTGTGCCGAGCACTGGATCCCAGCCATCTGGATATACCCTTCACAAGCGCACAATCCACCTGTGAGGAGGGCTGAATTCCATCGGTACGGAAGGAAGTTGACGCAGCCTCACCAGCGATAACGCCGGGGCAACGGCCGGATCACGACCCGGCCACGGGGGTGCCGGCCCCGGGGCGGGGGCGGCTACGGGATGACGACGACCGGCCGCTGCGCGCGCCGCGCCAGCCGCCCGGCCACCGAGCCGAAGATCCGCCCGACGATGCCGTGCGTCGAGCCGACCACGATCGCGTCGGCGGAGTACTCCCGGCCGACCTCCTCCAGCTCGTGACAGATGTCACCGCCGCGCTCGACCAGGATCCACGGCACCTCGGAGAGGTAGTCGGCGCACGCCAGCTCCAGGCCGAGCACCTCAGTGCGGTGATCCGGTACGTCGACGAAGACCGGCGGCTCGCAGCCCGCCCAGACGGTGGTGGGCAGCCGGTTGGCCACGTGCACGATGATCAGTCCGGAGCCGGCCCGCCGGGCCATGCCGATGGCGTACGCCAGGGCGCGCTCACTGGAGGTGGAGCCGTCGAAACCCACGACGACGCCGTGGAGGAAGGCGGGATCGCAGGCGTGGCGCGTCTGGTCCGCCGCGAGGGGGTCGACCGTGGAGTCGGCGACCTGCCTGCGGTCCGCGGGTTCAGGGAATTCGTGACCGGCCATCGGAGTCTCGGCGAAGACAGTCCTCGTGAGAAGGGACGGGGGAACAACGGTAGGCGGCGTGTCCGGGAATCATCTTCCCAACCCCATACCCCCAAGGGTACGGCGACACTCCTGCCCTGCCCAGTGCCCGCCGCCCTGCCCACGGCGCTCACAGGCGTTCCAGGGAGCATGCCCGAGCCCGCCCAGGATGGCAATGCCGGTTGTGCCGTACAGGCGCCCTTCGGACACGGAACGTGACCGGCGGGTGACCTCGCGGACACCCGTCCGTGCCGCCCGCACGCCCCGTGCGCGCGCAGTGACCCGAGCTGCGGCCCGTCGTTGGCCCACACGTCCACCCCGCCGCCGCGCCGCCCAGGGAGCCCCTCGTGCCCGTCCCCCCGCCCGTTCCCCCGACCGCGCCCGGAGCCTCCGAGTCGGCGGGCGAGGTGGTGCGCTGGGCCGCCTTCAGCTGCGCCCTGGTCCCCGTGGTCCTCGTCGTCAACGGAACCTCCCTCGGCGGCGCGGTCACCACCGCGCTGGGCCTGGCGGCCGTGACCGCCGCCTGCCGGGCGCTGCTGCGCCGCTCGGAGCGGCTCGCCGCCCGCGTGCCCGCGGAGCCGTACGCGCCGTACCGGGCCCGTCACTCCCGCACGGGCACGCGCACGGGTACGCGTACGGGGGCGGGGGCGCACCGGGGAGGCCGTCACGGGGGACGGTGTACGCCCGCGGACTGAGGGTTTCGCACACCTGCGCCCGTTGGTTTTCAGCCAACTTCGGGGAGGTGGCGAGTCCTTGCCAAAATGGCCTGCCAACCCCCTTGTCACCAGGGAAGAAAGCCGCGACGGGGTCGCGGGAACCCTACGCGGATGGGCCATGCACGTGAGGCGCACTTCCCTGCGGGCCTCGGGAGTGGAAGCCTTCGTGATCGAATGCTTCGCGCCAAGTTGCCTTGTCGACATAGTCCCGGATGCGGAACTTGTCACTGCGGCGCCACGGGACACAGTAGATTCGATCATGAGTATCGAAGACTGGGGACTCGTGCAAAACCGAGGGGAAACGTGCAGGAGCGACAGGACCTAGGAGACGCGAACACCGAGGGGGGCTTAGCGTCATGAGCCAGGACTCCGCCGCACCGGAGAACGGACGCAAACTGTCCGGACGCCGTCGTCGCGAGGTCGTCGCGGTGCTGCTGTTCAGCGGCGGCCCCATCTTCGAGAGTTCCATTCCTCTCTCCGTGTTCGGGATTGACCGCCAGGACGCCGGAGTGCCCCGCTACAGGCTGCTGGTCTGTGCGGGCGAGGAAGGACCCCTGCGGACCACAGGGGGACTGGAACTCTCCGCACCGTATGGCCTGGAGGCCATCAGCAGGGCCGGCACCGTCGTCGTACCGGCGTGGCGCTCGATCACATCGCCGCCACCGCCCGAGGCGCTCGACGCGCTGCGCCGCGCGCACGAGGAAGGCGCCCGCATCGTCGGGCTGTGCACCGGTGCCTTCGTGCTCGCGGCGGCCGGTTTACTCGATGGCCGCCCGGCGACCACGCACTGGATGTACGCGCCGACGCTCGCGAAGCGCTACCCGTCGGTCCATGTGGACCCGCGGGAGCTCTTCGTCGACGACGGCGACGTACTGACGTCCGCCGGCACGGCGGCCGGAATCGATCTCTGTCTGCACATCGTGCGGACGGACCACGGGGCCGAGGCCGCCGGGGCGCTGGCCCGGCGGCTGGTGGTGCCACCGCGGCGCAGCGGCGGCCAGGAGCGCTATCTGGACCGCTCGCTGCCCGAGGAGATCGGCTCGGACCCGCTGGCCGAGGTGGTCGCGTGGGCGCTGGAGCACCTCCATGAGCAGTTCGACGTGGAGACGCTCGCCGCCCGCGCGTACATGAGCCGGCGGACCTTCGACCGGCGGTTCCGTTCACTGACGGGCTCGGCGCCGCTGCAGTGGCTGATCACCCAGCGGGTGCTCCAGGCCCAGCGGCTGCTGGAGACGTCCGACTACTCGGTCGACGAGGTGGCGGGCCGCTGCGGCTTCCGCTCGCCCGTGGCCCTGCGCGGCCACTTCCGGCGCCAGCTGGGCTCGTCGCCGGCCGCGTACCGGGCCGCCTACCGGGCCCGGCGGCCGCAGGGCGACACCGCGGCCTCCTCCGCTCCGCCGCCGCAGGCGGTCGTGGAGGCGGTCCTGCCGGGCGCCAGACGCCCGGGAGGCCCCGGGGAGCCGGGCAGACAGCACGTGGCCCTGCCGGGCCAGCGCAGCGCACCGTGACGATGGGCCGCGGCGGAGGGGGTGCACGACCACACCCCCTCCGGCGCGGCCCATCTAAGGTAGGACGCATGAACGACCGCATGGTGTGGATCGACTGCGAGATGACCGGGCTCTCGCTGACGGACGACGCACTCATCGAGGTGGCCGCGCTGGTCACCGACTCGGAACTGAACGTACTCGGCGACGGCGTGGACATCGTGATCCGCCCGCCGGACGCCGCGCTGGAGACCATGCCCGAGGTGGTGCGCCAGATGCACACGGCCTCCGGCCTCCTCGACGAGCTCGCCGCCGGCACCACCCTCGCCGAGGCCGAGGAGCAGGTTCTGGCGTACGTACGCGAGTACGTGAAGGAGCCCGGCAAGGCGCCCCTGTGCGGCAACTCCGTCTCCACGGACCGCGGCTTCCTGCTGCGCGACATGCCGACGCTGGAGGACTACCTCCACTACCGGATCGTCGATGTCTCCTCGGTCAAGGAGCTGGCCCGCCGCTGGTACCCGAGGGCGTACTTCAACAGTCCGGAGAAGAGCGGCAACCACCGCGCGCTCGCCGACATCCGCGAGTCCATCGCCGAGCTCCGCTACTACCGCGAGGCGATCTTCGTCCCCCAGCCCGGCCCGGACTCCGAGACCGCCCGCGCCATCGCGTCCCGCCACGTCCTGCCCACCGAACCGGCCGCCTGACACCCGCGCGGAGCCGCCACACGAAAGGCGGGAGCGAGCACCCTCTCGGACCCTGTACACTTTTTCTCGGCCGGTCGGGAAAAAACAAAGACCGGTCGTGGTGGGTATAGCTCAGCTGGTAGAGCACCTGGTTGTGGTCCAGGATGTCGCGGGTTCGAGTCCCGTTACTCACCCTGATTGATCAAGGGCTGACCTGTGGAAACAGGTCAGCCCTTCGTCATGCTCGGCCTAGTGGGAGCAGCGCGGGAACAAGGTCGCGAGCCCGGGAAGGGACGGCCTGGACGGGGCCGACGGCGAGAGCGGTGCCCCGGCCCATCGGCGGCTCCCTCGGGGAGCGCAGGGGGTGCTTTCGTCATGCTCGGCAGCCGTCTACGCTGCCGAGCATGATTCGCGCAGTGGTCTTCGACGTCGGCGAGTGCCTGGTGGACGAGACGCGGGAGTACGGAACGTGGGCCGACTGGCTCGGTGTTCCACGTCACACCTTCGCCGCGATGTTCGGCGCCGTTATCGCGCAAGGCCGCGACTACCGGGAGACCTTCCAGGAGTTCCGGCCGGGCTTCGACCTCTACGCCGAGCGCGAGGCGCGGGCTGCGGCAGGGCAGCCGGAGCACTTCGGCGAGGAGGACCTCTACTCCGACGTGCGCCCCGCGCTGGCGGACCTCCGCGCTGACGGACTGTGGCTCGGGATCGCGGGCAACCAGACCGTACGGGCCGGCGGCATCCTGCGGCAGCTCTTCACCGGCGACGTCGACCTGATCGGCACCTCGGACGACTGGGGGACGAGCAAGCCCGATCCCGAGTTCTTCGTTCGGGTCGCGGACGCGGTGCCCGCCGACCCCGAGGAGATCCTCTACGTCGGCGACCGGATGGACAACGACGTAAAGCCCGCCCGCGCCGCGGGAATGCGCACCGCGCTCATCCGCCGTGGTCCGTGGGCCCATATCCAGTGGCGCACCGAGGAAGCGGTGCAACTGCCGACTATGCGGATCGACAGCCTCACCGAGCTCTCCGAGCGGATCGCCAAGATCAACGCTGCAGAGCGCTGACGGTCGCCCGCCAGCCGAACATCGCGTCGTCCAACTCGGTCACCCGCGGGTGGCCGTTCCAGGGCTGGAGTGCGGTCCGCACGTCCCGGACGCGGTCCATTCCGGTGGCGTACCACGTGGCCGACAGCTGGTCGAGGGCCTGCATGGCCCAGTCGCACGCTTCCTCCGGCTTGCGCTCAGCGGCGGCTACGGCGGCCAGGTCGCCCAGTACGACGGCTCGCTGCTTGCCTGCGGTGGCGGGAAGATCATCCAGTACCGCGAGCAGGGTCGCCCGTGCCTGCACGTAGTGGCCAGCCCGGATCTGCGTGTTCCCCTTGAACGCCGCCAGTCGCACGGGGCTGAACCAGTCCATCCACTCCGGGGTGGCGGCCGCGCCAGGGTCGCTCCCCGCTGCCAGGACATCCTCGGCGTGCCCAAGAAGGTTCAGTGCTGTGCGCGGGTTTCCGCATCGGGTCTCGCACTCGGCCTCGACCGCGTCCAGCCAGGCGAGGAACTCCGCGCCTGCGCGGCCGCGCCGCGCGTAGGAGCGCGCGGCCCGCATCCGCTCCTGCGCGCGGACCCGCTCGCCAACCCAACCCGGGATGAACGCGGTGTGCGCCAGGATGGCGGCCCCGAGGAGGGAGTCGTTGGCCTCACCGGCCGCCTGGAGCGCCCGGACATACGTGTCGGCAGCCGCCTCCGCGTCTTGCAGGTCGAAGAACTCGATACGCCCCGCCATGAGGCTGCTCTCCGCGAGCGCCCGGGCCAGGGTGATGCGGGCACCGCCGGTGGTCTCCGCCATCAGGGCGGTACCGAGGCGTGCGTGCTCCACCACAGTGGGGTGCATGTGTGCGGGCTGCATGGTCCAGTACAGGCGCCTGTGCGCCGCTGTGATCACGGCGTAGTCGGCCGCCGCGCTGGCGGGCTGGTGTCCGTCTGCGCCACCCGGAAGCGGCAGGGCCGCCGGAGCAGCGAGGCCTCCGGCCGACGGTGCGATCGGCGGTCCGGCTGGTGCAGCTCCGTCGGCAGCCCCCCACGTGGGCGTGAACCCAAGCTGCTCCATCGTCATGCCCAGTACCTGGCAGAGCACGCGCTGGTAGTGGGCCTGAGGCCAGGGCGGTGCATCGGACTCCCACCGTCGCACCTGGCGCACGCTCACATCAAGGTGGCCCAACCCAAGTTGCGGCCCTGCGGCGTTGAGGGCGTCGGCGAGGGCCTGCTGTGTTGCGTAGCCGGCGGCGACGCGGGCCGCCTTGAGCTTCGTGTTTCCAGGCGTACGGGCCATGGAGTCCTCCGGCGGTGTGGCTGGCTCCAGCGTAGATTCCGAACCGGGTGAGGCGAAGTCCCCTATATGTCCTCTAAGGGTCCTCCGAGTGGCCTTTAAGAGGATGTTGGACGCCGTCACGATGGCCACCTGCCTTTCTGTCAGATACGCCCTGACCCGACGGGGAGCGACCCGTGAGACCGTGTGTGTACTGCTTGGAACCCGAAGCGGACGTGTGCGTCCGCGTCACCGCCACCGAGGCTGGTGGACAACACCTGTTCGCCCACCGAGCGTGCGCTGAGGACCGCAGCAGGATCCCGCTGTACGAGGTGCTGAAGCCCACGGCACCGGAGGGTGAGCGGTGAACCGCGTGACCCTGCCCGCGGCGCCGTCGGGCCCCGCCCCCGGTGCGATGTGGGTCGCCTCCGTCATGGACCCTCCGTCGATCATCCTGACCCAGTGGGCCGACAGCCCCGACGGCCTCGCCGAAGTACCGCTCGGCGTACGGTTCGACGTCCTGCGCGCCACCGACTCCCTCGGCATGCGGGCCCTGAACGAGCTCGCCAACGCGCCCGTAGCGCTCGGGCCCGTGCTGTACTGCCGGCCGCGCCAGACCGTCGAGTTCCTCGTACCGGCGGGTGCGGCCGAGGAGTGGGACGAGCTGCGCGGCACCGTGTGCGCGGGTCGCGGCGGCGCGCTGCTCTGTCCGGCGCCCGGCATGACCGGACGCGGCCGCAGATGGCTGTACGCGCCCACCGGAGACGGGGTGCTGACGGACCCCGGCATCCTCCGCGTCCGGCTGGAGCCACTCACCCTCCGCGGTTACCGCCTCTAGTCCCGTAGCACCCTCTGCACCCACCTCCCCCGACGCAGTAGACCCCCAATACAAGGAGTCCCTGTGCGACATCGGCATGCCCCTCTCAGCGGTCTGGAAGACCGGACTGTGCTCGTCACCGGAGGAGCGGCCGTACTCGGCTGGAAGCCGACCATCACAGTGGCCGACGGGGTCGCCCGTTACGGCAGGTGGCTACGGCACACGCCTGCGGCCATCCCGGAGTGGCTCCGGGAACAAAGCCGCGCCGGCGCCTAGACGATCGGAGGCCGGCCGAGGCGGGTCATGCGCCACACCGTGCGCCATCGCATCGGCCGCCTCCGTCCACAAGGGGTGCGCAGTCCCTCGGCGAAGCCCGCCCACCACGCGCGCAAGCCGGTGACCGAGCGGTCCCGAGCGAGAGTGAGCGCGGCCCAGACGGTCAGGTACACCGGAACGAGGAGGGCGGGCAGGTGCCGGCGGGCGAGCCAGACGCGGTTGCGGGCGGTCATGCGGTAGTAGACCGCGTGGCGTGCGGGGCTCGTACGCGGGTGCTGCAACAGCAGCTGCGGGTCGTACAGGATCCGCCAGCCGCGATCCAGCGCTCGCCACGCCAGGTCGGTTTCCTCGTGGGTGAAAAAGAACTCGTCCGGCCAGCCGCCGGTCTCGTTCAGCATGCGCATGGACAGGCTGTGCCCCCCGCCCAGGAACGTGGTCACGTACCCGCGGCGCATCGGGTCCTTCGCGCGCAGGCGCGGAATGTGCCGGCGGGCGGTGAAGCCGGTCTCGTCGGCGATGCGGAAGCTGACGATGCCCAGCCGAGGGTCGTCCTGATGGAGGTCGGCGATACGGCGCAGGACACCGGGATCGACGAGCAGCCCGTCGTCGTCCAGGTCCACGACCACGTCGACGACCCCGGAGTCGCGCAGCACGTCCAAGGCGGCGTTCCTGCCACCGGAAACCCCGAGGTTCTGGGGAAGTTCCACCGCGGTCACCCCAGCGGGCAGCGGCGGTAGGCAGGAGCCGTTGCCTACCACGACCGTCATCGTGGGCTGCTCATCCTGCATGGCGACGGAGTCGAGCAGCAACCGCAGCTCGTCGGGCCGATTGCCCATCGTCAGCACAGCGACGCCCACGCGCGGTCGTGTCACGTCCACAGTCCTCTCCTCGGCGGCCAACAGAGCGGCGATGCTACCGCTCGGCCAGCCGCCGGAGAGCATCCCGAAAGGCAGGGAACATGTCGGTCATTCCGCTCGGAGACTATGTCCGGAGCGCAACCACCGGTCGCGCCGCCGAGACGCCGTACGGCGATCTGGCAGCGTACGACCTTGCGGCATTCCTCGCGGACTGGCCCCGGATCCACCGCGAGGCGCTCGCCAAGGTCGAGGACGAGCGGATCCATCCCACCGCCTCCATCCACCCCACGGCGATCGTGGGGGACGACGTCATCGTGGGCCCCTACGTCCGGATCCACGAGTTCACCACGGTCCGCAAGGGCTCCTTCCTGGCTGCGGGCGCCAGCGTCGGATTCAACTGCGAAGTCACGGCCTGCATGAGCGCTGACATGACGAGGCCGGACCGGGAGGTCTTCCTCCGGACAGCGGAAGGGCCGCTGTACCGATGTGGGACAACCCGGTTCGGAGGGCTGATCGGCGACGGTGTCCAGATGGGCACCAACATCACCCTCGGTCCTGGAGTCGCCATCGGACGGCGCAGCCGCATCAACAGCGGCGTCATCCTGGCCGCCCGCGCAATCCCGGAAGACAGCACAGTCACGGCACCGCATACGGCTGATGCCCGCGTTCGGGGACGCCGCGCCCGCACAGCTGGTTCGAGTCCCGTTACTCACCCTTGATGAACAGGCCGTCGACCTGCGAAAGCAGGTCGACGGCCTGTTTGCTTTCCGTCATACGTCGTCATACGCCGGCCGCGCGCGCCGTCCCGTTGAGGACCGCCTTCTCCTCCGCGTCCGCCAGCCAGAAGTACAGCGGCGGCATCACCAGCTCGATCACCGTGAGGACCACCTGGAACGGGTGTGGCCACCCGTGAGCGGCGAAGGAGAGCAGCCGCCCGACCGCGCCCAGCAGGAACACTCCGGCCAGCCAGCGCACCGCCGTCGCCGGGATCGGCGACTGCCGGACCGCCCAGAGCCAGGCGAGCCCGTACCCCGCGAAGATCGCGCCGAAGAAGCGCTGCAGGCTGTCGACGGTCGCACCGGCCGGGCCCACGCCCGGTACCGCCGCGTTCCCGAGCGCCACGTGCAGGAGTCCGATCGCCACGCACGCGACCCCCATCACCCAGGCGAGCCATCGGAGAGTCCTCGCCATGAGCGCCCCACCCCCTCTAGTAGACACGCATCTACTAGAGCGCCACCGGTAGACGTGTGTCAACTAACCTGCGGTGGTGTCCCCACGCCAACGACTCAGCCCCACCGAGCGCCGCGCCCAGCTCCTCGCCGTCGCCGCCCGGCTCTTCGCCGCCTCCCCGTACGACGACGTGCTGATGGAGGACGTCGCCGAGCACGCCGGTGTCTCCCGTGCGCTGCTGTACCGTCACTTCGCGAGCAAGCGCGACCTCTTCGCGGCCGTCTACCAGCAGGCGGCCGACCGGCTGTTGGAACAGGTCCCGCTCGATCCGGCCGGCGACCTGGTGGAGCAGCTCACCGCCGGTCTCGACGTCCACCTCGACTACTTCGTCGCCAACCGCAACGCCGTCCTCGCGGCCAACCGCGTACTCGCCGGCGATCCGGTGATCCAGACCATCATGACCAACGAGCTGGACGTCCTGCGGGCCCGGCTGCTCGACGTCCTCGCGCTCGCCGACGACGGCGTACGGGCAGCCGTGTCGGCCGTCCTGAAGAGCTGGCTGGTGTTCGTCCAGGTCCTCTGCGTCGACTGGCTCACGACGGAGACCTGCACCCGCGACGAACTGCGGGACAGCTGCACGGGCGCCCTGCTGGGGGCCCTCCGGCCGCTCCTCGCCACCGATCCCGCACCCGGCCTCCCGTCACGAAACGGTCGCGATGGCTCCGCATACGCTCCACGCGGCGCATGATGGCTCTCTGATCACGATCAACGCTGGGGGGACCATGCGACGCACCACCATCACCCTGACCGCCCTCGTCTGCCTGGGCGCGCTCACCGCCTGCGGCGGCCCGCAGTCCGGCGGCAGCGGGCCGGAGGTCAAGGCCTCCGCCGACCAGACCGCCACGGGCGCGGCGCCGGCGGACAAGCCCAAGGCCGACAAGCCGAGCGCCGCGAAGGTCGGCGGCACGATCACCCTCAAGGGCATGGAGGACGGCGAGCAGCTCGCCGTCACCCTCAAGAAGATCGTGGACCCGGCCCAGCCTAAGGACGAGTTCTTCAAGCCCCAGGACGGCAGCCGGTGGGTCGGCGCGCAGTTCGAGCTGGTCAACACCGGCACCAAGGTCTACGCGGACAGCCCCGGGAACGGCGCCCAGGTCGCCGACGCCGACGGGCAGCGGTTCGGCACCACCCTCGCCGACATCAGCGCCGGGCCGTCCATGACCTCCGACGCCAATGTGCCGCCCGGCGAAAAGGTGCTCGGCTGGGTCGTGTTCGAAGTGCCCAAGGCGTCGAAGCTCGCCTCCGTGCAGTTCGCGATGAACTCGGGCTTCTCCGACGAGACCGGGCAGTGGAAGCTCGGCAAGGAATGAGCGACGCCACCGCGTCCGCGTGGTGGGGCCTGCTCCCGGCCGGCATCCGGGAGCAGGCCGACGGCCACGTCCTGCAGGACGCGCGCATGCGGGCCCTCCGCGTCGTCTTCGCCGCCGGCCGCGCCCACGGGATGGGCCTCCACGAGGCCGAACTCGTGGTCCACGCCCGGTACGTCCACCACGGCGACCGGGTCGCCCGCACCCCCGACAGCCCGCTCGACCTGGAGTCCCTGGCCGCCCTGGCCGCCGGGGCGCCCGGCCGTATCGTGGCGATCGAGGCCGTGTGGGACGGCGACACCGTCCACGACTGGTTCGTGGAGCTGCTGGCCCTCACCGCCGGCCCGGTCGGCGAGCACCCGCTCGCCACCCTCTACCGGGGCACGGCCGTACGGCACCTCGGCGGCGAGGACGTCGGCGGGCTCCACCCGTCGGCCGTGGCCGCCGACCGCGTCGGCAGGGAGCTGGCCGCCCACCTGGGGGTTCCGTTCCACTTCGGCAGCCCGGAGACCCCGGACGACGAGGCGCCGCGTTACGTGCCCGAAAGCCCCGCCTGAGCCCGCGCGGGTAGCCTGCGGGCATGACGAACCGCCCGACGGCCGACCGTCGGTCAGAGCCCGCAACGGCCCGCCGCCGATGGCCGGGTGGGCCCATGCCCGAGATCACCGAGACCGACTGCGAGCGGTGCGGCACCCGGATCGCGGGGCTGACCGGCCGTTACGCGTGCGGCGTGTGCGGATGGGTCAACCACTGGTCGCAGGGGCACACGGATCTGCCGAGCGCCCGGGACGACCTGGACTACGTGCGCCGCCGCTGACCGGCCGGCCCGGGCGCTGATCACCGCCCCGCCGCCGTACCCTCAGCCGTAGCCGTAGCCGTAGCCGTACAGGACACGGTGGTCGGGAGCGGGTTCGTCCCCGACCACGAGCCGCTGAGGCCGAAGGTGGCCGAACCGCCCGGCGGGACACGGCCGTTCCAGGCGGTGTTCCGCACCGCGACGGCCGCGCCGGTCTGGGTGTGGGTGGCGTTCCACATCTGGGTGACCCGCTGGTCTCCGGGGAAGGTCCAGCCGGCCGACCAGGAACTCCACGCCGCCGCACCCGTGTTCTTCAGCGTCACCTCGGCCTGGAAGCCGCCCTGCCACTGGCCGGTGACCTTGTACGTCGCGAGGCAGGCGCCCCCTCCGTCGGAGGGCTGGGCGGTGTCGCCGTAGATGATGCCGCGGCCGTTGGTCGACACGTACACCCGCCCGTAGACGCGCGGGTCGCCGGTGATGGCGGCGCCGGTCCAGCCCCACTGATGGGCGTCGTCGTTGATGCGCACCCAGCTCGCGCCCGCGTCCGTGGACCGGAAGACGCCGCGTACGCCGCCCACCTTGGCGCCGGCGTAGAGCGCCGGGTACGAGGCGCCGGGGGCGGCCTTGCCGAAGCCGATGGTGTCGGCCTGGTCGACGCCCTGGATCTTGGTGAAGGTGGTGCCGCGGTCGGTGGAGTGCCACAGGCCGTAGGCGCCGTCGGGGTCGCCGCCCGCCAGCCAGATGTCGCCGCCGCGGCCGGGGACGGCCTTGAAGCGGACGTTCCCCTCGGCCGGCAGGCCCGTCGCCTTGGACGCGGTGAAGGTGGCGCCGCCGTCCGTACTGACGTAGAAGACCCCGCCCTTGAAGCCGTAGAACGTCTTCGGGTCGACGCGGTCGGACTCGACGACCGCGCCCGCCGGGACGCCCTGCGAGGCGGTCCAGGAGGTGCCGAAGCCGGAGGCGGTGTGGACGCCCGCGCCGTCCGGGCTCCACACGAAGCGGCTGCCGTCCGCGGCGGCCGCGACGGTGCCGCCGCCGGTGACGCCGGAGGGCTCGGTGCCGGGGAACCAGTGGGCGCCGTTGTCGGTGGAGAAGGCGACGCGCGGGCCGCCGTCGAGGTTTCCGGCGCGTACGACGACGTCGGGCTTGGTCTCGGCGTAGTCGACGCTCGTGGTGGAGGTGAAGTTCGGTGAGGTGAACATCATCGACGGCACCTTGGTCAGGTCCGTGTGGCGGAAGCCGCCGATGTCACCGAGGGCGCTGATCAGGGGCGCGCCGGAGGGCGGGGACGCGAGGTCCAGGACGGCGGTCTCCTCCAGGCCCTGCACCATCGGCTTGATGGTGATCTTGCCACCGGTGTCCCACTGGCCGAGGTTCTCGGTGCCGTAGATCGTGGCGCCGGTGCCGTACATCATCCGCTGGGAGTCGAAGGGGTCGATTTCGAGGGCCTCCGTCATCCAGCCGAGCTTCGGCGTCTGTTCGGGCGGTGCGGGGTTGGCGCCCCAGGTCAGCCACGGGGAGGAGGAGACGTCCATGGTGTAGCGGTGGGAGCGGTCGGGGTACGAGGTGAAGTCCCAGGCCCGCGTCCAGCTCGCGCCGCTGTCGGTGGTGCGGAAGATCTGCGTGTCGGGCCACCAGGAGCTGTAGCCGCTCACCATCACGGTGCCGGGCTTCTGCCGGTCGACGGACAGGCCGCTGAAGCCGTAGTACGCGTCGGCCGCGGGGGTGACGTCCTTCCAGGCGCCCGTGCCGCCGCCCGCCTTGGTGTCGTACCGCCACACCGCGCCCTTGGAGCCGTCGTACGGGCCGCCTGTGTCGCTGTAGGCGAGGTAGAGGTGGCCGTTGGCGGTGTCGAGGACGCCCTTGTGGGCGAGGAGGCCGGTCGGCTGGCCGGGCAGCCGGGTCCAGGTCGCACCGGCGTCCGTGGAGCGGTAGACGGCGTTCTCCTTGTCGGCGACGCCGACGTAGACCGTCTTGGTGGCGGTGCCGGGCGTGCCGGTGGTCTCGTCGAAGGTGACCCACACGATGCCCTGGTTGTCGGAGGCGTAGCCGCTGGTGTCGCTCGGGTCCTGGGCGTAGTTGCCGGGGTTGGGGAAGGCGGTGACCTGGGACCACGTGGCACCGGAGTCGGTGGAGCGCCACAGGCCCTTGCCGCTGGGCGCGCCCAGGTAGAGGACGCTGTTCCGGTGCGGGTCGACGGCGAGGCGCTCGCCCATGCCGCGCCCGGGCATGTTGCCGCCGAGCTTGAAGGGCAGGTCGGCCTTGCGCCAGGTGGCGCCGCGGTCGGTGGAGCGCAGGACGGCGCCGTTGCCGGGGTCCCAGCTGTTGGTGTACGTGCCGACGGCGGCGTACACGCGGTTCGGGTCGACGGAGTCGGTGGCGAGGCTGACGACGCCGGTGTGGCCCCAGTCGTCCCAGCCGATGTGGTCGAGCAGCGGGGTCCACGTCTTGGTGGACTGCTGCCAGCGGTAGGCGCCGCCGATGTCGGTGCGGGCGTAGGCGAGGTTCTTCTCGGCGCGGTTGAAGACGATGCCGGGGACGAAGCCGCCGCCGTCGATGCGGACGTTCTTCCAGGTGTACGCCTCCGCCCGTGGTGCGGCTTCGGCGGCGGCCGTCGGCGGCGCGGCGGTCAGCAGGCCGGCGGCGAGCGCCAGGCCGAGGAGCAGGTGTCGTGTTCTGCGCACGGGTGCGTCCTCTCGGTGGGGGGTGACCCGGGAGGGCCGGTGGCCCTCCCGGGTGACGGGGCTATTCGAGGAGCTCCGCGTACGAGCCCATGGCCAGGGCGATGTCCGCCTGGGCCCAGAAGCGGTGGTACGTGAAGACCGGCGCGGCGCCGCCCTTCAGATAGGCCTCGACCTTGGACCAGGCCGGGTCGTCCTCGTAGAAGGAGCGGATCGAGGCGAAGGTGGCGGAGGAGTCGACCCGGTCGCCGTTCGGCATGGTCCCGGTCCAGGCGCTCGGCACGTAGACGGGGTCGTCGAAGCGGTTGTAGTCGGCGCGGGTCTCCGGGACGGCGATGCCCAGGGGGTCCTGGTGGTGGTCCCACATGCCGTCGAGGAGCGCCTTGGCGACCCGTTTGGCGTCCGCGTCGCCGGACTTGGCGGCGTAGTACGTCAGGGTCTTGGCGTACGCGGCGGCCACGCCGACGTCGTTGGTGTAGTCGGCGACGGTGACGTGCAGCCCGGTGTTGGCGCCGGGCGCGGACGGGTTCCAGGTGTCGGGCCGGCCGGACCACTGGAGGGTGGACGGGATGCGGAAGGTGCCGTCGGGGTTGACGGTCGTCTTGGAGATGGCCCAGTCGACCCACTTGTCGAGGACGCTCTTGGCGAGGGCGTCGCCGCTCTGGTGGTAGTACTCGGCGACCCGCTCCATGGACCACGCCTGGAAGCCGAACCACTGGTTGGACGGCGGGTCGTGGTAGACGGGCTTCTCGTCGTAGAAGAGGCCGTAGAAGGTGGGCGTGCCGGCCGGCGGGGTGGCGTAGCGGCCCTGCCAGCTGTTGGTGGCGCCGCCCGCGATGGCGCCCTCGGAGGACTGGAGCCAGCGGTAGAACTCCACCTGCCGGTCGAGGCTGGTCGCCCAGTCCTGCGCGCCCGTCGCCGACTTGGGCTTCAGTGGCGCGTACTCGCTGAGCGCGTACGCCGCGAGCGGGTTCTGGTAGCCGCCGTGGGCGTGGCTGGAGCCGATGCGCCAGGCCCAGCCGGCGCTGCTGTCGGTGGCGCCGCCCCAGGCGTAGTACCAGCTCAGCAGGTAGTGCGCGCTGTTCTTGCCGGTGCCGGCGGGGCAGGTGGCCGGGCCGACGCAGTTGCCCGACTTCTTGAAGTACTTGTCGAACATGGCGTACCGCAGGTAGTCGCCCATCTTGGCGGCCTTGGCGACGGTCGCCGTGACCTGGGCGCCCTTGCCCTGCTGCTTGGCCCAGACATCGGCCCAGTAGGCGGCCTGAACGGCGCGGGCGTCGGCGTCGGGGGCGTTGGTGAACTTCCACTGCTTGGCGTACGAGGCGTCCCCGGTGAACAGGTCGAGGAAGCCGTTGCGTCCGCCGTAGGTGAAGTTGTCGCAGGTGGGGTGGGTGACGGTCTCCCAGACGGACTCCTGGGGGCCGCGCTGGAAGGTGTTGATGTACGACGGGCCGGTGGCCGTCGGTCCGGCGGAGCACGTGCCGGGCTCGTTGCCGAAGCCGTAGACGTTGTCGACGTCCTGGATCCAGTGCATGCCGTAGATCTCGTCCGTGCCGTACGCGCTCTTCAGCTCGCCCGCGATGGGGTCGGCGCCGGCGGGGACGCCGGAGTCGAGACGTGCGGGGTACTGGGACGGCAGGTCGTGCTCGGGGGCGTACGTGGCCGGCTTGGAGGCGTTGTAGAAGGAGTTGGTCGGCTGGTCGGCGCGGGTGGGGATCATGAACTTCTCCATGGTGTCCCACGCGCCGTTGAACTTCGTCCAGTCGCCGGTGATCTTCCCGTACATGGCCTGGAGCCAGATCAGGTAGCTGTACGCCTCCGACGTCGTCTCGTGGCCGTGGTCCGGCGCCTCGACGATGAGCGTCTCGACCGAGTGGTACGGGATGCCCTCCAGCGAGAAGTAGCCGTTGGCCGGGTTGGTGATCCTCGCGTGCAGGTCGAGGAAGCGGGCGTCGTACGTCGAGTCGGCGGCCAGCTGCGTGACGGTGACCTCGGCCTTGGTGTGGCCGGGGGCGCTCGCGGTGAAGACGGCCGAGCCGGTGCCGGTGGGCGCGGCGGTGACGGTCACCTTCTGGGCGGTGTTCCAGTTCGCCGGGGTGAAGGTGAGGGTGGCGGGCGCGGCGGTGAGGTTCGTGTTGCCCGAGGTGCGGGCGGCGGTCACCGTGACGTTCGCAGACGGCTGGGTGGAGAGCTTGAGGTCGAACGTGCCGCTGGTGCCCTGGCGTACGCCGAGCTGGGCGGGGCTCGCCACGAGCGCGGCGCCGGCGGCGACGGTGATGCCGACGGGCGCGGACTCGGCGGCGGCGCCCTGGTTGTCGTACGCCTTGGCGTACAGCGAGTGGGAGCCGGCGGTAAGGCCGGTCGCGCTGTGGGTGAAGGGCGCCGTGGTGTCCGTACCGAGGAGGGTGGTGTCGCTGTAGAACTCCACCTTGGTGACGGTCGCCCCGTCGGCGGCCGCCGCGGTGGCGGCCAGCGGGACGGGGTCGCCCGCCGTGAAGACGGCGCCCGCGGCCGGGCTGGTCAGCACGGCGACGGGCGGCTTGTGCGCCCCGGCGCAGGGCTCGCCGTTGACGGCGAAGGCGGCGGGGGCGGGGTTGGCGCCGGTGTAGGTGAACTGCCCGCCGGCGGTGACGGCCGCGCCCGCGGCGACGGTCCGGTTCCAGTCGGCGTTGCGGAGGGTGACGGTCTTGCCGGACTGCGACCAGACGCCGTTCCAGCCGTTGGTGAGCTTCTGGTCGCCGGCCTGGTCGTAGGTGACGGTCCAGCCGGTGAGGGGAGCGGTGCCCCGGTTGGTGAGCGTGACCTCGGCGGTGAAGCCGGAGCCCCAGTCGTTGGCCACCTTGTAGTCGACGCTGCACTGGACGGCGGCGGCCTGGACCGCCTCGGCGGGTGCGGGGGCGCCGACGGCGGTCATGCCCAGCGGTAACGCGAGGGCGACGACGAGGGCGGCGGTTGAGCGGGGCCTTGACCTGCCTCTGATCCAGCTTCTGGTTCTGGTTCGGGTTCCCGGTGACATGTGCCTGCTTCTCCTCGCGGCTCGGGGAGGGTCGGGGGTGAGCACAAGCGGTGAACAGGTGGGAGCGCTCCCACTATGGGGAGGGCCGCAGGAGGGGTCAAGGTGCGGGAAGAGTCGAAGAAATTCGACGGGGCGGCTACGCCATAGCCCGCGCGCGGGCTATGGCGTAGGGGCGGTGGGCAGGGGTGATCAGCCCTTGGCGAGTACGTCGGCGGCTCTGCGCATCCGGTCCTCGTTGGACTTCTTCACCTCGGCGAGCGCCTTCGCGTTCTTCTCCAGCGTGCGCTTCTGGTACGCGGTCTCCACCGCCAGCCACACCCCGGCCAGGTTGGTTTCGGCCTTGCACGTCACGTCCGCGGTCGCGATGCGGCGTTCGGTGTCCGTCGCCGTCTCCGACTTACCCCACTCGGGGTCGTTGTTGGCCGCCCAGGGGTCGTCGTAGTCGTGCCCGGCCTCGCCCATGCAGTCGCTCCACTTGGCGAACGCCTTCACGACCTGGGGGTCCCGCTCGGCGCGCTCGGCGTCCTCGACGACGAGCCGCTCGATGTAGTCGTCGCTGGTGGTGTCGGCCTTGTTCATGGACTTCTTGCCGTTGAGCTGGGCCCGCGCCTCCAGTACGCACGCGCCCGCCGCCTGCTGCGCGGCCTCGGACGTATCCTGCCCCGCCTCCCGCTCCTTGGCGCCCGGGCCGGTCTGTGCGGGGCCGTGGTAACCGGTCCGGCCGGCCTCCGCCGGGTCGAGGACGCCGTACCTGCGGACGTGCCGGTTCCCCCCTGCCGGGGCGGGCCGCTGCGGCGCGGCCCACGAGAAGCCCTGCGCGGTCATGCAGGTCGCGACGAGCTTGTCCTGCGCGAGCTGGAGTTGGCGCGCCTGCGCGGGAGTGAGCTCGTACGCGTCCAGGGGGAAGGTGAGTTGCTCCGCGCTGGTGACGGTGGTGACCGCACCGATCGCGATGGGGCCGCTCCCGGCACCGTCCGCGGAGTCGGCCGCGCCCGTGCCCGCGCACCCGGACAGTGTGACGGCGGCCAGCGTGACAACGGCCAGCGCAGGGGCGACCGGTGCGGAGCGGCGCCGCGTGGGGCGAGGGCAGGGGCGGAAGCAGAGGCGGGGGAAGGGCGCTGCGGCCAAGGCAGGGTCCGTTCTGGAAAGGGGGGCACCAGGCACCGGTCAGAAGCCGCACTGGCTGCAGCCGCTGACACCGCCGTCCCGGGCAGGAGGGGGAAACGTGGGGGGAGAACCAGAAACGGGAAAGGTGGTCCCGCGCGCACCATCAGCGGCGTCTGTATGGCCGGAAAGAAGCGGTGCGGGGGAGAACATATGGGTCCCGGGCGATCTTTGACAAGGCCCGAGGGCTCGTCGCTGACCAGCAGGTTCGCCTGCTTGTTTCGGCCCGGCGCCCTACCCGGAGTAACCCGTTCCGTCGCCGCCCTTACGCCGGCCCGCGTCGGCTCCGCTCACGTCGGCTCAGGTCGGCTCACGCCGCTTGCGCCGTTCCCCTCACTCTCGCTCCCGGCGCTCACGCCGGCCCGCGTTGGCCCGTGTCGCCGCCGCCCACGCCGGCTCGCGCCGCTGACGCGGCTCACGCCCCTCACGTCGACTCCCGTACCACCAGCTCCGTCGGCAGCACCACCTGTCGCGGTTCCGCGGCCGTGCCCGTGACCTCCTGGAGGAGGATGCGGGCCATCCGGCGGCCCATCTCCTCGATCGGCTGGCGCACGCTCGTGAGCGCCGGGTCCATCAGGCGCGCCACCGCCGAGTCGTCGACGCCGATGAGCGCCACGTCGTCCGGTACGCGGCGGCCCGCGTCCCGCAGGACTCCGCGGGCGCCCGCCGCCATGACGTCCGACGCGGCGAAGACGCCGTCGAGGTCGGGGCAGCGTTCCAGGAGCTCGCGCATGGCCCGGCGGCCGCCCTCCTCGGTGAAGTCGCCCGCGGCCACGAGCCGGTCGTCCGCCGGGAGGCCCGCCGCCTCGATGCCCTGGCGGTAGCCGTCGAGGCGGCACTGCGCCACGTACATGTCGAGCGGCCCCGTGATGGTGGCGATCCGGCGGCGGCCCCGCGCGGCGAGGTGGTCGACCGCCGAACGGCCGGCCCCGACGTTGTCGGAGTCGACGTACGCGCCCGGCTCCGCCTCGGAGCGGCGGCCGTTGAGCACGGCGGGCAGCCCCAGCTCCTGGACCAGGTCGGGCAGCGGGTCGTCGCCGTGGACCGAGACCAGCAGGACGCCGTCCACGCGCTGTGCGGCGAGGTACTGCTCGAAGCGCTGCCGCTCCTTGCTGGAGCGGATCAGCGTGAGCAGCAACTGCATGTCCGCGTCCGCCAGCTCGGCACTGACGCCCCGGATGATGTCGAGGAAGTACGGCTCCGCGAACAGCCGCGCCTCGGTCTCCGGGATGACGAGCGCGACGGCGTCCGTGCGGGCGCCCGCGAGCGCGCGGGCCGCGCGGTTGGGGACGTACCCGAGCTCGGCGATGGCCTGGCCGACCGCCTCCTTCGCACGGTCGCTCACCCGCGGCGAGCCGTTGATCACCCGCGACACGGTGCCGCGCCCGACCCCCGCCCGGGCCGCGACCTCCTCCAGCGTGGGCCTGCCGGTCTGCCGTCCGCTCACCGCCATCGGCCTCCCATCGAACGTTTCTCCCTCAGAAGAGGTGGTGACCCAGTCAACCTAGAGGGTGCCCCCTGCACGGCCCGAAGGGGAGTACCGGTTTCACCCCCATGATCTTGGGAGCGCTCCCACCGTAAGCCACGAGGCCACCGGGACGCCAGCCGCCGATCGCCTGGTTCGACGCCGCCCGCATCCACCGCGCACCTGCGGCAGAGCGCGGACGCGAGCGCGGGGGGCGTGCGCGGGCGCGGGGGCAGGGAGCGTGCGCGGGCGCGAGGGCGGCGGGTTCGCCGGACCCCCGCGCCGCCGGCGCGTCAGGTGCGGTAGGCGTAGTAGAGCGCGTTCGGGTAGGACGCGATGAGGCTCGCCACCGACTTCCGGTAGGTGTCGGTCGAGTGGTAGGTCAGGTACGGCGTCCCGTAACGGCTCCGATACGTGGTCATCATGGTGTGGTCCTTGGACCCGTCCCGGTCGAAGTCCACCTGGAGCACATCGCCGATGCCCATGTCGTACACGTTGCCCAGGTTGGTCGTCCGCTTGCTGTGCAGCGCAAACCACGACCACTCGTTGGCGCCTACGAACGATATGGAGGCGCCCAGGGTGGGGTCGTACCACCAGTTGGTGTAGTCCGAGTAGAGCCCCGGATCGTGCTTCCAGCCGCCCGCCTTCAGGGCCTGGCTGATGAAGTTCGTGCAGTCACCGCCGGCGCTGTTGTACGCCGGGTAGGCGGGGTTGTAGTTGCTCCAGTACTTCTCGGCGTAGGCCGCCATCGCCTGGTAGTCGTAACCGGCGGTGCCCGGGGGCTTCTGCGTCTGCTGCGAGGGCCGCCGGGTCGAGGCGGGCGTCGCCGAGGGTACGCCCGCGTCCGCCGCGGCCGCCGCCGTCCGCGCCGCGAAGGGCTCGTTGATGGCGACGGGCCCCTCGTCCGTCGACCTCATGCCCGTCAGTTCCCACGTGCCGCGCGGCGTGAAGGCGAAGCTCAGCTCGTGGTGGGCCTGGAATCCGGTGGTCGCCGGCTCGTCGCCGCGGATCCTCTTGTACGTCAGGGTCGTGGTCTCGGTGACCCTGACCGTGGCGCGGCGGTCCTTCACGCGCGTCTTGTCCACGCGTACGTCGGTGGTGGCCGCGGTGTACACCTCACCCAGTGCGGCGAGCCGGTCCTTCCGGGACCGCAGTGAGGACACCGCCTCCTTCTCCGACCGCGCCACCCCGGCGGACAGGCCGGCCCTCCGGTCCGTCATCGGCATGGAACGCCGTGCCTGGCCGTTGTCGAGCAGGGCCGCCGTACGCTGCGTCAGTACGGCGTCGGCCAGTTTCTCGAACGAGGCCGTCGTGGCGCCGTCCACCGTCGGCTTCGCGGCCGCCTCGGCCTCCGGGTCGCCACCCGCGAAAGCGGTGGGCAGCAGGACGGCCGATGCGGCGACTGCCAATACGGCCCCCAGGGCGGATCTGAACGTCGATCGCTTCACGAAGTCTTCCCCTTGTCACCCGGTCCCGCGCGGGCCGGGCGACGGAATGTTCGCATGACCTTCCGTTATGTGGAGCCATGGTGAATGTCGCAGGATTGCCACAATTCCGCGCCACGGGGCCGGGGAAGCTCCGGCGCCAGGCCAAGTGACCTCCGCCGACGGGCTCTTCGCGGCGCGGGAGCTCGAACAGGCTCCCGACGCCGCTGCGTACGGAGCCGTTCCAATTCGCGCTCATCCCTTGACACCCACCCTCGTGACCCAACATCGTGGGAGCGCTCCCACAGACGACGAGGAGAGTCGAATGCGCACTTCCAGCACGTCCGGCGGCAGAACGCACGCCGGAGCGCCCGGCCGCCGCCCCGCGCACACCTCGGGCACTGCGCGCCCCGCGGGTACCGCGCGCCGCACGCGCACCGCGTACACCGGAGCCGCCGCCGCACTCGCGGCCTGCGCGGTCCTGCTCACCGGTTGTGGCGACGGCGGCGGTTCCGGCCAGGCCGCCGGCGACGAGAAGATCACCCTGCGCATCGGAACCTTCGGCTCCTTCGGCTACGACGACAAGAACGGGGCCAAGCTCTACGCCGAGTACGAGAGGCTCCACCCGAACATCAAGATCGAGGAATCGAACGTCGCGGACGGCCAGAAGTACTGGGACACGCTGAAGCTCCGCCTCTCCCGCAACAGCGGCCTCGCCGACATCCAGGCCATCGAGGTCGGTTACATCGCCGAGGCCACCGGCCCCGCCATGGCGAACAAGTGGGTGGACCTCTCCAAGAGCGGCGGGGCCGACACCTCCGCCTTCCTCGACTGGAAGGTCAAGCAGGCCACGACCGCCGACGGCAAGGTCATCGGCCTCGGCACCGACATCGGCCCGATGGCCATCTGCTACAACAAGGACCTCTTCGCCAAGGCCAAGCTGCCCACCGACCGCACCCAGGTCGCCCGGCTCTGGGCCGGCGACTGGGCGAAGTTCGTCGCCACCGGCAAGACGTACCAGAAGAGCGCCCCGGCCGGGACCGCCTTCCACGACTCCGCGAGCGGCCTGTTCAACGCCGTGCTCTCCAGCCAGCCCCTCCAGTACGCCAACGCCGAGGGCGAGTTGGACTACGCGAACAGCCCCGGCGTGAAGAAGGCGTGGGACCTCGCCGTCGAGGCCGCGCAGAGCGGCATCACCGCCAAGCTGCGGCAGTTCGACGAGAAGGGCAGCTGGAACGCCGGGTTCAAGAACTCCGCCTTCGCCACCGTCGCCTGCCCGAGCTGGATGACCGGCATCATCAAGGACCAGGCCGGACCGGCCAACCAGGGCAAGTGGGACATCGCCGCACCGCCGGTCGCGGGCAACTGGGGCGGCTCCTTCCTCGCCGTACCGAAGTCCGGCAAGCACGCGGAGGAGGCCGCCAAGCTCGCCGCCTGGCTGACCGCGCCCGAGCAGCACGCCAAGGTGTTCGGGGTCAACGGCAACATCCCCTCCACCAAGGCCACCCTCGCCTCCCCCGCCGTCCAGAACGCCAAGATCCCGTACTTCGGCGACACCCCCGTCGGCCGGATCTACTCCGAGGCCGCGGCCGGCATCACCCCCGCGCCGGTCAGCCGCTACGACGGCCAGGTGAAGACCTTCATCACCGACAACGGCATCCTCGACATCGAGCAGCGCGGCACCGCGCCCGACGCCGCCTGGGAGAACGTCAAGAAGCTGGTCGACGACAAGATCGATCAGTAGCGGGGCGCCCCTGAGGTGGGTGGCCGCCCGGCGCTCCCCCGCCGGACGGCCACCCCGCCCCGTACCGACCTGGAAGGAATGCCCCTCGTGGCCACCTCCGTCCGCGCGGCGGCCGATGGCGGCACCGCGCCACCGCCGCCCACGCCCTCGCCGCCGCCCCGTGCCGTACGCGCGGGCAGCGGCTGGCGCAGCCGCCTCTACCGCTGGGACCTCAAGGCGACCCCGTACGCCTTCGTCTCGCCGTTCTTCCTCTGCTTCGCGGCCTTCGGGCTCTTCCCCCTGGTCTACACGGGCTGGCTGTCGCTGCACCGGGTAGAGCTCGGCGGTGCGGCGGAGTGGCGCGGCTTCGACAATTACACGGGCCTGTGGGACAGCGAGTTCTTCTGGCGGGCACTCGCCAACACCTTCACCATCGGGGTCATCTCGACCGTTCCGCAGCTGCTGATGGCGCTGGGGCTCGCGCACCTGCTCAACTACAAGCTGCGCGGCCGCGGTTTCTTCCGGGTCGCGGTCCTCGCACCGTACGCCACCTCGATCGCCGCCGCGACGCTCGTCTTCGCGCAGCTGTTCAACAGCGACTACGGCCTCGTCAACACCGTCCTGGGGTGGGTCGGTTTCGACCCCGTCGACTGGGAGTCGTCCAAGTGGCCGGCCCAGATCGCGATCTCGGTCATCGTCATCTGGCGCTGGACCGGCTACAACGCGCTGATCTACCTCGCCGCGATGCAGGCCGTTCCCCAGGACCTGTACGAGGCGGCCGCCCTCGACGGGGCGTCGCGCTGGCGCCAGTTCATCAGTGTGACCATTCCGTCCATCCGTCCGACCATCCTGTTCACGATCGTGGTCTCGACGATCGGGGCCACGCAGCTGTTCGGCGAGCCGATGCTGTTCGGCGGCAGCCTCGGGGTGAGCGGCGGCAGCGGCGGTCAGTACCAGACGCTGAGCCTGCTGATGTACGAGAAGGGCTGGGTCACCGGCGCCCTGGGGCAGGCGTCCGCCATCGCCTGGGTGATGCTGCTGCTCCTGCTGCTGATCGGCGCGGCCCGGCTGCTCGTCGCCCGCAAAGGGATCAAGGGCATCAAGGGCATCAAGGGAAGGACGTCATGAGCCTCGGAACACCGCTGAAGCGGCTCCGGCCGGCGCGGCCGGCGGCGGGGCGCCAGCACCACGCGGGCCCGCTGACGTACGTCCTCCTCGGCCTGGCCGCCCTCTTCTCGCTCTTCCCGCTGTACTGGAACCTCGTCGCCGCCTCGCACACCGGCGAGCGCGTGGTGGAGGCCCCGGCCCCGCTGCTGCCGGGACCGCGTCTCCTCGACAACCTCACCTTCGCCTGGAACCAGGTCGACATGGGCGAGGCGCTGGTCAACACCGCGGTGGTGGCCGGTCTGGTGGCGGCGTCGACCGTGGTGTTCTCCACCCTCGCCGGATTCGCCTTCGCCAAGCTGCCCTTCCGCGGCCGCAACGCGCTGCTCGCGCTGGTGGTGGCGACCATGACAATCCCGCCGCAGCTCAGCGTGATCCCGCTGTACCGGATCATCACCGACCTGGGGTGGGTGGACCAGCTCCAGTCCGTCGTGCTGCCGTCGCTGGTGGCGGCGTTCGGGGTGTTCTTCATGCGGCAGTACCTGCTGGAGGCGCTGCCCGTGGAGCTGGTCGAGGCGGCCCGGGTGGACGGCGCGCACAGCCTGCGGATCATCTGGCACGTGGTCTTCCCCGTCGCGCGCCCGGCGATGGCGGTGCTGGGCATGCTCGTCTTCGTCCAGGCGTGGAACGACTTCTTCTGGCCGTTCATCGCCCTCACGCCGGACGGCAACCCGACCCTCCAGGTGGCGCTCGCCGGCCTGGGCTCGGGCAACCACACCATCAACCAGGCGATCGTGCTGACGGGCGCCCTGATCTCGACCGTGCCGCTGCTGCTGGTCTTCGCCCTGCTCGGCAAGCACATCGTGGGCGGCATCACGTCGGGCGCGGTCAAGAGCTGAGGCCCACGCACCGCCGGGGCCGGGCCCCCGGGGGCCCGGGCCGGGGGGCGGGCTCGGGGGGCCCGGGGGCCCGGGGGCGGACGTCCGCGCTAGCGCCGTCGTCGTCCGCCCCCACCCGACCCCCGGCACCCGGCACCCGGCCGCTTCGTGCGCGCCCCCGTCCAGGCCCCCGGTCCACCCCGACATCGCCTTCGTCCTCAACCCACCCCTCCTCTCCTCCCTGGGAGCGCTCCCATATGACTGCGTCCGACGCTCGCCCTCTCACCGCGACCCGCCAGTTCCCGCCCGGCTTCCTCTGGGGCGCCGCCACCGCCGCGTACCAGATCGAAGGTGCGGCCAGCGAGGGCGGCCGCACGCCCTCCATCTGGGACACCTTCTCCCGCACGCCGGGCAAGGTGTTCCAGGGCCACACCGGCGACGTGGCGACCGACCACTACCACCGCTTCCGCGACGACGTACGGCTCATGGCGGACCTCGGCCTGAGCGCGTACCGCTTCTCGGTCTCCTGGTCGCGCGTACAGCCCACCGGCCGCGGCCCCGCCATCCAGAAGGGCCTCGACTTCTACCGCGAGCTCGTCGACGAGCTGCTCGCGCACGGCATCTCCCCGACCCTGACGCTCTACCACTGGGACCTGCCCCAGGAGCTGGAGGACGCGGGCGGCTGGCCGCACCGGGCCACCGCCGAGCGGTTCGGTGAGTACGCCGCCCTCGTCGCCGACGCGCTCGGCGACCGCGTCGGCCGCTGGATCACCCTCAACGAGCCGTGGTGCACCGCCTTCCTCGGGTACGGCTCCGGCGTCCACGCCCCGGGCCGCACCGACCCCGTCGCCGCGCTGCGCGCCGCGCACCACCTCAACCTCGGGCACGGCCTCGCGGTCCAGGCGCTGCGGGCCGCCCTGCCGGCCGACGCCGAGGTGTCGGCCTCGCTCAACCTGCACGAGGTGCGGCCGCTGACCCCGGCGGCCGAGGACATCGACGCGGTACGCCGCATCGACGCGGTGGGCAACCGCGTATGGCTCGGGCCCATGCTGGACGGGGGGTATCCGGAGGACCTGCTGGCGGACACGGCGACGCTCACCGACTGGTCGTTCGTCCGGCCGGGCGACCTCACCGCCATCCACCAGCGCCTCGACTTCCTGGGCGTCAACTACTACACCCCCGCCGTGGTGGCGAAGATCCGCGACGGGGAGGACGCCCCGCGCAACGACGGGCACGGCGCCAGCGCCTACTCGCCGTGGCCGGGCGCGGAGGACGTCGCGTTCCACCAGCCGCCCGGCGCGCGGACGGCGATGGGCTGGGCCGTCGACCCGACGGGTATGTACGACCTGCTGATGCGCCTGGCCGGCGAGCACCCGGGCCTGCCCCTGCTCATCACCGAGAACGGCGCGGCGTACGAGGACGAGGTCGCCGTCGACGGCTCGGTCCACGACCCCGACCGCATCGCCTACGTCCACGGGCACCTGGAAGCGGTGCACCGCGCGATCGCCGACGGCGCGGACGTACGCGGCTACTTCCTGTGGTCCCTGATGGACAACTTCGAGTGGTCGTACGGCTATGCCAAGCGGTTCGGCGCGGTGCACGTGGACTACGAGACGCAGGCGCGGACGCCGAAGTCGAGCGCGCACTGGTACGCGAAGGTCGCACGGTCCGGCGAACTGCCCACGGTGGACGCGCCCTGACGCTTCGACACCCGGGGCCGGGCCCGCGACTTATTTCTGTAGCGGTCACTAGAAAAGGTGCTACGGTTACACCAGAATTCCTAGCGACCGCTACAGAAATGAGGGGCCACCCATGTCATCCACATCCACCGCGTCACCCGTGTCGGTCGTGTCGGTCGCGTCACCCGTGTCGGTCGCGTCGGCCGTGTCACCCGCGCCCGCCTTCGCCCGCACCGTCCGCGGTACCTCCGGCCCCGGCCTCCTCCTCGCCCACGGCGCCGGTGGCGGCATCGAGGCCAACTACGGCCCGATCCTCGACGTCCTGGCGCAGGGGCGCCGCGCCGTGGGCGTCGACTTCCCGGGCACGGGCGGCACGCCCCGCGCCGAGGGCCCCCTCGAAGTGGACGACCTCGCCGACGCCCTGGTCGCCGCGGCCGACGCGGAGGGCCTGGACCGGTTCGCCGTCTCCGGGTACTCGCTGGGTGCTTCGGTGGCCGTGCGCGTCGCCGCCCGGTACCCCGAGCGGGTCACGGCCCTGGTCCTGACCTCCGCATTCGCCCGGCCCGACCACCACACGCGGCTGGCCGCCGAGGTGTGGCGCGAGCTGTTCGTCAGCGGGCAGCGGGAGCTGATGGGCCGCTTCCTCGTACCGCTCGCGCTCAGCCCGGAACTGTTGGAGGCGCTGCCGCCCGAGCAGTTGGAGGCCGCGATCCGTTCCACGGGCGAGACCGCGCCGCCCGGGACGGGCGACCACGCCGACCTGGTGGCGCGCACCGACGTGCGCGCGGACCTGGCGGGCATAGCCGTACCGACGCTGGTGATCTCCACGACCGCGGACAGGCTCATACCGCCCGCCCTGCACCGCGCCGTCGCCGCCGGCATCCCCGGCGCCCGCCTGGAGGAGCTGGCCACCGGGCACCTGCCGTTCGCCGAGGCGCCGGAGCAGTGGGGCAAGCTCATCACGTCGTTCCTCGACGAGCTGGAGGGGTGAGGAGGGGCCCGCTCCGGCCGGGTGGGAGCCGACTAACGCGGGGCACGCCCAGCGCTCGTGCGGCGGCGGCGTACGACGCGGTGCCCGCGCCGCGCCGGGGCGTCGGCACGCCCGTCGCCCAGTCCGATCCAGATCCGGACTTCCGTGCCGCCCAGCACCGAGTGCCCGATCCGCACGTCGCCGCCGGTCGACTCGGCGACCCGGCGCACGATGTCGAGCCCGAGCCCCGTCGAGCCGTCCCGGCCGCCGCTGTTGCCGCGCGCCAGCGCCGCCTCCGGATCGGCGATGCCGGGTCCGGCGTCCGAGACGAGGATGATCACGGCGTCGTCGCCGTTGTGGAGGTCCACCGAGAAGGCGGTGCCCTCCGGGGTGTGGCGGAAGACGTTGCCGAGCAGCGCGTCGAGCGCGGCGACGAGTTCGGGGCGGGCCACCGGGATGCGTACGGGCCGGTCGACACCCGCCACCCGCACCTTGCGCCCCTCGTCCTCCGCGAGCGCGGACCAGAAGTCCATCCGCTCCCGTACGACCTCCGAGGCGTCGCAGCCGGCACCCGGACCGGTGGGCTGCGTCTGGGGCTTTGCCTCCCTGGCCGTACGGATGATGACGTCGACCTCCCGCTCCAGCTGCTCGACGGCCGCGCGCGTCTGGTCGGCGGCGGGCCCGTCGCCCAGGGAGGCGGCGTTGAGCCGCAGCACCGTCAGCGGGGTGCGCAACCGGTGGGAGAGGTCGGCGGCGAGCTCGCGCTCGTTGGCGAGGAGCTGGACGACCTGGTCGGCCATCGAGTTGAAGGCGACCGCGGCGGACTTCAGCTCCGTGGGCCCGTCTTCGGGGACGCGGGCGCCCAGCTTGCCCTCGCCGAGCTCGTGCGCGGCCCGCGCGAGGCGCTGGGCGGGCTGCACCATGCGCACACCGAGCCGGTCGGCGACCGCGACGGACCCGACGACCAGCGCGGCCCCGACCCCGGCGAGGACCAGCCACGCGGTGGCGATGCCGTTGGTGACCTCCCCCTCGGGCACGTACACCTCGACGATCGCGATCCGGCCGGTGCTGATGGCGGTCGGCTGGAGCAGCGCGAAGCCGCCGGACACCTCGGTCGTCGAGGCGCGCGGCACCCGCTGCACGGTGGCGAGGTCCTTCGCGGCGGCCCGCCCCGTACCGATGGTCACGGCCTCGCCGCCGTCCCCCGGGCCGGGGATGTGGACGGCCATGCGCCCGGCGGCCCCGGCCTGTGTGGAGGCGACGGCGCGTTCCAGCTGGTCGCGGTCGGTGGTGATGGAGAGGGTGGGGCCGATGGCGGCGGCCTGCCGCTCGGCGTTGGTGAAGGCCCGGTCCCGTGCCATCTCCTTGATGACGAGGCCCAGGGGCACGGCGAAGGCCACCACGACCATCACCGTCACCGCCAGCGCCACCTTGACGAGCGCCCACCTCACAGCGGCGGCTCCAGCTTCACGCCCACACCCCGCAGCGTGTGCAGGTACCGCGGCCGGGCCGCCGTCTCGCCCAGCTTTCTGCGGAGCCATGACAGGTGGACGTCGATGGTCTGGTCGTCGCCGTACGACTGCTGCCACACCTCGGCGAGCAGTTCCTTGCGCGGGACGACCACGCCCGGCCGACCGGCCAGGAAAGTCAGCAGGTCGAACTCCCGCCGCGTCAGGTCCAGGGGCACCCCGTCGAGTTCGGCCTGCCGCCGCAGCGGGTCGATGGACAGCCCGCCCACCTGGATCAGGCGCGGCGGCGGTACGTCCCCGGCCGCGGCGCGCGAGCGGCGCAGCACGGCGGCCATCCGCGCGGAGAGGTGCTCCACCGAGAAGGGCTTGGTGAGGTAGTCGTCGGCGCCGTCGTTCAGGAGCCGTACGATCTCGGCCTCGTCGTCCCGCGCGGTCGCGATGATCACCGGTACGTCGGTGATGCCGCGCAGCATCTTCAGGGCCTCCGACCCGTCCAGATCGGGCAGTCCGAGGTCCAGGATGACCACGTCGAAGCGGTGATGGGCCACTTCGCGCAGCGCCTCCAGGGCCGTGCCGACGCTCCGCACGGTGTGGCCGGCCTCGGACAGGTGCCGGATGAGGGCGGAGCGCACGAACTGGTCGTCCTCGACCACGAGCACACTTGCCATGGCCCGCACCGTACGCCATCCCTCCTCCGTTCGGCGGAACGAGGGGGACCGGTACGGACGCCGTGGACGGGTAGTGCACTATGGCCCGGATGCGTAGAGGACTCGTACATGCCATGGCGTGGTCGCTCGCCACCGGCGCGGCGGTCACTCTGTCGTGGTGGGGTGTGCACACGGTGATGGCCGGGACGGCGTACGACCCGCCGCGCGCCCTGCCGATCACGGCCGACCGCCCCACGGCACCCGCGGGCGGCGCCGAGCCGCAGTCGTCGTCGACGCGGCGCCCGGGCCCGGATCCGGAGGAGGAGCCGGCCTCGTCCGCTCCCCCGCGCGCCGGCGGGACGCCCGGGTCGAAGCGGCCGGAGTCGCCGTCGCGCGCGCCGTCCGCGCCCGCGTCGCCGTCCCGTACGCCGGAGACGAAACCGTCGGCGAGCGGCCGGCCCACCGGCAGTGTGAAGAGTTACTCGGTCGACGGCGGCCGGGTGGCCTTCGACATGGGGCCCTCCTCCGCCGAGCTGGTCTCGGCGACCCCGGCCTCCGGCTGGCAGATGCAGGTGTGGAAGCAGCCGACGTGGATCCGGGTGACGTTCACGAAGGACGGCCGGGAGATCTCGGTGTTCTGCGTCTGGCACGACACCGCGCCACGCGTCGAGATCGACGAGCGCTAGCGGCTAGCGTTCGGGGTCCCCCTCGTCGACCCGGTACGACTTGATCCACGTCTCGCCGCAGCGGCAGTGGTAGTGCTCGATGAGCTCGCCGGCGTCGGAGACGCCCATGCCTTGGCGGATACGAACATGGACATGCGTACCCATGGGGTTCTCTCTCCTTGAATGGGACAATTGCCCGATTCTGACCTCCGGCCGCGCGCGGGGCAACAGCCCGCCCACCATGCGGACGGATGTAGTCCTCTTACTCGAACGCGTCTGCGGGCGGTGCGGGCGACGGCTTGGCGGCGGCGTCGGTGACGGCCGACGCCCCGCCCGTGAAGTCGGCCAGCGCCCGCCCGTGCTCGACGCGCCCCGGGTGCGGGTCCGTGGCCACCCGGCGGGTCAGCTCGGCGACCGGCAGCGGGGTGTCCGAGGCGAGGAGGACGGCGTTGCCGAAGCGACGCCCGCGCAGTACGGCGGGGTCGGCGGCGAGCGCGAGCTCCGGGAAGAGCGTGGCGGCGGTGGCGATCTGACCCCGCAGGTGGGCCAGCGGCGGCCCGTCGGCGAGGTTGGCGGCGTAGTGCCCGCCGGGCTTCAGCACGCGCCGCACCTCGGCGAGGAACTCCGCACTGGTGAGGTGCGCGGGCGTGCGCGCCCCGCTGAAGACGTCCGCGATGACGAGGTCGGCCCAGCCGTCGGGGATCTTGCCGAGCCCGGCGCGGGCGTCGGCGCCCCGGACGCGTATCCGGGCTCCCGGGTCGAGCGGCAGCTCACGGCGGACCAGCGCCACGAGCGGTGCGTCGAGCTCGACGATCTGCTGGGTGGAGCGGGGCCGGGTGGCGGCGACGTAGCGGGCGAGGGTGAAGGCGCCGCCGCCGAGGTGGATGACGGTGAGGGGGCGGCCGGGCGGCGCGACGAGGTCGGCGATGTGACCGAGGCGGCGCTGGTAGGCGAAGCTCAGGTGGGCGGGGTCGTCGAGGTCGACGTGCGACTGCGGGGTGCGGTCGATGAGCAGGGTCCAGGCGCGGGAGCGCTCGGGGTCGGGTACGAGCTCGGCGAGGCCGCCGTCCACGGCCTCGGCGACGGTCGCCGGGGCCTGCCGCCCGCGCTGCTTGTGCTGTGCTGCTTTCCTCGCCACCAGCCCATTATCGACGCACTGGCGTGCGAGCCGAGGGCCGCGGGAGCCTACTGGCAGTTGTCGGCGGCCTCGATGAGGCGGGCGGCCTCGCCGAGCGCCCGGCGCAGCACGGCCGGGTCGGTGACCGCGTCGGGGCCGGTGGGCGGCAGCAGCCAGCCGGCCCCGGCGACCGGCGGCTCGCCCGGTTCCAGGTCGGGGATCCGCAGGCCCCGCCCCGCCGTCTGCGTACAGGCGCTGCCCGGCATGTCCCAGTCGGCGGCGGTGCCGGGGGGTACCAGGAAGCCGAGGGTGTCGCGGTGGTCGTCGTGCAGGACGGGGCCGACGGCGGGGGCGCCGCCGCGGCGGAGGATGTCGACCGCCTCCAGGCCCTGACGGGTCGGCACGGTCACCAGATCGCAGGGTTCGCCGGCCGCCTCCGGAGGCGGGGCGCCCACGTCCTGCGTCGGCCGGTGCTGGGCGGTGGTGTGCGGTTCCGCGTGCTGGGACTGGGACTGGTAGTGCGACTGCTGCTGCGACGCCATGCCGACCTCCAACAAGGGATCCCTCCTCGCTCGAGTCCCCGTGTGGAGACACGTTCCGTCTCTCCGGAGGGTTCAACGCCGACACGCGTCAACAGCTACGGCGGCACGCCGCCGCAAAGGATGGCAGTTCATGGCGGATCGTGGGCGAGATATCCCGTTTGTTGCCAAACGCAGCGTGCGCACCCCGTCACAGCAGGTACGTTCTTCCTCCGCCGGACCAACGGCAGCACGCAGGAGAGGGCTCGGCCATGGCGTCGTCACGGGCAGTTCCCAATCTCGCCTTCCGCCGGCTGCGCGGCCGGCGCTCCCCGGCCGAGTTCGCGGCCGCGGTCCGCCGGTCCGCCCGGGAGATCGGCGAACAGGTCGCATGTGACGCCCGCTACATCGGGCGCGTGGAGTCGGGCGAGATCCGCTGCCCCAACTACGCGTACGAGCGGGTGTTCCTGCACATGTTCCCCGGCCTCACCCTGGCCGATCTGGGGTTCGCGGCACGTGAGCAGGTGCGCGGCCGGGCGGCCCGCGCCCCCGCCGGCCCCCCACCGGCGGCACAGATCACCCTCCGGAACGATGAGGAGAGCGACGTGCTGCGTCGCGCATTCATGACGAGCGGTACCGCCACGGTGGCGGCCGCCTCGCTCGGCCTCGGCGGCCTGGCCGGTGCCGGCCTCGGCACCATCCCCGCGCCGCGCGCGGGCCGCACGTTCGGGGAGACGGAGGTGGAGGCCGTCGAGGAGGCGGTACGGCGCATCCGCCTGCTCGACGACCGGTACGGCGCGGACGGGCTGTACCGCAGAGCCGCCGAGCCGCTCCGCATGGCGTACGCGCTCCTCGACTCGGGGAAACCGGCCCGCCAGTCGACCGCCGACCGGATGCAGGCGGGCACCGGCGAGCTGGCCCTCTCCGTGGGCTGGCTCGCCCATGACTCGGGCCGCCTGGAGGACGCCCGCTCCCACTACGCGGAGGCACTGGCCACCGCCCGCGTGGCGGGCGACCAGGCACTGGAGGCGCACGCCTTCTCCAACACCTCGTTCCTCGCCCGGGACGAGGGCCGCTTCCGCGAGGCGGTCCGCGCCGCCCAGGCGGGCCAGCACGCGGCCCGGCAGCTGTCCTCCGCGCGCCTGCTCGCCCTGCTGACGCTGCGCGAGGCGTGCGCCTGGGCGGGCCTCGGCGACCGCGCGGCGTGCGAACAGGCCCTGGGCCGGGCGCACGCGCTCTTCGGGCGGGGCCCGTGCGACGCGGACCCGGAGTGGATGTCCTTCTTCGGCGAGCCCGAGCTGGAGGCGCTGGAGGCCCAGTGCTGGTCGGCGCTCGGCGACTGGCCCCGCGCGGTCCGCCACGCCCGCCGTGCGACGGCCCTCCAGAACCCGCACTTCACCCGGAACCTCGCGCTCTACCGCGCCCAGCTCGCCACGGACCTCGCACGCTCCGGTGCCCTGGAGGAGTCGGCCGCGGCGGGCGAGCGAGTGCTGGACCTGCTGGGCGAGGTCCAGTCGTCCCGCATCCGCGCGATGCTCGTCGACACCGTCCGGATCCTCTCCCCGCAGCGCTCGACGCCGGCGGTGGCGGCCTTCCTGGACCGGCGGGCGGCCTTGGACCGGGTCTGACGCCCCGCCGCACGGGAGCCGGAGCCGGCGTCAGGCCTCCAGGTGGCCCGTGTCGTTCCAGCGCTCGATCGCCGGGGCGCCGTACGCCCAGCCCAGGGCCGAGATGCTCGTCGGGTCGAGGCGGATGCGGGCCGCGAAGGAGACGTCCTCGCCGAGCCAGCGGGCGCCGATGGAACGCAGGATGTGGCCGTGGGCGAAGACCAGCACGTCGCGGTCGGCCGAGCGGGCCCACTCCACGACCTCGTCCGCGCGGGCCGAGAGCTGGGCGAGGGACTCACCCTCCGGGACGCCGTCGCGCCAGATGAACCAGTCCGGACGGAGGGCCTTGATCTCGGCGGGGGTCATGCCCTCGTAGGCGCCGTAGTCCCACTCCATCAGCGCGTCCCAGCGCTCGGCGCGGTCGCCGAAGCCGGCCAGTTCGCAGGTCTCCCGCGCGCGTGCCAGCGGGCTCGTACGGATCTCGACGCCCTCCAGGCCGCCCCACGGGCCGCGGTGCAGCCGTTCGCCCAGCAGCTTCGCGCCCCGGCGGCCCTCCTCGAGGAGGGGTATGTCGGTCCTGCCGGTGTGCTTGCCGAGCAGCGACCACTCGGTCTGGCCGTGCCGGGCGAGCAGGATGCGCGGTGCCATGAGGGCTCTCCCTGAGGTTCACAGAAGGTGCCCCTCCATCATCCCGTACGGGAACGGGGGCCCACGCCGGAGCAACCCCGGCCGCGATCTCCACGTCCATGACAGGAGGGAGCCATGGAGGGGGAACCATTCGGATGCCGCACACCATCGCGAGTCGTCGTCCCCGGTGGTGGACCGAGCTGCTGCTGATCGTGGTGGTGTACGCCGCGTACTCCGGCGGGCGGCTGCTCGCGCGCGGGGATGTGGCCGACGCCGTGGACCACGGGCTCGCGATACTCCGGCTGGAACAGGCGCTGCACCTCAACGCCGAACATCCGCTGAACCGTCTCTTCACCGCGACGCCCGCGCTCGGCATACCCGCCGATTTCGCGTACGCCACCCTGCACTACCTGGTGACCCCCGCCCTCCTGGTCTGGCTCTTCCGGCGCCGGCCCCTCCACTACCGGGCGGCACGCACCTGGCTGATGGTCTCCACACTGCTCGGGCTCGTCGGCTTCACCCTTCTGCCGACCTGCCCGCCCCGGCTGCTGGCCGCCGGGCACGGCTTCGTCGACACCATGGCGCAGTACAGCGCCTACGGCTGGTGGGGCGGCGAGGCGAGCGCCCCGCGCGGGCTCGGCGGCATGACCAACCAGTACGCGGCGATGCCCAGTCTGCACGTGGGGTGGGCGCTGTGGTGCGGGGTGATGCTGTGGCGGTACGGGCGTACACCGCTGCTGAAGGCGCTGGGGGTGGCGTACCCCCTGCTGACCGTGGTGGTCGTGATGGGGACGGCCAACCACTACTTCCTCGACGCGGTCGCGGGATGCGCGGTGATGGGCGTCGGGCTGGTGCTGGCGGGGCCGGTGGCGCGCGGGGTCGACCGCGTACGGGACCGGGTACGGGAACGTTTCGGCGGGGGTTCCGGCGGGGGTTCCGTTCCGGGAACCTCACCGATTGTCAGTGGCGGATGCGAGACTTCCGCGGGTGAGCGAATTCCTGGGCAGCGGGCCCGATCGGCGTCCGCAGACGACACTCCGGCACCGGCTCGCTGAGCTGCGCGGCCCCGCCGCCGCTCCGCATCCGCTGGACGCCCGCGCGCTGGCCGCGCTGGCGGCCAATCCGGGCTGCCGGCGCCGCGCGCTGCTCGACGGAGCGGGGGTCGACAAGGCCGCGCTGGCGTCCGCCCTCGGCTCGCCGTCGGGCTTCGGGCAGTCGCAGTTCGCCTTCATGCGCGGCAACGCCTTCGAGGCCAAGGTCAAGGCCGACGGCGGCCTGGAGCTGCTGCGGCTGCTCGGCGTGGAGAGCCGGGGCGACGTGCGGGTGCCGGACCTCACGGCGGCCGGGCCCGAGGGGCGCGCGGCGCGCACGGCCCTGACGCTGCGTGAGGCGACGGAGGCCGGGGTGTGGTCGCTGCTCGACCATCCGATGCTCGCGCTGGAGGTCGCCGGCTCCCCCGCGTACCTGGAGCCGGACGCCGTCGTCGTACGGCCCGACGGGCGGTGGACGGTCGTCGAGATCAAGTCCTTCCCGATGATCGACGGCTCGGCGGACGCGGCCAAGGTGGGCGCGGCCGCCCGCCAGGCCGCCGTGTACGTGCTGGCGCTGGAGCGGGTCGCGGCGCTGACGGACGGCGCGGAGGTGACGCACTCGGTGCTGCTGGTCTGCCCGAAGGACTTCTCCAACCAGCCGACGGGCTCGCTCGTCGACGTACGCAAGCAGTTGTCCGTGACGCGGCGGCAGCTGGCCCGGCTGACGCGCGTGGAGGACATCGCGGCCGCCCTCCCGGAGGGCGTGACCTTCGATGTGGAGGCGTGCTCGGCGGAGCAGCTGGCGGCGGCGGTGGACGCGGTGCCGCACGCGTACGCGCCGGAGTGCCTGGCGGCCTGCGAGCTGGCGTTCCACTGCCGCGACCGCGCCAGGGAGGCGGGTGCGGTGGAGGCGCTGGGCCGTTCGGTGCGGGGCGAGCTGGGCGGGCTGACGACGGTCGGCGCGGTGCTGGCGGCGGCGCGCGGGGAGGCCGGCGACCCGGACGACCCGGCGGTGGCGGCGCTGCGGCGGGCGGCGGCGCTGCGGGCGGAGGCGGTCGCGCAGGCGCCCGCGCGGATGCCGAAGGAGTACGTCGAATGTGCCTGCTGAGCGTGTCCCTGCTGAGCCCGGGCCTCGCGGAGGGGGTGGGCGCGTGTCGTTGATCTCCACCCTCGCGCGACTGGAGGCCGTCGAGTCCGGGCGGGCGCAGCCGCTCGCCACCGTGCGGCACCGCCATCTCTCGGAGCGGCCGCTCGTCCTCGTACCGCTGACGACCGCCGGTGAGGCCGGTGCTCCGCTCGGGGCGCTGGTCGGGACCGATCCGGAGGAGCCGCGGCTGCTGGTCGTGCCGCAGCCGCGCGACCGGGACCTGCGGTTCGCCTTCCTCGCGGAGCTCGCGGAGGCCGTGATCCCGTACCTCGACGCGTACGCCGACGACGTCGAGCCGGCCGAGCGCAACGAGACGGACCCCGAGACCGGCAAGAAGGTCAAGGTCGAGGTGGAGCTGTGCGCGGACGCGCCGCAGCTGATCGTGCCGAGCCGGGCGGGCGTCGAGTACGTACGGCTGCTGGGGCGGTCCATGCGGTTTAGGCGCACGGCCGAGCAGGATCCGGAGACGCCGTTCCCGGCGCCGCCGCGCGTGCCGCTGCTGGGACGGTGGCTGACGCACTACGGCGAGCGGGCGCGGGTGCCGGGCTCGTCGCTGCTGCTGGCGGCGACGGACCTGCTGAACCGGCACTGGGCGACGGGCCAGTCCTCGCTGGAGGACCAGCACCTGGGGGCGCTGCTCGCCTGGATCGACACTCCTGAGGGTGATGCGGGCGCGGAGGCGGCGCTGCGGGCGGAGCTGGGGCGCGACCGGGACGGGCAGCTGCTGTGCCCGCCGGCCGGTCCCGCGACCGACCCGGCGTTCGACAACCGGCTGCTGGCGCCCGCGATCGAGCGGTACGACCGGGCGCGGCAGGCGCTCGCGGCGGCGGAGGACGGCGAGGCGGCCGACGAGCGGCTCGGCGAGCTGCACCGCGCCGAGCGGGAGGTCCGGCGGCTGATCGTCACCCAGCTGCGGCCCACGTGGGAGGCGGTGTGGCGGGCGGTCGACCTGGCGCGCGAGCTGCCGCCGGGCGCCCGGGTCGCGGACCGCTGGACCCGGGACCGCTGGTCGTTCACCGGCCACCGGGACCGGATCCGGGCCGGTGAGCCGCCGCAGCCGCGCCGCGACGACGCGGTCACGGCCGCGCAGAAGCTCGCCGCGCGCGAGAGCGCCCAGGCGCAGCTGGAGGCGCAGGAGGCGCTGGACGATCCGCTGGTGATGGCGGGGCGGCGGCTGGCCGGTGAGGCGTTCGTGGCCGAGGTGCTGGACGTGACCATGACGTGGACGGAGTCGAAGCGCCCTGCGCCGCGCCCGCTGCTGACGGTGCGCACGGACGACCGGCCGCACCTGGGCGAGAAGGTGAAGGTGTACCGGTCGCTGGACGGCAAGCCGCAGACGGCCGAGTTCGTGCGGTTCGAGGACGGGGAGGCCGGGGCGCTGGTGCTGCGGGTGCTGGACCGCATGGGGCGGGGCAAGGAGCCGGCGGAGGGGTCCGTACCGGAGAAGGGGGACCGTCTGGTGTGGACGCTGTTCGAGCACGACCAGCGGGTCGGGCCGAAGCTGCCGGACCCGGAGGAGACGCCGTGGACCCATGGCGGTCCCCCGCGTTCCGACGCGGGGGAAACGCCCGACGCCGTGACGCCGGAGGACCTGCTGTGACCGCCGTCGTGCCCTTCGATCCCGCCGCGGAGGCCGCCCGCGCGACCCGGGAGATCCTCGACGACACGCTGCACGGGGACGCCCGGGGCGTCGTCGTGGACTCGCCGCCGGGCGCCGGGAAGTCGACGCTCGTCGTGCGGGCGGCGCTGGAGCTGGCGGCGGCCGGGCGCCCGCTGATGGTGGTCGCGCAGACCAACGCCCAGGTCGACGACCTGGTGCTGCGGCTCGCCGAGAAGGAGCCGGACCTGCCGGTGGGGCGGCTGCACTCGAACGACTCCGACCCGTACGACAAGGCGCTGGACACGCTCGACAACGTACGGAAGTCGGCGAAGGCGGCGGACCTGGCCGGGCTCGACGTGGTGATCTCGACGGCCGCGAAGTGGGCGCACGTGAAGGGCGTCGAGCCGTGGGGCCACGCCATCGTCGACGAGGCGTACCAGATGCGGTCCGACGCCCTGCTGACGGTGGCCGGCCTCTTCGAGCGGGCGCTGTTCGTCGGGGACCCCGGGCAGCTGGACCCGTTTTCGGTGGTGGGCGCCGAGCAGTGGGCGGGGCTGTCGTACGACCCGTCCGCGAGCGCGGTGTCGACGCTGCTCGCGCACAACCCCGAGCTGCCGCAGCACCGGCTGCCGGTGTCGTGGCGGCTGCCGGCGTCGGCGGCGCCGCTGGTGTCGCAGGCGTTCTACCCGTACACGCCGTTCCGCAGCGGGACCGGGCCGGGTGAGCGGCGGCTGGCCTTCGGTGTCGCGTCGGACGGGTCGGGGCCCGACCGGGTGCTGGACGAGGCGGCCGAGTCCGGGTGGGGCCTGCTGGAGCTGCCGGCCCGGCACACGCCGCGTACGGACCCGGAGGCCGTACGGGCCGTGGCACTGGTGGTGCGCCGGCTGCTGGACCGGGGCGGGGCGGCGGTCTCGGAGCGGGCGGCCGAGCCGGTGCCGCTGGGCCCCGACCGGATCGCCGTCGGCACGGCGCACCGCGACCAGGCGGCGGCGGTGCGGGCGGCGCTGGCGGAGCTGGGGGTGTTCGGGGTGACGGTGGACACGGCGAACCGGCTCCAGGGGCGGGAGTACGACGTGACGGTCGTGCTCCACCCCCTGTCGGGGCGCCCGGACGCGACGGCGTTCCACCTGGAGACGGGCCGCCTGTGCGTGCTGGCGTCGCGGCACCGGCACGCGTGCATCGTGGTGTGCCGGGCGGGCGTCGCGGAGCTGCTGGACGAGCACCCGTCGACGGAGCCGGTGCAGCTGGGCGTGACGGTCAAGTTCCCGGACGGCTGGGAGGCGAACCACGCGGTGCTGTCGCACCTGTCGGAGCACCGGGTGAGGTGGGCGCCGTAGGACGGCCCTGGGGCGGGGTTGCGCGGCGCGGGACAATGGACGGTGGCCGACCGGAGGGCGGGGGCCGGGACCAGGAGGAGATGGCGACATGGCGGAGACCGAGCGGAGCGAGCAGCGGCGGCTGAAACCCGCGCCCCTGCTCTTCGAGCCTGCGGAGGCCGCCGCCGACCCGGAGCACTTCTTCGACCTGGAGTCGATGGACGACCCGCGCGAGCTCCTCGCGCGCTCCACCGAGCTCGCGCTGGCGTTCCGCGCCGCGACCGACCGGGCGGTGGAGTTCCAGGCGATCGCGGCCGCGCAGCTCGCGGACCCGCGCCGGTTCGACCGGCTGACGGCCGCCGACATCGCGGAGCGCGCGGAGTGGACCGAGGACTACGCGAAGCGGATGGTCGAGTTCGGGCGTGACCTGCTGCGGGACAGCGAGCGGGACTGACGGCGGCGCCACGGGGGACGGCTCCACCACGGAGGGACGGCTCCACCGCGGAGGGACGGCTCCACCGCGGAGGGCTGCCCTATCACGGAGGGACGACGGCGCCACGGAGGGCCTCCGGCACCACCGCGAGGATCGGGCGCTGGCCGACGGCATATGCCGGTCGGGCGAACCTTACTCCCGGAGGGACCCGCTTGTCCGGGTTTTCCCCAACCCTCGGAGAGGGGACTGTCACAGGGCGTAAGTGTGGTGGCCATGAACGTATCCCACGCCACCTCGGACGGCGCCGACTGGCTCGCCTCCGCCGCCCCGCACCCGCAGTCCGTCCTCGACCTCTGGGCTGCGCACCCCGCCGCCCCCGCCGTCCTGCCCTGCGGGCGGGTCTTCGACGTCGTGAGCGGCCCGGCGGTCGCCGGGCGCCGCGTCCTGGACCGGCTGTGGGAGGAGGGCCCTGGATCGGGGCCGGTCGCCGTGCACCGGGGGCGGATGCTGCTGTTCACCGCGCCGGGCACGGCCCAGCGGTTACCGTCGCTGCTGCGCTGGGAACAGTGGGGCGGCGACGACATACCGCCGCTGATCTGCCACGGCGTGGGGGACGCCGTGACCGTGCCGCCGCCCGCGCCGCTGGGTGCGACCGAGGGGCCGCGCTGGGTGGTGGCGCCGGACTCCCGGCGGCCGTGGCTGCCGGGGCCGGAGGTGCTGCTGTGGGCGGTGCGCCGTTATCGATTTCTCCTCGCGCCGAACAGGGTGCTAAGGTCTACGACGTCAGCAGGCGCCGCTAGCTCAGTTGGTTAGAGCAGCTGACTCTTAATCAGCGGGTCCGGGGTTCGAGTCCCTGGCGGCGCACAGACGGAAGAAGCCCCTCGCGGAAGCGGGGGGCTTCTTCGTTCGCCCGCGGTCGTTCGCCGTCGCGGTCAACGGGGCGTGATCTCGACCGTCCACGCGCCCGTGGCGGTGCGGTCCGCCACCTCCACCCGCGTGCCCTCCCCCGGCACCGTGAAGGTCTCCCCCACGCCCAGCGGCGCGTCCGCGAGCGGCGCGTACACCGAGCGGCCCCAGCAGGCGCCGGTGCGCGGGTGGGTGTCGACCACCTCGACCGGTCCGGCGCCGGACGCCGCCTCGCCCCGGACGCGGTAGATCAGCACCCCCTCGGTGCAGGTGCCCACGTCGTTGCCGGTCGCGGCGCGCGCCTCGATCGCCAGCACACTGTGCTCGCCGGTCCTGACGACCGCCAGCCGGGTGCCCACCGACACACCCCACTCGGGCGCCGCGGCCAGCGGCTCCAGCGTGAGGAGGGTCGGCTCCCCCGCCGGAACGCAGCGGACCTGGTGCCCGCCGAGCCAGCCCAGCTTCCACTTGTGCCAGCCGAAGAGCTCCGGCGCCATCGCGAACTGGCTGCCCATGACGTCCCAGTCCCCCACATGGGTGTCCCAGTCGCCCTTGCCGTCCATCGGCCGCCGGTAGAGGTCCGGCAGGTCGAAGACGTGACCGGTCTCGTGGGCCAGCACGTTGCGGTCCGGCGGGTGGCGCTCGAAGACCGTGACGACACGCCGGATGTCGGTGCCGTCGGCGCGCAGCGGGACGTCGAGGTTGACGACCTTCGTGGCGTCCGAGTCGACGCCCGGCGCGTCCGGGTCGGCGACCAGGTAGACGATGTCGTACCGCGAGAAGTCGACGTACGGGTCGGCCACGGCGAGCGCGTCGCGCAGGTAGGCCGCGCGCCGCTGCGGCTCCCAGTCACGCCGTATGGCGTACGCGGTGGAGGGCCGCGGCATCGGCAGCCACTCGCGCAGCAGGTGCGGGCGGAGCGTGAACCGGCCGTACGACGCGCGCTGGAAGAAGCGGCTGGTCGCGGGGAAGTGGTCGGCGGCGATCTCGTCGGGGTGGGTCAGCGGCGGCGCGTCCGGGAAGGACAGGAAGAGCATGACCGCGTCCAGGTCGCGTACCGGCCGCGGGTAGGCGGCGTTCCAGGTGTCCAGGCCCAGCGAGTGGTGCGCGCCGGTACGGGGCAGGGCGCACGGGCCCGCCTCGGGCGCGGCGGAGGCGGGGCCGGCCACGAGGCCCGTCGCGGCGAGCGCCAGGAGAGAGAAGATGCCCGCGGCGGTGGACCGCAGGCGTGCGCGGTCCACTCCCTCGGGTGTCTGCTGACTCTCCACGTCGACCTCCGGGTGCGGGATACGGGACGTCTCACCACCCTGAGGCGATTTGGTGCGATACGTCCTGTTCCGCTGCCCCACTTGGGTGAGCGGGCCGATTTCACGCAAAGTCACAACCGGTCAGGGTGGGATCGGTGCACGCCACACCCGCGCCAGACCCGTGCAGAAACGATCGACCGGGGGCGTGCGGGTGGGGCGGCTCACACCTTCCGGGCGCCTCTCACCCAGTGGCGGCGCTGGAACGGCCGCCGCGACAGCCTCTATGATCGGCACACTTTCGATGGCTGACCATTCCGACCACATCTGTGCGTCACAACTGCCCTGCGGGAGCGAGCGGTGAGCGGAACCTCCAGCGGAACGCCCCAAGCACCGGGAGCTGCGGCAGTCTCACCGACCGACACCGCCGACCTTCCGAACACGCAGAGTCACGAATCCGGCGGTCCGGGCCCCGTGCCCGACACCGAACTGCGCGACTACCGCGCCGCGTTCAACGCCGCCCACCTCGCCATGGCCGTCGTCGACCCCGAGGGACTCGTCGTCGCCGCCAACGACGCCCTCGCCGCCCTCCTCGGCACCGACCCCGACTCGCTGAGCGAGCAGCCGGCCTCCGACCTCGTCGACCTCGCCTCCGACAGCCGCACCTGGCACGCCTACCGCGAGGTGCTGCGCGGCCGCCGTTCCCGCTTCCGCTGCACCCGCCGCCTCAAACACCCGGACGGGCGCTCCCTGTGGGCCGAGGTCACCGTCGCGCCCGTACCGCACAGCCGGCGCGTACTGCTGTCCATCGCCGACATCAGCGACCGGCGCGAACTCCAGGCGCGGCTGCGCCACCTCCAGATGCACGACCCGGTGACCCGGCTGCCCAACCGCACCCTCTTCTTCGAACGGCTCGCCTCCGCGCTGGAGAACTCCGCGTACGACGCGTACGACACGTACGACACGTACGACTCCTACGGCGCGCACGACGCGCACGGCGCGTACGACTCCTACGGCGATGGCGGATCAGGGCGGATCGGCCTCGTCTACCTGGACCTGGACGGCTTCAAGGCCGTCAACGACACCCTCGGGCACCGCGTCGGCGACCGGCTGCTGGCGGCCGTGGCCGCCCGGCTCACCGAGTGCGCGGACAGCGACGGCTACACCCGCAGCGGCGGCCACCTCGTCGCCCGGCTCGGCGGCGACGAGTTCGCGATCCTCGTCGAGGACTCGACCGGTACGGAACAGGTCGCCGACCTGGCCCGCTCCGTACTCGCCGCCGTGCAGCGGCCGTTCGACCTGGCCGGGCAGCGGCTGTCGGTCTCGGCGTCGATCGGGGTCGTCGAACGCGCCGCCGCCGGCACCACCGTGACGGGCCTGATGCAGGCCGCCGACACCACGCTGTACTGGGCCAAGGCCGACGGCAAGGCCCGCTGGACGCTGTTCGACCCCGAGCGCAACGCCCACCGCATGACGCGGCAGTCGCTCTCCTCCACCCTCCGCCCGGCCGTCGAACGCGGCGAGTTCGCCCTCGAATACCAGCCGCTCGTCGGCATGTCCGACGGGACGGTACGCGGCGTCGAGGCGCTGGTGCGCTGGAACCACCCGCAGTTCGGCTCGCTGGCGCCGAATCGGTTCATCGGGATCGCCGAAGAGGACGGCTCGATCGTCCAGCTCGGGCGGTGGGTGCTGCGCACCGCGTGCCGCCAGGCCCGGCAGTGGCAGAAGGAGCACCCGCGCGAGAAGCCGCTGTTCGTCAGCGTCAACGTCGCCGTACGCCAGGTGTGGGACTCCGACCTGGTCGCGGACGTCGCCGAGATCCTGGCCGAGACCGGGCTCGCGCCCCACCTCCTCCAGCTGGAGCTCACCGAGTCGGCCGTCATGGGCTCGGCGGGCCGGCCGCTCCAGGCGCTCCAGGCGCTCAGTGACATGGGCGTCCAGATCGCCATCGACGACTTCGGCACCGGCTACTCCAACCTCGCCTACCTCAGCCGCCTCCCGGTCTCCGTCCTCAAGCTGGACGGCTCGTTCGTCCGCGGCTTCCAGGACGAGGAGCACCCCAACCCGGCCGACGAGGTCATCGTCGAGGCCCTGGTCCAGCTCGCGCACCGCCTCGGCCTCACCGTCACCGCCGAGTGCGTCGAGACCTCCGGCCAGGCGGCGCGCCTGCGCCGCATCGGCTGCGACACCGGCCAGGGCTGGCTCTACTCGCGGGCGGTGGCCCCCGACCGCATCCCCGAGCTGATCGGCGCCGGGGCGTGAAACCGCCCCTGCCCGGGGGTGCTCGCCGGGCAGGGGCGGTGGTCGTGGGGGGTGGGTCTCAGGCCGTCAGGCCGTGTGGTGGCGGGTCAGCAGGCGCCCTGGTCCTGCCAGACGCCCCACTCGCCGGTGGTGCCGGGCTCCTCGCCCTTCGTCCACCACTTGGCCTTCCAGGTCCGCCCCTTGTGGGAGACCTGTGCGCCACCGGTGTACTCCGCCGTCGCGGTCCAGGCCGCGGCCGTGCACCTACCCGGCGTCGGCGTCGGGGTCGGGGTCGGCGTGGGAGTCGGCGTGGGGGTGGGGGTGGGGGTCGGGGTCGGGGTGGGGGTCGGGTCCGGGGTCGACGGCGACGAACCGACCGCGGCCACGATGTCGTTCAGCAGCGTGGTCCGCTCGTCCAGCCCGAGCAGCGAGTACATCATCGCGCCCGCCAGGCCCCGGTTGTGGGCGTAGTCCGCGCGGGCCTGGATGGACCGCTTGTCCAGTCCGGTGAAGAACTCGCCGTCCTTGTAGAAGTACGCGGCCTTCGCCTGGTCGTCCCAGAACGTGGTCGCCGCGTTGTCGACGATGCCGCCGAGCTCCTTGTAGTGCGCGATGCCGGCCTGCTGGCTCACCGGCCGGGCGGCCGAGGCGCCGGTCGCGGGCTGCGCGAGGCCGTTCTTCGCCCCGGCCGGGACGCCCTTCCAGCCGCGGTAGTAGAACTCGTATCCCAGCGTCAGCTTGTTCGCGGGGAAGCCGCCCGCGATGCCGTACGCCGGCTTGCCGTCGATCCAGGCGTCGATGGCGTTGTCGATCGAGTACTTCTCGGTGCCGGGCTTGATCGGGTCGGTCGGGTCGTCGGAGCCGGAGTACAGCGGCGACTGATGGTACGTCGGCCCGTCGCCGTCCCAGGCGCCGTGCATGTCGTACGTCATGATGTTCGCGTAGTCGAGGTACGCGCCGATCTTGTCGGTCTCGATGTGCTTGATCTTGTCCTGCCCGGCCGGCAGGGCTGCGGTCAGCAGGTACTTCTTGCCGCCGTGGGCGGCGCCGTACGCGTCCAGCTGCTTACGGAACTCGGCGAGGAGCAGCGTGAAGTTCTGCTTGTCCTCGGGGCCGTAGTGGTTGCCGAGGTGGCCGTCGGGCGAACCGGGGTACTCCCAGTCGATGTCGATGCCGTCGAAGATCCCGGCAGCCGTGCCGGGGCCGCCGTAACCGCCCTCGACCGGCAGGTCGCCGGCGATGTACTGCTTGATGCAGGAGGCCACGAGCTTCTTGCGGCTCGCGTCCGTCTTCGCGGCGTCGTGGAAGTACTTGGAGTAGGTCCAGCCGCCCAGCGAGATGTTGATCTTCAGCTTCGGGTACTTCGCCTTCAGCTCCTTGAACTGGTTGAAGACGCCCACGATCGGCTGGTCCCACTTGTCGGCGACCCCGTCGACGCTGTCGGCGGCCGAGAAGGACCGCTGGTAGTCGGCGTACGAGTCGCCCGCGCCGTCACCGGCGTTGGGGTTGGCGTCATCGCCCGCCGCCTTGTTGGCCTGGAAGCAGGTGAGCTCGGTGGGGTGGATGTTGCCGAAGGAGTAGTTGATGATGTCCAGCTTGCCCGCGATGCCCCGGGTGTCCAGGTGCTTGGGGTAGAAGGCGTTGCCGTAGACGCTCCACTGGTCGTAGTACGCGATCTTCACCCCGCCGGAGGAGGGCGCGGCGGCCGCCGGGGCGGCAGCGGCGGCGGTGCCGGGACCGGCGAGGGCGGCCAGCGCGCCGGCGGTCAGCGCCACGCTGGCAAGCGCGGCGACGAGGGGTTTGCGGTGCTGCACGTGCGGCCTCCGAGGGGGGTGGCGGTACGGGAGTTGGAGCAGTGATAGCCGCCTCGTGAACAGCGCGTCAATGGTCCGAACCAAACGAGGACTAGACCAATTCGGCGGCGAAAGCCCTCGTCAGGCGCGCGCACGCACCGCCCCCCACCGGTGGTGACGAGCGGTTTAAGGCTCCCTTATGGATCTTGTGCACCCGTTCCCGAGCAGGAACCACCCGGCTCCGCGTCTCAGGCGTCCGGCAGCCCGTACGCGTCCGCGATCAGCTCGTAGCTGTGCAGCCGCGCCTCGCTCCCGTGCGCGTTCGCCGTGATCATCAGCTCGTCCGCGCCCGTGCGCTTCTGGAGGTCGTCCAGCCCCGTCCGTACCGCGTCCGGCGTGCCGTGGACGACGTTGGCCAGCCAGCCGTCGACGAACTCGCGCTCCGCCGGGCTGAAGGCGTACGACTCCGCCTCCTCCGGCGTCGGGATCAGGCCCGGCCGGCCGGTGCGCAGGCGGACCATCGACAGCGCGCCCGTGAGCACCTGGCGCCGCGCCTCCCGCTCGCCCTCTGAGGCGAGCGCGGAGACGCCGATGAGCGTGTACGGCGCGTCCAGCACGGCCGAGGGGCGGAAGGAGTCGCGGTACAGGTCGAGCGCCGGGATCGTGTTGCGCGCCGAGAAGTGGTGGGCGAACGCGAACGGCAGCCCCAGCGCCCCCGCGAGCCGGGCGCTGAAGCCGGACGACCCGAGCAGCCACACGGGCGGGCGGCCCGACGGGCCCTGCACCGGCCCCGGTACGGCGTGGATCCTGGCGTACGGATGGCCGTCGGGGAAGTCGTCGTCGAGGAAGCGCACCAGCTCCGCGAGCTGCTGCGGGAAGTCGTCGGCGCCTTCGTTCAGCCTCTCGGTGCGGCGCAGGGCCGCCGCCGTGGCCCCGTCGGTGCCGGGGGCCCGCCCCAGGCCCAGGTCGACGCGGCCCGGGGCCATGGCTTCCAGGGTGCCGAACTGCTCGGCGATGACGAGCGGCGCGTGGTTGGGCAGCATGACGCCGCCCGAGCCGAGGCGGATGCGCTCGGTGTGGGCCGCGAGGTGGGCGAGGATCACGGCCGGCGAGGAGGAGGCGACCCCGGGCATGGAGTGGTGCTCGGCGACCCAGTGGCGGTGGTAACCGCGCCGCTCGGCCAGCCGGGCGAGGGCCACGCTGGTGGCGACGGCCTCGGTGGCGGTGCGCCCGCTGCCTACGGTGACCAGGTCGAGGACGGACAGCGGTACGGGCGCGCTCCCGAGCGCCGTGCCGCGGATGGCGTCCTCGCCCCGTACGGCGCCATCGCCTTGTACGGCCTCATCGCCTCGTACGGCGTCGTCGTTCACGAAGGACCCTCCTGCGTCGATGCGTGCGTAGTGCACCCATCCGCAACATGAGGCACTCTCCGGTTATTCCGCGCGCCCTCCCCGTGGGCTCATTCCGTGAGCGCTTCCGCGCCCTGCCGCGCGAAGAGCCGCCCCAGCTCCTCCGACCAGGCCCCGCGCCGCTCCGCGAGCCGCAGTCCCTCCCACACGGTCACCTGGTTCCCGGTGAGCACCGGCTTGCCGACGGTCGCCTCCAGCTCCGTCAGGTACGCCACCGTGTGCAGCGCCGTATCGGGCAGGAGCACCGCCTCGGCCTCCGGATGGTCGCCGGTCGCCGCGAGCTGGAGCACCTGCTCCCGGCCCCACCGGGCGAGCTCGGCCGCCGTGACGACGGAGCTCGACCGGGCCGCGACCACGTCGAGCCCGGCGTCCCGGAGGAACCGTACGAAGAGCTCCGTGACGTCCGGCGGATACGTGGCCGCCACCGCGACCCGTCGCGCCCCCAGCGCCCCCGCCGCGTGCGCGAACGCGAAGGCCGTGCTGGACGCCGGCAGCCCGGCCGCCGCCGCGAGGGCCCGGATCTGCTCGTGGGCGCCCTCCCAGCCGTACACGAACGACCCGCTCGTACACGCCCAGACCACCGACTCGGCGCCGGAGAGCCGCAGCTCCTCGACCCCGGCCGCGAGGCGCTCGCGGGCGCCCATCTCCTGGAGGACGTCCACGCGGTGTGCGTCCTCGCCGATGTCGGTGCGGACGATGGGCAGGTTGAGGCCGTTGAGGAGCGACTCCATCCGGGGGAAGTCCTCCTCGGCGGCGTGCCCCGGGTAGAGCAGTCCGACCGTCGTCATGTCATGCCCTCCATGTCACGCGCTCCTGTGCGTCGGCGTTCACGTACGCATACCCCGCGCGGTCTCGGGTAGCCGCGCGCCCATGGCCCGAACAGATCGTCGACTCAGAACGACCCCTTCGATACCCCGGCGCACCCTGCTGCTCGGCTCGGCCGCGGCCGCCCTGGGCGCCACCGCCGCCACCGGCTGCAGCCGCGTCACCTCCGGCAACGCCCTGGACCGGCTCAGATCGCAGGGCACCGTCCGGCTCGGCATCGCCGGCGAGGTCCCCTACGGGTACGTCGACGAGCAGGGAGAGTTCACCGGCGAGGCGCCCGAGCTGGCGAAGGTGGTCTTCAAGCGGCTCGGCATCGACCGCGTCCAGCCCGTGGCCACCGATTTCGCCTCCCTCATACCGGGCCTGAACTCCCGGCAGTTCGACGTCGTCTCGGCCGGGATGTACATCAACAAGGAACGCTGCCAGCAGGTCGTCTTCTCGGACCCCGAGTACCAGATGCTCGACTCCTTCGTCGTCCGCAAGGGCAACCCCCTCAACGTGCGCTCGTACGAGGACGCGGTCCGCGCCAAGGCCAGGTTCGCCACCGCCACCGGGTACGCGCAGCTCGACTACGCCGTGGCCGCCGGGTACCCCGAGAAGGACGTCGTCATTCTCCAGGACCAGGTGGCCGGGCTGAACGCCGTCGAATCCGGCCGCGTCGACGTCTTCGCCGCCACCGCCCTCACCGCGCGCCTGGTCGTGGAGAAGAGCCGGCGGGCCGAGGCGACGGCGCCCTTCTCGGCGGTCGTCGACGGCGAGAAGAAGGTGGACGGCGGCGGCTTCGCCTTCCGCCCCACCGACCACGACCTCCGGGACGCCTTCAACACCGAGATCCACAAGATGAAGAAGAGCGGCGAGCTCTTCCGCATCATGCGGCGCTTCGGTTTCACCCAGGCCGAGATGACCACGCTCACCGCCGAGGAGCTGTGCCGATGACCGCCGGACTCTGGCAGAACTGGGTGCTGCCCGGCATCTGGACCACCCTCCAGCTGCTCGTGTACAGCGCCGCGCTCGGCGCGCTGGTCGCCTTCACCGTCGGCACGGCCCGCACCCACCGCTCGCTGTTCGTCCGCTTCCTGGCGGGCGCGTACACGGAGATCTTCCGGGGCACGTCGGCGCTGGTGCTGATGTTCTGGCTGTTCTTCGTGGTGCCGCCGCTGCTGGGCTGGCAGCTGGTGCCGATGTGGGCGGCGGTACTCGCGCTCGGCCTGTCGTACGGGGCGTACGGCGCCGAGATCGTGCGCGGCGCCCTGGCCTCCGTACCGAAGGCCCAGCGCGAGGCGGGCGTGGCGCTCGGCTTCACGCCCTGGCAGCGGCTGCGGCTGATCCTGCTGCCGCAGGCCGTGCCCGAGATGATCCCGTCCTTCTGCAACCTGCTGGTCGAGCTGCTCAAGGGCACGGCGCTGGTGTCGCTGCTCGGTGTCGGGGACGTCTCCTTCGCCGCGTACCTGGTGCGCCTCGCGACCCAGGAGAGCGCGCAGATCTACTCCCTCATCCTGGTGATCTACTTCGTGATCGCGTTCGTCATCACCCGCTCCATGAAGGCACTCGAACGGAAGACCAAGGCCAATCTGGGGGTGGTGGCCAAGTGACCTGGGACTGGTCCGCGGTGGCGGACTTCATGCCGCGCTTCTGGGACGGGCTGCTGGTCACGCTGCAGATCCTCGTGCTCGGCTCGCTCATCTCCTTCACCCTCGGCCTCGTCTGGGCGGCCGGATTCCGCGCCCGGAGCCGGCTGGTGCGGTGGCCGGTGCACGCGGTGACGGAGTTCATCCGCAACACGCCGCTGCTGGTGCAGCTCTTCTTCCTCTTCTTCGTCCTGCCGGAGTGGGGGGTGCAGTTCTCCGCCCTGACCACCGGCACGCTCGCCATCGGGCTGCACTACTCGACGTACACGGCACAGGTGTACCGGGCCGGGATCGACGCCGTACCGGCCGGGCAGTGGGAGGCCGCCACCGCGCTGAGCCTGCCGGCCCACCGGACCTGGACCGCGGTGATCCTGCCGCAGGCGCTGCGCCGCGTCGCGCCGGCGCTGGGCAACTACGTCATCGCGATGCTGAAGGACACGCCGCTGCTGGCCGGAATCAGTGTGCTGGAGCTGCTCCAGCAGTCCCGGCTGGAGAGCGCGGCGACCTTCCAGTACACCGAGCCGCTGACGGTCGTCGGTGTCGCCTTCATCCTCATCGCCTATCCGGCATCCCTTCTCGTACGAGCCCTGGAGCGCCGCCTTGTCCACTGACCTGATCACTTTCGAGAACGTCACCAAGCGCTACGGCGGGAACACCGTCCTCGACGACCTGTGCTTCTCGGTCGAGGCGGGCCGGCACGTCACGCTCATCGGCCCGTCCGGCTCGGGCAAGACCACGATCCTGCGGATGCTGATGACGCTGGAGAAGCCCGATGCGGGCACCATCCGCGTCAACGGCGGCCGGCTCTTCCCGGCCGACGAGAAGCAGCGGCGCGTGACGCGCAAGCAGATCGGGATGGTCTTCCAGCACTTCAACCTCTTCCCGAACATGTCGGTGCTGCGCAACATCACCGAGGCCCCGGTGCGGGTGCTGGGCCTGGAGAAGGACGAGGCCGTGGAGCGCGGCCGGGAGCTGCTGGAGATGGTGGGGCTCGCCGACAAGTGCGACGCGAGACCGGCTCAGCTCTCGGGCGGCCAGCAGCAGCGGGTGGCGATCGCGCGGGCGCTGGCGATGCGGCCGAAGGTGCTGCTGCTGGACGAGGTGACCTCGGCCCTCGACCCGGAGCTGGTGGCCGGGGTGCTGGACCTGCTCAGGGACATCGCGCGGTCCACGGACATCACCATGCTCTGTGTCACCCACGAGATGAACTTCGCCCGTGACATCTCGGACGAGGTGCTCATGTTCGACGCGGGGAAGGTCATCGAGTCGGGTGCGCCGGAGCGGATCTTCTCCGAGCCGGAGCACGAACGCACCCGCGACTTCCTCGGCGCGGTGCTCTGACCTCCCCGCCAGTGCCGAAAGTAGGCCATTGGCATATGCCAAAGTGTCCCGTTCCTGCATATGACCCCGGGACGGGACACTTTCTTGCCAACGGGGCCTCCTGAAACGGCCCTTGGCGGCTATCGTGGTACAGAAGCATGCGGTCACAACCTGGTAGGGGGAAACCGTGGCGCCGAAGCCCGAGCCGACCGCGCCGTTCCACTCGGTGCACTACGCCCTGCGCGTCCTCGAAACGATCTCCAGGCATCCCGGTGGCGTCACCGACGTCCAGATCGCACGCGAGACCGGACTCCCGACCGGCCACCTGGCCCCCATGCTCCTGATGCTGCGCCGCGAGGGGTACGTGGAGCAGGTCTCCGACGGCGCGTACGTCGTGGGCGACTCCCTCGTCCTGCTCGGCTCCGGCGCCACCCGCCGCGAGGCCCTGCAGAACAAGCTCCAGGAGACCCTGACCGAGCTGCGCGACTCGCTCGGCGCCGCCGTCTACATCAGCCGGTACATCGACGGCGAGGTCAAGGTCACCCAGGTCGCGGACGGGCCGCACACGCCCAAGGTCAACGAGTGGGTCGACTTCCGCTCCGCCGCGCACGCGAGCGCGGTCGGCAAGTGCCTGCTGACGCAGCTGGACGTGAACGGGCGCAGAGACCACCTCTCCCGCCACAAGATCGCGCGGCTCACCTCGCGCACCATCACCAGCGAGAAGGTGCTGTTCTCCAAGCTCGACAGCCAGCCGCCGACCGTTCCCGTCCTGGACCTCCAGGAGTACGCCGTGGGCACGGTCTGCGCGGCGGTTCCGCTGACCGCCGGGTCGGCCGTGGGCTGCCTCGCGCTCTCGCTCCCGATCGAGCACGCGCACCGGCTGCGCTCGGCGGCCGACGCGCTGAACCGCAAGGCGGCCCCGGTGGTGCTGTCGCTGGCGCTTTAAACCCGTACGCGCCAGATGTGAGCCAGCTCACGCACTCGCGGACGGAAGCACGCCTCGGACCAGGTAGTATTAACTCTGTCAGCAGGCGCCGCTAGCTCAGTTGGTTAGAGCAGCTGACTCTTAATCAGCGGGTCCGGGGTTCGAGTCCCTGGCGGCGCACAGACGAAGGAAAGCCCCTCGCGAGAGCGAGGGGCTTTCTCGTGCTTGTGCGGTGCTCGTGCACGCGGCTCAGAACTGGACGTCCGAACAGGCGTAGAAGGCGTTCCCCGTGTCGGCGATCGTCCAGACGGCGAGGATGAGGTGCCTGCCCGTCTTGCCGCTGGGGATCGTCCCGCTGTGCGAGAGCGTGGACGGCGGCTGCTGGGCGTTGTACGGCACCGTGAGGAACGGCTGCGGATCGAGGGCCGCGCGGGTCAGCGGAGCGCTGGAGTTCCAGCCGTTCCTGGTGATGTAGTACCTGAAGTCGGTGGTGCGGTGCCGAGCCGTGAACTGCCAGCGGAAGGTGTGGCTCTGACCGGCGGCCACCCGGGTGGCGGGCCAGGCCCCGCCCCGCGGATCGTCGAGCTGGGCGAAGGTGGAGTTGCCGCCGGCGCATATCCGGCCGTCGGCGGGCCCGCCGGACGGGAAGCCCTTGGGCCCCTCGACCGACTGCGGCTCCCACTGGATGGCACCGCAGTTGGTGACGGTGCCGTTGGCGCAGAGCTTCTGGCGGCTGATGGGTGAGTCGGTGTAGCCGTGGCTGCTGGCGCTGCTGGTGGCGAGGAGAGACGCTCCGGCGACGCCGAGCGCCACCACGGCCGCGCCTAGGGTGCGGTTTCGCATGCTGGTGCTCCAGGTGAACGTGGGGGAAGTTCGATGAGCCGTGGTGCGATCCAGCCGGGAGTTGGTCTGGACCAACTCCCAATGTAGGGACGTCAATTGGACATGTCCATACCAATCACGGGGCTTCGACCGGACCACTGCGACCCGTGTAGAACGCCACCGTCAGGTCCTTGACCAGCGCCTTGCGGTCGTAGTCGTCCAGCTCGACCAGACCACGCGTGGTCAGCCGGTGGACCATGTCGTCCACCGCGTCCACCACCGACGTGAGCACCATGTCCCGGTGCTTCGCGTCGATCGACGCGATGCGCCGCCGCTGCATCGCGGCCGCGATCTCGGGCGCGTACTCGATCCGCGTCGGCTGCGCCGAGAAGACGTCGATGCCGACCGGCGCGCACTCCTCCGACAGCATCCGCGTCAGGGCGTCCCCCACCACCTCCGCGTCCCGCAGCGTCGGCGCGTCCTCATGGAAAGCGTCGGCGGGCAGCTGCGAGAGCACCCGCGCCATCGCCGCCTCCACCTGCTCGCGCAGGTACTGCTCGTGGTCCGCGACCCCGAGCGCCGCCCGCACCGTGTCCCGGATGCGCCACACCACCAGCACCACCACCCGCAGCGCGGTGCCGTTCGCGTCGACGGCCGGCAGCGGCTCGCTGCGCCAGTGCCGCAGCCGTACGTCGACCCGGCGGCGCAGCATGAGCGGGCTCACCCACACCAGCCCGGTCCGCCGCACACTGCCCCGGTAGTCGCCGAACAGCGTCAGCACCCACGCGTATCCGACCCGCCCGCGCCCCAGCCCGCCGAAGGCGAACAGCGTCATCAGCACCCCGAGCGCGAGCAGCGCCCACCAGCCGAGGGCGATGCCGTGGTACGGAGGGGACGGCAGCCGCAGCATCAGCGTCAGCGCCGGGGGCACGACACCCACCCACCACAGCACCGCCGCGCACCCGGCGAGCGCGGCGGCGCCCGCGACGACACCGACCCAGCCGGGCAGCGCGGGCCCGGGCCGCTCGACGAGGCGCGGGTCGCCGGACGGCACGGGCCGCGACCGGCCGGCAGGCGGTGTCTGCGCCGGTGCCTGAGTCGGCACGGACACGCATACGGACACGGCTCCGGGCACGGAGCCCGCGGGCGGCCGCGGCGGCGCCTCGTCCCGTACCGCCGCGTCGGTCGCCGCGGTCGCTCCCTCGGCGCCGGCCTCCCTGCCGTCGCCGCCGGCCTCGCCGCCCTCCCCGTCGTCCCGGAACAGCAGGTGGACCGGGATGGGCCCGGTCGTCTCGTTGCCGATCACCGGCACGCGCCGCACGTGCGGCCCGCCGCTTTCCGGCGTCCCCGTCTGCATCACTCACACCTCGTGGTCACGATTGGTCGTCGGGTCGTCGAGTCGTCGAATCGGTCATCGGAACAGCCGCCGCCACGTCTCCGGTCCCGGATAGCCGTCCGCCTCGCGGCCCCGCCAGCCCTGCGCCCGCTGGAACGTCTCGACATTGCGCCGGTCGGCCTCGCCCCAGCGCGGGGTCGGGCCCGTGCGGTAGTGGGCGCCGAACCCCCGCCGCACCAACTGGCGGCCGAGCTGCTCGACGTACGGGTTCGACTGGCCCGGCCGGAACCAGCCGCGCCCGGGGAAGGCGGGCGTGCCGCTGTTCCGGGCCGCTCCCGGGATGTCGCGGCCCTGACCCCGCACCAGCAGCCGCCAGGTGTGCGGCCCGGGCAGCCCGTCCGCCTCGCGGCCCCGCCAGCCCTGCGCCCGCTGGAACGCCCGCGTGGCCGTGCGGTCGGCGTCGCCCCACCGGGGGCCGGGCCCGGAGCGGTAGAACCGCTCGCCGCCGCGCGCCGCGAGCATCCGCCCCAGTTGGGTCACGTACCGGTTGGCGGCGCCGGGCCCGAAGGAGCCGTCGCCGGGGTACGCCACCGGCGTGCCCCGGCTGCCGGAGGCGGGGAGGGCGCTCAGGCCCTTGTAGCGGTAGGCCACGTAGCGGCTGGAGTTGGTCCAGTACGCCATCGGCGTGGCCTGCTTGCGGGCGTGCGGGCGGGCCTGCTCGTAGGCGGTGTAGTACGTGTGCGTGTAGTCGGTCCAGCCGCCGAAGATCGTGACGTGCGAGCCCTTGTTCGGGTCGGCGGGGTTGTGGAAGAGCAGGATGTCGCCGGGCTGGAGCTCGCTGCGGTCGATGGGGGTGCCGTACCGGTCGAGGGTGCCCGTCCACTCGTTGCCGGGCAGGCCCCAGGCCATCGAGACGAAGCCGGAGCAGTCCTGCCGGTAGCCGTCGTGCCAGTACTTCTCCATCGAGTACGGCACTTGCGCCGCCACCCACAGCTTGGCCCGGTTGATGATCTCGGCGCGGCTGGAGCGGCGCAGCGTGTGGGCGGACACGCCCGCCTGACTCGCCGTCGGCCCGGGCCGCGGCCGTCCGTGCAGGGGCCCTGCCTGGCCCTGCGGTGTGCCGGGGCCCGGGTCGTGGCGCCCCGCGAGGGCGCCGGTGGCCCCCGACCGCTGGGGCGGGTGGGCCGCGGGGGCCGCGACCTCGGCCCCCGGCGCGGCGCCGGCGCCCGCACCCAGGGCCACCCCCGCCACGGTGGCCAGGACCAGGGCGCGGCGGGCGCCGTGCGCGGCGGGGTGGCCGCCGGCGCGCACGGCGAGCCCGAGGGCCAGCTCACGGCGCTGCCGGGCGCAGCCCGCGCACGGGCAGTCGGCGTCGGGCTCGTACTCCTCGAAGACCAGGGCGGCGGCCATGCGGATCCTCTCCTCGCTGCGGTACGGGCGCCAGTGTCGCAACTATCCAGATATGTCGCATTTTGACTGAAGGAAGAGGAAAACCGGCCAGCTGACAGGCCGAGCCGCCGGGCGGATGGTCGGGACCACTCCCGGACATCCGGTAGAGTTATGCAGGTCAGCAGGCGCCGCTAGCTCAGTTGGTTAGAGCAGCTGACTCTTAATCAGCGGGTCCGGGGTTCGAGTCCCTGGCGGCGCACGCGAGGCCGAGGCCCTCTCACCAGTGGTGAGGGGGCCTCGGTCGTTCCTGTGACCACATTCGTGCGATGACCCCTGCGGTGATCCTCGCGCTCCGGGTGGGGGCCGTAGAATCTGGCGTGGACCCGACACACCCCCAAGGGGGCAGCGGGTTCGAACAGTTGGGGGAGCGGCTTTCCGCAGGTGCCCCGGTGACGGAATCGACGGGGTGGGGGCCCCGTTCACAAGCCGATCACAGGACAGGCATCATGCAACCGGAGGGTCTCCAATCCATGTCTGAGGAGACGGCGGCCCGCCACTGATGCACCCGGGCGCCGGCCGCGGGAAGCCGAGGGAAGCGCGCGGCCCGGGTGTGGAACGAACACGACCAATCACGCAGCAAGCATGCGTGCGGGGGGAAGACTCATGACGTCGACGCCGACCGGCGACCGGCAGGACAACGACCCATCCCGGACCACTCAGCTCCGGGTTCCCCCGCGGCTCAGGACCGGGGGCGGGCCCCGGCAGCGACCCGTCGCGAAGCCACTGCCGCGCTACGACTACGAGCACTACAGCCGGCTCGCCGGGCCGCTCACCCAGCCGGCCCCCAACAAGCCGTACACGGTGCAGTACCGGTCCCTCATCTCGCAGGAGCCGCACCGCATCCGGGTCGCGCTGATGCTCGCCGCCGCGCCGGTGCTCTCGCTGGTGCTGCTGGTCTGGCTGCTCCAGCCGTCGCACTGGACGGAGCGCGACTACCCGGCCTTCGACTGGCTGCCGGCCCTCGACGTCGTCATGCTCGTCTCGATCGGCCTGATCGAGCTCTTCCGCTGCATGAACGTCTTGTCGAACGCGCACGCGACGCTCGTCGCCCGTGACCCCATACCCGTCGTGCCGGAGACCGGCACCCGCGTCGCCTTCCTCACCTCCTTCGTGCCGGGCAAGGAGCCCCTGGAGATGGTGACGAAGACGCTGGAGGCCGCGGTGCGGATCCGCCACCGCGGGCTCATGCACGTCTGGCTGCTGGACGAGGGCAACGACCCCGAGGTCAAGGCCGTCTGCGAGCGCCTGGGCGTGCACCACTTCTCCCGCAAGGGCATCGCGAAGTGGAACCAGCCCTCCGGCCCCCACCGCGCCAAGACCAAGCACGGCAACTACAACGCCTGGCTGGACGCGCACGGCGACAACTACGACTTCTTCGCCTCCGTCGACACCGACCACGTGCCGCTGCCGAACTACCTGGAGCGCATGCTCGGCTTCTTCCGCGACCCGGACGTCGGCTTCGTCATCGGCCCGCAGGTCTACGGCAACTACGACAACTTCGTCACCAAGGCCGCCGAGTCGCAGCAGTTCCTCTTCCACGCGCTGATCCAGCGCGCCGGCAACCGCTACGGCGCGCCCATGTTCGTCGGCACGTCGAACGCCGTGCGCATCAAGGCGCTGAAGCAGATCGGCGGCCTGTACGACTCGATCACCGAGGACATGGCGACCGGCTTCGAAATCCACCGCCACAAGAACCCGGCCACGGGCCGCAAGTGGCGCTCCGTCTACACCCCGGACGTGCTCGCGGTCGGCGAGGGCCCCAGCGCCTGGACGGACTTCTTCACCCAGCAGATGCGCTGGTCGCGCGGTACGTACGAGACGATCCTCACGCAGTACTGGAAGGGCTTCGGCACGCTGCCGGCGGGCAAGCTCTTCAACTACACGATGATGATCATCTTCTACCCGATGTCCGCGCTGAACTGGATCCTGGCGGCGCTGAGCTGCGCGCTCTTCCTGGGCCTGGGCGCCTCGGGCGTGAACATCGACCCGACCGTGTGGCTGATGCTCTACGGCAACGCCTCCGCGCTCCAGATCGGCCTGTACGTCTGGAACCGCCGCCACAACGTCTCCCCGCACGAGCCGGAGGGATCCGGCGGTGTGGCCGGCATGGTCATGTCCGCGCTGTCCGCGCCGCTCTACGCCAAGGCACTGATCGACTCGGCCCTCCGTCGCAAGAGCAAGTTCGTCGTCACCCCGAAGGGTGACTCGGCGAGCCCGGACCGGTGGTTCGGGACCTTCCGGTACCACTGGTACTTCATCGGGATCTTCGTCGCCTCCATCGTCGCCGGTTTCGTCCTCGGGAACTCCCACCCCGCGATGGTCGTCTGGGCGTCGTTCGCGACGCTGATCACCGCGTTGCCGATCTTCGTCTGGCGGCACATGCTGCGCCAGGAGAAGAAGCGCCGCCCCGCCCGGCACGCCGGCGGGGGCCGCCCGCCGCAGCCGCCCGCGCCCGCCGTGGACCACGCGCCGCAGGCCAGGCCGAGCTGGGCCGAGCAGAACGACACCATGCAGATCGCCCTTGGGGGACGTAACAAATGAGCAGCCTGCCCGTCCGGCCAAACCACCGGAAGAACCGCGCCCGTCGCATCCTGATAGGCACGGCGGTGGTCGCGGTGGTCGCCGGGTTCAACGGGCCGGCCCTCTACCGGTACGGCTCGGAGAAGTACCACGACTACACGATCAACAAGCCGGAGTACAAGGCCGCCAACGGCCACTGGGACTTCCTCGACGTCCCCTCCGAGTTCCGGATCAACACCATCCACGCGGCGCTGCTGCACACCGGCAAGGTGCTGCTCATCGCCGGCTCCGGCAACAACCAGAAGAACTTCGACGCGAACAAGTTCGAGTCGGTCCTGTGGGACCCGAAGACGAACACGTTCAAGAAGATCCCCACCCCCAAGGACATGTTCTGCGCCGGGCACACCCAGCTGCCCGACGGGAAGCTGCTGGTCGCGGGCGGCACCAAGCGGTACGAGAAGCTGAAGGGCGACGTCACCAAGGCCGGCGGCCTGATGATCGTCCACAACGAGGACCCGGACAAGCCGATCACGCTGCCCGCGGGCACCGAGTTCACCGGCAAGGCCAACGGCAAGACCTTCGTCTCCAAGGACCCGATCCTGGTGGAGAAGGCGAAGAAGGTCTTCGACCCGGCCACGGGCGCCTTCCTGCGCACCGAGCCGGGCCTGGGCCGGATCTACGTCGAGGCCGAGAAGTCCGGCAAGGAGTTCGAGACCGGCACCGAGGACAACTACAAGATCGAGGGCCTGAAGGGCAAGGACGCCCGCAACGTCTACGGCATGGCGCAGAAGCTCGCCCTCGACAAGAAGGACTTCCAGGGCATCAAGGACGCCTTCGAGTTCGACCCGGTCGCCGAGAAGTACATCAAGGTCGACCCGATGAACGAGGCCCGCTGGTACCCCACGCTGACCACCCTGAAGGACGGCAAGGTCCTCGCCCTCTCCGGCCTCGACGAGATCGGGCAGATCGTCCCCGGCAAGGACGAGATCTACGACCCGAAGAAGAAGACGTGGGAGTACACCGGGATCGAGCGCCGCTTCCCGACCTACCCGGCGATCTTCCTGATGGACAACGGCAAGCTCTTCTACTCCGGCTCCAACGCCGGGTACGGCCCCGCCGACGTCGGCCGTGAACCGGGCGTCTGGGACCTGGAGACCAACGAGTTCGACAAGATCCCGGGCCTGAGCGACCCCGACAAGATGGAGACCTCGGCGACGGTCATGCTGCCGCCCGCGCAGGACCAGAAGTTCATGGTCATCGGCGGCGGCGGGGTCGGCGAGTCCCAGGAGTCCAGCGAGAAGTCCCGCCTGGTCGACCTGAAGGACCCGAACCCGCGCTTCAAGGACGGCGCCACGCTGGAGAAGGGCACCCGCTACCCGAGCGCCTCGCTGCTCCCGGACGACACCGTGCTGGTGACCGGCGGTTCCGAGGACTACCGGGGCCGCAGCGGCTCCAACATCCTCCAGGCGCGTACGTACGACCCGAAGACCGGCCAGTACAAGCGCGTCGCCGACCCGGCGGTGGGCCGCAACTACCACTCCGGGTCCGTGCTGCTGCCCGACGGCCGCGTGATGATCTTCGGGTCGGACTCGCTCTTCGCCGACGCCGCCAACACCAAGCCGGGTGTCTTCGAGCAGCGCATCGAGATCTACACCCCGCCCTACCTGTACCGGGACGCGCGGCCGAAGGTCACCTCGGGGCCGGAGTCGATCAAGCGCGGCGAGAGCGGGGTCTTCAAGACGCCGGACGCCGCGAAGATCAAGACGGCGAAGCTGATGCGGCCGAGCGCGGTCACGCACGTGACGGACGTCGACCAGCGCTCGATCGCACTGGAGGTGGAGAAGACGGCGGACGGCATCGAGGTGACGGTGCCGAAGAACCGCGCCCTGGTGCCCTCCGGCTGGTACATGCTCTTCGTCACGGACGACAAGGGCACGCCGTCGGAGGCGGTCTGGGTCGAGGTGCCGTAAGCGGGTCGCGGTGCGTTGAGCCGAAGGGCCCCGGCGGTTGCCGGGGCCCTTCGCGTGCGCGGTCCTACTTCGTGTTGCGGGCCAGTTCGAGGGCGTACTCGGGGAACCAGTCGCCCGCCTTCGGGCCGCCCTTGCAGTCGCCGTCCGACTCGCCGGGGCGCTTGATCCACAGGTACGCGTCGACCAGCGGGTCACCGGTCTCGGTGGTGGGCGTCTCGCCCAGCGCGCGGCCCGGCGGGTTGCACCAGCGCTCGGTGGGGTCGCCGTCGGTGTAGGGCCCGTTGCCGTTGCGGCTGGTGTCGATGACGAAGTGCTTGCCGCCGACGTTCGCCGAGACCTTCCGGCCGTACTCCTTGCTCGCCTCGGTGGTCTGGAAGTTGGCGACGTTCACCGCGAAGCCGTCGGCCTGCCCGACGCCCGCGCGCTTCAGCGGCTCGAAGATCTGGTCGGGCTTGCCCCAGCCCGCGTTGCCCGCGTCCAGGTACACCTTGGTGCGGGGCTGCTGCTTCAGCCGCTGGACGGCACCGCGCAGGAGGTCGTACCGCTCCTCGTGGTAGCGCCCGTCGGTGCAGTTGTCCACCATGTGCATCACGGCGTCCGGCTCCAGGATCACCGTCGCCGGGCGGTCGCCGATGCCCTTGGCGACCTTGTCGAGCCAGTCGCGGTACGCGTTGCCGTCGGCGGCGCCGCCCGCGGAGTGCTGGCCGCAGTCGCGGTGGGGGATGTTGTAGAGGACGAGGACGGCGTCCCGGTCGGCCTTGGCGGCGGCTTCCGTGTAGCCGCGGGCCTCCGCCTCCGGGTTCTCGGCGCCCACCCACTGGCCCATCGGCTGGGCGGCGATCTTCTTGATCAGCTCGGCGTTCTCCGTGTCCCCGTCGCGCACCCGGCTGGCGAACGCCTGGGCCGCCTTCCCCTCCGGATTGACCCAGAACGGGGAGACCTCCTTGGGCTGCTGGCCGATCCCCGGCGCCGGTCCCTGCGACCGCCCACCGCCGTCCGAGGAGGAACACCCCGCCAGCAGCAGCGCCGCGACCGCCCCCACCGCGGCCGCGCCCAGGCGCGCACGACCGGTGCAACTGCCGTACATCCACTCCCCTTTGGTGCACTGTCGTGTCGTCGGGGCCACCCCCCAGGCGCCCCGCCCCGGACAAGCCCGGTCGAATCCATCCTGACACACGGGCCGGTCGCGGATCAGTGTGCCCCGGATCGGCGGACCGAATCAGCGGGGCCGGATCAGCGGGGCCCGGTCACGCCCGTGAGGTACGCGGAGACGACGACGTTCGCCGTGTAGGCGCCCGAGGCGCGGTCGAAGGTGCCGCCGCAGGTGATCAGCCGCAGCTCGGCGCGGCCCGGGCGCCGCTGCCCGTACACCTTCCGGGGGTCGAACTCGTCGCGGGCGACGACCTGCACGTCCTCGATGGTGAACTCGGCGACCGAGCCGTCGGTCCGGGTCACCCGGACCCGTTCGCCGGGGCGGGCCGAGCTCAGCCCGTAGAAGACGGCGGGTTCGGTCTCCGTGTCGACATGGCCGGTGAAGAGGGCCGCTCCGTCCGTGCCGGGCTCGCTGCCGGCGCCGAACCAGCCGACGGTCCGCGGTGTCTCGTACGGCGGCGGGTCTATCGCACCGCTGCTGTCGAGGCCCCGCGCGACGACCGGCGCGGCGATGCCCAGCGACTCCACCTCCAGCCGCGTCGGCCCGGCCGGCTCCAGCGGCGGGTGCGCGGGCGGCAGCGGTACGCCGAGGGGGCGGCCGACGGCGGCCACGTCGCCGGTGGTGGGGGCGGACAGGCCGCCCGGGCCGTCGGCTATGCCCTTGCCCCAGAGCCACAGGCCGAGGAGGAGCAGGGCCCAGGCCACGCCGGTGAGCAGTCGCCCGGAGCCGGCCGGGCGGTCCGGGGTCGACGCCATGGCCGTCAGTCCGCGCCCGGGCCCGTACCCACGCCGGTACGCCGGCGGCGGCGCAGGCGGGCGCTGCGGAACGCCACGGCGACGGCCGCCGCGCCCGCGAGGACGAGGCCGATCACGGTGTGCGGGGTGCCGGGCCCGCCCTCGCCGGCGTCGGCTCCGGTGACGGCGTCGGCGACGCTCGGGGCCTGGGCGGGGTCGGCGGCGAGCGCGGCCGCGCCACCGCCCCCGGCCCGTACGGGTGCGGTGGGGGTGGCCGGCGCGGGGAGCATGACGTGGACGGTGCCGACGGCGTGGTGGTCGCGGCCGTCACAGTGCACGGTGACGTCGTACGTACCAGGGGAGATCTGGGGCTTGACCGCGGTGGCGCCGCGCAGGGGCGCGCCCTTGCCGTCGGGGGCGGAGAGCGGCGCGTCGGTGAGGAACGCCTTGGACCTGGCGTGGCCGTGGTCGCGCTTGCAGCCGGTGACGCGGACCTCGACGTCGGCGCCCGGGGCGGCGATGGCCGGGAGGACCAGGGCCGTCACCTTGTGGTGTCCGCCCGGTTCCTCCTCCCCCGCGTGCGCGAGGCCGGCGGCCGGTGCGAGCACCAGCACGGGCGCCAGTACGGTGGCCGCCCCTGCGGCACGGAGAGCAAGCAGTCCTGAACGCATCGTGAACCTCCTGGTACTCGAAGATTCACTCCTGTTGGGACTTTTCGCATCTCCAGGGGACTGCGAGGGGCGGCCATTCGGCGCAATCACCGCTCTGACCTGCGGTGACGCGGGCGGATCCGGTCAGATGCGCTCGACCAGATCGGCGATCGAGTCGACGACGGTGGACGGCCGGAAGGGGTAGCGGTCGACGTCGGCCGGGGTGGTCAGGCCGGTCAGCACCAGGAACGTCTCCATGCCCGCCTCCAGACCGGCCAGCACGTCCGTGTCCATGCGGTCGCCGATCATGGCGCTGGTCTCGGAGTGCGCGCCGATGGCGTTGAGCCCGGTCCGCATCATCAGCGGGTTCGGCTTGCCCGCGAAGTACGGGTCCTTGCCGGTCGCCTTGGTGATGAGCGCCGCGACCGCCCCGGTGGCGGGCAGCGGGCCCTCGGCGGAGGGGCCGGTCTCGTCGGGGTTGGTGCAGATGAAGCGGGCGCCGCCGTTGATGAGCCGGATCGCCTTGGTGAGGGCCTCGAAGCTGTACGTGCGGGTCTCGCCGAGGACGACGTAGTCCGGGTCGTGGTCGGTGAGGATGTACCCGATGTCGTGCAGCGCGGTGGTGAGCCCCGCCTCGCCGATGACGTACGCCGTGCCGCCCGGCCGCTGGTCGTCGAGGAACTGGGCGGTGGCGAGGGCCGAGGTCCAGATGTTCTCCACGGGCACGTCCAGACCCATGCGGAAGAGCCGGGCGTGCAGGTCGCGGGCGGTGTAGATGGAGTTGTTGGTGAGGACCAGGAAGGGCCTGTCGGTGTCCCGCAGCTTCTTGATGAACGCGTCGGCGCCGGGGATGGGGACGCCCTCGTGGATGAGGACGCCGTCCATGTCGGTGAGCCAGGATTCGATCGGCTTGCGCTCTGCCATGGTTGCGGGACTCCTGCCGTGCAAGTCGTGCGTGGGTGCTGGTGGGCGCCGCGACGGCACTGTGGCGACGCCCCCAGGGTAATCAGGATGAGGTGATCTTCACCCCGTCGATCGTCCAGTACCAGTTGTTGGAGCCGGTGTAACGGAACCGGAAGCTGACGCTGGACGCGCCGGAGGGGACGGCGACGGTGAGGGACTGGGGCTGGGAGATCACGTCGGAGGTGTAGCTCTTCACGAGGGTCGGCGTCCCGCCGTTGAAGGAGGCCAGCACCTCGGCGGTCTGGCCGCCCTCCTGCCGGTAGAGCGTGGTGAAGTCCAGCGTGACCTTCGTCTTGCCGCCGACGCCGTACGCGGGGGTGACCAGCGTCGAGTCGTACGTGCCGGAGAAGGTCTTGTCGGCCCACTCGTCGGAGTCGGCGACCGCGAAGACGCCGCGGGCCCGGATGTTGAGCTCGCGCTGCTGGCCGGCTTGCGTGCGGGACCAGAACTCGTCCGTCGCGAAGGACCAGCCGCGCCACTCGGTCACGCCGCCGGTGCCCATGGCGTTGTTGATGACGGACCAGCCGCTGGGCGGGGTGTGCGTGAAGCCGAGGACCCCGGCGGGGATGCCGGTCTCGTCGACGCGCTGCGTCAGGGCGGACTGGAGGGTGTCGAAGGGGTCGGTCGAGCGCTGCTGGATCGGCTTGCCGTCCAGGCCCCACGCCGGGTCGGGGACGATGCCGAGCTGGTGGAAGACGGTGGCGGCGACGTCCACGAGCCGGGTGTCGAGCGGGCGGGCGCCGGCGGCGATGCCGGGGCCGGTGGCGAGGACGAAGGTGCGCCGCTCCTCGATGGAGCTGCCGCCGTGGCCGCCCGCGTCGACGTGGCCGTGGTCGGTGGTGACGATGACGGTCCAGCGCTCGGAGGCGTACGTGGGGCGGGCCTTGATGGCGGCGAGCATCCGCCCGAGCTGGGCGTCCTGGACGGCGATGGCGTCGAGGTACTTCTGGCCGGTGCCGCTGCCGTGGGCGACGGCGTCGGTGTTGCCGAGGTAGACGAACAGGACGTCGGGGTTCTGGTTGCGGAGGACCGACTCCGTCTCGGCGGTGATGGCGGCGTCGTGGGCGGCGTAGCCGTCGCGGTCGCCGTCGAGGACCAGCTTGGCGTCGGCGCCGGGCGTGACGGTGCCCTGGGTGTCCAGCGCCTTCCAGTCGACGGCGGCGTACGTGGAGAGGGCGGGCCGCACCTGGGCGAGGCGGGCGAGGAAGCCGGGGTACCGCCCGTAGTTCTTGCCGGTGAAGGTGTTGTCCTTGACGCCGTGCTTGTCGGGCCAGACGCCGGTGGAGATGGTCGACCAGCCGGGCCCCGAGGAGGTGGCGGCCATGGGGTTCGCGTACAGCAGCGACAGGCCGTAGGTGCCGTTCGCCATCATCGACTTCAGGTGCGGGGCGCTGGCGGCGTCGATCCTGTCGTGCCGAAGCCCGTCCATGCCGACGACGAGGACCTTGTCCTGGCTGGTGCCGTTCGGGAGCGTCGGCGCGGCGGCGGCCGGGGTGGCGGCGACGGCCGCCGTGGCGGCTCCGGCCGCCGCTGCGGCGAGCACGGTACGGCGGGACATGCCGGTGTGGGGCATCGGGGACCTCCATCGGGGATGCGCGGGCACGCCAACACCCCTGGTTTTCCAGGGGTGTTGGTCCGTACCCGTTATCCTTCCGCGACCTCTTGCGGGGCACCAGATACGTGCGGTGAACGGTTGGCTTCGGCTTAGCCGCCCGTCGCGGTCTTCCAGGCGTCGACGTACGTCTTCAGGTTCGCGTCGATGTCCGCCCAGTCGGGCTCGAAGACGTCGACGCCCTCCATCAGCCGGGCGAGTGCGACGGCGTTGGCGTCGGTGGGCTTGACGTCCGCACGGGCCGGGAAGCCGCCGCCGACCGCACTGACCTGGCGCTGCGCCCGCTCGCCGAGCATGAAGTCGAGGAGCTTTTTGCCGTTGTCGGCGTGCGGGGCGTCCTTGACCAGCCCGGCGGCGTACGGGAGGGCGAAGGTGGTGGGCTTCTTCCCCTGCCGGGCCGGGAACCAGATGCCGAGGTTCGGCATGGACGCGGCCTGCGCGAAGTTCATCTGGACGTCGCCGTTGGCGACGAGGAGCTCGCCCTTGTCGACCTTGGGGGCGAGCTTGGAGGTGGAGGAGGACGGGCCGACGTTGTTGACCTGGAGCTTCCCCAGGTACTCCATGGCCGGCTCCTTGCCGCCGAAGTCGTGCATGGCCTTGATGACGACGGCGGTGCCGTCGCCCGCGACGCCGGGCGTGGAGTACTGGAGCTTGTCCTTGTACGCCGCGCCGAGGAGCTCCTCCCAGGTGGTGGGGGCCTTGGGGAGCTCCTTCTTGTTGTAGACGAAGCCGAAGTAGTTGTTGACGACGGAGGTCCAGGCGCCGTCGGCGGCCTTGCCGGACCCGGGGACGCGGTCGGCGCCCTTCGGCACGTACCGCTGCAGCAGTCCCTTGGAGTCGGCCTGCTGGATGAAGGGCGGGAGGGTGACGAGCACGTCGGCCTGGGTGTTGCGCTTCTCGCGCAGGGCGCGCTGCACCATCTCGCCGGAGCCGCCCTCGACGTACTCGACCTTGATGCCGGTCTCCTTCTCGAAGTCCGCGAAGACCTTGTCGTACCAGCCGTCGCCCTTCTCGCCCTTGAGGCCGTCGGCGCTGTAGACGGTGACGACCTTCTCGTCGGAGGCGGCGGAGCCGGAGCCGGAGCCGCAGGCGGTGAGGCCGGCGGCGAGGAGGAGGGTGCCGGCGAGGGCGGCGAGCGGGCGGGGGGCGTACGTAAGCATGACGTCGTTCTCTCCTGACGGTCGGGTCAGCGGTAGGAGGCTTTGGTACGGATGCGGGAGACGGCGAGCAGGACGAGCAGCGTCGTCGCCATGAGGACGACCGCGAGCGCCGAGCCCGTGAAGAGGGAGCCCCGGTCGGTGGCCGTGAAGATCAGCACCGGCAGCGGCAGCCAGTCCGGCGGGTAGAGCATCATCGTGGCGCTCAGCTCCCCCATGGACAGCGCGAAGCACAGTCCGGCGGCGGCGTTGAGCGACGGCAGCAGCAGCGGCAGCTTGATCCGGAGGAGGACGTACGCGGGCCGGGCGCCGAGGCTCGCGGCGGCCTGCTCGTACACCGGGTCGAGGCGTACGAGGGCGGCGGAGACGGACTGGTACGCGAACGCCGTGACGAGCACGGTGTGCGCGAGGATCACGATCCAGCGGGTGCCGTTGAGGAGCAGCGGCGGTTGCGAGAACGCGACGAGGACGGCGAGGCCGACGACGACGGACGGGACGGCGACCGGCAGCACGAACAGCGCGTCGAGCGTCCGGCGGCCGCGCCTGCCGAGCGCCTGCGCCGCAAGCGCGGCCCACGTCCCGACGACGAGCGCGAGGGCGCTCGCGGTGAGGGCCGTGACCAGGCTGGTGGTGAGCGCCTGGAGCGATGCGCCGCGCACGGCGGAGGCGTAGTGCTCGGCGGTGGGTCCGGAGGGCAGGGCGCCGGACCAGTTCGTGGCGAAGGACGCGGCGAGGATGACGAGGAGAGGGAGGGCGAAGAGCGGCAGGAAGAGGACGAGGAAGCCCGCCCAGACGGCCCACCTGGCCTTAGCGCTGTGCACCAACACGACGGCTCACCACCCGGTACAGGGCGTACAGCCCCACGGAGATCGCGATGTTGACGACCGCGACGACGCACGCGGCCGGGTAGTCGGACTCGAGGATCGCCTTGCCGTAGACCAGCATGGGCAGGGTCGTCACGCCCTTGGCGCCGGTGAACAGGACGATGCCGAACTCGTTCAGGCACATGACGAGGACGAGGCTCCCGCCGGCGGCGAGCGCGGGCAGCGCCTCGGGCAGGATCACCTGCCGCACGATCCGCGCCGGGCGGGCGCCCAGCGAGGACGCCGCCTCCAGCTGCGCGGTGTCGAGCTGCGAGAACGCGGCGAGGAGCGGCCGCATGACGAACGGCGTGAAGTACGTGACCTCGGCGAGCAGCACCCCCCACGGCGTCGCCAGGAACCGGAACGGCCCCTCGGCGGCCCCGGTGACGTCGGTCCACAGGCCGTTGGCGATGCCGACGGTGCCGTAGAGGAAGAGGAGGGCGAGCGTGATGAGGAAGGAGGGGAAGGAGAGGAAGACGTCGATGAACTTGGCGACGGCCCGCCCTCCGGGAAACGGCACGAACGCGATGGCGAGCGCGAGCGCGAACCCGAGGACCAGGCACCCGACGGTCGCCCCGACGGCCAGCCACACGGTGGTCCCCAGCGCCTCCCGGAAGGCCCGCGAGGTGAGGACGTCGGCGTACGCGCCGGGGGCGAGGGACTCCTGCACGACGAGGGCGAGAGGGTAGAGGAACACCACCCCGAGGGCGAGGAGAGGAGGAAGGCTCCAGAGCCACGCGGGTGCGCGCCGCCCGCCCTGGGGCTGCGGGCTCCCGACCTCACCGAGGGCGGCACGGGCACCGGTCAGCGGGCGAGCTGCGCTACCCACCGGCCACCTCCGCGGGCAGCAGCACCGCGTCCTCCGGGACGAAGTGCAGCGCCACCTCCGCGCCCAGCGGCGGCAGGTCGCTCGGCTCGCGCAGCTCGCGCACGTCCGCCAACACGCGGTGGCCGGCGACGTCGACGTACAAACGGTGCGTCGAGCCGCGCCACTGGACCTCCGCCAGCGTGCCGCGCAGGGCGTTGGGCCCCTCACCGAGGCCGAGGAGGTGCGGGCGTACGCACAGCGTGGCGCCCGCGCCCGGGCGGGCCTCACCCGTCGGGACCGCCAGCGCGCGCCCCGCGAAGACGACGGTCCCGGCGGACGGGCCGACGGTCACCGGCAGCAGGTTCGCGTTGCCGACGAACGACGCCGTGAACTCCGTACGCGGCCGCCGGTACAGCTCCTGCGGCGTGCCGCAGTCCCGCAGCCGCGCCCGGTCCATGACCGCGATGCGGTCCGCCAGCGTCAGCGCCTCCACCTGGTCGTGCGTGACGTACAGGATCGACACGTCCGGCAGCTCCCGGTGCAGCCGCGCCAGTTCCGCGAGCATCCCCGAGCGCAGCTGCGCGTCGAGCGCGGACAGCGGCTCGTCGAGGAGCAGCACGCCCGGGCGGATGGCGAGCGCCCGCGCGATCGCGACGCGCTGCTGCTGCCCGCCGGACAGCTCGCGCGGGTAGCGCCCGGCGTACGCGCCCATGCCGGTCATCCCCAGCGCCTCGGCGACCCGCCCGGGGATATCGCCCTTCACCACCTTCTGCGCGCGCAGCCCGAAGGCGACGTTGTCGGCCACCTTCAGGTGCGGGAAGAGCGCGTACTGCTGGACGACCATCCCGATGCCGCGCCGGTACGGCGGCAGCGCCGTGACGTCCCGGTCGCCGAGGAACACCCGTCCCGCCACCGGCCGGACGAACCCGGCGACCGCCCGCAGCGCGGTGGTCTTGCCGGAGCCGGACGGGCCGAGCAGCGCCATGACCTCACCGGGCTCGACGGTGAGGTCGAGGGAGTCGAGGACGACGTTCCCGCCGTACGCGACGGAGACCCGGTCGAAACGGATGCCGCTGCGGGTACCGCCCCGGGTCATGACTCCACCCGCGCCAGGAGCTCCGGCAGTTCGGCGACCGAACCGAGGACGTGCGTGGCGCCCGCCGCCCGCAGCGCGTCGGCGCCGTGCGCGCCCGTCAGCACGCCCGCGACGACCCGCGCCCCGGCCCGTACGCCGCTGAGCATGTCGTACGAGGTGTCGCCGGCGACCGCGACGCCCTGGACGCCGTCCGCCGCGCCGGTACGCAGCAGGGCGGCCAGCACCATGTCGGGGTACGGGCGCCCGCGCCCGCCGGGCGTGTCGGCGGGGCAGAGCGTCAGCTCGACGAGGTCGCGCCAGCCGAGCGCGTCGAGGATGGCGTCCTGCGTGACGCGCGCGAACCCGGTGGTGAGGACCACCGTGCGGCCCTCCGCCCGCAGCCGCCCGATGGCGTCGGCGGCACCGGGCAGCGGCGCGATCCGGCCGTCCGCGACCAGCTCCCCGTACGCCTCCTCGAAGGCGCGGTTGGCGGCTTGGGCACGCGTCTCGTCGCCGAAGAGGTGGCGGAAGACGGAGATCTTGGACTCGCCCATGGTGGCGCGGACGTGGTCCAGCATGGCCGCGGCCGGTTCCTCGCCGAGGTGGCGGGCGGCCGCGGCGAACGCCTCCTCCACCAGGCCGCCGTCGGCGACGGTGGTGCCGGCCATGTCGAGGACGACGAGTTCGATTCCTGCCCTTCGTACTGCCATGGTCACCAGCCCAGTTCGTTCGCGGTCGTCTCGGCGATGGCGGGCGAGCACGTCATCCCGCGCCCTCCGGGGCCGGTCACCAGCCACACGCCCTCGCGCACCCGCTGGCGGTGGACGACGCGGCGGGTGTCGGTGCACTGCGCGTACACCCCGGCCCAGCGGCGGCGGATCCTCGGCAGCGGCCGGCCGAGGAAGGACTCGACGACCCGGGCGAGGTGCTCGTAGGGGTCTTCGAGGGTGTCGAAGGCGAAGGGGTGCTCGTACTCGTGCGTGTCGCCGATGGTCAGCCCTCCGTCGAGGCGCTGGACCATCAGCAGCTGCATGCGGTGCGCGGCGGCGACGGGCTCCTGCGGCTGTGCCGCCTCCAGGGCCTCGGAGGCGTACGCCGGGTAGTAGCGGAAGGAGTCGGCGTCGGCGACGGAGGTGGTGAGCGGCTCGCCGAGGGGGTCGGTCTGCATCATCTGGAGGCGTACGCGGCGTACGGGGAGGTCGGCGCCCGCGACCTCGCGGACGAGCCCGCCGAGCCAGGCGCCGGTGCACAGGACGACGGCGTCGCCCCGGTGGACGTCGCCGTGGTCATCGCGCACGGCGTTCTCGCCGACGACCTCGCGGACCTCCCGCCCGGGGAGGAAGGTGTAGCGCCCGGACGCGTACAGGGCTTCGCGGAGGGCGGGTTGCGCGGTGCGCGGTTCGACGGCCGCGTCGCGTTCGCACCACAGGGCGGCGGTGAAGTCGCCGCGCAGGGCGGGGTTGAGGGCGCGGGCCTCGGCGGGGGTGACGAGCCGGTACCCGCGGGCGGCGGCGTCGGGACGGGCGACCGCCGCCTCGGCGACGGCGAGCTCCGGGTCGGTACGGACGGGGGTCAGCGAGCCGATGGCCCGGAAACCGAGCGCGGGCACGCGGGCGCCGATGGCCTCCCACAACGTGCGGGCGCGCAGGGCGGTTTCCAGCTCCTCACCGCCCGCGCGGCCACTGACCCAGATCTGGCCGAAGTTGCGGAGGGAGGCGCCCCGGGCCTCGGTCTCGCGCTCGATCTGTACGACCTCGTGGCCGCGCTCCACTGCGTGCCAGGCGTGCATGGTGCCCACCACGCCGGCTCCTACGACGATGACTCTCACGGACGGAAACGCTCGTGGCGGCGGGTGGCGCGCGCGGATCGGTCCGTCGACGGGAAGGTGAACGCCCCCGCAAGCTTGGCCTAGACCCGTTACCGTCCTGTTATTTACCGAGGTGGGTGGTGAAGCTGAAACGGTCCCCTCGGTAGAGGGTGCGGACCCGTTCCAGCGGTCTGCCGTCGGTGTCCCGCGAGACCCGGTGCAGCAGGAGCATGGGCAGCGCGGGCGGGGTCCCGATGAGCAGCGCCTCGCGCGGGGTGGCGAGGACGGTCTCGATGCGCTCGTCGGCGTCGCCGAAGGAGATGCCGAGCCGTTCGCGCAGGTACGCGTAGAAGGAGGAGTCCGGGTCGAAGTCGGCGTCCAGGCGCGGGACGCGGGCCTCCGAGACGTACGTGCTCTCCAGCCCGACCCGTTCGTCGTCGGCGAGCAGCACCCGCTCCAGGTGCCAGACGGGGTCGCCGGGCGCGATGCCGAGGTCGGCGGCGAGCTCGTCCGGCGACGGGAACCGGTCGAGGGAGACGAGGTGGCGGCCGGGCCTGCGCCCCTGGCGCCGGACGCCCTCGGTATAGCTGGCGAGCGCCAGCGGCTGCTCCAGCTTGGGCCCGGCGACGACGGTGCCGCGCCCTTGGCGGCGCAGCCGCCCTTCGAGCAGCAGCTCGCGCAGGGCCTGGCGTACGGTCTCGCGGGAGACCTCGTACCGTACGGCCAGATCGCGCTCGGTGGGCAGGGTGCCGCCTTCGCCGAGCTCGTCGAGGAGGGCGGAGACGCGGGCCTTGACCGCGTAGTACTTGGGGACGCGGCCGTGCTCCGGGATGCCGGAGCGGACGGGTGCGCCAGGGGAGGCCTGGCCGTTCGGGTAGTCCACGGCGGGATGGTCGCAGACGTACGTGAACGTCAGGGGCGCCCGGCCCCTCGGCGCCCGACCCGCCACCGGCGCCCGCCGTCACGGCGCCCGACCCACCACCGTGCCCCGGCACCGAGGAGGAGCGCGAGGGCGGTGGCCCCGGTCAGGAGGAACGTGTCGTGGCCGGTCTTCGACAGCTCGTCGGCCACTCCGGGCTCCGCCGCCTCGCCGGTCGGCGGCGGCCCGGTGGGCTCGGTCGTGGCCTCGTCGGCCGGGCGCTCCTCCCCGCGGACGGCGAAGCGGTAGTCGCCGGACTCCCCGACCCAGTCGCCGTCGTCGCCGCGGCGCTGCACGATCGCGGCGTTGGCGGTGACCTCGTCGGGGCGGGCGGCGGAGGTGAAGGCGAGCCGTACGGGGACGGTGAGGGTCCGGCCGGGCGGCACGGTGTAGCCGGGGAAGCCGTTGTCGAGGACGCCGACGAGCTCGTTGTGGTCGGTCTTCTCGATGGTCACGGGGTGCGGGCGGCCGCCCTCCGCGGGGCCCCTCTCGTCCTCGTAGAACTCCAGCTGGATGTGTGAGGGCTGGAGGGTCTGGGCGCGGTCGGTGAAGACGATGACGGGGTGGATGTTGCCGCAGGTGCGGGCGGTGGTGTTGGTCAGCTCGACGCGCCAGCTCCGGAAGCCGCCGCCGGCCTCGTACGTGGTGGGCCCGTCCTTGATCCGCGTACCGATCGGGAAGGCGGTGTCGGCGGCGTTCCCGCAGGTCGGCTGGCGTTCCGGCACGGCGATGGTGTCGGCACTGCCGGCGGTGTCGGCGCCGCCACCGCCGACGGGCGGGGGCGTGGGGCCGCCGACGGGCGGGGGCGTGGGTGCGGGCGCGGTCGGTGCGGCCAGCGCGGTGCCCGCGACGACGGAGGGGACGGCGAGCAGGGCAACCGTGGCTCCGGTGGCGAGGGCGTGACGCAGTCGCATGGGGGCACCTTCGGCGGGGCGCGGAAAGTCGTGCCCCGAGAACCTGCCACGCATCGCCGCCACCGCACCGGCCGGGGTGGGGCGGCCCGCCGTACGGGGGCACGTATGCGCCCGATCAGCGGAGCGGGGGCGGGGGCGCATGCCCGGCGCCGGGGTGGGGGCGGGGGTCCGGCGGGGCGGGGGTCCGGCGGGGCGGGGGTCCGGCGGGGCGGGGGTCCGGCGGGGCGGGGGTCCGGCGGGGCGGGGGCGGGGGCCCGGCGGGGCGGGGGCGGGGGCCCGGCGGGGCGGGGGGCCGGCGGGGCGGGGGGCCGGCGGGGCCCAGTCCTGCCCCGCTCAGAGTCCGAACAACGGCGCCAGCGCCAGCAGTGCCGCGCCCTGGGCGACCTGGTGGTCGCCGGTGGCGGTACCGGCATCACCGGCACCACCGGCACCACCACCGGCACCACCACCGGCACCACCGGCACCACCGGCACCACCCTCGCCGGGCTCCGCGTCCGTGAGGCTCACCGGCACCGGCCGCGCGCCGCCCTCGCGGCGCGCGCGCTCCTCCAGGACCGCGCCGACTCCTCGTACGAAGGGCTCCGGCGCCGCCGCGACGACGCGCCCGCCCAGCAGGACGCGGTCGATGTCCAGGAGGCCGACGAGGTTGGCGGCGCCGACGCCCAGCACGCGCGCGGCCTCCGCCAGGTCGCCGCGCGACACCGCCGCGAGGCACAGCGCCTCCAGGCAGCCGCGCGCGCCGCACCCGCACGGCGGGCCGTCGAGCTGCACGGTCTGGTGCCCGAACTCGCCCGCGCCGGTCCGGGCGCCCCGGTGGAGCGTGCCGCCGAGGACGAGCCCGGCGCCCAGTCCCGTACCGAGGTGGAGGTACGCGAACGACTCCCCGCCCCGCCCCCGCGCGGCGATGCGGAAGGCGGCGGCGTTCGTGTCCTTGTCGAGGACCACGGGGAGCCCGAGGCGTTCGGCGAGCGCGTCGCGCAGCGGGAACCCGTCCCATTCGGGGAACCCGGTCACGCGGTGCGGTACGCCGGCGGCGTGGTCGAGCGGCCCTGGCATGGCGACCCCGGCGCCGAGGACGGTCGCGTCGAGGAGGCCCGCCGCCTCCCGCGCCGCCACCCCGAGGACGGCCTCCGTACCCGCGCCGAGGTCCAGCGGAACGCCGCGCGCCGCGACGACCGCCCCGGCGAGGTCGACGCGTACGACCGTGAGCTCGTCGCGGTCGAGGTGGAGCCCGAGGGCGTGGGCGGCGCCGGGCACGAGGCGCAGCACGGTGCGGGGCTTGCCGCCCGTGGAGGCGCGGCGCCCCGCGTCGACGGCGAGGCCCTCGTCCCGCAGCCGGGCGATGATCTTGCTGATGGCCTGTGGGGTGAGCCCGGTGCGCTCGGCGAGCTCCAGCCGGCTGACGCCGTCCTCGCCGGCCTGCCGCAGCAGGTTGAGTAGCAGGGCGGTGTTGTGGCTGCGCAGCGCGTTGATGTTCACGGTCCCATTGTCCGGCCCGCTTGCACTTTGGCAACAGCGTTGCTTAAGTGGGCGGCATGACTGGAACGCCTGGAACGCCTGGAACGCTGCGCGTCGGACTCGTCGGCTACGGCCTCGCGGGCTCCGTCTTCCACGCCCCGCTGATCGCCGCGACCGAGGGCCTGGTCCTGGACACGGTCGTCACGTCGAACGCGGAGCGCCAGGAGCAGGCGCGCGCCGCGTTCCCGGGGGTCCGGGTCGCCGCGTCCACGGAGGAGCTGTGGGCGCGTGCGGGCGAGCTGGACCTGATCGTGATCGCCTCCCCCAACAAGACGCACGCCCCGGTCGCGACCGCCGCCCTCGGGGCCGGCCTGCCGGTCGTCGTCGACAAGCCGGTCGCCGGCACGGCGGCGGAGGCGCGGGGCCTCGCGGCCCTCGCCGAGGAGCGCGGCCTGCTCCTGTCCGTGTTCCAGAACCGCCGCTGGGACAACGACTTCCTCACGCTCCGCTCGCTCGTCGAGCGCGGCGAGCTCGGCGACGTACAGCGCTTCGAGTCCCGGTTCGAACGGTGGCGGCCGCAGTTGAAGGGCGGCTGGCGGGAGTCGGGGGCGCCGGAGGAGTTCGGCGGGCTGCTGTACGACCTGGGCAGCCATGTCGTGGACCAGGCGCTGGTGCTGTTCGGCCCCGCCACGCGGGTGTACGCCGAGTCGGACGTCCGGCGGGCGGGCGCCGAGGCGGACGACGACACCTTCATCGCGCTGACGCACGCGAACGGCGTCCGCTCCCACCTGTACGTCAGCGCCACGGCCGCCCAGCTCGGCCCGCGCTTCCGGGTGCTCGGCTCGCGCGCCGGGTACGTCAAGTACGGCCTGGACCCGCAGGAGGCGGCCCTGCGCGAGGGCCTGCTGCCGGGCACGAGCCCGGACTGGGGCACGGAGCCGGAGCCGCTGTGGGGCCGCCTGGGTGCCGGGGACTCGCCGGTGACGGGCGGCGGCACGCCGGTCCCGTCGCTGCCGGGCGACTACCCGGCGTACTACGCGGCCATCGCCGCCGCCCTGCGCGACGGCACTCCCCCGCCGGTGACGGCCCACGAGGCGGCGGCCGCGCTGGACGTCCTGGAGGCGGCGCGCCGCTCGGCCCGCGACGGCGTGGCGGTGACGCTGTGACCGCGACCGCCCGCACCACCGCCCCCACCACTGCTCCCACCATCGCGGAGCTCGAAGCCCAGCAGGCCCGCCTGACGCTCCCCCACTTCACATACGAGGACGCGTGGCGGCTGGGCACGCTGCTGGCCGACCTGGCCCGCGAACGCCATGCCCCGGTCGCGATCGACATCCACCGCGGCCCGCAGCAGCTGTTCCACTGCGCGCTGCCCGGCTCCAGCGCCGACAACGACGCCTGGATCGACCGCAAACGCCGCGTCGTCGAGCGCTACGCCGAGAGCTCCCTCCTCGTCGGCACCCGCTTCCGCGCCAAGGGCAAGTCCTTCGACACCGACTCCCGCCTCGACCCCGACTCCTACGCGGCCCACGGCGGCTCCTTCCCGCTCACGGTCACCGGCGTCGCGGGCGTCATCGGCACGGTGACGGTCTCGGGCCTGCCGCAACTGGAGGACCACGCCCTGGTGGTCGAGGCGCTGGAGCGGTTCATCGCGCGGCTGTGACGGCTCTCGTGGGGTGGCGGCTGCGCGCCACCCCACGAGAAGACGTAGGGCTCCGGCCCACCGGAGCCGGAGTACACGCACCCCACCCGCCGCGGGGAGGGCGAGACACCCCCCTCGGTGAATCCGGACCAGGGGAGGCGACGTCTCACCGGGTGCCCTGACGCGAGCGGTGAGGTCCGCCGCGAGACCACCGAGAGGACTCCTCAGGCGGTACTTGTACGTCCGCATCGCTTCACCCATTCGGAGTAACCCAACCGCGCGGCATCACTCGACCGGCCCTACGGTCGAGAAGGCGTGCGAACCGATCACCCTCGCCGAAGCGCGCCGGAAGGAGGCAGTCATGCGCTCCACGAGAGCAGCCGCCGTCGCCCTCGCGGGAGGCGCCACCCTGCTGGCCCTGACGGCCGCCCCGTCATCGGCGGCGGCCCCGACCGTTGATCCCGGCGCCGCCACCAAGGCGGTGGACTGCGGTACCGGCTGGAACGGCCTCTCCGTCGTCGCGGTGACCACGAAGGGCAGCTCCGCCTGCGGCACCGCGCACCGCGTGGCCAACGCGTACGGCGATGCCGTCCAGGCCAAGCACCACGGTGGCAAGGGGCGCAAGGTCGTCGTGGTCCACGTGGACGACGCTCGCTGGAAGTGCCGCGAGCGCCAGGGCGACCCGAACCCGTACACGGAATGCGTCAACCTCAAGGACCGCGCCGAGAAGGTGCAACTCGTGTCCTGACCGGTCGTCGACGACGAGCGGCGGGCCGCCCCGCACAGGGGCGACCCGCCGCATCACGCCGTCAGCGTGCTACGCGTCGCGCGCTCACGCGTCCTTGAGCTCCTGGCGCTGCCGCCCGAGCCCCTCGACCTCCAGCTCCACCACGTCCCCGGCGCGCAGGTACGGCTTCGGCTCCGGCTGGCCCATCGCCACGCCCGCCGGCGTACCGGTGTTGATGACGTCACCGGGGTAGAGGGTCATGAACTGGCTGACGTAGCGCACCACCTCACCGACCGGGAAGATCTGGTTGGCGGTGGTGCCGTCCTGCTTGAGCTCGCCGTTGACCCACAGTTTCAGCGACAGCGCCTGCGGGTCCGGCACCTCGTCCGCCGTCACGAGCCAGGGGCCGAGCGGGTTGAAGGTCTCGCAGTTCTTGCCCTTGTCCCAGGTGCCGCCGCGCTCGATCTGGAACTCGCGCTCCGAGACGTCGTGCGCGACCGCGTACCCGGCCACGTGCGCGAGCGCCGCCTCCGCGGACTCCACGTAACGGGCCGTACGGCCGATGACGACCGCGAGCTCGACCTCCCAGTCGGTCTTGCGGCTGTTGCGCGGTACGAGCACGGTGTCGTCCGGCCCGACGACCGTGTCGGCCGCCTTGAGGAAGACCACCGGCTCGGCCGGCGTCGCCTGGCCGGTCTCGGCGGCGTGGTCGTGGTAGTTCAGCCCGATGCACACGACCTTGCCGATCCGCGCGACCGGCGGCCCGATCCGCAGCCCGGTCGCGTCGAGCGCGGGCAGCACACCGGCGCCGACGGCGGCACGGATCCGGTCGAGGGCGGAGGCGTCGGAGAGCAGGTTCCCGTCGATGTCCGGCACGAGCGCGGACAGGTCGCGGAGGGTCCCCTCCTGGTCGAGCAGCGCAGGGCGTTCGGCGCCCGCCGTACCGACGCGCAGCAGCTTCATGGTCTTCTCCCTGTGGTCGAGGTGGGCCCCGGCCGATGGGGTGCGGCCATCGGAGGATTGGTCGATCCTCCAATACCGCAGGTCACCCCGCAAGACCTCGTTCACACAGTGGACCTTTACGCGCGAGTAACCTCAGGGGTCAGCGCACCCCCGCGAAAGAGGTACGCCCGCTCCGCCGCGCCCCACGCCGTGCTCGTGACGACGTACAGGCCGGCCGCCAGCGGCAGCACGGCGACGCTGATGAGCGTCCCGTATCCCAGCAGCGGCATCAGCCGGGTGACCGCCCCCGGCAGCTCCGCGCCGGCCGCCTCCCCCATCACGCCCATCACGCCCATCTCGCGCCGCGCCCGCCGGTACGTGTACGTGGCGAGCCCGGTCACGATCATGAACAGCGCCAGGTACACCAGCCCGGCCGGCCCGAAGAGCCCGCCGTCGGCCAGGGCGTCCGTCCAGTGCCCGCCGAGGGGCGCGGCCAGCAGGGCGTGCCCCTCCATGCCGCCGCCGGAGAACAGGTGGTACATCAGGAAGAACGCGGGCAGCTGCAGCAGGCTCGGCAGGAACCCGGCGAACGGCGACACCTGCTCCCCCGCGTACAGGTCCATCACGGCCCGCTGCAGCCGCTCCGGGTCCCGCCCGTACTTCCTGCGCAGCTCGGCGACGCGCGGCGCGAGCCGCATCCGCGCCCGCTGCCCGCGTGCGGCGGCCCGCGACAGGGGGTGGAGGGCGAGCCGTACGGCCACGGTGAACAGGACGATCGCGGCGGCGGTGGCGGAACCGTGGAACAGCGGCTGGAGCAGCGCGGCGAGGCGCTCGACCAGCGAGGCGAAAACGGACATGGTGAGGGAACCCTCCGAGGGTCTCGTCGTACCGGAATGAGGTGTTTTCGGCATGCCGGATTGACGACGGAACCGCGTGGAGAACGGCGAAAAGGGAAGCGGGAACCTCTACGCGGCCGTCGCGACGAGACGTCGGCCGGGCGCCCTGGGCCGTCGGCGGCCCGGCGCGTCGGGGTCGCGCTGCCGCAGGAAGGCGGTGCGCTGCTCGCGGTCCCGGAGGGCGGTGCGTATGCGGGTCGGCGGCACGGCGTCCGCGCGGCGCGCGGCGACGACGGCGTACGTGACCAGCGCGGACCCGACGGCGACGAGCGCGGCGGCGACGGAGAACGCCCCGCCGTCGGCGAAGAGGAGGTACAGGACAGCGGCCAGCCCGCACATCACGGACACCCATACGGCAAGACGGCGCATGCGATCCCCCTCCCTTCACCCCCTCGAACGCACGCCCGTCCCGGATGGTTCCCGGCGCGGACGACGGGCTCGGACGACGGGCGCGGGGGACGGGCCCCCGCCGCCCCCGTACAGCAGTACGGTGTCCCCCATGCGCCCCGACGACACGTCTGCCGACCACATCACCGAAGCCGAGCGTCTGCTGCGCACCGCGGCGCAGTACCCCGAAGACCGCGAACCGCTGCTCCTGCGGGCGGCCGCCCACCTGGAGCTGGCCGGCGCCCGCGACCGCGCGACGACCCTCTACGACGACCTCCTCGCCGCCACCCCGCCGCCGGAGAACCCGCACCTGGTGAAGGCGCTCAAGGCGGCGAACCTGTGGGAGTACGGCCACGAGGCCGAGGCCCGCGCGATCCTCGACGGCCTGCGGGCGACGACCCCGACCGACGCCGCCGCGTGGGAGATCGTCGCCGAGACGCTGGAGGCCCACGACGAACTGGAGGCCGCCGAAGCGACCTTCACCACGGCGGTCACCACCCTCCTGCCCTCCCCCGACGACGAGGTCCCGTACCCGGCGCAGTCCCTTCTCATGGGCCGCCACCGCGTCCGCCGCCTGCTCGCGCTGCCGCACGACGACTGGGACGTCCTGGCCGACCGCCTCCACCGGGGCGCGGTCCCCCTGGACGAGCTCCACGACCCCAAGCGCCTCTGGTCCCTGGGCTCCGACGACCCGGCCGAGCTCCAGGCGGAGATCGCGCGCCTGCGCAGCGAGCTGGGCTCGTACCGCACGGCCCTCTCCCGCCCCTTCCCGGTGGCGGTCCTGCTCTGGCCGCCCAACGAACTGGCCGAGCTCCTCGCGGCCTACCCGGAGCTGGAGGCCGAGTACCCCACCCACGAGGCCCACCTCACCGACCTGGAGGCCTCCCTCCGCGAACTCGCGGCCGCCGGCACCCCGAACCTCGGCATCGTCCAGGGCACGGTCCCCTCGTACGAAGCCTTCGCCGCCTCCGAGGCCGCCTCCCCCGCCAACCCGGAGCTGCTCCCCCAATACGCCACCACCCTCGCCGCCCGCGGCCGCGCAACCCCCTGGCCCCCGGCCCGCACGTCCCCGTGCTGGTGCGGCTCGGGCACGGTGTACGGGGAGTGCCACGGGACGTTGGAGGTCTGACGACGGCCCGCCTACGACGAGGGGTTCGCCACGCTCCGTGCCCAAGACGCCTTCCGCGACGAGCTGCGGCAGGTCCTACCGCCCGCCTCGGCCAGTCGTACATCGGCGGCTCCCCACCGGGCGACTTCCGCGAGGGCGTCAAGTGGTGCGAGTCCATCAAGACCGACGCGCTATTCATCACACTGGAGAAGGGCGAGAAGGACTTTTCACCCAGACTCGCTATCCCCGCGGACGTCTACACCTACTCTGCGATCGCCGCGGGCTAAGGCCGCTCGGCCTCGCCTCCCAGAAGCGGCGAGACGTGCAACTGCGCGGCCCGTGCCTCCGTCATGAGGTCGTCGGGCCGGCAGAGGCGCCTCTCCATGACCTCCCGCAGCAGCGTCGCGACCGCACTCTCGTCGGCGAGGTGCGGGATCGCGTCCGCGACCGCGCGCGGGAGGGCCGCGCAGGCCAGGTTCCGGACCGGGACGCGGAGGGCGGGGCGGACCGTGGGGTGGACGCGGACGTACGCGTGGCTGCGCGGCGTCGCCCGGTGGGCGACCAGGACGTCCACCTTCGCCAGCTCGGCGGGCGCGGCGACGGACTCCAGGCCGTACAGAGCCAGGGCCGCGGGGCCGGTGAGGAGCGCGTCGGGCCCCGCGTACAGGAGGGCTCCGCGCAAGCGCTGTTGGGGCGTGGGCTCCGTCGTCTGCAGGACGATCACCCGAGGCAGCAACCGGCGCCAGGGGCCCGGCGGGCGGCAGTGGGCTGCGATCGCGGAGGAGGCGCAGCCCAGGTCCATGAGCTGGTGGACGGTGGCCACTCCGTCCTGCGCGACGACCAGCGGGTCGGCGGCGTAGCGGTGCGGCGGCGTGGGGGTCGGCATGCGCGTTTCGTGCCCGTACGGTGCGGTCGGCCATGCCTGCGCTGCGCGGTTGTTACGTGCTGGTGGCAGGAAGGGTCCTGCACCACCCCTGACGGTCACTTCTGTCGGCGAATCGGTACGAGGGCGTCGCAAGCTGCCCGAACCCGCCGCGTTAGCCTCGGGACAGGTATGAACACGCGTGCGGAAGGCAGGACAGCGAAGATGGCCAGGATTCCGGCAGCAGCCGTGGCGGCGAGTGGGCTCGTCGGTGGGTACGCCGTGGCGCGGTGGACCAAGAAGCGGCCCCTCGGGGGCGTGGCGCTCGCGGCCGCGGGGGCCGTGGCCGCGCGGGAGTGGCAGCGGCAGAGCGGTGGGAAGGCCGCAGCCGGGCTGACCGCGGCGTACGTGGCCGCGTTCGCCGGGTCGCACCCGCTGGCGAAGAAGGTCGGGGCATGGCCCGCGGTGTTCTCGGTCGCCGGGGCCATGGCGGCCGCGTCCTGGGCGGTCGGTCGCCGGAGCGGCTGAGGCGGCTGAGGCCGAGGTGTCGGCTGAGGCCGCGGTGCCGACCGGGCCTGGCTGAGGCCGCGGTGCCGACTGAGCCCCGCAGAGGCGAGCGCGGCGCCGGAGGTCGCGGCACCGACCAGGCCCCGCTGAGGCGCCGCGCTCGCCGCACCGCGACGCGACGCGCCGCGGGCGCGCCGAAAAGCCGTGCCCGGCGTCGCTGAACGCGGCGCCCGCCGGGTGCGTATAAGACGGCACCTCCCCACAGTGGCTGGGCGGGGGGCCCGGGCGGCAGGGTCCGGGGCACCCGCCCAGCACGACCCCAGGCAGCCCGGGCACCCGGACGCCCCCCCCCGCCTAGCCGCCCAGCGCGTGCGAGACCGTGTAGATCAGCAGGCCCGCCAACGCGCCGACCACCGTGCCGTTGATACGGATGAACTGCAGGTCGCGGCCGATATGAGCCTCGATCTTCCGCGACGTCTGGTCCGCGTCCCAGCTCGCCACCGTCTCGCTGATCAGCGACGTGATCTCGGCGCGGTACGTCGTCACGACGTACACCACCGCGTCCTCCGCCCAGCCCTCCACCTTCGCCTGCAACCGGGCGTCGGTGGCCAGTCGCCGGCCGAGCGCGAGGAGCGAGGCGCGGGCGCGCAGGCGCAGCTCGCTGCGTTCGTCCTCGGCCGCCGAGATCACCATGGCGCGGACCGACGCCCAGGCCGACGCGATGATGTCCTGGACCTCCGGGCGCGCCACCAGGTCCGACTTGAGGCGCTCCACCCGCGCCCGGGTGTCCGTGTCGGCCTGGAGGTCGGAGGCGAAGTCCGTCAGGAAGCGGTCCAGCGCCCCGCGCGCCGGGTGCCCCGGCATGTCGCGCATCTCCGTGACGAAGCGCAGCAGCTCCTTGTAGACGCGCTCGCCGACCTTCCGGTCGACGAAGCGGGGCGTCCAGCCCGGGGCCCCGCCCTGCACCGCGTCCATGATCGAGTCGGCGTGCAGCACCAGCCAGTCGTGGGCGCGGTTGCAGACGAGGTCCACCGCCCCGTGGTGCGCGCCGTCGGCGACGATCTTCTCCAGCGTCTTGCCGAGCCCGGGCGCGATCTCCGCCGCCTCCGCACGCCGCGTGACCGCCTCCCCCACCACCGCCTGGACGTCCGCGTCCCGCAACACGGTCAGCGCGCCGCGCAGTGCCGTGGACAGTTCGGCCGTGACCCGGTCGGCGTGCGCGGGCTCGGCGAGCCACGCGCCGAGCCGGCGGCCGATGGAGAGCGCGTGCAGCCGGGCGCGTACGACATCGCCGGAGAGGAAGTTCTCGCCCACGAAGGAGCCGAGCGAGGCGCCCAGCTGGTCCTTCTTCGTCGGGATGATCGCCGTGTGCGGAATGGGCAGGCCCAGCGGCCGCCGGAACAGCGCGGTGACCGCGAACCAGTCCGCCAGCGCGCCCACCATGCCCGCCTCCGCCGCGGCCGCGACGTAACCGGGCCAGCCGTCCACGCCGGCGTTCCGCGCCCACGTGGCCAGGGTGTAGACGAGGGCGACCAGGAGCAGCAGCCCGGTCGCCATGAGCTTCATCCGGCGCACACCGCGGCGCTTCTCCTCGTCCGCCGCCGTGTACGAGAACGCCACGAGCGGGGTCTTCGACTGGTTCATCCGCACCACCATGTACGTAGTCCCTTCCCAGGGTCCCTACCTCAGGTACTCCCGGGGCGCACGCCGAGTTCCCGTGTCCATGCCGGATGATGTCGGCCATGAGGGGAGTACGTGGGGAATACAGGCGTCCGCTCGCCGTGGTGCTGGCCGCGACCGTGCTGGGCTGCGGGGGCATCTTCGCGGCGGTGGAGCGGACGGGCGCGGACGGCCCCGCCCGGCACACCGACCCGCCGCACCAGGACGCCCGCGCCGCCACGACCGCGGAGAAGGCCGCGTGGATCGGAACCTGGTCCGCCGCGCCGGTCGAGCCCGCGCCGTTTCACGACCAGGCGGCACGCGAGCCCCGCTCCCTCCGCAACGTCATCCACACCAGCATCGGCGGCACCACCGCCCGCATCACCCTCACCAACCGGTACGGCGGCCCCCGTCCGCTCCGCATCGACGCCGCTTCCCTCGCGGTACGCGCCGAGGGGGCCGCGGCCGTCCCCGGCACGCTCCGGCGCGTCACCTTCGCCGGCGGCCGCCCGTACGTCACCATCCCGCCCGGCGCCGACGCCGTCAGCGACCCCGTACCCCTCGCCGTCCCGTACGACGGTGACCTCCTGGTCACGCTGTACGTCCCGGCCGGCGCGCCCACGACCCGGCACCCGGTCGCCCGGCAGACGTCGTACGCCGCCGACGGCGACCACACGCGGGAGGTGAGCGGCGCCGCGTACGCCGAGGCCGCCCCCACCTGGCACCACCTGGCGGCCGTCGACGTCGTCAACCCGGCCGCCCGCGGCGCGGTCGTCGTCTTCGGCGACTCCATCACCGACGGCGTCGGCTCCACCCGCGACGCCAACCACCGCTGGCCCGACCTGCTCGCCGACCGGCTGCGCTCCCGCGGCTACGGCGTGGTCAACCAGGGCATCGGCGGCAACCGCGTGCTGCGCGACGGCAGGGGCCCGAGCGCCCTCTCGCGCTTCGAGCGCGACGCGCTGAGCCGTCCGGGGGTCCGCACCGTCGTCATATGCCTCGGCATCAACGACATCATCCGCCCGCCCCACGAGACCGACCCGCGCCGCATCACCGACGGTCTGACCGCGCTGACGCGGCAGGCGCACGCGCGCGGGCTGCGCGTCGTCGGCTCGACGCTCCTGCCGTTCGGCGGCCACCGGCGGTACACGAAGGAGCTGGAGGCCGTACGGCAACAGGTCAACGCCACCATCCGCACGGGCGGCGTCTTCGACGCGGTCGTCGACTTCGACCGCGCCCTGCGCGACCCGTACGCCCCGACCCGCCTGCTGCCCGCGTACGACTCCGGGGACGGGCTGCACCCGGGCGACGCCGGCTACCGCCGTATGGCCCACTACGTCGACCTCGCCGACCTCACCAACCCCACCCACGGTGGAGCTCCGCACCAGGACCTCTAGGGCCTGCCCTCACTCCGGCACCTCCGACCGTTCCGCGTACATCTTCGCGATCACCGCCTCGATGTCCGGCTCCCGCACCGACAGGTCCACCAGCGGATACTCCGCCGCGATCCGCGCCACCAGCGGCGCCGCCGACCGGTCCGCCGGGAACGCCAGCCACTGCCGCGGCCCCTCCACCCGCACCACCCGCGCCCCGTCGGGCGCCTCGATGGGCGGTAGCTCGCGCTCCAGGTCCACCACCAGCGTCCGCTCGCTCCGGCCCACCTCGTGCAGGCCGCCGAGCGCCCCGTCGTACATCAGCCGCCCGTGGTCGATGACCATCACCCGCTTGCACAGCTGCTCGATGTCGGTCAGGTCGTGCGTGGTGAGCAGGACCGTCGTGCCGCGCTCGGCGTTCAGGTCGCGCAGGAACTCCCGCACCCGGGCCTTGGAGACGACGTCGAGGCCGATGGTCGGCTCGTCCAGGTACAGCACCTCCGGGTCGTGCAGCAGCGCCGCCGCGATGTCACCGCGCATGCGCTGGCCGAGGGAGAGCTGGCGCACGGGCACGTTGAGCAGCTCGCCGAGGTCGAGGAGCTCGACGCACCGGTCGAGGTTCTCGCGGTAGCGGGCCTCCGGGATCCGGTACAGGCGGTGGATCAGGCGGTACGAGTCGCGCAGCGGCAGGTCCCACCACAGGGTCGTACGCTGCCCGAACACCACGCCGATCCGCCGCGCGAGCCGCGTGCGGTCGCGCGCGGGGTCGATGCCGGCGACGCGCAGCCGACCGCCGCTCGGGGTCAGAATGCCCGTCAGCATCTTGATGGTGGTGGACTTCCCGGCGCCGTTGGGGCCGATGTAGCCGACCATCTCGCCGCGCGCCACGCGGAAGGAGATCCCGTCCACCGCCCGGACCCGCCGCTTCTCGCGACGCAGGGTGCCGGGCACGCGGCGCCGCACGTCGAAGACCTTCTCGACGCCGACGAGCTCGATGAAATCCGACTCGCTGAAGGCCGGCTCCATGGTCTCGGTGGTCGCGGTGATCTCGGTGGTCGCGGTGGTCTCGGTGGTCTCGGTGTTCTCGTTCGTCTCGTTGCTCACCGCTGCTCAGCTCCCTGTACTCCGGTACGAACGGACCCCGAACCGCCACGCCAGCCCCGCCAGCGCCCCCATCACCACCGCCACCACCGGCGACGCGAACGCCGCCCACCCCGGCAACCCCGCCGGCGCCGGGCGCCCGAGCACGTACAGCGCGGGCACCCAGTTCACGAACGCGAGCGGCACGACGTACACCACCCCCCGCACCAGGTCCGTCGCGAAGACCGTCGGCGGGTACTGGAGCAGCGTGTTGCCGCCGTACGTGAACGAGTTCGTCACCTCCGCCGCGTCCTGCGCCAGGAACTGGAAGGCCGCCCCCGCCACCATCACGGACGCGAAGATCATCCAGCCGCTCACCACCATCAGCGGGACGAGCGCCACCTTCACCGGCGTCCACTCCACGTCGTCCAGCAGCACCAGCGACCACACCAGCACCAGCAGCCCCTGCGACACCCGGCCCAGCCGCCGCAGCGCGAACCGGTCCGCCGCCACCTGCGCCAGCACCGGGGCCGGGCGCACCAGCAGCGTGTCCAGCGTGCCGTCCCGCACCCGCCGCCCCAGCCGCTGCGTCTGTCCCAGCGCCATGTCCGCCAGGCCGAAGGCGGTGCCGGTCGTCCCGTACAGGAACGCCACCTCGGCGAAGGAGAACCCGCCGAGGCCTCGGACGTGACCGAACATCAGCAGGATGACGACGAAGTCGAAGCCGGTCGCGATGAAGCTGGCGAGCAGCGTCATCGCGAAGGAGAAGCGGTACGTCATCGTCGACCGCACCCACATGGCGGCGATGAGCCCGTACGCGCGCAGCCCCGCGCCCACCTGCCCGAGCCCGTACCGGTCATCGTGTGCCTGATCAGCCACCCTGCACCACCACCCGACGCGTCGCCGCCGCCTGGAGCGCCCGCCCGGCCAGCAGCAGGACCAGCGCCCAGCCGCCCTGGAAGGCGTACGCCTCCACCAGCCCCCAGCCCGTGCGCTTCTCCAGGAAGACGTCCGCCGGGACCTGGAGCATCGACGACCAGGGCAGTACGCGGGCGACCTCACCGAGCACGCCCGGGAACACGTTCAGGGGCAGGAGCATGCCCGAGAAGAACATCCCCGACAGCCACGCCACCTGTACCACCCCGTGCCCGTCCATCAGCCAGAACGCGCTCAGCGCCACCAGGAACCACACCGCGAAGCTCACCACCGCGCCCAGCACCACCGAGAGGAGGAAGGCGAGCCAGGTCAGCGGCTGCTCGGGCAGCGCGATGTCGAAGGCGAGCGCGCCGACGGCCAGCGGCGCCACGCCACGCCCCAGCAGCAGGAAGCCGGACCGGCCCAGGGCGACGGACAGCCACCACAGCTGGAGGTCGGCGGGGCGGTAGAGGTCGACGGCGATGTCGCCCGTCCTGATGCGCTCCATCAGCTCGTCCTCGAACCCACCCCCCATCAGGCCGCAGGCGGCGAGGAGGGCTTGGCCGATCCACACATAGGCGAGCGCCTCGCCCATGTCGTAGCCACCGAGGTGAGGGCGCTCATCCCAGAGGGCTATGTAGGTGAACGCCAGGATGAAGCCGAAGACGGTGTTGGTGAACACCCCTGCCGCGGTCGCCACCCGATACGTCGCATGGCGCCGGAAACCACCGGCCGCCACGGCCGCGTACAGCCGCACCCTGAACTCCCTCCGTCAAAGCTGACGAGCCTAGCCCTGCGGAATCCGTCGTCGCGACTGCTTTTCGGTGCAAGATGAGTTTCGGACAAATCGTCATAAACAGCGCAGCAGTCATCGACAGGCCGGAGAACATGAGCGACGAGCCACCGAAGCAGGCCTGGGAGCCCCGCGACCCGACCGTCGCCGGCCCCCCGGCCCGCGAGACGCCGCAGAAGGGGAAGAAGGCGGGGAGGGAGGGCGGCCGGAAGAAGCCCGAGAAGCCGGAGACGCCGGAGACGGAGCCGGAGACGGAGACGCCGGAGACCGAGACGCCGGAGACGCATGCGAAGCCGGCGAAGCCGGAGGGCCGGAAGCAGGCCACTCACACCACACGCCCTCGGGCAGGTGCCACGCCCGGAAACGAGCCCACGGCCCGCCCCGGCGGTGGCACGGAAAGCGAACGCGCAGAAGACACAAGCACGGGCGCAGACACCAGCACCAGCCCAGGCACCCGCACCACAGGCACCCGCCCCCACCCAGGAGCACCAAGCGCCCCCGGCGCCCCCGCCGCCCCCGCCGGCCCCCCGGACCAGAGCCACCGCGGGTCCCGCGGGCCGCGCGGGCAGCAGCGGCCGAAGGGCCGCGGCAGGCGGCAGCGCGAGAAGCGCACCGGGTGGCGGCGCGCCGTGCCGACCTGGCGCATGCTCCTCGGCGGCTTCCTCTTCGCCTGCCTCCTCCTCGTCGGCGGCTTCTTCCTCGGCTACCACCTCGTCGACATCCCGCCGGCCAACGCCGCCGCCACCGCCCAGTCGAACGTGTACCTCTACAGCGACGGCACCCAGATCGCCCGCGACGGCCAGGTCAACCGGGAGAACGTCCGCCTCACCCGCGTCCCGTCCCACGTCCAGCACGCCGTCCTCGCCGCCGAGGACCGCGACTTCTACTCGGCGGCCGCCGTCGACCCCGAGGCGATGCTGCGCGCCGCCTGGAACACCCTCACCGGCAAGGGGACCCAGGGCGGCTCCACCATCACCCAGCAGTACGTCAAGAACTACTACCTCGGCCAGGAACGCACCGTCACCCGCAAGGTGAAGGAGTTCTTCATCGCGATCAAGCTCGACCGCGAGAAGACCAAGAACGACATCTTCGAGGGCTACCTCAACACCAGCTACTACGGCCGCAACGCCTACGGCATCCAGGCCGCCGCCCACGCCTACTACGACAAGGACGTCGAGGACCTCGACGTCGCCGAGGGCGCGTACCTCGCCTCGCTGCTCAACGCCCCGAGCGCGTACGACGTGGCCACCCACCCCCGGAACCGGCCCCGGGCCATCGCCCGCTGGGTGTACGTCCTCGACGCGATGGTCAAGGAGCGCTGGCTCACCCCGAGGGCGCGCGCCGAGGCCGTCTTCCCCACGCCGCTCGCCGCGCGCTCCACCATCGGGCTCTCCGGCCAGCGCGGCTACGTCATCCAGGCCGTCCAGGACTACCTCACCGACCACGGCGTCCTCCACCGCAAGGACCTCGCACGCGGCGGCTACCGCATCACCACCACCCTGCAGAAGCGCAAGCAGGACGCGTTCATCCAGGCCGTCGAGGACCAGGTCATGGCGCGGCTCGACACCACCGCCAACGAGACCGACCGCTTCGTACGCGTCGGCGGCGTCTCCCTCGACCCCGCCACCGGCAAGGTCCTCGCCATGTACGGCGGCGTCGACTACACCAAGCAGTACGTCAACAACGCGACGCGCCGCGACTACCAGGTCGGCTCCACCTTCAAGCCGTTCGTCCTCGCCGCCGCCGTCCACCACGGCTCGCGCACCCAGACCGGCGAGCGCATCACGCCCAACACGACGTACGACGGCACCAACGAGCGCCACGTGGAGGGCTGGACGGGCCCGGCGTACAACCCGAAGAACGAGGACGACGTCTCGTACGGCACCATCCCCGTGACCACCGCCACCGACAAGTCGGTCAACGCCGTGTACGCCCAACTCGCCGTCGACGTGGGCCCGGCCAAGGTCGAACAGACCGCCATCAACCTGGGGCTGCCCGTCGACACCCCGGACCTGAACCCGTCGCCGTCGATCGCGCTCGGCCCCGCCACCGCCTCCGTACTCGACATGGCGCAGGCGTACGCGACCCTCGCCAACCACGGCAAGCACAGCGCGTACACGCTGGTCGAGCGGGTGCAGCGGGACGGCGAAGACCTGGAACTGCCCGGCGCCGAGACCACCCAGGCCATCAGCCGCGAGGCGGCGGACACGACCACGGCGGTGCTGCGTGGCGTCATCGAGGGCGGTACGGGCACGGCCGCCCAGGCGGCGGGACGCCCGGCCGCCGGCAAGACCGGCACGGCGGAGGACGACAAGGCGGCCTGGTTCGCCGGCTACACGCCGAACCTGACGACCGTCGTCGCGGTGATGGGCCAGGACCCGAAGACGGGCGGCCAGAAGCCGCTGTACGGGGCGCTCGGCCTGGAGCGGATGAACGGCGGCGGCGCACCGGCGGAAATCTGGGCCCAGTACACGCGCGAGGCCCTGGCGGGCACGGCGGCACGCGACTTCGACCTGCGGATCGCGGAGGGCATGGAACCGCGCCCCGACCCCTCGGACGGACCGGACGAGCGGGACGGACGGGACGGCTTCGGCCGCCGCACCCCGGACACGGAGAACGCCGGCCCGAGACACGACCGGGGCGCCGGCGCCCCCGCGGCCGCCCCCGTCACCCCCGCCGCCCCGGCGGCCGCGGCACCCCCCGCCGAGCCGCGCGTCCGCAGCGCCCCGGTCGCCGCACCACCGCCACCCGAGACGGCCTCGCAAGCCCCCCAGGCACCGCACACCCCGCCGCCCCCACGGACCCCGACAGCCCGGCAGCCGTGGGAGTCCTGGGAGTCGCAGGACATGCACATGCCCTAGTGCCCGGAGGTGGCCTTCAGGCCGACCACCGCGACCAACAGCAGACACACGAAGAAGATCCGGGCGGCGGTCGCCGGCTCCCCCAGCACCACCATGCCGACCACCGCCGCGCCGGCCGCGCCGATGCCGACCCACACGCCGTACGCCGTACCGATGGGCAGGGTCTTCGCCGCCTGCGACAGCAGGGCCATGCTGGCGACGATGCCGGCGCCGGTCAGCAGGCTCGGCCACGGCCGCGTGAACCCCTCGGTGAACTTCATCCCGATCGACCAGCCGACCTCGAGCAGACCGGCGACGATCAGCAGAACCCATGCCATGACGGCGGCACCTCCGTGAACGCGAAAACGAACGGACAACAGGGGTGCGTCGTCTTTGCGTCAACCCGGTACGGCGCGTCTCGTCGGGTCCCTCAACCGTAACAAACCGGCGCTACAGGTACAGCCCCGTCGAGTCCTCCGAGCCCTCGAACCGGTCGGCGGCGACCGCGTGCAGGTCGCGCTCCCGCATCAGTACGTAGGCCACACCGCGCACCTCGACCTCGGCACGGTCCTCGGGGTCGTACAGCACCCGGTCGCCGGGCTCCACGGTCCGTACGTTCTGGCCGACCGCGACCACCTCGGCCCAGGCCAGCCGGCGGCCGACGGCGGCGGTCGCCGGGATCAGGATGCCGCCGCCCGAGCGCCTCTCGCCCTCGGGCGTGTCGTTCCGTACCAGCACGCGGTCGTGCAGCATGCGGATGGGCAGCTTGTCGTGGGTGTTCTCGCTCACCCCACGAAACTACCTGGCCCGGCGCGGCCCGCGCGCCGAAGGGTCAGCCCTTGCGGCGCCGCGCGGACACGGCGAGCAGCCCGACCACGCCGATCGCGAGCAGCGCCACCGGCACGACCCGCTCCAGCCGCGGCGAGCCGTCCTCCGCGACGAACCGGCCCTTCACGTCCGTGACGACGCGGTTCACGGTGACGAAGGCGCGCCCCGCGGTCTGGTCGACCGTCGACGCCACCTTGGCCTTAGCGTCCCCGATGATCGTCTTCGGGTGCATGCGTACGCCGATCTCGTCGAGCGTGACGGCGAGCTGCTCGCGACGACGGACGATGTCCGCCTCGATCTGCGCAGGGGTCCTGGCATCCGACACCGCGCTGCCTCCGTAGGTCTGTCCAAATCCGTGATGGACAGTCTGTCAGCTCGACGGCCCGCTCACTGTCCCCGACCCCCATTAGGCTCTGAAGGCGTACGCCCAAGCCAGGAGAGAGAGACCATGAGCGAGCGACTGCAGCCCGGCGACACCGCCCCCGCCTTCACCCTGCCCGACGCGGACGGCAACGACGTCTCGCTCGCCGACTACCAGGGCCGCAAGGTGATCGTCTACTTCTACCCGGCCGCGCTGACGCCCGGCTGCACCAAGCAGGCGTGCGACTTCACCGACAACCTCGACCTGCTGGCGGGCGCGGGCTACGACGTGATCGGCGTCTCGCCCGACAAGCCGGAGAAGCTCGCGAAGTTCCGCGAGAAGGAGGACCTGAAGGTCACGCTGGTCGGCGACCCGTCGAAGGAGACGCTGGCGGCGTACGGCGCGTTCGGCGAGAAGAAGCTGTACGGCAAGACGGTGACGGGCGTGATCCGCTCGACGATCGTCGTCGACGAGAACGGCAAGGTGGAGCGCGCCCTGTACAACGTGAAGGCGACCGGCCACGTCGCCAAGATCATCAAGGACCTCGGCATCTGACCGCCCCCTCCGCACCCCGCCCGACGCCGTAGAGGCCGCATCTGAGCCACCGTCATCCGGTGATCCCGCCGACGGCCCGCGCGCTGCCCATTACGATGGGGTCGCGCATGCGGCCGTGGTGGAATTGGCAGTCACGCTGGGTTTAGGTCCCAGTGGGGTAACACCCGTGAGGGTTCGAGTCCCTCCGGCCGCACGTGAGCGAAGGCCCGGCCCCACCAGGGGACCGGGCCTTCGGCGTACACCACGCCTCAGCCGACCAGCTCCCGGATCACCGGCACCAGGGCCCGGAACGCCTGGCCCCGGTGGCTGATGGCGTTCTTCTCGGAGGGGGTCAGCTCCGCGCAGGTGCGGGTCTCGCCGTCGGGCTGGAGGATCGGGTCGTAGCCGAAGCCGCCGGTGCCCGTGGGGGTGTGGCGGAGGGTGCCGCGGAGGCGGCCTTCCACCACGCGCTCGGTGCCGTCGGGGAGGGCGAGGGCGGCCGCGCAGGCGAAGTGGGCGCCGCGGTGTTCGGGGGCGATGTCGGCGAGCTGGGCGAGGAGCAGCTCCAGGTTGGCCCGGTCGTCGCCGTGGCGGCCGGCCCAGCGGGCGGAGAAGATGCCGGGGGCGCCGCCGAGGACGTCGACGCAGAGGCCGGAGTCGTCGGCGATCGCGGGCAGGCCGGTGGCCCGGGCGAGGGCGTGCGCCTTGAGGAGGGCGTTCTCGGCGAAGGTGACGCCGGTCTCCTTGACGTCGGGGACCTCGGGGAACGCGTCCGCGCCGACGAGGTCGTGGTGGAGACCCGCGTCGGCGAGGATGGCGTGCAGTTCGGTGATCTTCCCGGCGTTACGGGTGGCGAGGATCAGGCGGCTCATGCACCCCAGTATCTACGGGCCGTCAGGGGGTGCAGACCTTGCCGAGCTCGGTGGCCGCGTCCGTGACGGGCTTGAGGTCGGGGGTGGTGTCGCCGTTCTTGACGGCGGTGCGGACGGTGTCGACGCCCTTGTCGAGGTCGTCGACGGCCTTGGACAGGTCGGCGTTGTCCGTCTTGTCCTTCAGCGAGGCGAGTTCCTTGTCGATCGCGTCGAGGGACTCGTTCAGCTGGGTGGGGTCGTTGGTGGCGGACGAGGCGGCCTGGCTCAGCTTGTTGACGCTGGTGGCGATGGCGTCGGCGGCCTGGACGCAGCCCACGGCCTTGTCGAGCGCGCCGCAGCCCGTTACGGCGGTCAGGGCGAGTACGGCGGCGGCCGCGGTGGTGGCAATGGCTGCGGTGCGTCGGCGTCGGCGCATGGGTGGTGTCCTCCGAAGGTTTGGCCGGGCGTACGGGTCGATCCGTACGCCCGTACTCGTACAGACGCGGCGGGACCCCGTCGTGGTTGCCGCTACAGGGTCTCCGCCAGCGCGCGGCGCTGGAGTTCGGCGAGGTCGGCGCAGCCGCCGGTGGCCAGGTCGAGGAGGGCGTTGAGCTCCTTGCGGTCGAAGGGCTCGGCCTCGGCGGTGCCCTGGACCTCGACGAAGCGGCCGTCGCCGGTGCAGACGACGTTCATGTCGGTCTCGGCGCGGACGTCCTCCTCGTAGCAGAGGTCGAGGAGCGGCGTGCCGTCGACGATGCCGACGGAGACGGCGGCGACGGTGCCGGTCAGGGGCTTGCGGCCGGCCTTGACGAGCTTGTTGCGCTGCGCCCAGGCGACGGCGTCGGCGAGGGCGACGTACGCGCCGGTGATGGCGGCGGTGCGGGTGCCGCCGTCGGCCTGGAGGACGTCGCAGTCGAGGACGATGGTGTTCTCGCCGAGGGCCTTGTAGTCGATGACGGCGCGCAGGGAGCGGCCGATGAGGCGGGAGATCTCGTGGGTGCGGCCGCCGATCTTGCCGCGTACGGATTCGCGGTCGCCGCGGGTGTTGGTGGCACGGGGCAGCATCGAGTACTCGCCGGTGACCCAGCCTTCGCCGCTGCCCTTGCGCCAGCGCGGGACGCCTTCGGTGACGGAGGCGGTGCAGAAGACCTTGGTGTCGCCGAAGGAGATGAGGACGGAGCCCTCGGCGTGCTTGCTCCATCCGCGTTCGATGGTGACCGGGCGGAGCTGTTCGGGGGTGCGGCCGTCGATTCGAGACATGGGATGAGCCTAGCCCCCTCATACGAAGGGCCCGTTCCGGTTCCGGAACGGGCCCTCGCGGGTGAGCGGCGGTGGCTCACATCATGTCTTCGATCTCCGCGGCGATGGGGTCGGCGTCGGTGCCGATGACGACCTGGATCGCGGAGCCCATCTTGACGACGCCGTGGGCGCCGGCGGCCTTGAGCGCGGCCTCGTCGACCAGGGCGGGGTCGGCGACCTCGGTGCGCAGGCGGGTGATGCAGCCCTCGACCTCTTCGATGTTGTCGATGCCGCCGAGCCCGGCGACGATCTTCTCAGCCTTGCTGGCCATGTCCTTCTCCCTGCGTCCAAGAGCCGTTTCGGAGCACTGAGCGCTGCTCGGCCCACCTAGGTCTTTCGTCACCGTAACGCACGGTTGGCCCATCTTCGCGGGCACATGACCGGCTTGTAGCGAAGGATGACGATCACCAGCGCCTACGATATCGCAACTGGTCTACACCAGTCTCGCAGGAGACCAGGAGGACGCCGATGAGCTCCGACAGCTCCGCCACCACGGCCGCGCCGCAGCGGAAGCGGTGGTCCGGTGCCTTCCAGGGGCTGCAGAAGATGGGCCGCAGCCTCCAGTTGCCCATCGCCGTCCTGCCCGCGGCGGGCATCCTCAACCGCCTCGGCCAGCCGGACGTCTTCGGCGCGGACGGACTGGGCTGGAACGACGTCGCCAAGGTCATCGCGGGCGCGGGCGGCGCGCTGCTCGACGCGGACCTGGGCCTGCCGCTGCTCTTCTGCGTGGGCGTCGCGATCGGCATGGCGAAGAAGGCGGACGGCTCCACGGCGCTCGCCGCGGTCACCGGCTTCCTGGTCTACCGGGGCGTGCTGCGCGCCTTCCCCAAGGACTGCCCGCCGGGCACCAGGGACGTCAACGGCGGCTGCCTGGGCGCGGACGACACCTTCGTGGCGTACACGTACCAGAATCCGGGTGTCTTCGGCGGCATCGTCATGGGCCTGCTCACGGCCTACTTCTGGCAGCGGTTCCACCGGACCCGGCTGGTGGACTGGCTGGGCTTCTTCAACGGGCGCCGGCTCGTGCCGATCATCATGTCGTTCGTCGCCATCGCCTTCGCGGTCGTCTGCCTCTTCGTCTGGCCCCCGGTCGGCGACGCCCTGGAGGACTTCAGCGACTGGCTGGTGGGCCTCGGGGCGTGGGGCGCGGGCCTGTTCGGCGTCGCGAACCGCGCACTGCTGGTGATCGGGCTGCACCAGTTCCTGAACGTGCCCGTGTGGTTCCAGTTCGGCACGTACACCAAACCGGACGGCACGGTGGTGCACGGCGACATCAGCATGTTCCTGGCGGGCGACCCGGACGCGGGGCAGTTCACCACCGGCTTCTTCCCGATCATGATGTTCGCCCTGCCGGCCGCCGCGCTGGCCATCACCCACTGCGCCAAGCCGCACTGCCGCAAGGAGGTCGGCGGCCTGATGCTCTCGGTGGCCCTCACCTCGTTCGTCACGGGCATCACGGAGCCGATCGAGTACTCGTTCCTCTTCGTCGCGCCCGTGCTGTACGTGATCCACGTCGTGCTGACCGGCGTATCGATGGCGGTGACGTGGGCGTTCGGCGTGAAGGACGGCTTCAGCTTCTCGGCCGGTCTCATCGACTACGTCATCAACTGGGGGCTCGCGACGAAACCGTGGCTGATCATTCCGATCGGTCTCGCGTTCGCGGCGGTGTACTACGCGATCTTCCGCTTCGCCATCACCGCATTCGACCTGAAGACGCCGGGGCGCGAGCCCGAGGAGGCGGAGACGGACGTCACCAAGCCGTAGCCGCGGCGCCCGACGCCCGGCACCCGACGCCCGGCTGACGCCCGAAGGGGCCCGTGACCTGCGAGGTCGCGGGCCCCTTCGGGCGTTATCAAATTGCAAGTTCCTTATCTATCCTTCACCGTGCTACAACAGGTCTACACCACAATTGGTGTAGACCACGCGCGCATTTCTGCGCAGCGCTTCACGAGACGCCGCCGTCCCCTTTCACTGTCCCCGGGCGGCGCCTTGCCTACTGGAGGAAGTATGAGTACGGCCACCGCCACGGCGGCGCCCGCGAAGAAGCGGGGCTCCGGCCTGTTCCAGGGCCTGCAGAAGATCGGCCGCAGCCTGCAGCTGCCCATCGCCGTCCTTCCCGCAGCAGGCCTCATGGTCCGGCTGGGCCAGGACGACGTGTTCGGCAAGGACGGACTCGGCTGGGACAAGGTCGCCGCCGTCTTCGCCAACGCGGGCAGCGCGATCACCGGGGCGCTGCCGATGCTCTTCTGCATCGGCGTGGCGATCGGCTTCGCCAAGAAGTCCGACGGTTCCACCGCGCTCGCCGCCCTCGTCGGCTTCCTCGTCTACAGCAAGGTGCTCGAGGCCTTCCCGGTCACCGAGGCCGTCGTCAAGGCCGGCAAGGACGATCCGGCGACGTTCAACAACCCCGGCGTCCTCGGCGGCATCGTGATGGGTCTGCTCGCCGCCGTGCTGTGGCAGAAGTACCACCGCACCAAGCTGGTGGACTGGCTCGGCTTCTTCAACGGCCGCCGGCTCGTCCCGATCATCATGGCCTTCGTCGGCGTCATCGTCGGTGTCTTCTTCGGCCTGGTCTGGGAGCCGATCGGCGAGGGCATCGCGAACTTCGGCGAGTGGATGACGGGCCTGGGCGCGCTGGGCGCCGGTCTCTTCGGCGCGATCAACCGCGCGCTGATCCCGATCGGCATGCACCAGTTCGTGAACACCGTGGCGTGGTTCCAGCTGGGTGACTTCACCAACGCCGCGGGCGAGGTCGTGCACGGCGACTACGGCCGCTTCCTCGCGGGCGACCCGACCGCCGGCATGTTCATGTCCGGCTTCTTCCCGATCATGATGTTCGGCCTCCCGGCCGCCGCGCTCGCCATGGCGCACACGGCTCACCCCACGCGCCGCAAGGCCGTCCTCGGCATGATGGTGTCGCTGGCGCTGACCTCGTTCGTCACGGGTGTCACGGAGCCGATCGAGTTCGCGTTCATGTTCGTGGCGCCGGTGCTGTACGTGATCCACGCGGTCCTCACGGCCATCTCCCTCGCCCTCACCTGGGCCCTGGGCGTGCACGCGGGCTTCAACTTCTCGGCCGGTCTGATCGACTACCTGCTGTACTGGAAGCTCGACACCAAGCCGTGGCTGATCATCCCGATCGGTCTCGTGTTCGCGGTGGTCTACTACGTGGTCTTCCGCTTCGCGATCGTCAGGTTCAACCTCGCGACCCCGGGCCGTGAGCCCGAGGAGGAGATCGAGGACCTCACCAAGGCGTGAGCACATGACGGAACGCCCCCGGAACCGCAGGTTCCGGGGGCGTTCGCATGCTGTCAGACCTCGTACACCGCGCCCGCGTGGGCCAGCTCCGCCGGGCCGGCGTAGACCGCCCGCGCGTCGGCGAGGTTCCGCTCGCCATCCGTCCACGGCGGGATGTGCGTCAGCACCAGCCGCCCGGCCCCCGCGCGGGCGGCGTGCGCACCCGCCTCGCGGCCGTTCAGGTGCAGGCCGGGGATGTCCTCCTTGCCGTACGTGAACGACGCCTCGCACAGGAACAGGTCCGTCCCGGCCGCCAGCGTGTCCAGCTCGTCGCACACGCCGGTGTCACCGGAGTACGTGATCGACTTGCCGCCGTGCTCGATGCGGATGCCGTACGCCTCGACCGGGTGGCACACCTTCTCCGTACGGATCTGGAAGGGGCCGAGGTCGAAGGTGCCGGGCTTGAGCGTGTGGAAGTCGAAGACCTCGCTCATCGACTTGTCGGACGGCGTGTCCGCGTACGCCGTCGTCAGACGCTGCTCGGCGCCGTCGGGCGCGTACACCGGGAGGGCGGGGCAGCGGCCGCCCTCGTGCCGGTAGTAGCGGGCGACGAAGTACGCGCACATGTCGATGCAGTGGTCGGCGTGCAGATGGCTCAGGAAGATCGCGTCCAGGTCGTACAGACCGGTGTGGCGCTGCAGCTCGCCGAGGGCGCCGTTGCCCAGGTCGAGGAGCAGCCGGAAGCCGTCGGCCTCTACGAGGTAGCTCGAGCAGGCCGATTCCGCGGACGGGAACGACCCGGAGCAGCCGACGACGGTGAGCTTCATGGAGCGTGAACCTCCGTGGACGGGGGCGGGGCGCTGGGGGGAGGTCGTGCGGTTTACCGAGCGTAAGGCGCGGGAGGGCGGGCCGCTCCTTCGCAGTGGCCGCTTGTGGTCGAACTCACCCGCGCTGTCACCGATTCGGGCCTCTCCCGCCCGTTGCGGCCGCCTGCGGCGGGGCTTCTGCCCCACCCCGCCCCCTACGCCCTGCGGGGCCCCCACTTCCCGAAACCGGGGCCCCGGGGGGTGGGTGTCGTGGGGCTGCGCCCCACACCCCACGCGGCGGCTTCGCGCCGCGACCCACCAGGGCCCGCCGGGCCCCGCCCCGGCGCCTCGGCGCCCGTCGCGCCGTGCCGCCCCCGCCCTCGGGCCTGGGCCCGGCCGAGGCCAGGGGTTCGTGGCGCGGAGGGGCCGGCGCCGCGAGGCCCGGCCCGTGAGGGGCCGGAGGGGCTACGCCCAGAGCTGGCCCTGGAGTGTTTCGATCGCCGCTTCCGTCGTCGGGGCCGTGTAGACGCCCGTCGACAGGTACTTCCAGCCGCCGTCGGCCACCACGAAGGCGATGTCCGCGCTCTCGCCCGCCTTGAGCGCCTTCCGTCCGACGCCGATCGCCGCGTGCAGCGCCGCGCCCGTCGAGACGCCCGCGAAGATGCCCTCCTGCTGGAGGAGCTCCCGCGTCCGCGTCACCGCGTCGGCCGAGCCGACCGAGAAGCGGGAGGTGAGGACGGAGGCGTCGTACAGCTCGGGGACGAAGCCCTCGTCGAGGTTGCGCAGGCCGTAGACGAGGTCGTCGTACCGGGGCTCCGCGGCGATGATCTTGACGTCGGGCTTGTGCTCGCGCAGGAAGCGGCCGACGCCCATCAGCGTGCCCGTCGTGCCGAGGCCCGCCACGAAGTGGGTGATGGAGGGGAGGTCCGCCAGGATCTCCGGCCCCGTCGTGGCGTAGTGCGCGCCCGCGTTGTCGGGGTTGCCGTACTGGTAGAGCATCACCCAGTCGGGGTGCTCGGCGGCGAGCTCCTTGGCGACGCGGACGGCCGTGTTGGAACCGCCTGCCGCCGGGGAGGAGATGATCTCGGCGCCCCACATGGCCAGCAGGTCGCGCCGCTCCTGCGAGGTGTTCTCGGGCATCACGCACACGATGCGGTAGCCCTTGAGCTTGGCCGCCATCGCGAGCGAGATGCCCGTGTTGCCGCTGGTCGGCTCGAGGATGGTGCAGCCGGGGGTGAGCCGGCCGTCCTTCTCCGCCTGCTCGATCATGTGCAGGGCCGGCCGGTCCTTGATGGAGCCGGTCGGGTTGCGGTCCTCCAGCTTGGCCCAGATGCGTACGTCCTCGGAGGGGGACAGGCGCGGCAGGCGTACCAGTGGCGTGTTGCCGACCGCCGCGAGCGGGCTGTCGTAACGCATCAGCGCATGCCACCGGCGACGGCCGGAAGGATCGTGACGTTGTCGCCGTCGGAGAGCTTGGTCTTGATGCCGTCCAGGAAGCGGACGTCCTCGTCGTTCAGGTAGACGTTCACGAACCGCCGCAGCTCGCCCTCGTCGACGATGCGGCCCTGGATGCCGGCGTGCCGGGTCTCGAGGTCGGCGAAGAGGTCGGCGAGGGTCTCCCCGTTGCCCTCGACGGCCTTGGCGCCGTCGGTGTAGGTGCGGAGGATGGTCGGGATGCGGACCTCGATGGCCATGGCGTGGGCTCCTGTCGGAAGGTGAGTCGATGGCAGGCAGACGTACTGCGTGCGCGACCCCGGGGGGCACGCGCGGCGGTGCGGAAAGCGGTGCGGTGGCGGTGCGGAGAGGTGCGCTCAGGCGGCGCAGCGCGGTGGACACATCGCGCTGGCGAGGCGGCACAGGTCGACGTGCAGCCGCGCCACGAGCAGCACGGTGCCCGGCGTCTGTTCGCTCACGTCGATGGAAACCATGCGGTCATCGTATCGATTCCCGGTCCGGATCCTGGAGTGTGATCTCGCATTGCGGACGCTTTCCGCCCGCCTGGCGAGACGCCGCACTCATTACGCGTCGACGACCTGGACCTCTTCCTCCGTGATCTCGCCGTCCACGATCCGGAACGAGCGGAACTGGAAGGGTCCCGCGCCGTCCGTGTCCGCCGTCGACACCAGGACGTAGTGCGCGCCGGGCTCGTTGGCGTAACTGACGTCCGTGCGCGAGGGGTACGCCTCGGTCGCGGTGTGCGAGTGGTAGATGACGACCGGCTCCTCGTCGCGGTCGTCCATCTCGCGGTAGAGCTTCAGGAGGTCGCCCGAGTCGAACTCGTAGAAGGTGGGCGAGCGAGCGGCGTTGAGCATCGGGATGAAGCGCTCGGGGCGTCCGGAGCCCGCCGGGCCCGCGACCACGCCGCAGGCCTCGTCCGGGTGGTCCTCGCGTGCGTGCGCGACGATCTGGTCGTAGAGGGCCCGTGTGATGGTCAGCATGCGCATCAGGATAAGCAGAGGGGCCCGCCTGTACCGAGGAGTGGTACGGGCGGGCCCACATGCTGGACAGCCGGCTACGGCGTCACCGCTTGAAGGCGGTGTTCTCCGGGTTCCGGTTCTTCAGGAACAGGTAGCTGACACCGAGGAGCAGGGCCCACAGCGGGGCGCAGTACAGCGAGACCCGCGAGCCCTCGTCGACGCCCATCATGACGATCACGCCGAAGATGAACAGCAGCGCGAACCAGCTGGTGAAGGGCGCTCCGGGGGCCTTGAACTCCGACTCCGGCACCTCACCGCGGTTGACGGCGGCGCGGTAGCGGATGTGCGAGACCAGGATGGCGATCCAGGCCCACATGCCGGAGATGGTCGCGAAGGAGACGACGTACTCGAAGGCCTTGCCGGGGGCGACGTAGTTGATCCAGACGCCCACGAGCATCAGCGCCGCCGAGAAGGTGGTGCCGAGGAGCGGGGTGCCGGACTTCGTCAGCCGGGTGAAGACCTTGGGGCCCTGGCCGTTGAGCGCGAGGTCGCGCAGCATGCGGCCGGTGGAGTACATGCCCGAGTTGCAGGAGGACAGGGCGGCCGTCAGCACCACGAAGTTCACGATGGCGGCGCCGATGCCGAGGCCCATCTTCTCGAAGGCGGCGACGAACGGCGAGACGCCCGGCTGGAAGTGCGTCCACGGCACGACCGACAGGATCATGATCAGCGCGCCGACGTAGAAGACGGCGATGCGCCACGGGACGGTGTTGATGGCCTTCGGCAGCGTGACCTTCGGGTCCTTGGACTCGCCGGCGGTGACGCCGACCAGTTCGACCGCGAGGAAGGCGAACATCACGATCTGGAGCGTCATCAGCGTGCCGCCGATGCCCTTGGGGAAGAACCCGCCCTCGGACCAGAGCATGGTCATGGACGCGGTGTCGGCGGCGTCCGAGAAGCCGATGGTGAGGATGCCGGCGCAGATGAGGATCATGCCGATGATGGCGGTGACCTTGATCATCGAGAACCAGAACTCCAGCTCACCGAAGAGCTTCACCGAGATCAGGTTCGCGCCGTACAGGATGACCGTGAAGACCAGGGCCGAGACCCACTGCGGGATGTCCCACCAGTACGTCATGTAAGTGGCCGCGGCGGTGACCTCGGTCATACCGGTGATGACCCAGAACAGCCAGTACGTCCAGCCCGTGACGAAGCCGGCGAAGGGGCCGATGAACTCGCGGGCGTACTCCGAGAAGGACCCGGAGACGGGGCGGTACATGAGCAGCTCGCCCAGGGCCCGCATGATGAAGAAGATCACGAGCCCAGCGATGGCGTACGCCAGGATGAGGCTCGGTCCGGCCTTGGAGATGGCCTTGCCCGCGCCGAGGAAGAGCCCGGTGCCGATGGCTCCGCCGATCGCGATCATCTGGATCTGGCGGGCGCCGAGGCCTCGCTGGTAGCCCTCGCCCTCACCGGCGACGGGGCTGTCGTTCTGGTTGCCGACCTGCGTTGAGGTCATCGTTCTGCTGCGCCTTTCTCCACGCTGATCCCCCCGGATATGGATGGAGTGCCGCCGGCGATCAGCCGGCTCAAGCGCACCCGGGGAACAGGGGTGGCGTTCCCGGGCGATCGTGCAGATTTATCACGGCCGCACCGATGATCGAGTAGCGGTGATGTGAATTGAGACACAGCGAAAACATGACAAACGCCCCTTCCATGACTGAAAGGGGTGTCCCGGTAATCCGATCGTTATGCGGATTTGAGCGTCCGCTGAGCGGACGCCCGCGTGGACATCCGCGTGGACATCCGCGTGGGCGTCCGCGTGGGCGTCCGGCCCTACGGCATCAGCGTCTCGACGAGCGTCTCCTGCAGGGCGCCGAGCCAGAGGTACGCCATGACCATCGGCTTGCGCGGGTCGCTGTCCGGCAGCCGGTACAGGTCGTCGTTGTCGTCCTCGTCGCCGACGTCCAGCCGGGTGCCGATGGTCAGCCGCAGGTCGTTGAGCGCGCCGAGCCAGTGGCGCGCCTCGTCGGCGGACAGCTTGAGCACCGCGGCGCCCTCCCCGGCCACGGTCAGCGCGTCCAGGCTCCGTACGACGGCGAGGGCGTCCTCCCGCTTGCGGGTGCGCAGGTCGTTCTCGGTGAACCGGCGGAACTCCGCGGACATGGCGCGCAGCTGCTCGTCGTCGTCCGCGTACGCGTTCGGGAAGAGCCGGGCCAGCGCCGGGTCGGCCGGGGGTTCGCTCGGGCCGTCGCGGAACAGCTCGGCGAGCGGGTCCTCGCCCCGGGGCGGCTGCTCGCCGGGCCCGATCAGCTCCAGCAGCTGCACGGTCAGGGAGCGCAGGATGGAGACCTCGACCTCGTCCAGCAGGACGGCCGCGCCGCCGCCCGGCAGCGCCTCGAAGTGCCCGCTCATCAGCCGCGGTCCTGGGAGAGCGTCGCCCACAGTCCGTATCCGTGCATCGCCTGCACGTCCCGCTCCATCTCCTCGCGGGTGCCGCTGGAGACCACGGCCCTGCCCTTGTGGTGCACGTCGAGCATCAGCTTGTGCGCCTTGTCCTTGGGGTAGCCGAAGTACGCCTGGAAGACGTAGGTGACATAGCTCATGAGGTTGACCGGGTCGTTGTGGACGATCGTCACCCAGGGCACGTCGGGTTCGACGACGGCGAACGACTCTTCGGCCGATTGGGGGCGTTCGATCTCAGTGGGAGCAACACTCACCTTGCCCATGCTGCCACTGGAGGGGGACCACCGCACAAACCGGCCCCGCCGAAGCGTTTCCTCTGGGCTCCCAGAGAAATCGTCACTCTGACGAGATTGGAGGTAGCATCCGTCATATGAACGCTGCGGATCTTGGGCTGCCGGTGGACGTGCCGTCTACCGCGCTCTTCACCGACCAGTACGAGCTGACGATGCTCCAGGCCGCCCTGCGGGGCGGGACCGCCGACCGGCGCTCGGTCTTCGAGGTCTTCACCCGGCGGCTGCCGGAGGGGCGCCGGTACGGCGTCGTGGCCGGCACCGGGCGGGTCCTGGACGCCGTGGAGAACTTCCGCTTCGACGCGGGCGTCCTCGGCTTCCTGCGTGAGCGCGGCATCGTCGACGAGCCGACCCTCGCGTGGCTGGCGGACTACCGCTTCGGCGGCGACATCTGGGGCTACCCCGAGGGCGAGGTGTACTTCCCCGGCTCACCGATCCTGCGCGTCGAGGGCTCCTTCGCCGAGTGCGTACTGCTGGAGACCGTGATCCTGTCGATCCTCAACCACGACTCCGCCATCGCCGCCGCGGCCTCCCGGATGTCGTCGGCGGCCGGCGGGCGGCGGCTGATCGAGATGGGCGCCCGGCGCACCCACGAGCTGTCCGCGGTCGCCTCGGCCCGCGCCGCGTACGTCGGCGGCTTCGACTCCACCTCCGACCTGGCCGCCGGGTTCCGCTACGGCATCCCGACCGTCGGCACCTCCGCGCACGCCTTCACGCTGCTGCACGACACCGAGCGCGACGCCTTCCGGGCGCAGGTGGACTCCCTGGGCCGCGGTACGACGCTGCTCGTCGACACCTACGACGTCACCGAGGCCGTCCGTACCGCCGTCGAGGTGGCCGGGCCCGAGCTGGGCGCGGTGCGCATCGACTCCGGCGACCTGCTGCTGGTGGCGCACCGGGTGCGGCAGCAGCTGGACGAGCTGGGGGCGCGCGACACGCGGATCATCGTCACCTCGGACCTCGACGAGTACGCCATCGCCTCGCTGGCGGCGGCGCCGGTGGACGCGTACGGCGTCGGTACGCAGCTGGTGACCGGCAGCGGCCACCCGACCTGCTCCATGGTCTACAAGCTCGTCGCCCGGGCCGAGTCGGCGGACGTGCGGGCGCCGCTGGTGCCGGTGGCGAAGAAGTCGCTGGGGGCCAAGATGTCGATCGGCGGCCGCAAGTGGGCCGCGCGGCGCCTGGACGCGGACGGCGCGGCCGAGGCGGAGGTCGTGGGCACGGGTCCGGTGCCGGCCGGGCTCGCCGACCGTCAGCTGCTGGTCGAGCTCGTCAAGGGCGGCGAGGTCGTGGCCCGTGAGCCGCTGGAGGCGGCGCGCGAGCGGCACATCGCGGCGCGGGCGGGGCTGCCGATGTCGGCGACGCAGCTGTCGCGGGGCGAGCCGGTGATCCCGACGGAGTACGTCTGAGCCGGTCGTCCCCGAGGAGCCGCGTCCGTCCTCGCCTTCTGGGCCCCCTCCCGCAGGGCGGGGGAAGTCTCTAGGCTCGATGCCATCCCCGCCGTCCCCCCACCACCGAAGGACACCCGCCATGCACCGCGCATTGATCGTCGTGGACGTTCAGAACGACTTCTGCGAGGGCGGCAGCCTCGCGGTGGCGGGGGGCGCGGACGTCGCCGCCGCCATCACGGACCTGATCGGCGAGGCCGCGGGCGCCGTGTACCAGCACGTCGTGGCCACCCGGGACCACCACATCGACCCGGGCGGCCACTTCTCCGACGCCCCGGACTACGTGGACTCCTGGCCGAAGCACTGCGTGGCCGGTACGGAGGGCGTGGGCTTCCACCCGAACTTCGCGCCGGCGGTCGCGTCGGGCGCGATCGAGGCGGTGTTCGACAAGGGCGCGTACGACGCGGCCTACAGCGGCTTCGAGGGCACCGACGAGAACGACGTGCCGCTGGCCCGCTGGCTGCGGGAGCGGGAGGTGACGGAGGTGGACGTGGTCGGCATCGCCACGGACCACTGCGTCCGCGCCACGGCCCTGGACGCGGCCCGCGAGGGCTTCAGAACCCAGGTGCTGCTGGACCTGACGGCGGGCGTCTCCGAGGGGACCGTCCAGCGGGCCCTGGAGGAGCTGCGCGGGGCGGGCGTGGAGCTGACGGGCAAGCCGGTGGTCTGAGGCCGCCGGGGCGGCGCTGGGGGCGCCGGGGAGGCTCCGGGGGCGGCGCGCTACGCGCCGTCCGCGAGCCGCGGCGTGCCCCAGGTGCGGCTCTGCGGCAGCAGGGCCCGGATCGGGTGCCAGAGCTCCGTCGCGCCCTCCGGGCAGGTGCGCCACAGCAGGCCGTCCGGGTGGTGGAGGACGGCGGTGACCTCGTCCGGCGTCGGCGGGTGGAGGTTGCCCCGGAGGTAGACGGAGCGCAGGCCGAGGTTGCGCAGGCGGGTCAGGGCCCGGGCGCGGTTCGGCGCGTGCACGAGGACGCGGACCGTGGAGCCGTCGCCGACCGGGTTGGGCAGGCTGAGCGCGACCACCACGCTGCCGCCGGGCAACTTGATGAAACCTCCGCCGGGCATATGAAACCACTCCCCCGTGAGATGGTGTGTCAATAAGACGGGCCACAGGCACCTAAACAGAATCGGCCGCCGCCCGCTAGAGGGCGACGGCCGATCATGCTCTGACCTGCGACGATGCGGTTACTTCGTCGACGGGCCGACCTGGACCGTGATCGTCCGGCCGTTCTTCGGCTGCTTGACGATCGAGATCTTGGTGTTGGTGTCAGTTACCTTGACGCCCGCGCGCGGGTTCGACTCGTACCAGTAGACGCCCTTGCGGTCGTCGAACACCGGTACGCCCGGCTGGGACGCGATCGGGGCCGCGACACCCGCCTTGTGCAGCGTGATGCCGGTGGTGCGGTACAGGCTGAACGGCGAGTCGTACGCCTGGATCCGGTTGCGCATCAGCGTGCCGTCGGCCCACTTCGTCGGCGTGGGGTGCGCGTCGACCGGCAGGATCAGGCCCTGGCCCTCGTGGACGGCGGTGTTGTTGTCCTTCTGGGAGGTGTCCCACTGCCAGACCAGCAGACCGGTCTGGTACGGGTAGTGCTCCACCCAGCCGTCCATGGGGGCGGCGAAGCCGAAGTTGTACGGGCCGACCTTGAGGGTCGCGTCGTACGAGACGTACTGGCGGTTCTCGGCCAGGTAGTACTGCTCGTACTCGTTGGTGAAGGACTCACCGATGCGGGAGAAGCCCTTCGCCGTCCAGGCGGCGTCGGCGTTCTCGGCGTTGTCCGAGAAGACCGGGGCGCCGTCGGCGGTCAGCGCGATGTTGTCGGCGGTGAAGCCCTTGCCGCCCGCGCCGCCGTCCGTCTGGTAGCGGAAGCGGAGGTCGAACTTCTTGCCGGCGTACGCGTCCAGCGGGAAGGCCAGCTTCTGCCAGGAGCCCGAGACGTCCGTCAGCGCCGGGGCGCCGCTCGCGTCGGCCGGGATCGGCTTGCCGTCGGCGGTGCCGGCCAGGGCCGTCCAGTTCTTGCCGCCGTCGGTCGACACCTCGGTGTAGAGGTAGTCGTAGTCCTTCTCGATGTCCCACCAGCCGTCGAGCGTCAGCTCGGCCTTGGTCTTGCCGGTGAGGTCCACGGAGCGGGTGAGGGTGTTCTTGAGGTCGTCACCCATGTCGCTCCACCACTGCGTGGCGCCCTGGGCGGGCTTCACGACCGGGGTGGTGACCTTCTTCTTCGGCAGCTCGACGACGAGCGCCTGCGGGTTCTTGGTGTTGTACTCCGCGACGCCCAGCGTGTGCTTGGACTTCGTCGCCGCCTTGGCCTTCTCGTAGTTGAGCCAGCCCAGCTGCAGCTTGTCCCAGGCGGTCATGTCGCCCGGCATGTCGCCGATGGAGTCCTTGCCCAGGCCGAGCCAGGAGCCGGAGGACATCAGGGACCAGTAGCCCGTGGAGTTCTCGGCGCCCGCCTTGCCGGAGGTGTCGTACAGGTCCGGCAGGCCGAGGTCGTGGCCGTACTCGTGGGCGAAGACGCCGAGGCCGCCGTTCTCCGGCTGCATGGTGTAGTCGCCGACCCAGATGCCGGTGTCGCCGATCTGGGTACCGCCGGCCTTGTTGTGCGCCGGGCCGGTCTTGCCGGCGTCGGTGCCGTACGCGTACCAGCGGTGGGCCCACAGGGCGTCGCCGCCCTGGGCGCCGCCGCCCGCGGACTCGTCCTCACCGGCGTGGACGATCTGGAAGTGGTCGATGTAGCCGTCGGCCTCGTTGAAGTTGCCGTCGGCGTCGAAGTCGTAGCGGTCCCACTGGTCGTACTGGGCCAGCTGCGCCTTGATCTCGGCGTCGGTCTTGCCGGCTGCCTTCTGCTGCGCGGTCCACGCCGTCACACCGTCGCGGACGGCGTCCCAGACGTTGGCGCAGTTGCTGCTGCCGCAGTAGTTCGAGCCGTAACGGGCCTCGTTGTACTCGACCTTGACCCAGTCGGAGACCGCGCCGTCGACCGAGTACCGGCCCGAGGAGGTCTTCTCGTAGTAGGTCTTGAGCGAGTGCTTCTGCTGACCGGTCTTCGGGTCCTTGCCGGTGCCGAAGTACAGGTCCTGGAAGTGCTGCCGGTTGTAGTCCTTCTGCCAGGCCGTCGAGTTGTCCTTCGAACGGTCCGGCTCGGCTATCTGGTTGTGCAGCGGGCCGGGCGTGCCACCGAACTTGGGCTTCTTCTCGGTGGTGTCGTCGTCCGCGCGATCGACGAGCGTCTCGTTGTCGACCTTGTCGCCGAACTCGACCAGGATCGTGAAGATCTTGTCGGTCTTCTCGCGGCCCAGCTCGACGTACTTCTTGTCGTCGAGCTTGACGACCTGGGAGGCACCCCTGCGCTCCACCTTCAGGTCGCCGGCCAGCACCTGCTCCAGCGCCGCCTCGCGCTGCTGCGCCTGCTGCTTGCTGAACGGGCCGTCGAGGTCGTGGTCGACCTTCGCGGCGTGGTCGTGCCCCGGGGCTCCGTGGGCGTCCCCGGCCTCGTGCGCGCCGGGCGCCGGGTCGTGGCGCTCGATGCCGTGGTCGGGGCGGTTGTCTGCCTGGGCCGTGGTGAGGGCCGAGGCGGTCGCGGCGGTGGCCGCCAGGGCCACGAACACCGCGGACGCTCTGAACGCGCGTCGTCTGCTGGTCACTTAATGTCCTCCCCGCGCCCGCGATCCGCGGATGGGGGGTCGAAGTGGTATCCGCGTGCGAGTCGCGCCATAAGTGACGACATTCGACCGGATGGACGCGAGAAAAGACAGATCTTGACTTGAACAGACCAAGCCACTATGTGCGAACCATGATCCGGATTCCGGACGAACGGAGCGGTGCCCCGCGCGAGTTCGGGCGGCGGTCGCTCAGGGCATGGATCGGGTGGGCCCCACCGTACGGGGGTGTCGGCGGAACGCGTCAGCTCCCGCCCTCTTCCGGCCAATCGGCATAGGCGGTGATTCTGTGCGCCCCCCATGCACCGGTACCGTGGGTTAGGTCACGCTTACTACTGGTTCCTCTCGGGCATCCACCTTCGTAGAGTCGCCGGTGAGTGCGACCGAGTTGCGAGTCACCCATACCGATGCATTGAGGACGGATCCGTCATGCCGCGTCCGACTGCCGCACAACTCGCCTACGGTTCGGCCACCGTCGTCTTCTCGACCGTCGCCCTGCTGCTGCTCTCGCGCACCACCACCGGGCTCGGCGTCGCGCTGATCGGCGTGGGCGCGCTGCTGCTCGGGCTACTGGTCACGCTGACCATGCCCGTACCCGCGAAGACGAGGACGAAGGCCACGACGCGGGCGGCGGCCGACGCCCGGGTGCCGCGCCCGCGCGCCGAGGCCGCCGCCCCGCAGTCAGTGCGTCGTTGACACGACGACGGTTCTGGCCGCCTTGTCGTGCAGGCCCTGTTTGTACGGCTTGTCGACGAGGATCAGGATCAGCAGGAGCAACGGCCACAGGCAGGCGCAGCACACCAGCGCGGGCAGCCACAGCACGATGGCCCGGGTCAGCGCCGCGCTCGTGTTCGGCACGCTCCCGTCGTTGAGCATCGCCACCCGCAGGCCCATCAGCCGCTTGCCGACGGTCTGGCCGTGCCACTTGGTCGTCATGAGGGTGTCGTAGGCGATGTACGCCACGATCGTGAGGAGCTGGAAGACCCACTGCCCGCCGTCGTTGGTCGTCTGCCAGACGTCCGCGAGGTCGGACTCCTCCGCCACGCGGTCGTAGATGTCGAACGGCAGCCCGATCAGGGCCAGCGGTACGAAGATGAGGAACCAGTCGATCAGCCGGGCCAGGACCCGCTTGCCGGAGTCGGCGAGCGGGGGCATGCCCGCGAGCGGGTCGGTTCCGCCATAGCCGTACGGACCGCCGCCACCGCCACCACCGCCGTACGGACCGCCGCCACCGCCGCCACCGTAGGGACTGCCACCGCCGCCGTAGGGGCCGCCGTACGGGCCGCCACCGCCGCCCGGGGGCGGAGCGGGCGGCGGTTCCTCGGGCGGCCTCTTGCGGAACGGATCGTCCTCGGGCGGCTGACCGGGCGGCGGCGGTTCGTTGCTCATGTGGGCAGTGCATCCCGCCCGCCGGACCCCCGCAACGGATCACCGGCCGTTCGGGCTACCCGCCCTGCCCCGCCACGAAGGTGTGCGCCGCCTTGTCGTGCCACGCCTGGCGCCACGGGCGGTCGATCAGCGCCCACAGGACGCCCACGATCCCGATGACCAGGAGCCCCGGCACGCTGTAGACGAGCCAGCGGCGCAGCGCCGCGCCGAACGCCGGGGGTGCGTGCGACTCGATGTCCCGCACCTCCAGGCCGCACACCCGCTTGCCCAGCGTGCGGCCCCACTTGGCGGTCGGCAGCGCCTCGTACAGCACGCCGAGGACCAGCAGGGCGGCGAGCGTGATGCCGAAGTACGTGGACGTGGTGGAGTCCAGCAGCCAGACGGTGACCGTCTCGCCGGACTGCTTGGCCTGCTGGATCTTGCCGTCGATGTGGTCCAGCGCCTTGGAGACGAGCGGTACGCCGACCGCGCCGACGGCCGCCCCCAGGACCACGGTGTCGATCAGCCGGGCCGCCAGCCGCTTGCCGAGCGGGGCCGGGCGGGCGGCGGCCTGGGCGCGCGCGGCGCGCAGGAACGGGTCCTCCACCGGGGGCTTCCACGGGACGACCGGCGACTCCTGCCGCGACTCCTGCTGCGGCCCGGGCTGAAGCGGCTGCTGCTGGTGCGCCGCCTGGGGCGGCTGCGCGAGCTGGTGCACCTGCTGGGCCCAGGAGGCCGATCCGCCACCGGCGCCGTGTGCGACGGGGGGTGCGGGCGCGGGCGTGGGTGCCGGGGCCGGGGCCGGCTGCGGGACCTGAGCCTGCGCCTGCGGGGCCTGGGCGGCCTGCGGGGCGGGCTGTGCCTGCGGCTGGTGCTGGGCCGGGACCTGCGGGGTGCGCGGCGCGTCCTTGCCCAGCGCGCGGATGGTCATGGTGCCGTCGGCGGGCCGCTCCTGCGCGGGCACGGGGGCCGGCGCGGTCGCGGGTGCGGGCTTCTGGGCGCGGATGGTGACCGTGCCGTCGGAACGGGGCTCCACCTTCCGTACGCCCGGCAGCGCGCCGCCCGTCGGGTCCGTGCCCGCCGGCACGCGCGGGTCCGCCGCGGCGCCCTGGGGCTGCGCCTGGGCGCTCTCCGCGCCCCAGGAGACCCGGCGGTCGCGGTCGCCGCCGAAGCCGGTCTGGCGGGCGGCGTCGGCCTGCCAGGCGGACGCGGGCTCCGACTTGGCGGCCGCCTCCTCGGCGGCCTCCTCCTCGTCGAAGAAGACGGGCCCGGTCTCCTCGACGGACGGCGCCGGGGCGGGCACCGGGGCCGGCTTCGGCGCCGGGGAGGCCGGTACGGCCGAGGCCGGTGGCGCCGGCACGGCCTCGCCCTCCGCGGGCGCGGGCCGGCTCGTGCCGGGCACCCAGGCGGCGCCGTTCCAGTACCGGATGTATCCGGGGATGGACGGATCGGGGTAGTACCCAGCCAGGGGTACGTTCCCGCCGTCACCAGGAGGTGTAGCCACAGCCCCCAACTCCGTTCCTTCACGACACCGCATGTCCAGGGAGGACATTAACGAAGAACGCCGGAGCCGTAAGAAGGAGACGGGCAAAGACCGTGTTCGAGCGAGCTTGACCGATCAGGTGACGGACACCCGGGGCGAACATCACGGAAAGTAATGAGAAATTCCCCGCCCGTGTCGCGTAATGACGGAGGGGGGAGCGCCTCTCCACCGGTGCGGGGCCACTCCAGGACCCCGTACGAGGAGCAGGAGAAGGAGCGTCCCATGGAGCACACCGAGCACACCGAGCACGCTGGACACACCGCCGTCGAGCGCGAGCTGGAGCTGAACCTGGTGCTGTCGCCGGAGCGCAGCATTCCCGTGCCGGCCCGGCTGACGTACCGCACCGACGACCCGTACGCCGTGCACATCACCTTCCACGTCGGCTCCGACCACCCGGTGCACTGGACCTTCGCCCGTGAGCTGCTGGTGGAGGGGGTCTTCCGGCCCTGCGGCCACGGCGACGTGCGGATCTGGCCCACCACGCTCGACGGGCGGGCGGTCGTGCTGATGGCGCTGACGTCGCCGGACGGGGACGCCCTCCTGGAGGTGCCGGCCGTGGCGGTGTCGGCGTGGCTGGAGCGGACGCTGCGCGTGGTGCCGCCGGGGGCGGAGGCGGAGCAGCTCGGCCTGGACGAGGAGCTGGCCGAGCTGCTGGCCTGAAGCCGCCGGGGGTACCGGGGTGTCTACAGCTGGGCCTGGGGCTCCGGGGTACCCAGCAGGGCGGCCGCCGTCTGCAGGGGGGTGGGGCCGGGGGCGGGCAGGACGGCGGCGGCGGAGTGGCAGGTGAAGCCGAGCTTGGTCAGCGCCCTGCGCACCTCACCGGCGGTGAAGTCGCGGCGGTCCTGCCGGGTGATCACTTCGCCGACCTGCTTGAGCGGGTAGGTGCGGCGGCCGATGGTCACGGACTCGCCGGAGACGGGTTCGGGCTTGATGCCCCTCATCGCTTCCTGCACGTCGGCTTTGAACAGGTCGAAGGGGAAGTGGGCGATGACGCAGCGCATGGTTCCTCGCGGGGTCGAAGGGGAGTTCCGGAAGGGACGGATGAGCCTGGGGTTACGCGGCGGTGCGGGGTGCGGAGGAGCGGCCGCGCGAGCGCGCGGGCCGGCTCCGTCGTCCGCGCGTGGTGGAGTCGGCGCGCCCGGTCCGCTCGGCGGCGGGGGCGCTGATGGTGACGGGGACGCCCGAGGGCGCCTGGGCGCCGGTGATGCGGCTCAGCTCCGCCTCGCCGGAGCGGACCTTGGTCACCCGCGCGGTGATGCCGGCGTCGGCCATCACGCGGTTCATGCCGCGCCGCTGGGCGGGCAGGACGAGCGTGACGACGGTGCCGGACTCCCCGGCGCGGGCCGTGCGGCCGCCGCGGTGCAGGTAGTCCTTGTGGTCGCTGGGCGGGTCGACGTTGACGACGAGGTCGAGGTTGTCGACGTGGATGCCGCGGGCCGCGACGTTGGTGGCGACCAGGACCGTGACGTGGCCGGTCTTGAACTGCGCGAGGGTACGGCTGCGCTGGGGCTGGGTCTTGCCGCCGTGCAGGGCGGAGGCGCGCACCCCGACGGCCAGGAGGTCCCTGGTCAGCCGGTCCACGGCGTGCTTGGTGTCCAGGAACATGATCACTCGTCCGTCGCGGGCGGCGATCTCCGTGGTGGTGGCGTGCTTGTCGGCGCCCTGCACGTGCAGCACGTGGTGCTCCATCGTGGTGACGGCCCCGGCGGACGGGTCGACGGAGTGGACCACCGGGTCGGCCAGGTAGCGGCGGACCAGGAGGTCGACGTTCCGGTCGAGCGTCGCGGAGAAGAGCAGGCGCTGCCCTTCGCGCCGCACCTGGTCGAGGAGCTGGGTCACCTGGGGCATGAAGCCCATGTCGGCCATCTGGTCGGCCTCGTCCAGGACGGTGACGGCGACCCGGTCCAGGCGGCAGGCGCCCCGGTCGACGAGGTCCTTGAGCCGGCCGGGGGTCGCGACGACGACCTCGGCCCCGGAGCGCAGCGCGCTCGCCTGGCGGCCGATCGGCATCCCGCCGACCACCGCGGTGAGCCGCAGGTGCAGCGAGCGGGCGTAGGGGGTGAGCGCGTCGGTGACCTGCTGGGCCAGTTCCCGGGTGGGTACGAGGACGAGGGCCAGCGGCTGCCGGGGCTCGGCCCGCTGTCCGGCGGTACGGGCCAGCAGGGCCAGGCCGAAGGCGAGCGTCTTGCCGGAGCCGGTACGCCCGCGGCCCAGGACGTCCCGGCCGGCCAGCGAGTTCGGCAGGGTCGCGGCCTGGATCGGGAACGGCACGGTCATGCCTTCGGAGTGGAGCGCGGCCAGCAGGGGGGCCGGGAGGTCGAGGCCGGCGAAGGTCTCGACGGGCGGGAGCGCCGCGGTGCGGGTGACCGGCGGCGTGAACTCGCGGGGGCCGTGCCCGGCCGGGCGGGAGGGGCGCGGGGCGCGGGAGGCGCCGGCGCCGCGGGGGGCGCCGGAGGGACGGAAACGGTCGTTCGTGCGAGCGGTGCGGTTCACGGGGAACCTTCCTCGATGCGGCACGTATCGCGTCGCGAGAACGAGCCGAAGAAAAAGACGAGACGGGTCCGGGCCGGCTGTAGCGGCGGTTCGTCTCGAAGAGGACGCCGGAGTGCGGGCGAGCCGAGGAAAGCGGCATCGGCATTCGGGCGCGAGGGCCGGGCGTATTCATCCGGCCGGAGTCCATGGGCCCGTCGGAAGCGACGGGCGCGAACAGAGTGACCGGCTCGGTGGGGAGCCGGCTGGAGCTGGGTAACGAGCAGGGGCCCACACCCACGGTGCGGGCCCCGACTACGTCGTACGCGTCAGCGTCAGGCGGGAACGATGTTCTCGGCCTGCGGGCCCTTCTGGCCCTGCGTGACGTCGAAGTTCACCTTCTGGCCTTCCTGAAGCTCGCGGAAGCCGGAGCTGGCGATGTTCGAGTAGTGGGCGAACACGTCGGCGCCGCCACCGTCCTGCTCGATGAAGCCGAAGCCCTTTTCCGCGTTGAACCACTTCACGGTGCCAGATGCCATATTGAATCTCCCTCGGGGGCAGTGCCCGGAGTCCGCACCTTGCGAACCCGGAGTCGCTGCATGATTTACCCTCCGGAAGAACCGGACTGAAAAGTATCTGGGAACCACGACCGCAACTGACATCACCGTAGCACGGCGGTCGGCGGAAGAGCTCGATATGTTTACCGCTCTCCCATTCTCTGATTTTCTGTACCGGCGACGGCAGATTTCCGCATTTCCTCGTTGAGGCGGAGGGCCTCTTCGAGCTGGTCCTCCAGGATGATGATGCGGCAGGCGGCCTCGACCGGTGTGCCCTGGTCGACGAGTTCGCGGGCCCGGGCGGCGATGCGCAGCTGGTAGCGGGAGTAGCGCCGGTGCCCGCCCTCCGAGCGCAGGGGGGTGATGAGCCGCGCCTCGCCGAGCGCACGGAGAAAGGCGGGTGTCGTGTCCAGCAGGGCGGCGGCCCGCCCCATGGTGTAGGCGGGGTAATCGTCGTCGTCGAGGTGGTCGACGGCGGGCTTCTCAGAGGGCATAGCACCTTCGTTCGGGGGACGCATCGAGGATGCCTGCGTACAGCGGAAACCCTACGTTCCGCGCCGCCCGATATCTACTTCCGCCGGCACAGGAAATCCGCGGGGCCGGGTCAGTCGACGACGTACGTGTGGGTGATGAATTCGATCGAGTGGCCGTCCGGGTCGTCGATGTACACGCCGCGGCCCCCGTGGTGGTGGTTGATCCGCTGGGGTTCGTGGTGGTGTGGGTCGGCCCAGTACGGCAGCCCGCGCTCCTTGATCCGGCCGAAGATCTCGTCGAACTCGTCCTCGGAGACGAGGAAGGCGAGGTGCTGCGGGACGATCCGTTCGGAGTCGTCGTCGAGGTAGTCGAGGGTGACCCCGCCGTCGAGCGCGACGCCGGCGAAGGGGCCGAAGGGCTTGGGCTCCGGCGCCGCGAGCAGGTCGGTGAGGAAGCGGGCGCCGGCGAAGCGGTCGCGGCTGCGGACGATGGTGTGGTCAAGGCGTGCGGGCACGGCTCTCTCCTCTTCCGTTCGACTGTTCCTCGGCTCTTGCTGGGCTCTTCCGTCGACGTCCTTTCACGCTAGGCGGCGGGGCCGTCCGGTGACCATCGGGCATGGGGACGAGGACCGGAGACCTAGAAGAGCTTGCCCGGGTTGAGGATGTCGAGCGGGTCGAAGGCCTGCTTGATGGAGCGCTGCAACTCCACCCCGACCGGGCCCAGTTCGCGGGCCAGCCACTCCTTCTTCAGGACGCCGACGCCGTGTTCGCCGGTGATCGTGCCGCCCAGCTCCAGGCCGAGCGCCATGATGGCGTCGAACGACTCGCGGGCGCGCCGGGACTCGTCGGGGTCGGTGTGGTCGAAGCAGACGACGGGGTGGGTGTTGCCGTCGCCCGCGTGGACGCAGACGCCGATGGTGAGGTCGTACGTGTCGGCGATGGCGGCCGTGCCGTCGAGCATCTCGGCGAGCCGGCTGCGCGGTACGCACACGTCGTCGATCATCGTCGCGGACGAGACGGTCTCCAGGGCGGTGAGCGACAGGCGCCGGGCCTGCAGGAGCAGCTCGGACTCGGCCTCGTCCTCGGCGGGCACGACCTGCGTGGCGCCCGCCGCCGTGCACAGCTCGCCCACCGCCGCGAGGTCGGCGGCCGGGTCCGGGGTGTCGAAGGCGGCGAGGAGCAGCGCCTCGGTGGAGTCGGGGAGGCCCATCTTGGCCAGCCGGTTGACGGCCCGGATCGTCGTGCGGTCCATGAGCTCCAGCAGCGACGGCGTGTGGCCGCGTTCCATGATCGCGCAGACGGCCGCGCAGGCGGCGGCCGCCGACGGGAACTCGGCGGCGAGCGCCAGCTGCCGCGGCGGCTGCGGCTTGAGCGCCAGCACGGCCCGTACGACGATGCCGAGGGTGCCCTCCGAGCCGACGAGGAGCCGGGTCAGGTCGTAGCCGGCGACGCCCTTGGCGGTGCGGCGGCCGGTGGTGAGCAGGCGGCCGTCGGCGAGGACGACGTCGAGGCCGAGGACGTACTCCGCCGTGACCCCGTACTTGACGCAGCACAGTCCGCCGGACGCCGTGCCGATGTTCCCGCCGATGGTGCACGTCTCCCAGCTGGACGGGTCGGGCGGGTAGTACAGGCCGTGCGCGGCGACCTCGCGGGAGAGGGTGGCGTTGACGACGCCCGGTTCGACGACCGCGATCCGGTCGACCGGGTTGATCTCCAGGATGCGGTCCATCTTGACGAGGGACAGGACGATGCAGCCGTCGGAGGCGTTGGCGGCGCCGGACAGGCCCGTGCGGGCGCCCTGCGGGACGACGGGCACGCGCAGCGCGGTCGCCGTGCGCATGACGTGCTGGACCTGCTCGACGGTGCTCGGCAGGACGACCACGGCGGGCGAGCCGGCGGTGCAGAAGCTCGCCGCGTCGTGGGCGTACGAGGCGGTGACGTCCGGGTCCGTGAGGATCGCTTCCGCCGGGAGGCCGGCGCGCAGGTGTGTCAGCAAGTCGTCCATGATCTCAGCCTGGCAGTCGGGGCCATCGGTGTGAACCCGTTCGCCGCTGCGGTCGGCGTGCCGCGGGTGACCGGTCGTACTGGCGCACAGTGAGCCGCATGAAGAGCCGTACCCAGGGCCGGGAGCGTCCACGTCGTACGAAGTCCGAACGGGTCACGCTGGCCGTCCTGCTGTCGGGTGCGGGCTTGGTGCTCGCCGGGGCGGTGCTGCTGTACGTGCCCGGCGTGCCGGGCGTACCGGACGCGCTGCGCGGGGTGGACGCGGCGCCGCCCGCGCCGGGGCCGCTGGCGCGGGCGCGGGAGGCGGTGCGGGCGGGCGCGCAGGCGTCGCTGCCGGAGCTGACCGCGTTCATCGCCGACCGGGAGAAGTGGCTGCGGACGCATCCGCGGGACGAGGCGGCCTGGGCGGAGCTGGGCACGGCGTACGTGGAGCGGGCGGCCCGGAACGGCGACACCGCCGCGTACGTACGCGCCGAGAAGGCGCTGGAGCGGTCGCTGACCGTGCGGCCGGCCGCCGAGGGCAACACCGACGCGCAGCTCGGTCTGGGCGTGCTCGCCCAGGCCCGGGGCGACTTCGCCGCGGCCCGGCGGTGGGGCGAGACCGTACGGCAGCGGGAGCCGCGGCGCTGGCAGGCGCACGCACTGCTGGTCGACGCGTACACCGGCCTCGGCGCGTACGGGGCGGCCGACAAGGCGGCGGGGCGGCTGCGCGCGCTGCACCCGGGCGGCGTGGCCGCGCTGTCGCGCGCGTCCCGGGTGTACCGCGACAAGGGCTGGCGCGAGGACGCGGCGGCGCTCGCCTCCGACGCGGTGGCCCTCGCCGCGACCCCGGCGGAGCGGGCCGAGTGCCTGCGCCACCTCGGCGACCTGGCGTGGGAGCGGGGCGAGCCGGCCGAGGCGATCGGCTACTACGAGCCCGCGCTGCGGCTGGTGGCCGGCCATCCGCCGTCGCTCGCGGGGCGGGCGCGGGCGCTGGCGGCGCTGGGGCGGGCCGATGAGGCGCTGCGCGACTACGGGGCGGTGCTGGACGCGCTGCCGCTGCCGGAGTACGCCCTGGAGGCGGGCGAGTTGTACGAGTCGCGGGGCCTGGACGGGGACGCGCGCACGCAGTACGAGCTGCTGCGCACGCGGGCGGAGAAGGCGCGGGCGCACGGCGTGGACCCGTACCCGGTGCTCGCGCGGTACGAGTCCGACCACGGCGACCCGGAGCGGGCCGTGAAGTGGCTCTCCGACGCGTGGGCGCGCGGTCACCGCTCCGCGCACGTCGCCGACGCGCTCGGCTGGGCCCTGTACCGCTCCGGCGAACCGGCGCAGGGCCTGCGGTACGCGAAGAAGGCCACGGAGGCGGGCCTGCGCAGCGCGCTGTTCGCGTACCACCGGGGCCAGATCGAGCGGGCGCTCGGCCAGTACGGGGCGGCGCGGCGCCACCTCATGCAGGCGCTGCGGACGAACCCGGCGTTCTCGCCGCTGCTGGCGCCGGAGGCGCGGCGGGCGCTGGCGGTCCTGGGGGAACCCGCGGCGGGCGGCCCGGCGGACGTGCGGGGCACGAAGCCGCGGCCGAACGCGAGCGCGAGCCCGGGCGCGACGGCACGGCCGTCGGCACGCCCGTCGCGCTGACGGTGCTGCGGGCGGGTGGCGGAGTCCCCGGTGCTCCGCCACCCGCGCGGAGCGGTCAGAGGTTGCCGCGCTTGGCCTGCTCCCGCTCGATCGCCTCGAAGAGCGCCTTGAAGTTGCCCTTGCCGAAGCCCATCGACCCGTGCCGCTCGATGAGTTCGAAGAAGACGGTCGGGCGGTCCTGGACCGGCTTGGTGAAGATCTGGAGCAGGTAGCCGTCCTCGTCGCGGTCGGCGAGGATCTTCAGCTCGCGCAGCTCGTCGATCGGCACGCGCGTGTCGCCGACCCACTCGCCGAGTGTGTCGTAGTACGAGTCCGGGACGTCGAGGAACTGGACGCCGGCCGCGCGCATGGTGCGGACGGTGGCGACGATGTCGTTCGTGGCGAGGGCGATGTGCTGGACGCCGGGGCCGCCGTAGAACTCCAGGTACTCGTCGATCTGCGACTTCTTCTTCGCGATCGCCGGCTCGTTGATCGGGAACTTGACCTTCTTGGTGCCGTCCGCGACGACCTTCGACATGAGCGCGGAGTACTCGGTGGCGATGTCGTCGCCCACGAACTCCTTCATGTTGGTGAAGCCCATGACCTTGTTGTAGAAGGCCACCCAGTCGTTCATCTTGCCGAGCTCGACGTTGCCCACGCAGTGGTCGATCGCCTGGAAGGTGCGCTTGGCGGGCGGCTCGACCATCGGCTGCGCGGCGACGAAGCCGGGCAGGTAGGGGCCGTCGTAGCCGGAGCGCTCGACGAGGGTGTGGCGGGTCTTGCCGTACGTGGCGATGGCGGCGAGGACGACGGTGCCGTGCTCGTCCTTGAGCTCGTACGGCTCGGTGACGCCGGTGGCGCCCTGCTCGACGGCGTACGCGTACGCCTTGCGCGCGTCCGGCACCTCGATGGCGAGGTCGACGACGCCGTCGCCGTGGGCGGCGACGTGCTCGGCGAGGAAGCGGCCCCAGTCGGTGGACGGCTTGATGACGGAGGTGAACACGAAGCGCGCGGCACCGTTCGTCAGGACGTAGCTGGCGGTCTCGCGGCTGCCGTTCTCCGGTCCGGAGTAGGCGACCAGCTTCATCCCGAAGGCCGTGGAGTAGTAGTGCGCGGCCTGCTTGGCGTTGCCGACGGCGAAGACGACCGCGTCCATGCCCTTCACCGGGAAGGGGTCGGCCTGCCGGGCGGTGTCGGGGGTCTGGGAGAGGGTCTCAGTCATGGCCGCAGACTCTCTCCGTTCCGCAAGGTGCGCAATAGTTCGCGGGAGGACTGGGCAAGCTGCACAGCGACTGGGCAGTATGGCCGGGCGTTCTGTACAGGATGACCACCGGGAGGCCGCCGTGGCGATCGATCATCTGGACGGCAGGCTCATCGCCCTGCTCGCGCGCGAGCCGCGCATCGGCGTCCTGGAGGCGTCGCGCCGCCTCGGCGTGGCCCGCGGGACGGTCCAGGCGCGCCTGGACCGTCTGCAGGCGAACGGCGTCATCCGGGGTTTCGGGCCCGACGTCGACCCGGCGGCGCTGGGCTATCCGGTCACCGCGTTCGCCACGCTGGAGATCAAGCAGGGGCAGGGCGCGGACGTACGGGAGCACCTGACGGGCGTGCCGGAGGTGCTGGAGCTGCACACCACCACCGGCCACGGGGACATGCTGTGCCGGCTGGTGGCCCGCTCGAACGCCGACCTCCAGCGGGTGATCGACCGGGTGGTCGGCTTCGAGGGCATCGTGCGGGCCTCCACGGCGATCGTCATGGAGAACCCCGTCCCGCTGCGGATCATCCCGCTGGTGGAGCAGGCGGCGGGCGAGGACGCCGGGAAGGACCTCGGCAAGGACCTCAGCAGGACGGGACCTTCGTCCCCCGCTGCAACGCCCGGAGCGACGACACCGCGTCCTTGAGCGTGGTGACGGGGATGAGCTGGAGGCCCTTCGGCTTCTCGGCCTGGGCCTGCGCGCACTCGTCCTTCGGTACGAGGAAGACGGTGGCGCCGTCGCGCGCGGCGGCCTGCGTCTTGAGGGAGACCCCGCCGACGGCGCCGACCTCTCCGTCCGGGGCGATGGTCCCCGTCCCGGCGATGGTGCGCCCGCCGGTGAGGCTCGCGCCGCCGCCGTCGAGCTTGTCGACGATGCCGAGCGCGAAGAGCAGCCCGGCGCTGGGCCCGCCGATGTCGGGCAGGCGCAGGGTGACCTTGACGTCCTTCGGGCTCCTGCCGAGGTAGCCGAGCGCGGCGTCCACGGCGGCGTCCTGCGACTCGGCCATCTGGCCGAGGTTGCGCTTCTCGATCTCCGCGTCGCTCTTGCCGGGCGGATAGACGGAGTCGTGCGGCAGGACGGCCCGGTCCGTACGGAACCAGCCGTCGACGACGTCCGCGAGGTCGACGTGGGTCCGGGGCCCGGTCGCGACGATCGTCGTCATGCGCAGCTCGCCGTCGGTCTTCCCGACCGGCGCGCCGGAGATGGTGATCACCTCCTGGCCCTGGTGCCGCCCCAGCACGTCGGCGGTCGAGCCGGGCTGCGCCAAGGTGTACGGCAGCGGCGCGAACGCGGCCACGCCGAGCAGCGCGAGCACGGGCAGCCCGGAGACGAGCAGGGCACGGGTCCGGTTACGCAGGAGACTGGTGAGCAGCACGACGCCAATCTATCGGCCGGGCTCAGCGCAGGGCGTCGGCGACCTCGCGGGCGGCGTCGACCACGCGCAGGCCGACCCGCTCCGGGACGGAGTCCGCCAGCATCACCACGCCGACGCTGCCCTCGATGCCCGTCACGCCCACCAGCGGGGCCGCCGCGCCGCTCGCTCCGGCCTCCAGCTCGCCGTGCGTGAGCGTGTAGCCGGGGTCGCCGAGGGCGCCCTGGCGGGCGGCGAGTATCGCCCGTCCGGCCGCGCCCCGGTCCAGCGGGTGGCGGAAACCGGCCCGGTACGCGACGTGGTAGTCCGTCCAGGTGGGTTCGACGACCGCGACGGCGAGGGCCTCGGCCCCGTCGACGAGCGTGAGGTGCGCGGTGGCGCCGATGTCCTCGGCCAGCGAGCGCAGCGCGGGCAGGGCGGCCTCGCGCACCAGCGGGTGGACCTGCCGGCCCAGCCGCAGCACACCGAGCCCGACCCGGGCGCGGCCGCCCAGGTCACGGCGTACGAGCGCGTGCTGTTCGAGCGTGGCGAGCAGGCGGTAGACGACGGTGCGGTTGACACCGAGCTTGGTGGACAGCTCGGTGACGGTCAGCCCGTGATCGGTGTCGGCGAGCAGCTTGAGGACGCGCAGTCCCCGGTCGAGCGTCTGGGAGGTCTCCGCGGTCACGACGCCCTCTCCTTCGGAGTGAGTCGGCGGACACTCTCAACGTCGGCTGCGCCGCCGGTCCCATCGGCGACGCACGGAGAGGCCGCCGGCAGGCCATGGCACACCGGCTGCGCTCCGCGGCGGCGTTGCCACGGGGCGTTTGCATTGCGATTGCCGGGACAGTAGCGAGGGACTCCGCTGAGCGGAAGACCTCGTCCAGAATCCGGGCGCAAGCGGTTGCCGTGGGGCCCATTCGCCCCCATATGCCCGCTTCATACCTTCACTCGAGCTTGAAAACCTCCACGGTCCGGGGACGGGCGACGGCCTCGGGGTGGGGCCGTGCAGGGTCGTCCCCGCAGGCGTTGGCGGCGCCGACACCGTTCCGCGCACGTGCAGCTCAAGGCCGCCGACGCCGAGGAGTCGAGCCCGGAGGGGCCCCGCACCGCCACGCACCGGCGGAAGCCGCCCACGCGGGCGCCGTCACGGCACGGAACTGCGAACCCCGCAGGCCCCCGCCCATGCGGTCGCCGCCACGGCACGGCACCGCAAGCCGCCGCCCCCACGCGGAGTCCCACGCCCTGCAGAGCTCAGCGCATGCGGGTCGCCCACTCCTGGACCTTCTTGATGCGCTCCCGGATCTGGCCCGCCGTCGCCTCCGCGCTCGGCGGCCCGCCGCACACCCGGCGCAGCTCGGTGTGGATCACACCGTGCGGCTTGCCGCTCTGGTGGACGTACGCGCTCACCATCGTGTTCAGCTGCTTCCTCAGCTCCAGCAGCTCCTTGTGCGATACGACAGGCCGCCGCTCCGCCGGCAGCTCCAGCAGGTCGGCCTCCTCGGCCGGCTTCTGCCGGCTGTGGGCGATCTGCCGGGCCTGCCGCTTGCGCAGCAGCAGCTGCACCTGGTCGGGCTCCAAGAGCCCCGGGATGCCGAGGTAGTCCTGCTCCTCCTCGCTGCCGGGGTGGGCCTGCATGCCGAACTCGGCCCCGTCGTACAGCACCCGGTCGAAGACCGCGTCGGACTCCAGCGCCTCGAAGGGCAGCATGTCCTGCTCGCCGGTGTCCTCGTCCTGCTGCTTGTTGGCCTCGTCCATCTCCTTCTCGGACTCGGCGTACGGGTCCTCGTCCTCGCCCGCCTTCTTCGGCTTGTCGAGGGCGTGGTCCCGCTCGACCTCCATCTCGCTGGCGAAGCCGAGCAGCGTGGGGATCGTCGGAAGGAACACGGACGCGGTCTCGCCGCGCCTGCGCGATCGCACGAAACGGCCGACGGCCTGGGCGAAGAACAGCGGCGTGGAGATCGTCGTCGCGTACACCCCGACCGCGAGGCGCGGGACGTCGACGCCTTCGGACACCATGCGGACCGCGACCATCCAGCGGTCGTCGCCGTCGCTGAACTCGTCGATCCGCTTCGACGCGCCCGCGTCGTCCGACAGGACCACGGTCGCCTTCGTCCCGGTGATCTCGCGGATGAGCTTGGCGTACGCGCGGGCCGAGTCCTGGTCGGAGGCGATGACGAGGCCGCCCGCGTCGGGGATGCCCTTCCTGACCTCGGTCAGCCGCTGGTCGGCGGCGCGCAGGACGTTGGGCATCCAGTCGCCGCGCGGGTCGAGGGCGGTGCGCCACGCCTGGGAGACGGCGTCCTTGGTCATCGGCTCGCCGAGCTTCGCGGCGACCTCGTCACCCGCCTTCGTGCGCCAGCGCATGTTGCCGCTGTAGCTGAGGAAGATCACCGGGCGGACGACGCCGTCGGCGAGGGCGTTGCCGTACCCGTACGTGTAGTCGGCGGACGAGCGCCGGATGCCGGCGTTGTCCTCCTCGTACGTGACGAAGGGGATGGGGTTGGTGTCGGACCGGAAGGGCGTACCGGTGAGCGCGAGCCGCCGCGTGGCGGGCTCGAAGGCCTCCAGGCAGGCCTCGCCCCAGGACTTGGAGTCGCCGGCGTGGTGGATCTCGTCGAGGATGACGAGCGTCTTGCGCTGCTCGCTGCGGTTGCGGTGCAGCATGGGCCGCACGCCGACACCGGCGTAGGTGACGGCGACGCCCTGGTACTCCTTGCTGAGCGGCCCGGCGCTGTACTCCGGGTCCAGCTTGATGCCTATGCGCGCCGCCGCGGCCGCCCACTGCTTCTTCAGGTGCTCGGTCGGGGCGACGACGGTGACCTGCTGGACGATGTGGTGGTGCAGCAGCCAGGACGCGAGGGTGAGCGCGAAGGTCGTCTTGCCGGCGCCGGGCGTCGCGACGGCGAGGAAGTCGCGGGGCTGCTCCTGGATGTACCTGTCCATCGCGGCCTGCTGCCAGGCGCGCAGCTTGTTGGCGGTGCCCCAGGGGGCGCGGCCGGGGAAGGCGGGTGAGAGGTGATGGGAGGCGGTAGTAGTCACGGTCTCCGATTCGGCTCTCGGTTACGGCGGTCACGCCGCCTGCGGCGGTACGTACGACAACCGGGCCACCCTACCGGGGCCCCGGTTGCCGTCCGGCCCGTACGACGCGGTGACCACGACGACTGCGACACGGGTCACAGCCGGCCGCCCCTCACGCGCTCGGCGGGTGGCGAAGCGCGGTAACCGGACCACGCGGTGTCACCGCCTTTCGGCGCCCGGTCCCAGCCGCGTCGCCACCCACGCCCCCACCAGCGCCACCGCCGCCATCGGCAGGAACACCGCCGCGAAGGCCGCCGTGTGGGAGCCGGTCGCCGTGGCGGCGGCCGCGTGGCCCGACAGCGCGCCGCCGCCGAGGGCGGCGAAGGCGGCGCCGCCCACCGCGAGGAGCAGGACGTTCGACAGGCCGTCCGAGATCTGGAGCGCGGCGGAGTTCGTGCCCGCCTCCTCCGGCGCGGACAGCTTCAGCAGCAGCACGCTCGTCGAGGCGACCACCATGCCCATGCCGAGGCAGCCGAAGCCCCAGGCCACGCCCACGATCCAGACGGGCACGGCGGGGATGAGGACGCTCGGCGCGGCGGCGATGGCCGCGGTGACCAGCAGCATGCCGAAGACCATGAGCCCCTGCCGGTACGGCTCCACGCGCGGCCGTGCCTGGATGTACGAGCCGAGGGCCCAGGTCGCGCCGCCCACCGCGAGCGACAGCCCGGCCATGGTGGGGCTCAGGCCCCGCTCGCTGACCAGCATCAGCGGCACGAACGACTCCGCCGCGATGAACGCCCCCATCGAGATGCCGCGCAGCAGCACCACCGACGGCAGCCCCCGCGCCGCCCGGTACGTGCCGCGCGGCAGCAGGCCCCGCACGGCGGGCACCAGCAGCGCCGCGCCCGCGACCGCCGGGAGGACCGACAGCCAGCGCAGCTCCTGCCCCGCGTACTGGAGCAGCCCCACCCCCAGCGAGATCCCCAGCGCCAGCCGGATGCGGCGCCGGTCGAAGGGCACGGGCGGCGCCTCCGGGTCCCTGGGCCCGGCCGCCGTCCGCCGTATCGCGGGCAGGGCGAGCGCCAGCGGCAGCACGATGAGCACGGGGATGCCGACGAAGACCCACCGCCAGCCGAGCCGCTCGGTGACCGTCCCGGCGACCAGCGGCCCGACCACCGACGGCACCACCCAGCCCGCGGAGAACGCGGCCATGATGGCGGGCCGCAGCCGCTCCGCGTAGGCGCGGCTGATCACGACGTACAGCGCCACGATCACCAGTCCGCCGCCCAGCCCCTGCACGGCCCGCCCGGCGATGAACAGCCACATCGCCCCGGCCGTCCCCGACAGCAGCAGCCCGGCCCCGAAGGCGGTGATGCCGGTGGCGAGGGGCGCGAGCGGCCCGGCGCGGTCGGACCACTGGCCGGAGAGGACCATGGCGAAGAGGCTGGTGGTGAAGTACGCGGAGAAGGCGAAGGCGTACAGCGGGATGCCGTGCAGCTCGCGCGCGGCGACCGGCATCGCCGTACCGACGGCGGTCGCCTCGAAGGCGATGAGCATGACGACGGAGACGATGCCGATGCTGAGCGCGCGGTGCTCCCGGTCGAGTACGCCGCCGCGCGGCTCCTGTCGCTGGTCGCCGGTGGATGTGCCGGCGCTGCTTCCCAAGACGGTCATGCCCCTCACAGTAAGGGGCATGAGGGGCGATGGCCCCTGTCTTCGGACGGGAAAGATCTCCCTCCTTGGTCGTACGACCATGAACGGCGCATGGCAGTCGTGTTGCGGCCCGCCCGCCGGGCTTTCCTTCCAACTGCCGCCGCCCGTACGGTCGTACCGAAGCAGCACCGCACGACCGTGTGCCCGAGTGGCTGAGGGGCCAGACTGCAAATCTGGTGACGCGGGTTCGATTCCCGCCACGGTCTCCACGGAACGAGGGCGCGGTCCAGTCCCGCCGGGATCGCGTCCACCATTCCCTCCACGTCCAGCTCCGACCAGCCGCCGGAACACGTACCCGCGCATGTGCGCGGGTACGGCCGGTGAGTAGGCTCCTGCTGCTCCGGTGCTCGTTGAGGGGGGATTCGCACGTGGAACGGCCGCGCCAAGAAGCCCGGCGGGTCGGCCCGTACCACCTGATCACCCGTCTGGACCCGCCGGAGACCCCGCACGTACCCGTCCGCCGCTTCATCGCGCGCGGCGCGGACGGCGACCGTACGGTGCTCGTCCACGCCCCGCTGCCGGGCGCCGATCCGGCGCACTTCGCGGTGGAGGCGGACGCGGCGCGGCGGCTGATGGGCCCGTGGGTGGCCCCGGTGACGGAGGTGCCGCCGTCCGGGGCGGGCCCCTGGTACGCCACGCCCTACCTCCCCGTCCTCCCCCTCCCCGTCGCGCTCGCCGTTCACGGCGGCCCGCTCCCCGAGCCCACCGTCCGCGCCCTGGGCGCCGCCCTCGCCGAGACGCTCGCGGCGGCGCACGCGCAGGGCCTGACGCACGCGGGCGTGTCACCCGCCGCCGTACTGCTGGCCGCCGACGGGCCGCGGCTCGGCTGCTTCGGGGCCGTACGGGCGGCGGGGCCGGACGGCGAGCGGCGCGCGGACCTGCCGGGGCTGGACCCCGGGGCGCTCGCCCCCGAGCTGCTCGCGGGCGGCAGGCCGTGCCCGCCGGGCGACGTGTACGCACTCGGCGCGGTCCTCGCGTACGCCGCGACCGGCACCACCGTCCCGGAACGCACCGAACTCCCGCCCGCCCTGCGCCCCCTGGTCTCCGCGTGCCTCACCCGCGACGCGGCCGCGCGGCCGTCGGCCGCCGCGCTCCTCACCGGCCTCGTGCCCCGTACCCCGCACGAGACCGTCGTGACCTCGGCGGGCCCGCTCCTCACGCCCGGCTGGCTGCCGGGCCGGATCGTCGCGGCGCTGGCGCGCCAGTCGGCCTCGGTCCTCGCCGCCGAACTCCCCACCGCCGCAGTCCCCACCGCCCCCAGGAACTGACCACGCCCATGCTGTCCCCCCTCACCCACGACGACCCCGTCGCGCTCGGCGGTCACCGCCTGCTCGCCCGGCTGGGCAGCGGCGGCATGGGCACGGTGTACCTGGCCCGCTCGGCCGGCGGCCGCACGGTCGCGCTCAAGACCATGCGCGCGGCGCTCGCCGCCGACCCGGCCTTCCGCAGCCGTTTCCACCTGGAGACCAACGCGGCACGGATCATCGGCGACCGCCACGGCGCGGCGGTCTTCGACGCCGACCCGCTCGCCGAGACCCCGTGGCTGGCGACCGAGTACGTCCTCGGCCCGCCCCTCGACGACGCCGTCGCCCTGTGCGGCCCGCTGCCCGAACCCACCGTCCGCGCCCTGGGCGCCGCCCTCGCCGGCGCGTTGGGCCAACTGCACTCCTCGGACGTGGTCCACCGGGACCTGAAGCCCTCGAACATCATGGTCACGGCGTACGGCCCGAAGGTCATCGACTTCGGCATCGCCCGCGCGGCCGGCACCACCCACCTGACCGGCACGGGCGCGACGACCGGCACGCCCGCCTTCATGTCGCCGGAGCAGGCCACGGGCCAGGAGCACGCCCCGCCGGGCGACGTCTTCGCCCTCGCGGGCGTCCTCACCTTCGCCGCCACGGGCCGGGGCCCCTTCGGCACGGGCGCCCCGGCGGACCTGCTCTACCGCGTCCGCTACGCCGAGCCGGACCTCACCGCCGTCCCCGCGTCCCTGGCCCCGCTGCTCGGCCGCTGCCTCGCCAAGGACCCCGCCCTGCGCCCCACTCCGGCGGAGCTGGCCGCGGTCCTCCACGACGGTCACGGCGACTTCGCGGACCACCTCCCGCCCCTGCTGCTCGCCGACATCGCCCGCCGCGCGACGGAGGTCTGGCGGCACGAGCCGCACCGCCTCCCGGAGCCTTCGAGCGACCCGTACGCGGAGACGGTCCCGGCGGCGCGCCGGATGTCCCGCCGCGGGCTGCTGGCGTTGGGCGGCTTCTCCGTGCTGGGTTCCGGGGGCGCGGCGCTCGGCGTCCGGTCCTGGCTGTCGGCCGGCGAGCCGTCCGGCGGCGACGGGCCACCGCCGGAGCCGAGGCTCGCCGCGTCGCCGCCCTCGCTGTGGGAGAAGAAGGTGTGGACGGGCGACGAGGAGCAGCGGGGCTTCCCGCTGCTCGTCGGCGAGGACGTGGCCACGGTGGTCGGCCTGGGGATCGCCGGGCTCGTGCCGCGGACCGGCAAGGACGCGTGGTTCTGCAACGTGGACACGGTGTCGCGCCTCGTCACCGCGGGCCCCGAGGGCATCTACCTCGTCCCGGACTCGACCGCGGGCCACCAGGACTTCGCCGTCCACACCATCGACAGGGATAACCCCAGGGAGCCAGGGCCGGCACTCGTCACGCTCAAGGGCCTCAACGCCAATATGAGCATCGCTCAACTGCTGGGCGTCTCCGACGGCATGCTGTACGCCGTGGCGGGCCAGGGGACGTACACCTCGGTGCTCACGACGTACCTGCTCGCCATCGACGTACGCCGGCGCAAGGAGGTGTGGCGGCAGGAGGTCTCCCACCCCCAGCGCGACGAGAAGTTCGGCATCACCCCGTACGTCCTCACCTCGGCCGTGCGCGGGGACCGGCTCATCACCTTCGAGCTCACCGGTGACGAGCGGCGCACGCAGGTCACCGCGCGCGACACGAAGACCGGTGAGACGCGCTGGTCGCGGCTGCTCGACGTGAAGCGGCAGGACGTGTACAAGAGCCCGCTCGCCGTGGACGAGCGGTGCGTCTACGTCCCCGGCGTCCCGCTCGCCTCCCTCCGGCTGTCCGACGGCAAGCCGGTCTGGGAGCTGCGGGGCAAGGAGCCCTTCGGCGCCCCGGCCGTCCGGGACGGCGTCGTCTACGCCGCTTCCGAGGGGCGGCTGGTGGCGGTGAGCGCCGCCGGAGGGAAGGTGCTCTGGGAGGAGAAGGAGCTCCCCGACGCGGAACCCGACCTGTCGGTGCCGCCGGTGGTCGGTGAGAAGTACGTGTACAGCAAGGTCGCCAAGGGGCTCAGCGCGGTGGACCTCCGCACGCACCGGGCCGCCTACGTCTTCCAGACCACCGCCGACCGCCTCGTTCCCCGGGAGCGGGAGGGGCTTCTCTTGGCCGCGGGTGAGGGTTTCCTCATCTGCCTTCCCCTCCAGTGAGCGCAGGACCGTGAACGCAGAGACCAGGACACCGCTTCCCCTGCTCCCCCTCTCCACCGGCGACCCCCTGCGCCTGGGTCCGTACCGTCTCGTCGGCGTGCTCGGCGAAGGCGGCATGGGCAAGGTCTACCTGGCGGGCGATCACAGTGGCCGCCCGGCCGCGGTGAAGGTCCTGCGCCCCGAGCTGGCGCACGACCGGAACCTGGCGCAGCGCTTCGTCCGCGAGGCGCACACGGCGCAGGCCGTCACGAGCAGGGGCGTCGCCCGGGTCCTGGCGGCGCAGGTGGAGGGCGGACGGCCGTGGATCGCGACCGAGTTCCTCGCCGGTCCGACACTGGACCAGGCCGTCACCGCGTACGGCCCCCTCGGTGAGGACGCCGTCCGCGCGCTGGCCGCGGCCCTGGCCCGTACGCTGCAGGACGTCCACGCCGCCGGCCTGGTCCACCGGGACGTCAAGCCCTCCAACATCGTGCTGACGGCGGACGGTCCGCGCCTGATCGACTTCGGCATCGCCCGCCCGGAGCACGGCCTCACCCTCACCACCACCGGCCAGATCCCCGTCACCCCGGGCTACGGGGCTCCCGAGCAGGTGCTCGGGCACCGGGTGACGCCGGCCGCGGACGTGTTCTCCCTGGGTGCCGTCCTCGTCTTCGCGGCGAGCGGCCGACCGGCGTACGACGGCCCGTACGTCGCCGCCGTCCAGTACGCCGTGGTGCACGGGCAGCCGGACCTGGGCGGCCTTCCGCCCCGGCTCCAGCAGCTCGTCGGCCCGTGCCTGATGAAGGACGCGGCCCTTCGTCCGTCACCGGAGGGGATCGCCAAGGCGTTCGCGCCGCCGGCGAGCGCGCGCCGCGTCTGGCGCCACGGCCCGTGGGCCGAGGACGTCAAGCGGCGGGAGGCCGCGACCCGGCGGCTCACCGCCGTCGCCCGGCCGGCCGCGGGCCCGGCGACGTCGCGCCGCCGCTTCCTCGCGCTGTTTGGCATGGGCGGTGCCGTCGTCCTCGCGGGCGGCGGGGCGTCCGCCTGGTGGCTGACCCGGCGTGACGCGACCGCCCTGCCGCCCGCCGGGGACGCGCCGGAGGCGACTCCCCTGCGGGCGGGCGAGTACAGCGAGGGCCTCACGCCGCAGCCGCTGTGGACGGCGCGGAAGGCGGCCGCCACCGGTGCGCTGCCCACTCCGGTGGTCCTCCGCGATGTGGTGGTCTTCGCCGCCGCGGGCGGCGGGGTGGCGGCCCATACGGTGACCGACGGGAAGCGGAAGTGGTCCCTCCCCGGGGTTGCGGCGCGCGCTCGCCAGCTGCCCCTCGACCGGGACCTCTTCGTGGCCGCCGACGCGGACGGCGCGCTCCTGGCCTTCGACGCGTCCACCAGCGAGCGGAAGTGGTCCACGGACGCGGATGTCGCCCTGCTGCTGGCCACGAGCGGCGACGCCGTCTTCGTCCTGACGCGCGACGGACGGCTCCGCGCGGTCGACAGCGCCACGCGGAGCGTCCGCTGGACCGTACCGGCCAGGGCGGGCGCGACGGGCGACCCCGGCCCGCAGGCCGTCCACGGCTCGGGGCGTCTGGTCGTCTCCGGCACGGACGGCAGCGTCTTCGCCCTCGACGCCGCCACCGGCCGCGAGGTCTGGCGCGCCGACGCCCAGGCCACGGGGCCCCTCCTGCCCGCGGTCGACGGCGACACCGTGTACCTCGGCGGCCGTACGCTCACCGCGCGCGGGCTGGCGGACGGCCGGGAGATCGCGTCACTGCCCGCGAGCACCCCTGGAGAAGACCACGGGTGGCTGGGGGCCGCCGGCACTGGACGACGACGGGGTCACCGCCCACGACGGAGGTCTCCTCTACCGGTTCGAGAAGGACCTGACCAGGAGCGAGCTGTGGATGAAGGACACGGCGGCGACCCGGCCCGTCCTGGTCCCGCCGGTGATCCAGGGCAACTGCATCTGGGTCGTCGAGGGCGAGAAGGACCCCGTCGACGGCGGTGTGTCGGCCTTCGACAAGGCCGAGCAGACGCGCATGTGGACCTTCCGGCCGGACGACCACGGCCCTTGGGCGGTGGCGGCCGGCGGCAACCGCGTGTTCCTGGTCAGCCGGGGAGACGTGACCGCCATGCCCGTGTTCTGACGCCGTCCCGGGCACGGCGGCTCACACGGTTACGCCTTGGGCACCGCGACCGCCGCCTGGGGGCGGATGGGCAGCCGGTTGACGGGGCGGCCCGTGGCGGCGCGGACGGCGGAGGCCACGGCGGCCGGGGAGGTGACCACCGGGACGGCGCTGGCGGCCTTGGCGCCGAACGGCGCCACCACGTCGCGCTCCTCGACGAGCTTGACGATGCGGATGTCCGGGGCGTCCAGGGACGTCGGCAGGGCGTAGCCCGTGAGGTCCGGGTGGCGGACGAGGCCCCGGGGGGTGCGGAGGTTCTCGGTGAGGGCCGCGCCGATGCCCTGGGTGACGCCCGCCTCGATGCGGGTGGCGAGCTGGGCGGGGTTCAGCACGCGGCCCACGTCCTGGGCGACCGCCATCTCGACGACGCGGACGGAACCGATCTCGACGTCGACGTCGACGACGGCGCGGATGGCGCAGAAGGCGAGGCCCACGAAGGCGTCGCCCTGGCCCGCGTCGTCGAGGGGTTCGGTGGGGTGGGGGCGGCACTGGGCGGTGGCCCAGAGCTCCTTGCCGTCCAACGCCTCCATGACGGTGGTGGACAGGACCCCGTCGTACGAGGTGATCTTGCCGTCCGTGATCTGGAGCAGTTCGGTGGACATGCCGAACTTGTGGGCCAGCGGCTGGAGGAGCTGCGTGCGCACCATCTTGGCGGCGCGTTCGACCGCGCCGCCCGAGACCCAGGTGTGGCGGCCGTGCGCGGCGGGGCCGGCCGGCGGCTGGTCGGTGTCGACGGAGGCGACGTGGACCTCGTCGACGCCCAGGATCTCCTGGACGATCTGGCGGGCGAGGGTGGAGAAGCCCTGGCCGGTCTCGACCGCCGCGCAGATGACGGTGGCCACGCCGTCGTGGACCTTGACCGTGGCCGTGGAGACCTCGTCCGTGCCCTCGGCGCCGAGCATGTGGACCATGCCGAGCGCGTACCCGACGCCCCGCCGTACGGCGCCCGGCTCGCCCGCGCCCTCCGGGCCGCCGGGGAGCAGCCAGCCGTCCTCCAGGGAGCCCTCGGGGAGGTCGGGGAGCGGGAAGTCGCGGACGGCCTGGAGGAGTTCGGCGACGGGCGCCGGGCAGGTGACCGTCTGTCCCGTGGGGAGGATGTCGCCGGTGGCCATGGCGTTGCGCAGGCGCAGGTCGGCCGGGTCCAGGCCCAGCCGCGCGGCGAGCTTGTCCATCTGCGCCTCGTACGCGGCGCAGACCTGCATCGCGCCCTCGCCGCGCACGTGGCCGGAGGGCGGGTTGTTGGTGCGGACGGCCCAGCCCTCGATGAAGGCGTGCGGCACGACGTACGGGCCGCAGGCGAAGGCGACGGCCGCGGCGAGGGACTCGGAGGAGGCCTCGGCGTACGCGCCCGCGTCGAGGAGGATCTGCGCCTCGACCTTGACCAGGCGGCCCTCGGCGTCGGCGTGGTGGCGGTAGCGCAGCAGTGTGGGGTGTCTGTGCGCGTGGCCGAGGAAGGACTCCTCGCGGGTGGCGGCCAGTTTGACGGGGCAGCCGGTGCGCAGGGCGAGCAGCCCCAGCGGGATCTGGAAGCCGGGGTCCTCGCGGTCGCCCATGGCGCCGGGGACGCCGGTGACGACGACCTTGACCTGTTCGGGTGCGAGGCCGAAGCAGGCGGCGGCCAGGTCCCGGTCGGTGTGCGGGTCGGTGGAGGCGGTGTAGATCTCCACGCCGCCGTCCGGGCGCGGCACGGCGAGCCCCGCCTCGGCGCCGATGGGCGCCGGGTCCTGGCGGCCGATGCGGTACAGGCCCTCGACGATGACCTCGCCGACCGCCTCCGGGTCGCCGTAGCGCAGCGGGATGTGGCGGATCAGGTTGCCGTCGGGGTGGAGGGGCGGCGCCGCGAAGGCCTTCTCCGGGTCGGTGACCGGGTCGAGGAGTTCGTACTCGACCGCGATGGCGGCGGCGGCCAGGCGGGCGGTGTCGGGGTGGTCGGCGGCGACCGCGGCGATGGCCTCGCCGTGGTGGCGCACGAGGTCGGAGGCGAAGACGGGGCGGTCGGCGACGGTGCGGCCGTACGTGGCGGCGCCCGGCACGTCGGCGTGCGTCACGACGGCGCGGACGCCCGGCATCTCGGCCGCGGCGCTGGTGTCGATCGACACCACGCGCGCGTGGGCGTGCGGCGAGCGCAGGACGGCCGCCCACAGCAGGCCCTCGGCCCACAGGTCGGAGGCGTACGGGAAGGTGCCCTCGGTCTTGGCGCGGGCGTCGGCGGACGGGAGCGACGCGCCGAGCCCGTGGGTCGGCACCTCCTGCTGCGGGACCTGGGGGGCGTCGACCGCCGGGATGGCGGTGGCCGCGTCGTTGCTCACGCCATGCCTCCGTCGTGCGGGTGGGGAACCTGGTGCGGGATACGGGCCGTGTCGGCCGCTTCGGCGGCCGCTTCGGCCGCCGCGGCGGCGGAGGCGGCGCGCTCGGCGGCCACCTCCCGTACGGCGTCGAGGACGCCGCGGTACCCGGTGCAGCGGCAGAGGTTGCCGCACAGCGCCTGGCGGGCCTGCAGTTCGGTCGGGGCGTGGTTGCCCTCGAGCAGGTCGTGCACGGTCATGGCCATGCCGGGGATGCAGAAACCGCACTGGACGGCACCGCACGTGGCGAGGGCCCGCTGCACGTCGGAGGGCTCGCCGTTCACGGCGAGGCCCTCGACCGTGCGGACCTCGCTGCCGGCCGCGGTGGCCGCGGGGACCAGGCAGGAGGCGACGAGGCGGCCGTCGACCTGGACGTTGCAGGCGCCGCACTCGCCCTGCGAGCAGCCGTCCTTGGCGCCGGCGAGGCCGAGGCGCTCGCGCAGCACGTAGAGCAGCGACTCGCCGATCCACGCCTCGGAGACGGGGCGGTCGGTGCCGTTGACGCGCAGGACGTACGAGACGTGGGGGTGCTCGTCGCTGTCGGCGGTGTGGGGCGGCGCAGCGGCTTCTTCCCGCGGCTCCGGTTCCGGCTCCGGCTGCGGCTCCGGCTGCGGCTCCGGGGCCTGTTCCTCCTGCGGTTCCGGCTCCGGTTCCGCCGCCGGCCCGGGCTCGGCGGCGGGGACGGGCTCGGCCTCCGGCTCCGGTTCCTGCGGCGTCGCCTCCACGGGCGCGGGTGCGGGCTCGGGCGCGGGCTCCGGCTCGGTCACCGGCTCCGGGGTCGCCCAGGGCGCGGGGGCGCCGCCCGGCAGGGTGGCCGGCGGGTTGCCGCTCGTCCACTGCGAGGCCAGCACTGAGGCCGCGAACTCGCCCGATTCGTCCGGGATATCCCCTTGTGCGACCGGAATCGTCCACTGTCCGGTCAGCTCGGTGGGCGCGGCCTCCGGGGCGGCGGGAGCGGCCGGCGGGGCCGGGAAGCTCCACTGCGCGGTCGCGTTCGGGTCGTGCGCCGCCCACGCCTCCGCCGGGACGTAACCGTGCCCGGGGGCCTCCAGCGGGGCCCCCTCGCCCGTCAGTTCCGGCGGCAGCTGGACGAAGGCGGTCGCGTCACCGTCGTACTCGCCCTGCGGCGTCGGCCGCCAGCCGCCGTACTCCGGCCCGTACGGCTGCTCGTTCTCGTGCTCGTTCTCGCCGGTGGTCACGACAGCGCCCTCCCCAGTGCTCGTCGGGCCAGCGCGGCGACCGTGCGCCGCAAGTGCAGTACGGCGGGCGGCAGCTGCTCCCCGCCCTCCGGCGGATCCGGGATGCACGCCGCCGCGACGTACTCCCCGAACGCCGCCAGGGCCTCCGGAACCAGCCCCCGGTCGCCGTCCCAGTCGATCAGCGACGCGATCCAGCGCTCGGCCTCCAGCGGCCGCAGCGGCATCGGGGCGATGGCGCCCACCGCGCAGCGCACGCCGCGCCGCGCCGGGTCCAGGACGAGCGCGACGGACGCGGTGGCGCGGCCGGGTCCGGTCCGGCCGGTGGCCTTCAGGAAGACCTGCGGCGCGTGCAGCAGGGGTACGCGGACGAAGCCGACCAGTTCGCCCGGCGCGAGCAGCTCGCGGCCGGCCAGCAGGTACGACACCGGGATCTCGCGCGTACCGCCCGGGCCCGCCACGACGAGGTCCGCCTCCAGGGCGGCCAGCACGGGCAGAGAGTCACCGGTGGGCGCGGCGCTGACGATGTTGCCGCCGAGGGTGCCCGCGTTGCGGATCTGGGGCGGTCCGGCGGCGCGGGCGGCGGCGGCGAGCGCGGGGATGAGCGCCGCGAAGTCGGGGCGGCCCATGCGCGCGTGGGTGAGACCGGCGCCGAGGAGGGCGTGGCCGTCCTGGTACTGCCAGCCGCGGATCTCGTTGATGCGGCCGAGTCCGACGAGGCCCGCCGGGCGGAGCTGGCCCTTGTTGACGGCGGCCATCAGATCGGTGCCGCCCGCTACGGGCACGGCGGCGGGCATGGCCGTGAGCGCCGCCACGGCCGCGTCGAGCGTGGCCGGCAGCGTCACGGACTGCGCCGCCTGCGGTGCGTGCGTGGTCAACCCAGCTGCCCCTTCCCGGTGTCCCCGGATGTCCCCGGCTGTCCCGCCTGTGTTGCCGTACCGTACGTGCTCACAGAGCCGACGTGGCAACTCTGGCACATCTTCCGGGCTGCTCGACGCGAGGGTCCGCGAAGGGCGCATCCGCCCCGGACGTCCCGTGACCTGCGGGATGAGCGGGTTTGCCGCGCGATCGGCGGCAGGTGCGGATTGCGACGTCATTGCCACTTCTCGGCGACCTTGTACGGCTTGTTCCGGACGGCCTCCACCGTGGCAGGCGGCGGGTGCGCGGCGGGCTCCGTTCGGGCCGGGCTCACACGTTCGGGGGCGGCCCCTCGATCGGGCGTCCGAGGCTGCCTTTCATTCCTTCTGGGGCGGGGCGCCGCTGCCACGGCAACGGGCCGCCGGGCGGCCGGTAGTCGACGCCGAGCGCGTCCAGGCGCCTGTAGTGGGCGCCCATGCGGCGTTCGAAGTCCGCGAAGTCGCGTTCGGCGGGGGCCGGGAGGCCGGTGGACCAGGCGACCTCGGCGAACGCGGCGAGGCGGGGGAAGACCTGGTAGTCGACGCGGGCGCGGGTCTCCATGGCCTCGGTCCAGGCGTTGGCCTGGGTGCCGATGACGTGCGCGGCGGCCTCCGGGGAGAGTCCCGGCGGTACGGGGTCGAAGCGGTAGACGTCCTCCAGGGTGCGGACGTACCCGATGGGCACGGGCTCGTCGGGGCCGCCGTGCTGCCGGTGGTCGAGGTAGACGTGCTGTTCGGGGCACATGACGACGTCGTGGCCGGCCTCGGCGGCGGCCATCCCGCCGGCGTACCCGCGCCAGGAGGCGACGGTGGCGCCGGGCGCGAGGCCCAACGATGTCGTCTCGCCTCCGGGCGCTCGTACCCCCTGTCGACGTTCCTCGTCGCGCGGTCGCTCGTGCCTCGCTCCCTCCTCCTCGTCGCTTTCGACAGGGGCGCGCCCTTTGGCTCGACTCCCGCCCTCCAGGATCTCGTCCCAACCGATCAGGCGGCGGCCCCGCTCCGCCAGCCAGCGGTCGAAGTGGCGGATGAACCAGGACTGGAGCTCGTACTCGTCCGCCAGTCCGAGCTCCTTGATGCGGGCCTGTGCGGTCGGGGACGCCTTCCACTGGTCCTTGGGGCACTCGTCGCCGCCCAGGTGGATGTACGGGGAGGGGAAGAGGTCGAGGACCTCCTCCAGCACCTCCTCGAAGAAGCGGAGGGTGGTGTCGGTGGGGGCGAGGACGTTCGGGTTGACGCCCCAGGTGTCCCAGACGGTCAGGGCGCTCGTGTCGACGACGTCGGTGTTGCCGAGCTCCGGGTACGCGGCGATGGCGGCCTGCGCGTGGCCGGGGAGGTCGATCTCCGGGACGACGCGGACGTGCCGCTCGGCGGCGTACGCGACGATCTCGCGGATGTCGTCGTGCGTGTAGAAGCCGCCGTGCGGGGTGTCGTACCAGAGCTCCGAGGCCCGGTGCCCCCGCTTCGTCCGCGGCCGCCAGGCGCCGACCTCCGTGAGGCGGGGGTGGCGCTGGATCTCGACGCGCCAGCCCTGGTCGTCGGTGAGGTGGAGGTGGAGGACGTTGAGCTTGTGGGCGGCGAGGAGGTCGACGTAGCGCAGGACGTCGTCCTTGGGGAGGAAGTGGCGGGCGACGTCGAGCAGGAGGCCGCGCCAGGGGAAGCGGGGCGCGTCCTCGATGACGACCGTGGGCACGTACCAGTCCCGGCCGCGCGGGCCGATGGGCGCCCTGCGGTACGCGTCGGGACCGAGGAGCTGCCGGAACGTCTGGGCGCCCCAGAAGACGCCCGCGGCGCTGCCGCCCTGGATGCGCCGGGCGTACCCGTCGACGACGATGCGGTACGCCTCGGGTGCCAGCCCCGGTTCGATGCTCAGCACGATGCGGTTGTCGTCGTCGTTCCCGTCCGGGAAGGGGAGCCCGGTGGCGGCGCCGATCGTGGCCCGGAACCAGCGCGCGACGCCCTCGGTGCCCGGCTGGGCCTCCAGTTGGGTGTCCGTGTCGAGGGGGTCGAGGCCGGGGGGCGGCACCTCCCGGGAGCGGGAGGGGGCGGGGATCAGGTCGAGGGGCTCCATGGGTCAGTCCTTCACCGCGCCGCCGAGCCCGGACACCAGGCGGCGCTGTACGAGTACGAAGAAGACCAGCACCGGGATGGTCATCACCGTCGACGCGGCCATGATGCCGCCCCAGTCGTTCTCGTCCGGCTTGAAGAAGACGAGGAGCGCCATGGGGAGGGTTGACTGGGAGGTGTCGCTGATGAGGAACGACTTCGCGAAGAGGAAGTCGTTCCAGGTGGAGATGAAGGAGAAGACGCTCGTCGCGACGAGCCCGGGGAAGACCAGCGGGAAGAGGATCCGCCACAGGAAGCGTCCCCGGCTCGCGCCGTCGAGGTACGCGGCCTCCTCCAGCGCCTCGGGGACCGCCTTGACGAAGCCGCGGAGCATCCAGATCGCGAAGGGGAGGGAGAACGCGAGGTGCGGCAGGATCAGCGAGCCGAGGGTGTTGAGCTGCCCGAGGTCCCGCATCAGGAAGAAGAGCGGGATGGTCAGCGCCTCGATCGGGACCATCTGCGCGACGAGGAACATCACGAGCAGCGTCGTACGGAAGCGGAACCGGAAGCGGGTGACGGCGGTGGCCGCGAGGAAGGCGATGAGCGCGGACGCGACGACGACGGCGGAGGCGACGAGGAGGCTGTTGAGGAAGTAGCGCCCGAAGTCCTCCTGTTGGAAGACGCGGCGGAAGGAGTCGAGGGACGGGGAGAGCGTCCAGGGGCGGGCGTCGGTGGACTGGATCTCGCCGGCCGGCTTGAAGGCGGAGAGGACCATCCAGTACAGGGGGAAGGCGACGACGCCCGCGACGAGGAGGGCGGCGGCGTCGGCGACGAGGCGTCCGGGCGCGCGGGGGCGGAGGCGGTTCACAGCTCGCCTCCCTGGCGGCGCAGCAGCCGCAGGTACACCAGCGTGACGGCGAGCAGGATCAGCAGCATGACGACGCCGATGGCCGAGCCGAGGCTGTACTGGGAGGACGCGAAGGCCTTCTGGTAGGCGTACACGTTGAGGACGAGGTTCTGGCCGGCGATGCCGCCGCCGTTGGTCATGACGTAGATCTGCGTGAAGACCTTGAAGTCCCAGATGACCGACTGGATGGTGACGACGGCCAGGATCGGCCGCAGCAGCGGCGCGGTGACGGAGCGCCAGGTCCGCCACTGCGAGGCGCCGTCGAGCGCGGCGGCCTCCAGCACCTCGGCGGGGATGGCCCGGATGCCCGCGTAGACGGTGATCATCACGAACGGGAACGAGCACCACACCACCTCGAAGAGGACGAGCGCGAAGGCGCTGTAGCGGCCGTACGTCCACGAGAAGTCGCCGAGGCCCAGCAGCCGGTTGACGGGCCCGAAGTCGGGGTCGAACAGGAACACCCACACGGTGGACCCGGTGACGGCGGGTGTCGCCCAGGCGCCGAGCGCGGCGAGCATCAGGGCGAGGCGCGGTACGGCGCGCACGCGCGTGAGGAGGACGGCGAGGCCGCAGCCGACGGCGAGGGTGGCGGTGACGCAGGCGGCGGCGAACAGCACGGTGGCGAGGAGCACCTGCCGGAACTGCTCGTCGCGGAAGAGGGCCGCGTAGTTGCCGAACCCCTGGAAGGAGGTCGGTTCGCCGCCGCTGACCTGCGCCTGGGTGTACTCCAGGAAGGAGATGAGCCCCAGTTGGTAGACGGGGTACACGAGCAGCCCCGCGAGCACGATCAGCGCGGGCGCGAGGTACAGCCACGGCGCCCCTCCCCCACGGCCGTTCACGGCGCTCAACGCGTCGCCGCGAACGCCGCGTTCATCTTCTCCGCCGCGTCGTCCGCCGCCGTCGCCACGTCCTTACGGCCGCTGACGATCTCCTGGAACATCGTCGGCAGCACCAGGGACGCGTCGATCCGCCCCCAGGCCGCCGATGCGGGGACGAACTTCGTCCCGGACGCCAGCGTGTCGACGAAGGGCTTCAGGGCCGGCTCCCTCTTCGCGGCCGCCGCGCGTACGTCGGTGTAGGTCGGCAGGAAGCCCATCGCGTCGAAGAGCTCGTTCTGGGTCGCCTTCCCGGCCAGGGACTTCAGCAGCTCGACGGCGAGCGTGCGGTGCGAACTGCTCTTCAGCACCCCGAGGTTGTTCCCGCCTGCGAACGCCGGCGCCACCGATCCGGGACGTACGCCCGGCAGCGGGACCACCGCGTACGCGTCCTTCACCGTCCCCGCCTCGACGGCCGCCCGGCTGAAGTCGCCGCCGATCGCCATGGCCGCCTTGCCGGAGGCGAACGCCGTGACCGTCGCGTTGCCGCCCATCGAAGCGCACGTGGCGGCCGGGCAGTTGTCGTCGCCGAAGAGCGAGGTGTACGCCGCGATGCCCCTGCGCGCTGCCTCGCCGTCGAGGGCGGAGGTGTACGAGCCGCCGCGCGCCACCGCGAGTTCGCCGCCGTGCGCCCAGATGAAGGGCAGGGCGCCGTACGTGTACGCGCCGCCGACGGCGATCCCGTACAGCCCGGGCTTCGCCTGCCGGATGCGCTTGGCCGTCGCGATCAGCTCCTGCTGGGACCTCGGGACCGGAAGGCCCAGCTCCCGGAAGACGTCCGTGCGGTAGTACAGCGCCCGTACGCCGACGAAGAGCGGCGCCCCGTACACCTTCCCGTCGACCGTGACGGAGGCGCGCGCCGTCGGGTCGGTGTCCTTGGTGTCGGGCCAGGCGGCGAACTCCGCACTGATGTCGGCGAGTCCGCCGTCCGCCACGTATCCGGCGGTGTCGGTGTTGCCGTACTCGACGAGGTCGGGGGCGCTCGCCGGGTCGTTGAAGGCGGCCTTGATCCGCTGCGCGCGGGTGTCGACGGGGATGTACTCGACCCGGACGTCCGTGCCCGCGTGCCGCTTCTCGAAGGCGGCGACGGCGGCGTCGACGACCCGTTCCTTCGGTGTGTTGTTCACCTCACGGAAGAGCCAGACGCGCAGGGTGCCGCTCTTCTCGTCCTTCTTCGGGGCGGTGCCGGAGGTCTGCGGGGCGCAGGCTCCGGCGAGCAGTAAGGACACCAGGGCGGCGGCCGCGGCCGCCAGGCGGGGTATCCGGGCGGGAAGCTTCACGGGCAGGGGTCCCCTCCGAGGCGGCGACAGCGGCAGCGTTGCACCATGCGCAACGGGCGTTTCGTGCTGCACAACACACGCAGGAGGGTAAAGCGGCCCCGATGGGCCCCACAAGAGGTCTGAACCAGTCAGGGGCGACGGGAACGGCAGGAGCGGGCGGAACACGACGGAGCCCCCGGGTGCGCACGTCACGCGCGCTCCCGGGGGCTCCGGCCCCGACCCGTACCGGTCGGGTTACTTCTTGTCCTTGCCGCCCTTGTCCTTGTCGCCGCCGGCGCCCATGGACTCGTAGATCTCCTTGCACATCGGGCAGACCGGGTACTTCTTCGGGTCGCGCCCGGGCACCCAGACCTTCCCGCACAGCGCCACCACGGGAGTGCCGTCGAGGGCGCTCGCCATGATCTTGTCCTTCTGGACGTAGTGGGCGAAGCGCTCGTGGTCGCCGTCGCCGTGCGACACCTGCGGCGTCGGCTCGACGAGGGTTCCCGTACCTGCCCCGCGCTCGGGCTCAAGAGTGCTCATGAGCTCCAAGGGTACCCCCGCGCGGACAGCGACCGAAGGAGTCAGTTCAGCGACGGGTCGTCCAGATACGTCGCGATCATCGCCAGCTCGCTGCGCTGCCGCCGCAGCACCTCGCGCCACAGGTTCTCGGGCCGCGGCGACGAGACGTCGCCCGGTTCCGAGTCGACGACGAACCACGCCCCGCCGGCCAGCTCCTCCTCCAGCTGGCCCGGGCCCCAGCCCGCGTACCCGGCGAAGATCCGCAGCGAGCCGAGCGCCGCCGCGAGCAGCTCCGGCGGGGTCTCCAGGTCCACGAGCCCGATCGCGCCGTACACGCGCCGCCAGCCCAGCGGGCCCTCGTCGCCCGGGATCACGGCGAGGCCGAGCGCCGCGTCCAGCGAGACGGGCCCGCCCTGGAAGACGACGCCGGGCTCCCCGGCCAGCGGGGCCCAGGGTTCCAGGATGTCGCCGACGCCGACGGGCGTCGGGCGGTTCAGGACCACGCCGAGCGACCCTTCGTCGTCGTGGTCGAGCAGCAGCACCACCGCGCGGTCGAAGTTGGGGTCCACCAGCGCGGGGGTGGCCACGAGCAGCCGTCCTGTGAGCGAGGACACCTCGGTCATGCCGACATGATCCCGCACTTCGGGCCGGAGCGGGGGGTCGAGGGACAGGCCGACTCCGGCCACCCGGGGACGGCCCGTGGCTGGAAGTGGACCGTAACCCTCCGCAAGGGCGGGAAAGCAGAGGGTGTTGTGCCGAATTCATTACATCTGACTGAGCCCCTCGCCCTACCGGTACAGGGTCCGAAGCCCCTTACCCTTTTCCCTGGCCCCCTGCCCCTGACTCCCGGAACGCGAGATTCATGACCGGCACAGACGATGTACTGCTTGTCCACGGCGGAACCCCGCTGGAGGGCGAGATCCGCGTCCGCGGCGCGAAGAACCTCGTGCCCAAGGCGATGGTCGCCGCCCTGCTCGGCAGTGAGCCGAGCCGCCTGCGCAACGTGCCCGACATCCGTGACGTCCGGGTGGTGCGCGGGCTGCTGCAGCTGCACGGCGTGACCGTGCGTCCCGGTGACGAGCCGGGCGAACTGGTCCTGGACCCGACGTACGTCGAGTCCGCCAACGTCGCCGACATCGATGCCCACGCGGGCTCGTCGCGCATCCCGATCCTCTTCTGCGGTCCGCTGCTGCACCGCCTCGGCCACGCCTTCATCCCGGGCCTGGGCGGCTGCGACATCGGCGGCCGGCCGATCGACTTCCACTTCGACGTGCTGCGCCAGTTCGGCGCGACCATCGAGAAGCGGGCGGACGGCCAGTACCTGGAGGCCCCGCAGCGGCTGCGCGGCTGCAAGATCCGCCTGCCGTACCCCTCGGTCGGCTCGACCGAGCAGGTGCTGCTCACCGCCGTACTGGCGGAGGGCGTGACGGAGCTGTCCAACGCCGCGGTGGAACCGGAGATCGAGGACCTCATCTGCGTCCTGCAGAAGATGGGCGCCATCATCTCCATGGACACCGACCGGACGATCCGGATCACCGGTGTCGACAAGCTCGGCGGCTACACCCACCGCGCGCTCCCGGACCGCCTGGAGGCGGCCTCCTGGGCGTCGGCGGCGCTGGCGACCGAGGGCAACATCTACGTGCGCGGCGCGCAGCAGCGCTCGATGATGACGTTCCTCAACACGTACCGGAAGGTGGGTGGCGCCTTCGAGATCGACGACGAGGGCATCCGCTTCTGGCACCCGGGCGGCGCGCTCAACGCGATCGCCCTGGAGACGGACGTGCACCCCGGTTTCCAGACCGACTGGCAGCAGCCGCTGGTGGTGGCCCTGACGCAGGCGGCGGGCCTGTCCATCATCCACGAGACGGTGTACGAGTCCCGGCTCGGCTTCACCTCCGCGCTGAACCAGATGGGCGCGCACATCCAGCTGTACCGCGAGTGCCTGGGCGGCTCGGACTGCCGCTTCGGCCAGCGCAACTTCCTGCACTCCGCGGTCGTGTCGGGCCCGACGAAGCTCCAGGGCGCCGACCTGGTCATCCCGGACCTGCGCGGCGGCTTCTCGTACCTGATCGCGGCCCTGGCGGCACAGGGGACCTCGCGGGTCCACGGCATCGACCTGATCAACCGCGGCTACGAGAACTTCATGGCAAAGCTGGTGGAGTTGGGCGCGAAGGTCGAACTCCCGGCCACCGCCGCGATCTGATCCCGTCCAGCACGGCCCCCGTCACGCACGGGGGCCGTCTGCTTCCCCGCGGCACGCCCGCCCGCCAGGGCCCCCTTGCTGGGGGTCCGGGGGTTATCCCCCGGAAGACACAGCATGGCAAAGCTGGTGGAGTTGGGCGCGAAGGTCGAACTCCCGGCCACCGCCGCGATCTGACGGCGCGTAACGCACCGACCCCGCACAGACGCCGACGGCCCCCGCACCTCGCGGGGGCCGTCGGCGTCTGGCGCGTACAAGGCGCGCACAAGGCCTTCTGCGGGCCTGTACGGGGCCGTGTGCGGACGAACAGAAGGGCGGCCACCCTCGGTGGGGTGGCCGCCCTTCTGTCACGTCTCGTGCCCAGTGGCGCCCGGCCGGTGCGCGGCCGGCGCCCAGGGGGCTTACTTGCCCTTCGCGGCTTCCTTGAGCTTCGAGCCCGCGGAGACCTTCACGCTGTAGCCGGCCGGGATGTTGATCGGCTCGCCGGTCTGCGGGTTACGAGCGGTGCGAGCGGCACGGTGGGTGCGCTCGAAGGTCAGGAAGCCGGGGATGGTGACCTTCTCGTCGCCCTTGGCGACGACCTCACCGATGGTCTCGGCGAGCGCGGCCAGCACGGCGTCGGCGTCCTTGCGGGTCACCTCGGCGCGGTCGGCCAGGGCGGCCACCAGCTCACTGCGGTTCATGTTCTTACTCCCGTGTTCTTTCTGCCTGTGAGGCGTGCCACGCGGCGGAGCCGCATGTTGGGCACAGCGAAGCCGATGCTGCCAGGGCCCTTGGACAGTCCCCGGACCCGGGTCTGCTGTCAGACCCTCGCGCCCGAATACGCATCCTGCCCCCACCAGCGGCGGGAAAGCCAATCCGGCACCCTCCGGAGTCACACGAAAAGCGCCACTGGCCCGTCCTGGTGACGTTGGGTCGATCATGCGGGACTCCCCGGAGCCGAATCGCCACCCTAAAGGCCGACAGGGCGGCTGTACGGCTCCGGGCCCGCGCGGCGCGCCGCGAACCTCCGAGCGCCGACGGTCGGACGGCGGCCTGAGGGCGATCAGAGGGCGATCAGACCGACGACGGCGAGGCGGACGGCACCGTCGCGCCCGCCGCCTTCGCGGCGTCGCGCACGGCGCCCGCGACCGCGCCGGCGACCTTGTCGTTGAAGACCGACGGGATGATGTAGTTCGCGTTGAGCTCGTCCTCGGTGACGACCCCCGCCAGGGCGGTCGCCGCCGCGAGCATCATCTCGGTGTTGACGGTGCGCGACTGGGCGTCGAGCAGGCCGCGGAAGACGCCCGGGAAGACCAGCACGTTGTTGATCTGGTTGGGGAAGTCGGACCGGCCGGTGGCGACAACTGCCGCCGTCTGGCGGGCGATTGCCGGGTCCACCTCGGGGTCGGGGTTCGCGAGCGCGAACACGATGGCGTCGTCCGCCATGGCCGCGACGTCGTCGCCGCCGAGGACGTTCGGGGCGGAGACGCCGATGAAGACGTCCGCGCCGGCCACGGCCTGCTTGAGGGTGCCGGTGACGCCCTCGGGGTTGGTGTTGTCGGCGATCCAGCGCAGCGCCGAGTCGGGGTCGGCGGAGACGAGGTCCTCGCGGCCCGCGTGCACCACGCCGTGGATGTCGGCGACGACGGCGTGCTTGACGCCCGCCGCGATGAGGAGCTTGAGGATGGCCGTACCGGCGGCGCCGGCGCCCGACATGACGACCCGTACGTCGCCGATCGCCTTGCCGACGACGCGCAGGGCGTTGGTCAGGGCGGCGAGGACAACGATGGCGGTGCCGTGCTGGTCGTCGTGGAACACCGGGATGTCCAGGGCCTCCCGCAGCCGCGCCTCGATCTCGAAGCAGCGGGGCGCGGAGATGTCCTCGAGGTTGATGCCGGCGAAGCCGGGGGCGATGGCCTTGACGATCTCGACGATGGCGTCGGAGTCCTGGGTGTCCAGGCAGATCGGCCAGGCGTCGATGCCGGCGAACCGCTTGAAGAGGGCGGCCTTGCCCTCCATGACCGGCAGGGCGGCCTTGGGGCCGATGTTGCCGAGGCCGAGCACGGCGGAGCCGTCGGTCACGACGGCGACGGAGTTGCGCTTGATGGTGAGGCGGCGGGCGTCCTCGGGGTTCTCGGCGATCGCCATGCACACGCGGGCGACGCCCGGGGTGTAGACCATGGAGAGGTCGTCACGGTTGCGGATGGGATGCTTGCTCGCCATCTCGATCTTGCCGCCGAGGTGCATCAGGAACGTACGGTCGGAGACCTTGCCGAGTACGACGCCCTCGATGGAGCGCAGCTTGCCGACGATCTCGTCGGCGTGCGCGGTGGACGTGGCGGCGATCGTGACGTCGATCCGCAGCTTCTCGTGGCCGGATGCGGTCACGTCGAGGCCGGTGACGGAGCCGCCGGAGGACTCCACGGCCGTGGTGAGCTGGGAGACCGCGGTTCCGCTCGCGGGCACCTCCAGCCGGACCGTCATCGAGTACGAGACGCTGGGCGCCGTTGCCATGGCCGAGTTCCTCTTTCCCTAGCTTCGTTGCTGCGCCGCGCCGGCGGGTGGCCGGGCGGAGCCCTCCGATGGTCGCACCTACCTGTGAGTAACAGGTAATAGCGGTCATTTAGTTTTCGGAAACTAACTTCCACCATACGAGAAACCGACCGCTTGGCGGAAGCCCCAAGATCCCCGGACCCAAAAAGCAGCAGGTCCGTGTCATCGTCTGAAGACACGGACCTGCTGCTCATGAACGAAGGGTGGCACCGACCCGCCATGCTCGCCTCGCGGCAAGTGGTCGCTCTAAGCGACTAAGGTTGGGCCCGGGGGCTTGGATCGAGCCGGTGCCACACCCAGGCTAACAAACCACCCCGGGAAGTGATTGCCCCACGGCCGGTTGACGGCGAACAGTCCCGCGCGGATCGGTCGGAACAGCCCCGCGCGGATCAGTCCCGGAGCAGGTCCGGCACCCCGTCCGCGTCCGGCTCGTCGCGCCGCCCGGAGACCACCGTCAGCTGCTGCGTCGCCCGGGTGAGCGCCACGTACAGCACGCGCAGCCCGGCCGGCGACTCGTCGGCGATCTCCGCCGGCGAGACCACGACCGTCGCGTCGTACTCCAGGCCCTTCGCCTCCAGGCTGCCCAGCGCCACCACCCGGCCGCCGAGCTCCTGAAGCCAGCGCGCCGCCTGCCGCCGCCGCTCCATGGCCACCACGACGCCCACGGTGCCGTCCACGCGCTCCAGCAGCCGCCGCGCCTCCTCCCGTACGAGCTCGGCGAGGTCCCCGCCGTCACCGCCGTCCGGCACGGCGACGAAGCGGGGCTCCACGCCCGTCGAGCGGACGGCGCGCGGGGCCTCCATGCCGGGCATGGCGAGCGCCAGCACCTTCGCCGCCAGCTCGGCGATCTCGGCGGGGTTGCGGTAGTTCACGGTCAGCTCGAAGCGGCGGCGCGGCCGGGTGCCGAGCGCCTCGTCGCGCGCCTCGGCGGCCTCGTCCGGCAGCGGCCACGACGACTGGGCCGGGTCCCCGACCACCGTCCAGGTGGCGTGGCGCCCGCGCCGGCCCACCATGCGCCACTGCATGGGCGTGAGGTCCTGCGCCTCGTCGACGATGACGTGCGCGTACTCGGTGCGCTCCTGCGCCAGCCGCTCGGCCCGCTCGCGCTGGGTCTCCTCGCGTACGGGCATGAGCTCCTCCAGGCCCGTGAGCTGGTCCAGCGGGTCGAGCTCCCGCTTCTTGCGGGGGCGCGCCGGGGCGCCGAGGATCGCCTGGAGCTCGTCCAGCAGCGCCACGTCGTGCACGGAGAGCTCCGGGCGGCGCAGGGAGCGGGCCAGGCGGCGCACCTCGCCCGGGTTGAGCACCCGGCGGGCCCAGCGGCCCAGCCGCTTCTCGTCGGCCATGGTGTCGAGCACGCGGCGCGGGGTGAGCTCGGGCCACCAGGCGTCCAGGAAGGCGAGGAAGCTGTCCTCGGTCGTCACGTCCTCGTCGAAGGAGGAGCGCAGCTCGGCGGCGAGCTCCGGGTCGCCCGGGTGCCGCGAGGCCGCGCCCGTCTTGGCGTACAGGGCGTCGAGCAGGAGTCTGCGGGCGCGCGGGCGCAGCAGGTTCACCGGCGCGGTGCCGCCGAGCGCGTTGTGGCGGATGCGGTTCAGCTCGTCGGCCTCCAGCTCCAGGCGCCGTCCGAAGGCGACGACCCGCAGCCGCTCGGGCGCGCCGCCCTGCTCCAGGGCCCCGCGCGCGGCCTTCCGCAGCACCTTGAGCATCCGCGAGGAGCCCTTGACGCGGGCGACGGCCGGATCGTCGTACGCCGTCGCCTCGACGCCGTCGACCAGGCTGCCGACGGCGCGGATGGCCACCTGGCCCTCCTCGCCCAGCGACGGCAGGACGCCCTCGGTGTAGGCGACCAGCAGCGGGGTCGGCGAGACGATCAGGATGCCGCCCGCGTACCGGCGCCGGTCCTGGTAGAGCAGGTAGGCGGCGCGGTGCAGCGCGACCGCCGTCTTGCCGGTGCCGGGGCCGCCCTCGACGTACGTCACGGAGGCGGCGGGCGCGCGGATGACGAGGTCCTGCTCCGCCTGGATGGAGGCGACGATGTCGCGCATGGTGTGGCTGCGGGCCTGGCCGAGCGCGGCCATCAGCGCGCCGTCGCCGATCACCGGCAGCTCGGCGCCGTCCAGCGTCGCGGTCAGCTCGGGGCGCATCAGGTCGTCCTCGACGCCGAGGACCCGGCGCCCCTTGGAGCGGATGACCCGGCGGCGTACGACCCGGCCCGGCTCGACGGGCGTGGAGCGGTAGAAGGGCGCGGCCGCCGGGGCGCGCCAGTCGATGACCAGCGGCGAGTAGTCGGCGTCGAGGACGCCGATGCGGCCGATGTGGAGGGTCTCCCCGATCTCGGCGGTGTTGTCCGGTCCCACGGCGTCGTCGGCGGGCTCGACGGACGTGTACGCGCCGTCGGGGCCCTTCTTGCCGTCCTTGCCGCGGAGCAGGTCGATGCGGCCGAAGAGGAAGTCCTCGTACTCGTTGTTCAGCCGGTTGAGGTGGATCCCGGCGCGGAACACCTGCGCGTCGCGCTCGGCGAGCGCGCCGGGCGTGCCGACCTGGCCGCGCTGGGCGGCGTCGTTCATCAGGAACTCCGCCTCGTGGATCTTCTCCTCGAGGCGGCGGTACACCTGGTCCAGGTGGTCCTGTTCGATACCGATCTCGCGGTCACGGACCGTATCGACACCACCGACGGCTTCCTGCGCGGCCACCGAGGCCCCCTTCTGACGTGCATTGGGCAGCCGTCGAGCCTACGCCAGGGGGACCGCGAATGTCAGGCGGGTACCGTCACGAGCCGGTTCCCTTCGAACGTCCTCACCTCGAAGTGATCGATGTCGTCGCGCTCCATGGCGGCGCCGCCGTGGACGTACAGCGGGTTCCTGGCCGCCTTGTCGGGGCTGTCCGGGATGCCGTACCCCCACTTCGGGACCGACCAGGAGGTGATGATCTCCTCCTCGCCCGTCTTGGAGACGGCGATCAGATTGCACTTGAGCGGGCCCTTGACGTTCTTGAGCTCCAGCACGGTGTGCGTGCCCCAGGCCTTGCGCTCGGTGCCGACGGTGGCGCTGACCTTGGTGGTGGCGTCGACCGCGGACTCCTTCTGCTCCATGTGGTGGAAGAAGGCGTCCTCGGCGGGGCTGGTCGGGTGCGGGTCGAGGGCGACGGCGGGCCGCGAGTCGTCGCCGGACGAGGTGACGACCACCGCGGTCGCCGGCCCGGCGATGATCAGGGCGGCCGCGGCGGCGACCAGATAGCGCGTACGGCGCCGGCGCTGGGCGCGCTTGGCGGCGACCTCGTCGACGATCCGGTCGAACAGCCGTGTCTCCCCGCCGCGCAGTGGCTCGGGCGGGGGCAGGCTGACCGGCTGGGCGGACGGTCCGGGACCCTCCGCGAGCATGGCCAGCATGGGCTCCATCCCGGAGAACTCCTCCAGGTGGTGGGCGCACACCGGGCAGCCGGCCAGATGCGTTTCGAAGGCGGTGGCCTCGGCGTCGTCGAGAATTCCGAGCGCGTACGCGCCGACGGCGTCGTGCACCGACTCGTTCTCGTACGTCGTCATGCCGAGATCCCCCTCTCCTCCAGCGCGAGCTTCATGGAACGCAGTGCGTAGAACACCCGGGACCGGACGGTCCCGCTGGGTATGCCGAGCGTCTCGGCAGCCTCGTTGACCGTACGCCCCTTGAAATAAGTCTCGACCAATACTTCCCGGTGGGCCGGGCTCAAATCGTCGAGCGCGTCAGAGAGCGTCATCAGCCACAACGCCTTGTCGATCTCGTCCTCCGCGGGCATGACCTCGAGCGGCGACGGGTCGACCTCCTGCGGCCGGGCCTGCCGGCTGCGGTGGCCGTCGATGACGATGCGCCGGGCGACCGTCACCAGCCAGGGTCGGACGGAGCCGGTTGCCCGGTTGAGCTGACCGGCGTTCTTCCAGGCACGGATGAGTGTCTCCTGTACGACGTCCTCGGCGCGCTGGCGGTCGCCCGCGACGAGACGCAGTACATAGGCGAGCAGGGGGCCGGCGTGTTCACGGTAGAGCGCACGCATCAACTCCTCGTCCGGGACGGAGGTGTTGTCGTTGCGTGGCGGCACAGCGCGATGCCGGGCCCGATGCGCTCCCCGACGGTCATCGGCCACGGCGGCATCCTTGCGCACCTGCACCTCCCGGTCGAGACCCTGTCTGAGTCGTTGTCGTTCATGACTACGGAGGCGGGCCGGATTCTGCTCAACGCGCGCGGAATCTTTTTTCGTTGGCTTCCGCTCTTACGCCTGCGGCGGCGGGTCGTTGTGGAGAATCCGCTGGTAGAGGTGGTGGTCGCGCCACGCGCCGTCGATGTGCAGATAGGCGGGTGCCGTTCCGATCCGCTCGAACCCGCTCTTGGCCAGGACGCGTTGGGAGGCGGTGTTGGCGAGGACGGTGGCCGCCTCGATCCGGTGCAGCCCGAGCTCCTCGCGGGCGGCCCGGCACACCTCGCCGACGATCCGGGTGGCCAGCCCGCGCCCGGTGTGCGCGGCGTCGACCCAGTAGCCGAGGAAGGCGCTGCGGAAGGGGCCGAGCGCGATCCCGGAGAGCGTGGCGCAGCCGATGACGCCCTCCTCGTGGCGGGCGAGCCACATCCGGCTGTTGGGGGCGGTCAGCCGGGCGTACTGCTCCGCGGCGGTGTAGTACGCGTCGGTCCGGCGCGGCTCCCAGGGGCGCATGGCGGCGCGGTTGCGGGCGAGGGCGTCGGCGAGCGCGGGGGCGTCGGCGGGCTCGGCGGGGCGGATGAGGATCGTCATCCCGCCACCGTAGAACCCCTCACGGGTGCTACTCGCCCGCGTACTTGGCGTCCCCGCCCGGGTCCAGGGCCAGCCGGTAGCCGCGCTTGACGACCGTCTGGATGAGCTTCGGCGCGCCGAGGGCCGCACGGAGGCGGGCCATCGCCGTCTCGACGGCGTGTTCGTCGCGGCCCGCGCCCGGCAGGGCGCGCAGCAGGTCGGCGCGGGAGACGACCCAGCCGGGGCGGCGGGCGAGCGCGTGCAGGAGCGACATCCCCGCCGGGGGCACGGGCCGCAGGTCGCCGTCGACGAGGACGGCGTGGCCCCGGATCTCGATGCGCCGCCCGGCGACCGGCAGCGTACGGGCCCGGGCCGGGAGCTCCTGGCAGAGCAGCTGCACCAGCGGTCCGAGGCGGAACCGCTCGGGCTGCACGGTGTCGATGCCGTGCGCCTGGAGCGGCAGGGCGGTGACGGGTCCCACGCATGCGGCGAGCACCCCGTGGTGCAGCGCGTCGAGCAGTTCGGGCAGCAGGCCCCGGCTCTCGGCGCGGGCCAGCATCGAGGCGCCCGCCGGCGCGCTGGTGAAGGTCACCGCGTCCAGGGAGCGGGCCACGGTGGCGTCGATCAGCCGGTCCAGCGGCGCGAGGTCCTCGGGCGGCATCCACCGGTAGACCGGGACGACCACGACGTCCGCCCCGGCGTCCCGCAGCGCCTCCACGAACCCGGGCAGCGGCTCCCCGTGCAGCTGGAGCGCGATGCGCTTCCCGGTGACGTCCTGGGCGAGGAGCCGCTCCAGGACCTCGGCCATGGAGTCCGAGGCGGGCGACCAGTCCTCGGTGAGCCCGGCGGCCCGGACGGCGCCCTTGACCTTGGGGCCCCGGGCGAGGACCTGCGCGCCCCTCAGGCGGGCGAGCAGGTCGTCCCCGTACCCCCAGCCGTCCGCGGCCTCCAGCCAGCCGCGGAAGCCGATCGCGGTGGTGGCGAGCACGATGTCGGGGGCCTGGGCGATCAGGCCCTTGGTGGCGTCGAGGAGCTCGGCGTCGTCGGCGAGCGGCACGATCCGCAGCGCGGGGGCGTGCAGGACCGACGCGCCGCGGCGCTGCAGCAGCGCGCCGAGCTCGTCGGCGCGGCGGGCGGCGGTGACGCCGACCGTGAAACCGGCGAGGGGGCCGTGGGCGGGACCATGCGGGGGAGCCTGCTCTTGCTCGTGCATGACACCAGAGGGTGGCAAGGGTGCGTGACGGTCCTGGTTCGCCGAGATTTCTCCCCCGTTACGGACGCCCCCGGCAGTCATGTCCCGCTCACACCTCGGAGTAGCTGAGCTGCCGCTGCGCCGGGACCTCGGCCGGACGGCGAAGGTATACCGCCCAGGTGACGGCCAGGCAGGCCGCGTAGTAGGCGAGGAAGGCGACGAAGGCCGCGGTGCCGGTGCCGCCCGCCTGGAAGGACTGGCGGAAGGCGAGGTTGATGCCGAGCCCGCCGATCGCGCCGACCGCGCCGATCAGGCCCATCGCGGCGCCGGAGAGCCGGCGCCCGTACGCGTCGGCCTCCTCGTTCGCGAGCCCGAGCCCGTACGCCTTCCGCGTGAAGACCGCAGGGATCATCTTGAACGTGGAGCCGTTGCCGATGCCGCTGAGCACGAAGAGCGCGGTGAAGCCGATCAGGAAGACGGGGAGCGACTCCGTGACCGAGGCGTAGACGACGACCCCGGTGGCGGCGGCCATGCCGGCGAAGGTGGTCAGGGTGATGCGAGCACCGCCGTGCCGGTCGGCGAGGGACCCGCCGAAGGGGCGGATCAGCGAGCCGAGGAGCGGCCCGAGGAAGGTGAGGGACGCCGCCTGGAGCGGCGTACGGCCGAACTGCGTCTGCAGGACGAGCCCGAAGGCGAAGCTGTAGCCGATGAAGGAGCCGAAGCAGCCGATGTAGAGGAACGCCAGGATCCAGGTGTGCGGGGCCCGGACGGCCTCCTTGACGGCGCCGGTGTCGTTCTTCACGGGCGCCAGGTTGTCCATGTACAGCGCGGCGCAGACGGCGGCGACGACGATCAGCGGGATGTACACGCCGAGCACGATCCTGGGGTGGGCCGCGCCGGCGACGCCGATGACCAGCAGGCCGACGAGCTGGACGACGGGCACGCCGATGTTGCCGCCGCCCGCGTTCAGGCCGAGGGCCCAGCCCTTGCGGTGGAGCGGGAAGAAGGCGTTGATGTTCGTCATGGAGGAGGCGAAGTTGCCGCCCCCGACCCCCGTGAGCGCGGCGACGAGGAGGAAGGTGGTGTACGAGGTCCCCGGCTCCATCACCGCGAACGCCGCACCCGTCGGCAGCAGGAGCAGCAGCGCGCTGAAGACCGTCCAGTTGCGGCCGCCGAAGCGGGCGACGGCGAAGGTGTAGGGGATGCGGATCACCGCGCCGACCAGCGTCGCCACCGCGATCAGGAAGAACTTCCCGGCCGGGTCGATCCCGTACTCCGGTCCCATGAAGAGGACCATCACCGACCACAGCGTCCACACCGAGAACCCGATGTGCTCGGAGAAGACGGAGAAGTACAGGTTGCGCCGGGCGACCCGCTCCCCCTCCTCCCGCCAGAAGGTCTCGTCCTCGGGGTCCCACCGCTCGATCCACCGGCCGCGCATCGCGTACCTCCGCTGCTGTCAGGTCCTGCCTGCCTGAATCCCGTCAGGACCCGACGCTAGGGAGGATGCGTTTCAGCCCGGTCATAGGACGTGACCGGGCTGAAACCTTGCTCTCACCTGGCGCGGAGGGCGGCGGTGAGGACGGCTGTCGCGATGGCGCGGTTCACGGAGCCCGGAACGTCTCCCCGTACATCCGCCAGACCAGGGGCGTCTTCAGCGAGAGGTTGCCGTCGCGCAGGAAGGCACGCTGGGCCGTGTCGATGCGGCTGGTGTCCTGGTCGGAATCCGACGCGAGCATCGCCGTGCGGCAGGCGTCCAGGAAGGCGTTCAGGTAGGCCTTCTCGTCCCCGCCCTCGGACGCGGTCTTGGTCGCCGCCCGCACGCGCTCGCGGATCTCGTAGAAGCCGTTCTCGTCGATGCCCGGGCCGTGGAAGACCATCGCGTCGTAGTAGACGAACTGTCCGAGCGTCCCCAGGCCGTCCAGCTTCGCGAGGTCGACCGCCGGCGTGAAGTACATGGTGTCGCGGATCTCGTCCTGGGCGTCGCGGAAGGCCCGCTTCTCGCTCTCCCGCTGCCAGGCGTCCACGAAGCCGGTTCCCAGGCCCTCGTGGGAGTCCGTGCCGTCGACCGCCCGCAGCGCGGGCAGGTACGCGGCCAGGGCGTTGTCCGGGTGCTCCTTGGTGTACGACTCGACCAGGATGCGCATGTCCTTGGTGCCCGAGCAGAAGCCGACCACGCCCCCGCAGTAGCCGTCGCCGTCGTCGCTGTCGGCGATGTGGCCGTACAGCGTGCGCCAGTCCTTCGTGGAGTTCATGGACGAGCCGAGGATCTGGTGGGCCAGCTCCTTCTTGTCCCGGGCGGCGAGCCCGGGCGGCAGCTTGGCGAGGAGGTCCTCGGCGGACTCCAGCTCCTCCTCGGCGCGCTTGGCCGCGCCCTGGCTCTCCGACTGACCGGTGGCCTGCTGGGCCTCCGGCTTCGGGGTCGGGGTGGAGACGAAGATCGTGAGGCCGAGGAGCGGGGCCACCGCGAAGAGCATCCATCTGGCACGCACTCTCATGCGTCACGCCCCTTCCCGCGACGCGACGCCGCTCCCGTACCCATGCCCGTACCGACTCCCGTACCCGTGCCCGCGCCCGACGGCCAGAGCCTCGGGCGCCGCTTGGCGGCCACGTCCTCCAGCCAGCCGAACATCAGGATGCAGTAGGCGATCAGTGACCAGCTGAAGATCAGGGTCGGCCACGGGCTGTTCATCAGCCAGGGCAGGTCGCGCCACATCACCTCCAGCGACCACAGCCGGTTCCACATCGTCACGGCGATGGCGATGCAGACGTTGTGCCAGAGGTAGACCGTGACCGCACGCGCGTTGAGCAGTGTGACGGCACCGTCGAACCGCCGCAGCGGGCGCGGCCACTCGGACCACGACGGGCTGAAGTGCAGCAGCAGGAGGACGAAGCCCAGGCCCCAGAAGGCGGAGGCGAACGGCATGTTGCCGAGCTGGTTCTCGGCGCTCAGCCCGTGGTCCACGGCCCACCAGAGGCCGAGGCCCATGATGAACGGTGCGACGGAGGGGATGACGTAGCCGGGCAGGCGCTTCAGGACCCCGAGTTGGTGGGCCATGCCCAGGATCCAGCAGGCGCCGAACTCGCCGATGCCGTACAGGATGGGCGCGATCGACTCGCCGGCCTCCAGGTAGCCGAAGTTCAGCGCGGCCATCAGGGCGAGCGGCGCCGCGATCGTCGGCCAGGGCTGCTTGCGCAGGGCGGCGAGGAAGAGCGGCGAGAGGAGCACGAACCAGAGGTAGGCGCGGATGTACCACAGGGGGCCGGCGAAGGGCTCGGCCCATGTGCCGGGCAGGATGCCGGGCACACCGGCCAGCTCGGCGGCGTTCGGCGGGTCGCTGAGGGGCAGGATCCAGAACAGCAGCTCCAGCCACCAGGTGAGGGTGTCCTCGCCCTCCGCCGGGCCCCAGCCCTGGACGAGCATGCCGGTCACGCCGATGGCACCGGCGGCCCACAGCGGGGGCAGGAGCCTGCGGACACGGCCCCTGATGACCTGCACCGGCGGGCGCTTGAGGGAGCGCGCCATCAGGTTGCCCGCGAGGGCGAACATGACGCCCATCGACGGGAAGAGCAGGGGCAGCCACATCCAGCCGGTGAGGTGGTAGAGCACGACCCGGAAGAGGGCGAGGGCCCTCAGCAGATCGAAGTACCGGTCGCGGCCGCCGCCCGCCTTCGGCGCGGCTTCGGGCTCGGCTTCGGAAGCCGGGGCGGGGTCCGGGGCGGGCACCGGGTCCGGTTCGGTGGCGGTTGCCGCGCCGGACGGCGCGAACCAGTCCGGGAACGGGTCCGGGGCCGGGGCGGGGGCCGGGGGCTGCGGCAGCGTCGCGTGCGCAGGTCCGGCCCAGTCGTAGGACGCCGCCGGGGACGGTGCGTCGAACCGCCCGTCGTACGGGGGCTGGTACCCGCCGCCGACGGGGGCGTCGTACGGCCCGTCGTACGGCGCGGCGTCGTAAGGCCCGTCATAAGACCTGTCGTAAGGCCCGTCGTTAGGCCCGTCGTACGACCCGCCCTGAGCGCCTCCGGGGTAGCCGTTCGTCATGCGACCGGGCTCCGATCGGCACTGTGGGAGGAGTCGCGCTGCGTGGGGATGGAGATCGGCGCCCCCACGACTCCCGTGCGGCGCAGCTTCTGCCAGCGCAGCCGGCCGCCCGTAAGCGCGGTGATCCAGGACTGCAGCAGCACGACGTACATCAGCTGCCGGTAGAGGATCTGCTGGAGCGGGAGGGAGATGAGATGGGTCATCTTCTCCTTGTCGAGCCGGAAGGCGTACGCGGCGCACACCGCCTGCACCAGCAGGACGCCCAGCCACGCCGTGATCGTCTTGCCGGTGGGGCCGAAGACCAGGCCGTACAGGAGGAAGACGTCGATGAGCGGGGCGAGCAGCGGCGTGATCACCATGAAGAGCGACACCAGCGGCAGGCCGACCCGGCCGAACCGGCCCGACGGTCCCCGGTCGAACACGGCTCCGCGGTGCTTCCAGATGGCCTGCATGGTGCCGTAGCTCCAGCGGTAGCGCTGGGACCAGAGCTGCTGGACGGACTCGGGGGCCTCGGTCCAGGCGCGGGCGTTCTCCGCGTACACGACGTGCCAGCCGTCGCGGTGGATGGCCATGGTGATGTCGGTGTCCTCGGCGAGGGTGTCCTCGCTCATGCCGCCGACCCGCTCCAGCGCGGTGCGGCGGAAGGCGCCGACCGCGCCGGGGATCGTGGGCATGCAGCGCAGCACGTCGTACATGCGGCGGTCGAGGTTGAAGCCCATCACGTACTCGATGTGCTGCCAGGCGCCGATCAGGGTGTCGCGGTTGCCGACCTTGGCGTTGCCCGCGACGGCGCCGACGCGCGGGTCGCCGAAGGGCTGGACCAGCTCGCGGACGGTGGACGGCTCGAAGACCGTGTCGCCGTCCATCATCACGATGATGTCGTGGCTGGCGTGGGCGATGCCGTTGTTCAGGGCGGCGGGCTTGCCGGAGTTGATCTGCCGTACGACGCGGACGTTGGGCAGGCCCATCCGCTCGACGATGTCGGCGGTGCCGTCCGACGATCCGTCGTCGATGACGATGACCTCGACCGGGTGGTCGCTCGCCATCAGGGAGCGCACGGTGTTCTCGATGCACTCCTTCTCGTTGTACGCCGGGACCAGCACCGTGACCGGTTCGGTGACCGGAGCGCCCCAGCGGAAGTCACGGCGGCGCACCTTGCGCGCGTGCGCGAAGGCGAGGACGAGCATGAGGCCGAAGCGCCCGATGACGAGGGCGCCGACGACGGCGAGGCCGCTCACCAGGATGGTGGTGACGTTCTCGGAGATGCCGACGGCGTAGACGAACGCCTTGCCCTTCCACAGCTCCGTACCGCTGACCTCGGTGTGGGCGCTGGGCGCTCCGAGCGCCTCGGTGAGGGTGGTGAACTCGTAGCCCTTGGCCTTCTGCGCGGGGAGGAAGCGGCCGAGTGCGGCGACGGTCTGCTCGCGGTTGCCGCCGGAGTCGTGCATGAGCACGATCGCGCCCTTGCCGGGCTTCGGCGTGGCGTTCTTGATGATCGTGTCGACGCCCTGGCGCCGCCAGTCGTGGCTGTCGGTGTCGTTGAAGGCGGCGATGTAGCCGCGGCCGCCGACGTGCTTGATCAGGTCCCAGTTCTTGTTGTCCAGGTGCCATACGAAGTTGGAGTACGGCGCGCGGAACAGGGAGGAGCGGACGCCCGCCGCTCCGGCGAGCGCCATCTGGTTCTGGGACAGCTCCCAGTCGATGCGCTCCGGGGACTGCAGGGACAGGTCGGGGTGGTTGAAGGTGTGCAGGCCCACCTCGTGGCCCTCGGCGACCATCCGCTCGACCAGCTCGGGGTGGCGGGCGGTCATGGCGCCGGTGACGAAGAAGACCGCGCGGGCGTCGTGCTCCTTCAGCTGGTCGAGGACCTTGGGGGTCCAGACGGGGTCGGGCCCGTCGTCGAAGGTCAGCACGATCTTGTCGTCGGGGACGTTCAGGCTGACCGGCTTCTCCGGGTTCCGCGCGTCGATGACCGGTCCGCCCTTGTGCACGGCCGACGGCACCTTGTCACGGTCTTCGAGGAGCCGGATCCGGTGGTCGGGCCGGATCTCGTTGTGCACGTAGCCGCGCAGCATCAGCATCGCGAAGAGCGCGACCAGCAGGACCGAGGGCAGGAGATAGCGCATGGGCAGCCTGCGTCGGACGGCGCGCGCCTGCTTCACGCGCCGTCTGCCTGACGATGTCATTTACTGTGTGCCTTCCGCGGCCATCGGCTGGCCGTCACTCTCTTCGACCGGCGGTTCGGCCGGTTCTTGCGTCGGGTCTGTCGGCGGAGTGTCCGCGGGAACGTCCGGGTCCGGAGTGGGGTCCGCCGGCGGCGAGGGCACGCCCTCGCTGGGCGCGGGCGGAGGCGCTTCCTCCACCGTGCCGGGGTCGTCGACGGGACGGCCGGGACCCGTGCTGGGTGCGGTCGTCGACGAGGCGGAGGGGCCGGGGGCCGCCGGCTCGGCCGGGGCGCCGTCCTCGGAGGTGGTGGCGGGCCGCGGGGCCGCCGGGCCGGTGGAGCCGGTGGGAGCGGGGGCGCTGGGCGCGGCATCCGGAGCGGTGTCCGCGCCGGGGCTGGTGGAGGCGGTCGGGACGACCTTGGTGGTGTCGGCCTTCTCTTCGTTGGCCGGGCCGGGTATGAGGAGCCAGGGCGCGCTCGAGTTGCCACCGATGACGGCGACGCCGAGCGTGACGGCGTACACGGCGCAGGCCGCGGCCACCACCCAGCCGAGCCGGCGGAGCTTCTTGCTGCGGCGGCCGCTCTCGTCGACGAAGACGGGCCCGTCGGAGGGCTCCGGTGCGGCGGCGCCGGAGGTGGGTATCGCGGTGAGGAGCGGCGCGGTGTCGCTCGCGGCGCCCTCGGCAGCCGGTCGCACCGGCTGTACCGGCTGGTCCAGGTGCCCCAGCTGGTCCAGTTGCACCGTCATGTCCGTGGGGTGGGCGCCCGCGGCCTGGGCGGCGGCGCCCGGGAGGACCGGCTGGTCCAGCTGGACCGTCAGGTCGAACGACCGCTCCAGCGGCTGGGTGTACGCCTGCTCGTCATCGTCGCGGGACGGGTACGGCCGGTCGAAGGGTTCGTCGAACGGGTCCCGGTAGGCGCCGGGGTAGGCGCTGGTGATGGCGTCGTCGTACGCGTCGCCGTGCGAGCCGTTCGCCTGCCCGCCGGAGGCATTTTCTCGCCAATTTTCCACTGCTGTACGCACATCCCCCATGGAGCCGGATCAGAGTGCGTACGCGACCGGCCGGTACCAATCCCGAGCCGGGCCCCCACCCTGTCGAGGTGCTCCCTCCCACGTCGCACCTGAGTCATGAATGTAGCGCACGCCTGTGACCGTCGCGTCCGCCTCTCATTTCCTGGTGCACATCTGCAACAAATCCTCCTCGGGGAGCCAGGAACCGGGGGGCCTGCTCAGCCATTCCTCCCGCTCGGCGAGATCGGCGGCCGCCGCGCGCAGCGCGTCCACGCCCGGGTGCTTCAGGCCCTTCCGCCACACCAGGGAGACCGGCGAGAGCGGTACGGGGCGGACGAGCGGCCGCAGCACCGTGCCCGGCATGACCGGGAAGTCCACCCCGACCAGCACGGGTGTGCGGTGCTTCTCCATCACGCGGCGGAACTCCTCGTGACCGATGGCCACGGGTGCCGGTGGCGCGATCTTCACGCCCCGGCCCTCGAACAGCCGCTCGGCCAGGTCGGTCCACTCCCGGGTCCCGGGGTTGCCCGCCCCCGCGTACACGAACTCCCCGGCCAGCGCCGCCACCTCCACCTCGGCGCGCTCGGCGAGGGTGTGGTCCTCCGGTACGAGCACGGCCATCGGCTCGTAGCGCACGGGCTGCGCCGACAGCCGGGCGCGGATGGCCGGCTCCAGGCCCGCGAACCGCCCGAAGGACGCGTCCAGCCCGCCGGTCAGGATCTTGGCGGCGGCGCCGGTCAGCCCGCTCTCGAACCGGGCCATCAGTTCGCAGTGGGGTGCCAGTTCGCGGGCGCGCGCCAGGACCCTGCCGGTGATCATCCCGTCGCTGTTGAGGTCCACGAGCAGCGGCCGCGCCTCGTCCACGAAGGCCGCGCCCAGCTCGTCGTACGCGGCGAGCACGGCCTGCGCGTACGGCACCAGTCGTTCACCGTCCCCGGTGAGCGCCACCTGCCGCGTGGTCCGCACGAAGAGCTCGGTGCCCAACTCCCGCTCCAGCCGCCGGATGTCCCGGCTCAGCGCCTGCTGGGCGACGTACAGCCGGGCGGCGGCGCGGGTGAAGTGGAGCTCGTCGGCGACGGCGACGAAGGCGCGCAGGAGGCGCGGGTCTATGTCATGGGCCACGCGCCGAATTTACAACGCAGGTGCGTCAATGGGTCCCCATCAGGTGTTGGACCGCCGCACCCGGTGGCGGCGAGGCTCGCACCATGCCGCAGACCACCACCCCGACAGCCCGTCCCCTGGAGCGATACGCCCGGCTCTTCGCGCTGCCCGGCACGCGCGCGTTCACCGTCGGGAACCTGATCGCCCGGCTGCCCATGGGCATGTTCAGCGTGAGCGCCGTCATCATGATCGCCGGAGCCTACGGTTCGTACGCCCTCGCCGGGGCCGTCACCGCGGCCGGACTCGCCGCCACGGCGGTCGTCGCACCGTTCACGGCGCGGCTCGTCGACCAGTACGGCCAGGCGCGCGTCGCGGTGCCCGCCACCCTGGTGGCCGCCCTCGGGCAGCTCACCCTGCTGGCGTGCGTCCACGTCCACGCGCCCGCCTGGACGCTGTTCGCCGCGTACGCCGCCACCGCGACGATGCCCAACACCGGTGGCATGTCCCGCGCGCGCTGGGCCCACCTGTACCGGGACGACCCAACCGCCGTGCACACCGCGAACGCCTTCGAGCAGGCCGCCGACGAGCTGTGCTTCATGCTGGGCCCGGTCCTGGCGGCCTTGGTGTGCGCCGCGCTGTTCCCGGAGGCGGGCACCCTGACCGGCACGGTGCTGCTGGTCGCGGGCGTCCTGATCTTCGCGGCGCAGCGCGGCACCGAGCCGCCCGTCACGCCGCGCACCGGGCGCGGGCCCCGCACCCCGCTGCGTACGCCCGGCATGCCCGCCCTGCTGGCGGTGTTCCTGGCGACGGGCGCGGTCTTCGGGTCGATGGAGGTCGTCACGCTGGCCTTCGTGGACGGCCCGTCGGCCGGCGTCGTGCTGGCGCTCCAGGCGGCCGGTTCGTGCATGGCGGGCCTGGCCTACGGCTCGATGGCGGCTCCCGCCGGCGGCGCCCGGCGCCGGCTGCTCGGCTGCCTCGCCGCGATGACGGCCCTGATGTCCCTGCCCCTGCTCGCGGCGGCCGGCACGGGCTCACTGCTCGCACTGGCGGGCGCCCTGCTGCTGGCGGGCATGGCGACGGCCCCGACGATGGTGACGGGCATGACCCTGGTGCAGCGCCTGACCCCGGCCGGCCAGCTGAACGAGGGCATGACCCTGGCCGTGACGGCCCTGCTGGGCGGCATAGCCGCGGGCTCGGCGACCGGCGGCTGGACGATCGAACACGCCGGCGCGACGACGGCGTACACGGTCCCGCTCGCCTCGGCGGGCCTGGCGCTGCTGCTGGCACTGGCCTCGAATCGCCGCTGATCGCCAGTGATCGCCGCTGCCGGCCGGGCCGGCCGGCGCCGGACATGACGAAGGCCCGGCCGTCATGACGACGGCCGGGCCTTTGCCCACATGGGATGTCGGGGTCCGGGGGCGTGTGCCCCCGGGGCTCCGGCGAGTGGAGATGGCGGGAATCGAACCCGCGTCCAACGGTGCAGAATCAGGGCTTCTCCGTGTGCAGTCCGCTGCGCTTTTCTCGGCCCCGGAGATCACGCGGACAAGTCTCCGACGGGCTCAGTCACTGTGTGGTTTCCCCCTAGACCCCGTGACCGGGCCTAGAGGTTTAGTTCCCTAGCTGATGCCAGGATCCGGGTCGGGAACAGCCCCGGGCTGACACTTCGCGAGTCGCTACTTAGGCAGCGAGGGCGAAGGAATCGCGCTTGGTGTTGGCGATTATTGGTTGCGACATATGGTTTACGAGATCATTGCCGCTTCCTCGACACGCTTCCCCTGCTTCGACAGCCGCTGTCGAAACCGATCATCCCCATGTTGATTTTTCAATCTGCGCCCCTGCCGTGAGAGGCAAGTGCCATCGTACGGGATCAGCGCCGGACGGTGCCAGCTTATTTCCCGCACCCTGTGACGCGCGTCACTCGCCTCAGCCGCGCTGGCGGCGCCGGACCGCGGACATCGCGCGTTCCGCCTCGCGGCGGTCCTGCTTCTCGCGGAGCGTCTGGCGCTTGTCGTACTCCTTCTTGCCCCTCGCCAGGGCGATCTCGACCTTCGCCCGCCCGTCCTTGAAGTACAGCGCCAGGGGCACGATCGTGTGACCGGTCTCCTGGGACTTGGACTCCAGCTTGTCGATCTCGACGCGGTGCAGCAGCAGCTTCCGCTTGCGCCGCGCGGAGTGGTTGGTCCAGGTGCCCTGGCTGTACTCCGGCACGTGGACGTTGTGCAGCCACGCCTCGTGGCCGTCGATCTGTACGAAGCCGTCCACCAGCGAGGCCCGCCCCTGGCGCAGCGACTTCACCTCGGTGCCGGTCAGCACCAGACCGCACTCGTAGGTGTCCAGAACGTGGTAGTCGTGCCGCGCCTTCTTGTTCTGCGCGATCAGCTTGCGCCCTTTTTCCTTAGCCATAGTGCGGCCATTTTCGCACTACGAGGTGGTGCCGAGGCCACTCAATACCGTGCGCGCCCGCTCCTCCGCGCCCTCGGCCGCCGTCACGTCGGGGGTGATGCCCCGCCCGTCCACGGCGTGCCCGGCGGGGGTGCGGTAGTGGCCGACGGTCAGCTCGGCGACGGACCCGTCCGGCAGCCGGTTCGGCATCTGTACGGAGCCCTTCCCGAAGGTCCGGGTGCCCACCGTCACCGCGCGGCCGCGGTCCTGGAGGGCGCCGGCCAGGAGCTCGGCCGCGCTCATGGTGCCGCCGTCGACGAGCGCCACCAGGGGCCGGCGCGTATCGCCGCCCGGCTGGGCGTAGAGCGCCTTCTCCTCGCCGTGGACGTCGTACGTGGCGACCAGCCCGCCGTCCAGGAACGCGGACGCGACGGAGACCGCCTCGGAGACCAGGCCCCCACTGCTGCCGCGCAGGTCCAGTACGACACCGGCGCCGTCAGGTGCCTCGCGCACCGCCCGCCGCACCCGCTCGCCCGTGCCCTTGGTGAAGGCGGCCACCTTGATCCGTACGATCCGTGCGGCGCCGTCGCCGAGCCGCTGGACGGTGACGTCCTCGGTGGCCAGCCGCGCGCGGCGCAGGGTCTCGGTCCACGCGCGCGTGCCGCGCTCCAGGCCGAGGACCACGGGCGTACCGGCGTCGCCGCGCAGCAGGGCGACGACCTCGGAGACGGAGCGGCCCCGCACCGGGCGGCCGTCGACGGTACGGAGGCGGTCGCCCGGTTTCAGACCGGCCTTGGCGGCGGGGCCGCCGGGCTGGACGCGGGCCACCTCGACCCGGCCGTCCTCGTCGCGCCGTGCCGACAGGCCGACGCCGGTGTACGCGCCGTCGAGGGCCTGCTCGAACTCCTCGTACTCCCGCCGGTCGTACACCGCGCCCCACCGGTCGCCGCTGCGGCTGACGACCTCCTGGGCGGCCTTGGTGGCGGACTTGCCGTCCGCCATGGCCTCGCGCGCCGCGCGGTCGAGCTCCTCCCGGTCGACGGTGGCGGGCGAGGCGGCGCGCGCCGCGGGCAGCGGCTCGCGCGTGCGCCCCTCGTCGCGCGGAAGGCAGTTGGTGACCGCGGCGGTGGCGACGACGGTGACGAAGACGAATGTCAGGGCCGCCCCGCGGCTGCGTGCGCCGCGGGGCCGGGTACAGAACTCGGGGCCCAGCATGGCGCCCACTCTAGGACAAGCGAAGGGCGCCGTACGGTGGTTGACCGCACGGCGCCCCGGGGCAATCGTCACACCTTCAGGTACTTGCGCAACGCTATGGCGGCAGCCAGGGACGGCATCAGCAGGCCGATGACCACGACGAACGGCAGCACCGCGAACACCGCGTCCCAGCCGATGAAGTTGACCAGCGGCATGGACTCGGCGAGCCGGAGCCCCGCGTCGATCAGGAAGTACCGGCCCACCACCAGCAGGACGCAGGCGACCACACCGCCCAGCAGGCCCGCGACGGCGGCCTCCATGATGAACGGCATCTGGATGTAGAAGCTGGAGGCGCCGACCAGCCGCATGATGCCCGTCTCACGGCGCCTGCTGAACGCCGACACCCGCACGGTGTTGACGATCAGCATCAGCGCGATGACGAGCATCAGGCCCATGACGCACAGGGCCGCGACGTTCATGCCCTTCATCATGTTGAAGAGGTTCTCCAGGATGCCGCGCTGGTCCTGGACGGAGTGCACCCCCGCCCGCCCCGCGAACGCCGTGGCCACCACCTGGTACTTCTCCGGGTCCTTGAGCTTGACCCGGAACGACTCCTGCATCTGGTCGGGCGTGATGATGCTGGCGATGGCGGTGTCGCCGTACTGGTCCTTGTAGTGCTTGTACGCCTCGTCGGCGGTCTCGTGGTGGACCGTGTCGACGATGTCCATCTTCTTGAGATCGGTCTTGATCTCGTCCCTCTGCTGCGCGGTGACGGCGCCCTTGGCGCAGGTGTCACCGGTCTCCGCGTCGTTCTTGTTGCAGAGGAAGATGGAGACGTTGACCTTGTCGTACCAGAAGTCCTTCATCACGCTGACCTGCTCGCGCATGAGCAGCGCACCGCCGAAGAGCGCGAGTGACAGGGCCACGGAGACGATGACGGCGAACGTCATCGTGAGATTGCGACGGAGGCCGACACCGATCTCCGAGAGTACGAACTGGGCGCGCATCGCGTGCGTTCAGCCTTTCTTGCCGTCTTGGCGCTGGTGCTCAGTGCTGGTAGCCGTAGACGCCGCGCGCCTGGTCGCGTACGAGACGGCCCTGCTCGAGCTCGATGACGCGCTTGCGCATCTGGTCGACGATGTTCTGGTCGTGGGTGGCCATGACCACCGTCGTACCGGTGCGGTTGATCCGGTCCAGCAGCTTCATGATGCCGACGGAGGTCTGCGGGTCCAGGTTGCCGGTCGGCTCGTCGGCGATCAGCAGCATCGGCCGGTTGACGAACGCGCGGGCGATGGCCACGCGCTGCTGCTCACCGCCCGACAGCTCGCCGGGCATGCGGTCCTCCTTGCCGCCCAGGCCGACCAGGTCGAGCACCTGGGGTACGGCCTTGCGGATCTCACCGCGCGGCTTGCCGATGACCTCCTGGGCGAACGCCACGTTCTGGGCGACGGTCTTGTTGGGCAGGAGCCGGAAGTCCTGGAAGACCGTGCCGAGCTGGCGGCGCATGTGCGGCACCTTCCAGTTGGACAGCCGGGCGAGGTCCTTGCCGAGGACGTGCACGGTGCCCTGGCTGGCGCGCTCCTCGCGCAGCAGCAGCCGCAGGAAGGTGGACTTGCCGGAGCCCGAGGACCCCACCAGGAAGACGAACTCGCCCTTCTCGATCTCCAGGGAGACGTCCCTGAGCGCGGGGCGGTTCTGCTTCGGATAGGACTTGGAGACGTTGTCGAATCGGATCACGGGTGCACCACGGTCGGCCGGGAGTAGGTGTGCGTGACCATACGCGAACGGCGACGGCCCGCGCAGTCGCCGTAGGCCCTTGCACCTTTTGTCCCGGCGCCCCCGCGCCCCCGCGACCGCCCCCGCCCGCCTCCACCGGGTGGGGCGCGCCTAAATGCGCCGGACCTGGCAGAGTGGTAGGGGGAACGGATGCGTTTCCGTGAGCGTTGTGCGGAGAGAACTGTGTGCACAGTCCGCGTCTGCGGCTCCGCCGCGCGGGAGGAGGAAAGCGCATGACCTATGACCGACTGGTATGCGCGAACTGCGCGGCGCCCGTCAGCGAGGGCCGGTGCCCCGTCTGCCGGGCCAATCGGGAGCGCCTCCAGCAGGAGGGGCCCTTCGGGGGCCTCAGCCCGGCGGCTCTGCTGACGCTGCTGGTCGTCCTGGTCGCGATGGTGGCCCTGCTGGCCGCCACGGCCCAGCAGACGGCGTAAGGCTTCCCCCGGCCCTCGGACATCCTGGAGGGGGCCGGGCGTACGGAAGGGCCCCGGAAGGCCGCTGAGCGGCTTTCCGGGGCCCTTCCTGCGTGTAGCCGGTGATCCGGTTACGTGGTTACCGGCCGGTTTCAGGCGGCCGTACGGCCACCGCCGACGAGGCGCGGCAGCATACGGAAGCCGATGCCACCGGCGATCATCGTCGCGGCGCCGACCAGCAGGAACGTGGTCTCGGCGGCGCCGGTCTCGGCCAGCTCGCCGCCGGTCTCGGCCAGCTCCTCCTTGGCCTTGCCCTGCTCGACCGGCTTGGAGCCGGCGGAGTCGGTATCGGTGTTGTTGGCGCACTCGGCACCGTCGAGGTCGACGGTGCAGTTGCCGGCGTCACCGGTGGTGGAGCCGCCGGTCGCGGCCGCGCCGCCGGTGGTGGAGCCGCCCTGGTCGCCACCGGTGCTGCCACCGGTCGCACCGCCCGTGGAAGCCGCGCCGCCCGTGGAGGCCGCACCGCCGGTCGAGGCCGCGCCACCCGTCGAGGCCGCGCCACCCGTGGAAGCGGCACCGCCGGTCGAGGCCGCACCGCCCGTGGAGGCCGCGCCACCCGTCGAGGCCGCGCCACCCGTGGAGGCCGCACCGCCGGTCGAGGCCGCGCCACCCGAGGCGGCGGCGCCGCCCGCGGTGTCCGTACCACCCGAGGCGGCCGCGCCACCCGTGGAGGCCGCACCGCCCGAAGCAGCCGCACCGCCCGAGGCAGCCGCGCCGCCCGCGGTGTCCGTACCGCCCGAAGCGGCCGCGCCACCCGTGGTGGTCGCGCCACCCGAAGCAGCCGCACCGCCCGAGGCAGCCGCGCCACCCGTGGTGTCCGTACCGCCCGAAGCGGCCGCACCGCCCGTGGTGGTCGCGCCACCCGAGGCGGCCGCGCCACCCGTGGTGTCCGTACCGCCCGAAGCGGCCGCGCCACCCGTGCTCGTGTCACCGACACCGCCCGGGTCGCCTTCGCCCTCGTTGATGCCGAGGCCGATCTCCGCACCGTCCTTGGTCACCTCGGCGCTGGCGCCGAGGCCCGCGACGTTGACCTCCACGCCGACGGCCGAAGCGGCGCCCGCGGCGGTCAGGGACGCACCGGCGGCGATCACCGCACCGGCTGCGATCCGCGCCACGCGGACCCGCGTCTTCTTGGTCATCTGCCTGCTACCCCCAGTAGCTGAATTCGTCAGTGGAGCAGCGCTCGGGGCAGCGGACGCTGGGGGTCGTGCTTCTTGTCGCCCCCGATCACACACGCCCCCGTTCATGCGCATGCCGCGCGTCAGCTTTCCCACTTTTCAGACAAGCGTCAAGGTCGTTGCGCGTGCGATGCCCGGAATGATCACACTTGCCGGGCGTGCAACGATGCAACTGTGACGTAAAAGCCGAACGACCGCGCCGCACCTGGCCGTTCCCTTGTCGACAAAGCGCCGAAATAGCGTGCGCGCCGCTTGCGTCAGCGAATTGACGCTCCTTACGCAGACGGCGCCGGACCCCGACCGGGATCCGGCGCCGAACGGCGTTGCGCGCGTGGGCGGTTACTTCTCCTGCTGCTTCCGCCAGCGGATGCCCGCCTCCAGGAAGCCGTCGATCTCGCCGTCGAGGACCGCCTGCGGGTTGCCGACCTCGAACTCCGTCCGCAGGTCCTTGACCATCTGGTACGGGTGAAGGACGTACGACCGCATCTGGTTGCCCCAGGAGTTGCCGCCGTCGCCCTTGAGGGCGTCCATCTTGGCCTGCTCCTCCTGGCGGCGGCGCTCCAGCAGCTTCGCCTGGAGGACGTTCATCGCGCTCGCCTTGTTCTGGATCTGCGAGCGCTCGTTCTGGCAGGAGACCACGATGCCGGTCGGGATGTGGGTGATGCGCACCGCCGAGTCGGTGGTGTTGACGCCCTGGCCGCCCGGGCCCGAGGCGCGGTAGACGTCCACGCGCAGCTCGGACTCGTCGATCTCGACGTGGTCGGACTGCTCGACGACCGGGAGCACCTCGACACCGGCGAAGGAGGTCTGGCGGCGGCCCTGGTTGTCGAACGGGGAGATGCGCACCAGGCGGTGCGTGCCCTGCTCCACGGAGAGCGTGCCGTAGGCGTACGGCGCCTTGACGACGAAGGTGGTCGACTTGATGCCGGCCTCTTCCGCGTACGACGTCTCGTAGACCTCCGTCGAGTAGCCGTGGCGCTCGGCCCAGCGCAGGTACATGCGCTGGAGGCGCTCGGCGAAGTCGGAGGCGTCGACGCCGCCGGCCTCGGCGCGGATGTTGACCAGGGCCTCGCGCTCGTCGTACTCGCCGGAGAGGAGGGTGCGGACCTCCATCTCGTCGAGCGCCTTGCGGACGGAGACGAGCTCCGCCTCGGCCTCGGCGAGGGTGTCCGAGTCGTCCATCTCCTCGGCGAGCTCGAAGAGGACGGCGAGGTCGTCGATGCGACCGCGCAGTGCCTCGGCCTTGCGCACCTCGGCCTGGAGGTGCGAAAGCCGGCTCGTGATCTTCTGCGCCGCCTCCGGGTCGTCCCACAGGGACGGGGCCGCGGCCTGCTCCTCGAGCACGGCGATGTCTGCCCTCAGCTTGTCGAGGTCCAGGACGGCCTCGATCGACCCCATGGTCGAGGAGAGGGACTTCAGCTCTTCGGATACATCGACGACTGCCACGACACCAGCGTAACGGCTGACCGCGGCGTCCCGGCCCGGCAGGAGGCCCTCGGCGGCCCCCCGCGGTCCCGCTACGGCTGCGCGGGGGCCGACTGCCGGGAGTCGCCGGGCGGCGCGGGTTCGTCGTCCGCGCTGGTCACGGCGTATCCGCCGACGCCCGCGGCGGCGACCAGCGCGGCGGCGGCGATACCCAGCGTGAGGCGCCGCTTGCGGATGGCGTCCGCCTTGTGGCGGGCGGAGCCGGGGCGGCGCCCGCCGGCGGGGCGGGGGGCCCGGGCGGTGCCCAGGGGGCCGCCGGAGAGCTCGTCGGGCGCCGGGACGCGCATGGAGGTGTGGGTGTCCCGGCTGGAGTCCGGGGCGGAGCCGGGGACCAGCGGGACGGCGGCCCTGCGCGGCGCGTTCGGGACCGTCGGGTACGGGTCGTCGTCGTACGGCTCCGCGGACGGCTCGGTGTCCGGCTCGTCGACGTCCAGGGGAGGCATGCCCGCGAGGAGGGGGAGTACGTCGTGGAGGCGGGCGGCCAGTTCCGAGGCGCGCAGGCGGGAGGCGGGTGCCTTGGCCAGGCACTGGACGATCAGCTTCCACAGCTCGTCCGGGATCCCGGGGAGCGGGACGACCGTCTCGGTGACGTGGCGGCGCAGTACGGCGCCGGGGTGGCCGCCGCCGAAGGGCGTGAAGCCGGCGAGGAGCTCGTACAGCACGGTGGCGAGGGCGTAGATGTCGACGGCCGCGCGGGGCGGGAGGCCCTCGACGATCTCCGGGGCCACGTAGTCGGGCGTGCCGATGACGCGGGTGGACTTGGTGCGGCCGGGCGTGTCGATGAGCTTGGCGACGCCGAAGTCGGTGAGGAGGGCGGGGTGGGCGCCGCCGGGGCCGAGCGGGCCCTCCATGTCGAGCAGGATGTTCTCCGGCTTGACGTCGCGGTGGACGACGCCCGCGGCGTGCGCGGCGGCCAGCCCGTCGGCGACGTCCGCGACGATCGCGACGGCCGCCTCGGGCGCGAGGCGGCGCTCGCGGTCGAGGCGGGTGCGCAGGTCGGTGCCGCGCACGAGGTCCATGACGAGCGCGAGGTCGTTGCCGTCGACCACCAGGTCGCGGACGGCCACCACGCGCGCGTGCTCCAGTCCGAGCAGGGCGGTGCGCTCCTGGACGAAGCGGCCGACGAGTTCCTGGTCGGATGCCAGGTCCTCGCGCAGCAGCTTGATCGCGACGGGACCCTCGGGGCCCTCGCCGAGCCACACCGTGCCGGCGCTTCCCCGTCCCAGGATCTGGTGGGCCGTGTACCGGCTGCCGATTTTCCGTGCCAAGACTGCTCCCTCAGCGGCTGGCGTTCCCGACCAAGTTACGCGGGTGCGGGCACCGTTATTCACCTCCGGAGCGAAATCAGCCTCCGGAGGTCGACAAATCGACAGGGTTACCGGCTACTGCCCGGGGGGCGTAGGGGTCGTGTTGTCGCCGCCGAGCTGGGAGATCCAGTCGGAGACCGTGGACACGGCGTCGCCGATGGCCTGCCAGTAGCCCTTGCCCTGGGCGATCCAGTCCTGGAGCGGGGTCTGTTCCCAGATGAGCCAGCCCGCCAGGACGAGCAGCACGACCGTGAACAGGCACCCCTTGAGGCAGCCCAGGCCCGGGATGCGCATCGGGTTGGCGCTGCGCTGCCGGGGCTGACGCGGCTCGCGCGGCGGACGCGGCGCGGGCTGCGGGGGCTGCTGCCGCTGCGGTTGGCGCGGCGGCGGCTGGTGCTGCTGGGGCTGGTGGTGCTGGGGGGCGTACTGCTGCGGCGGGGGCGGCGGCGGCGCGTACTGCTGCTGGTGCCGGGGCGGCTGCGGAGGCTGCCGGTACTGCGGGGGCCGCTGCGGCTGCTGTTGCGGGTGCTGCGGGTGCTGCGGGGCGGCGTACGGCTGGGGCTGCTGCGCCTGCGGGGGCTGCTGCGGCTGGGGCCGGCGGGGCGGCCGGCGGCGCAGGGGGTCCTCGCTCGGGTCCAGGTACTGGATCTGCGTCTGCTCGTTGCGGTCGCGGGCCGCGCGCAGCTGCGTCTGCCAGGGGTGCGGCTCCTCCGGCTGCGGCGGGCCGTCGGGGCGCGGGGGCACCGGCGGCATGACCGCCGTCGGATCGGCGTCACCGGCACCGGGGCGGCCGGGGCCGCTGGTGGGCATGACGCTGGTCGCGGCGTTGGGGTCGTACTGTCCGGGGTTCGCGTCGTACTGTCCGGCCTGCCCGGCGGTGCTGGGCAGCACCTGCGTCGGATCCGCGGCGCCGGGCGTCTCCGGCACGGGGGCCGGAGCCGGGTCGGGCGCGAGCAACGCGCCGACGCCCTCGGCGGCCTCGATCTGGGCGGGCGTGGCGTGCACGCCGATGCCGGCGGCGACGACGCGCAGGCCGCGGGCGAGGTTCTCGGCGCTCGGGCGGCGCTCCGGGTCCTTGCTCAGGCAGCGCTCGATGACGGTCCACAGGGGGCCCGGAACCGTGGAGGGGCGGCGCGGCTCCTCGCTCAGGTGGCGGTGCAGGACCTCCAGCGCGGTGCCGCCGGAGAACGGCGGCCGGCCGGTGACGAGCTCGTACAGCAGGATTCCGGCGCCGTAGATGTCCACGGCGGAGGTCTGCGGGCGGCCCTCGGCGGACTCGGGCGCGACGTAGGCGGGCGTGCCGACGAATTCGTGCGTACGGGTCAGGCCGGGGCTGTCGGCGAGGCGCGCGATGCCGAAGTCGGTCAGCATCGGGTGCATCCGGCCGTCCCGCTCGTCGACCAGGACGTTGGCGGGCTTCAGGTCGCGGTGGACGACGCCGTCGGCGTGGCTGGCGGCGAGCGCGTCGGCGATCTGGGCGGTGAGGAGGGCGGCGGCGACCGGGGTGAGCGGGCCGTTCTCGCGGAGGTAACGGTGCAGGTCCGGGCCCTCGACCAGGTCCATGACCAGGGCGAGCAGGTCACCCTCGACGACGAGGTCGCGGGTGCGGACGATGTTGGGGTGGGTGAGGCGGAGGAGGACGGAGCGCTCGCGCAGGAAGCGCATCACCACGTCCGCGTCGTTCGCGAGCTCCTCCTTGAGGACCTTGATCGCGACGGTCTCGCCGGGCTGCCCCGGTACGGCCGCCTCGGCGCCCGCGGTCTCCCTCTGACGAGCCCGCCAGACGGTGCCCGTGGCGCCGCGTCCGAGCGGCTGCTCGAGCAGGTACTTACTGCCTACCGGCCGCACGTCATGCGCTCCCTGCGATCGTGGTCCTTGCCTGGCCCGCGCCCCCTCTGGGGGCCTCCCGGGTGTCCGCCCCACTGTAGTGCCGACGGGCACGACACCGGTTGGTCGTCTTCCGGTCTCGTACGGAGCGGAAGACGCAAGCTTCGGGTGCACGGTTGCCACACATGATCCCAAGGTGGCCACAACCTGGCATTTCCGCGATCGGGGCCGAGCATCCAAGATCATTTACTGCCGGGTCCCGGGCGTGTTGTCGGTCGCAGGTGCGAGGATGCCCTCAGCACTGAACCGGACGACGCGTCCGCGGTGGTGGGGGATCGCGGGGCCCTGGGGGGCCTTCCCCCCGGCCTGCCGGGCGCGCCGCGCAGAAGGGACCGCTGACGGCGATGCAGATCCGGCTGACCGTCCTGGCACCGACCGTCGGCCAGGCGGCGGGACGCGCCTGTGACGTGCTGGTCACCGCCCCGGCCGGGACCGCGCTGGCCGCCGTGGCCTCCGGGCTCGCCGCGGCCGTCGCCGGGCCCGACGTCTCGGGCACGGTCGTGCTGTACGCGGGCGGCGAGCGGCTCGACCCGCAGCGCCGTGTGCTGGGCGAGCCGCCGCTGGTGGACGGCGCTGTGCTCACCCTCCAGGTCCCGGGCGCAGACCACGCGCCCCTCGACGGCGCGGCGGCGCGCCTCCATGTGATCGCCGGTCCCGACGCGGGCGGCGTCCACCTGCTGCACGGCGGCCAGATCCGCATCGGCCGCTCCACCGACGCGGACGTCCCGCTGGACGACCCCGACGTCTCGCGCCTGCACTGCGCGGTGACGGTCGCCGACGACGGGCGCGTCACGGTCGCGGACCTCGGCTCCACGAACGGCACGACCCTCGACGGCGAGGAGGTCGGCCCACGCCCGGTGCCGCTCCCCCCGGGCGCGCTGCTGCGCCTGGGCGAGTCCACCCTCCGGCTGAGCCGCGGCGCCCCGGAGCCGCCGGCGCCGACGACCCCGGACGGCGAGGGCCACCTGCGGGTGCGGGCGGCGGGCGCGGGGGCCGAGCCCGGCCCGCCCGCCACGCCCCCGGTCCCGCCCGCGATCCCGGCCCAGGCCCGGTACGCGTCCGGCGCGGACGCCCCGGCCTCAGCCCCGTATGTCTCCGGCGCCGACGTCCCGGCTCACGCCCCGGCCCCGGTCCCGGCCCCTGACACCTCGGGCGCTCCGTACGCCGGGCATCCCGACGGAGCCGTGCCCGCCCCCGGCGGCGCAGGCGCCCCCGCCCAGGAGCCCCCCGGCCCCAAAGGCAGCGGTCCGCGCCGGCGCGGCATAGGCGCCTGGGCACGGCGCCTCGCGGGCGGGCGCGGCGACGAGGGCGTGGGCCCGGTGGCGTACGGAACCCCCGAGGTGCCGGGCCCGACCGGCGTCGGGGGCGAGGCGTGGCCGGACCCGGCCGCCGTGCTGCTCACGGCGCTCGGGCCGGGGCCCCGGCTCTGGGAGCGCGGCCCCGCGCACCCGGAGTCCCTCGTCGTACGGCTCGGCACGACCGACCGGGCGAACCTGCCCGCCGTGCCGGTCACGGTCGGCCTGCGCGAGGCGGGGTCCCTGGCGCTCGCGGGGCCGCGCCCGCGCCTCATGGGCCTGGCCCGGTCCGTGGCGGCGCAGCTCGCCGCGCTGCACGCGCCCGCCGGGCCTGACGGCGGCCTGGAGCTCGTGCTGCTCGCCGGAGCCGCCCGCGCCAAGCGCGACTGGGGCTGGCTCGGCTGGCTGCCGCACACGCGGCCCGCCCACGGCCAGGACTGCCGGCTCCTCCTGGCGTACGACCGGGACCAGGCGGCCGCCCGCGCCGCCGAGCTCACGCGGCGGCTGGACGACGGACCGCTGGGCCCCGGCTGGGCCGCCGCCGACCGGAGGGCCGTCGCGGAGGCGGCCGCGCGCTACGTCGGGCCGCGCACGGTCGTGGTCGTCGACGGCGACCCCGGCTCGGCGGAGCTGCGGGAGACGACGGCCCGGCTCGCCGGGGCCGGCCCGTCGGCGGGCATCCACCTGATCTGCCTGGCCGAGGCCCCGGCGGCCTCGCCGCTCTCGCCGGTCGCGGCGACGTACGAGACGGCGTGCGCCGCGTCGCTCGCCTTCCGCGAGTGCGGGGCGGTCGCGCTGCTCTCCGGCGATGTGGCCACGGCGCTGCGCCTGATGCGTACGGCGGGCGGGCAGCCCGCGGGGCACGGCACCGTCGGCACGGTCGACGCCGTCTCGCCCGCGTGGGCGGAGCGCTTCGCCCGTGCCCTGGCGCCGCTGCGCCCGAGCTGCGACGGCGGCGCCGAGAGCCGGGCCGGTTTTCACGGAACCGGGGCCGGTGCCGGTGCCGGTGCCGCGCCCGGCGGGCGCATGGCGGCCATGGTGCCGCTGCCCCCGTCCTCGCGGCTCCTCGACGAGCTGGGCCTCGCCCGCGCCACGCCCGCGTCCCTGATGGCCCGCTGGGCCTCCGCCCCCGACGGCTCGGCCGTACTGGGCGCCGGTCCGCGCGGCCCGCTCGCCGTCGACCTCACCGCCGAGGGGCCGCACCTGCTGATCGAGGGCCCGGCGGGCAGCGGCCGTACGGAGCTGCTGCGCGCGGTCGCGGCGTCGCTGGCCGCCGCCTCCCGCCCGGACCGGCTGGCGCTGCTGCTGGTCGACGGCGCGGGCGGCGAGCGCGGCGAGGGCCTCGCGCCCTGTACGGAGCTGCCGCACGCCACGGAGCACCTGGTCGCCTCGGACCCGGTGCGGATGCGGGCGTTCGCCCAGGCGCTCGGCGCGGAGCTGAAGCGGCGGGCCGAGCTGCTGGGGCGCCAGGAGTACGCGGAGTGGCAGACGCAGCGGGAGGTGTCGGACCGCCTGATCGGCCCGCGCCGCCCGGCCGACGGCGAGCAGCCGCACCGCGGCGACCTCGACACCCCGCCCAGCAGCACGCTCCGCCTGCGCCCGGCGGCCCACCGCACCGCTGCGGGCCCGGGCGCCGGCGGCCCGGGGGACGACGCCCCGACCCCGCTCCCCCGCCTGGTCGTCCTCGTCGACGACTACGACGCGCTGGTCGCCCCCGCGCTCGGCAGCCCGGGCCGCCCCGCCGCCGGGTCGGTCGTGCGTGCGCTGGAGGCGGTGGCCCGCGAAGGCCACCGGCTCGGCGTGCACCTGGTGGCGACGTCCGCGCGCCCCGACCGTACGGCCGACACGGAGCTCGCCCGCGCCGCGCGCCTGCGCGTCGTACTGGACGCGCCGCCCGCCTCGCCGGGACCGGACGATCCGGCGCCCGGGCGCGGCCGGCTGGGACATCCGGACGGCCGGGTCACGCCGTTCCAGTCGGGCCGGGTCACGGGGCGCATCCCGCGCACGGCGACGCTGCGGCCGACCGTCGTACAGCTCGACTGGGAGCGGATGGGCGACCCGCCGACCCGCCGCCCGGTCCGCGAGCTGGGCAACGGCCCGACCGACCTGGCGCTGCTGGCGAGCGCGCTGGAGCGGGCGGCCCGCTCGGTCGACGCCGCCCCGGTCCCGCCGCTGACGGCTCCCAGCCACCACTGACGTGACGTCACGAGCCCATCACGATCGCCCACTTGACAGGGAAGGCGGTATTGCGACCCCCGTACACCCGGCGTAGACCTGAGCGCACGGGACGCGTACGCGCACGGAAGAGTGCACGCAAGAGACGGGGCAGTGATGCGCACTACTCTTCGCACGAGCACGGTGGCCATGGCGTTGGCGGCGGTCGGCGCCCTCACCCTCGCCGGCTGCGGCGGCGGTGACGGCGGCAAAGGCGGCAGCCCTGGCCCGAGCAAGGACCCGGGCGAAACCGCCGCCACCGTCCAACTCCCCAAGCTCGACGGCCAGAAGCTCCAGGTCGTCGCCGTCTGGACCGGGCCCGAGCAGCAGGCGTTCACCAAGGTCCTCGACGAGTTCGAGAAGCGCACCGGTGCCGACGTCGCGTACGTCCCGACGCAGGACGCGATGCTCAACTACATCGGCACGAAGATCGCGGGCGGTTCCCCGCCCGACGTGGCGATGCTCCAGCAGGTCGGCGCGCTCCACCAGGCCGTCGCGCGCACGTGGGCCAAGCCCGTCGGCCCGGAGGCCAAGGCCCAGCTGACCAAGAACTACTCCCCGGGCTGGCAGCAGCTCGGCGCGGTCGACGGCACCCAGTACGGCGTGTACTTCAAGGCCGCCAACAAGTCGCTGATCTGGTACAACACCGCCGTCTTCGACAACGCGGGCGTGTCCGAGCCGAAGACGTGGAAGGAGCTGCTGTCCACGGCCGAGACGATCTCCGCGTCCGGCGTCACGCCCGTCTCGATCGGCGGCGCGGACGGCTGGACCCTCACGGACTGGTTCGAGAACGTCTACCTCTCCCAGGCGGGGCCGGAGAAGTACGACCAGCTCGCGAAGCACGAGATCAAGTGGACCGATCCCTCCGTCACGCAGGCGCTCACCACCCTCGCCGAGCTCTTCGGCAAGCCGGACCTGATCGCGGGCGGCGCGCAGGGCGCGCTGCAGACGGAGTTCCCGGCGTCCGTCACCCAGACGTTCACCGGGGGCGACCAGCCGAAGGCCGGGATGGTCTTCGAGGGCGACTTCGTATCGATCAACATCGGTCAGACCGAGGCCAAGATCGGTAAGGACGCGAAGGTGTTCCCGTTCCCCGCGGTCGGTGCCGAGCCTCCGGTGGTCACCGGCGGCGACGTGGCGGTGGCGCTCACCGACAAGCCCGCCACCCAGGCCCTGATGACGTTCCTCGCCTCACCCGACGCGGCGCGCATCTGGGCGGGTGAGGGCGGCTTCATCTCGCCCAACAAGTCCATGGACGTGGCGGCGTACCCGAACGACGTCCAGCGCGACATCGCCAAGGCGCTGATCTCCGCGGGCGACGACTTCCGCTTCGACATGTCGGACCAGATGCCGCAGTCGTTCGGCGGCACGCCCGGCAAGGGCGAGTGGAAGGCGCTCCAGGACTTCCTGAAGAACCCGAAGGACGTCGCCGGCATCCAGGCACGCCTGGAGGCCGACGCGGCCAAGGCGTTCACCGGCAAGAGCTGACGCCATGGCCGCCCCCGCCGCCACCCCGCCCCTGTCGAAGACCCCCGCGCCCGCGCCCCCGCGCATGCGCGTGACCGGCACCCGCAGGCTGATGGCCGCGGCCTTCCTGCTGCCGGCCCTCGTGCTGCTCGGTGCGCTCGTGGTGTATCCGATCGGGTACTCGGTCTACCGGTCCTTCTTCGACCAGTCCGGTGACACCTTCGCCGGACTGGCCAACTACGCCGAGATCTTCACCGACGACACGATCCTCACCGCCGTCAAGAACAACGCCGTCTGGGTGGTGGTGGCGCCGACCGTCGCCACCGCCCTCGGGCTGATCTTCGCGGTGCTCACCGAGCGGGTCCGCTGGGGCACGGCGTTCAAGCTGGTCGTCTTCATGCCGATGGCGATCTCGATGCTCGCCGCGGGCATCATCTTCCGGCTGGTGTACGAGCAGGACCCCGACCGCGGGGTCGCCAACGCCGTCTGGGTCGGCGTGCACGACACGTTCGCCGAGTCGGCCGGCTACCCCAAGGCCCGCCCCCTCCCGGTCCACCCGCTCAAGGCGGCGGGCGGCGGCGCGTTCGTCACCAAGGAGCCGGTACGGGCGGGCACGCCGGCAAAGCTGCCGCTGATCGGCGTGGCCCCGGCCGACATGCCCGGCGACGCCGCGCCCGCGAAGGCGCCGCCGCCGCGGGGCGACGACATCACCGGCACCGCCTGGCTGGACTTCACCCGGGGCGGCGGCGGCACGCCCAACACCGTCGACGCCAAGGAGCTCGGCCTCAAGGGCCTGAAGGTCGAGGCGGTCAAGGACGGCAAGGTCGTCGCCACCGCGACGGCGGCGGCCGACGGCACCTTCACCCTTCCCGCCGCGGCCGACGGCGCACACCTGCGCCTGCCCGAGTCGAACTTCCGCGCGCGCTACAACGGCGTCGACTGGCTCGGCCCGTCCCTCGTCACGCCCGCCATCATCGGAAGTTACGTGTGGATGTGGGCGGGTTTCGCGATGGTGCTGATCGCGGCCGGGCTGGCGGGCCTCCCCCGCGAGCTGCTCGAAGCGGCCCGGGTGGACGGCGCCAACGAATGGCAGGTCTTCCGCCGGGTGACGGTCCCGCTCCTCGCGCCGGTCCTGGCGGTCGTCCTCGTCACCCTGATGATCAACGTACTGAAGATCTTCGACCTGGTCTTCATCATCGCGCCCGGCTCGGTCCAGGACGACGCCAACGTCCTGGCGCTCCAGCTCTACCGCTCCTCCTTCGGCACGGACGCCCACCTCGGCGTCGGCAGCGCCATCTCGGTGCTGCTCCTGCTGCTGGTGATCCCGGTGATGCTGTTCAACGTCCGGCGCATACGGAAGGAGACGCGGCGATGAGCAGTCGGCTTCGCCCCGACGCGCCTCCCTGCCGGGGGTCCGGGGGTTGTCCCCCGGGCAGGCACAGCAACGTCCGGCGCATACGGAAGGAGACGCGGCGATGAGCCCAACAACCAAGCCGTCGTTCGCGGCCCGTCTCGCCGCCCGTGCCGGGGGCGGCGCCCTGCGCGTCTTCCTCGTCCTCGTCGCGCTCTTCTGGCTGATGCCGACCGTCGGCCTGCTGCTGTCCTCGCTGCGCGACCCCGCCGACATCAACGCCTCCGGCTGGTGGACGGTGTTCACCGCACCCGCCGAGCTCACCACCGCCAACTACGCGAGCATCCTCGACAACGACACGATCACCCGCTCCCTCCTCTCCACCGTGCTCATCACCGTCCCGGCGACGGTCCTCGTCATCGTCATCGGCTCGCTCGCCGGCTACGCCTTCGCCTGGATGGACTTCCCCGGCCGCGACTGGTGGTTCCTGGTGGTGGTCGGCCTGCTCGTCGTCCCCGTCCAGGTCGCGCTCGTGCCCGTGTCGAAGCTCTTCGGCGAGGTCGGGATCTTCGAGACGACCTTCGGCGTCGTCCTCTTCCACGTCGCCTTCGGCCTGCCCTTCGCGATCTTCCTCCTGCGCAACTTCTTCGCCGAGATCCCGCGCGAGCTGCTGGAGGCGGCCCGCCTCGACGGAGCGGGCGAGATACGGCTGTTCACGCGCGTGGTCATGCCGCTCGGCGGGCCGGCCATCGCCTCGCTCGGCATCTTCCAGTTCCTCTGGGTCTGGAACGACATGCTGGTCGCGCTGATCTTCGCGGACTCCGAGTCCCCGCCGATCACGGTCGCGCTCCAGCAGCAGGTCCGGCAGTTCGGCAACAACATCGACGTGCTCGCGCCCGGTGCGTTCGTCTCGATGGTGATCCCGCTCGCGGTCTTCTTCGCCTTCCAGCGGCAGTTCGTCTCGGGGGTGATGGCCGGAGCGGTGAAATGACGTACAGGTCAGCGGACGTACACCCGCGGGTCCCCCGTATGCCACGGGGCGCGTAACCCGGTCGGTCCATCGGAAGTTCCCGGGCCATGCCCCGGTTCAGCGTCATCGTCCCCGCGTACAACGTCCGGCCCTACCTGCACGCGTGCCTGGAGTCGGTGCTCTCCCAGTCCTGCGACGACCTCGAACTGATCGCCGTGGACGACTGCTCGCCCGACGGCTGCGGTGCGATCGTCGACGAGTTCGCCGCCCGCGACCGCCGGGTCGTCGCCGTGCACCTGCCCGAGAACTCCGGCCTCGGCCCGGCACGCAACGCCGGGCTCGCCCACGCCACCGGGGACTACCTCGTCTTCCTCGACGGCGACGACACGCTCGTACCGGGCGCCCTCCAGGCCGTCGCCGACCGCCTCAAGGAGACCGGCGACCCGGACGTCCTGGTCTACGACTACGCCCGTACGTACGCCACCGGTGAGACCGTCCGCAACGAGTTCCACGCCCACCTCGGCCAGGAGGGCCCCGCGCCGTTCACCCTCGCCGACCGGCCGGGGCTGCTCAAGGTGCTGATGGTGGTGTGGAACAAGGCGTACAAGCGGGAGTTCGTCCAGCGCGAGGGCTTCACCTTCCCGCCCGGGTTCTACGAGGACACGCCGTGGACGTACCCGGCGCTGCTGGCCGCCGGGTCGATCGCCACGCTCGACCGGGTCTGCGTGCACTACCGCCAGCGCCGCTCCGGCTCCATCCTGAGCACCACGAGCCTGCGCCACTTCGACCTGTTCGACCAGTACGAGCGGCTGTTCGCGTTCCTCGACACCCGCCCCGAGCTGGCGCACTGGCGGCCGGTGCTGTGCCGCCGCATGGCGGACCACTTCACGTCCGTGTTCATGGCCCCGGGGCGTCTGCCGCGCGGCACGCGCGCCCGCTTCTTCCGGCGCGCCCGCGCGCACTACCGCCGCTACCGCGCGCCGGGCGCGGCCCCGAAGTTCGCCGCGCCGAGGGCCACCACGCGCCTGCGCCACGCCCTGGTGCGGTGCGGCAGCCACCGCACGTACCGCACACTCATGGCCGCGCGTACGGCGAAGAAGCGCCTGACCGCCGCCCTCCGGTCGGCCGCGGGCAGGGTGCGCGGCGTGCTGCTCCAGCTGCACTACCGGGTCCAGCGCTGCCTGCCCGTCCGCGACGACCTCGCCGTCTTCGGTGCGTACTGGAGCCGGGGTTACGCGTGCAGCCCGGCCGCCATCGAGGAGCGCGTGCGGGAGCTCGCGCCGCACATCCGCACCGCGTGGATCTGCGCGCCGGCGTACGCCCACACCGTGCCGCCGGGCACGCGCCGGGTGCGTCCGGGCTCGGCGGCGTACTGGACGGCCCTGGCCCGCTCCAAGTACCTGGTCAACAACGTGAACTTCGACCGCCGGCTGGTGAAGCGGCGCGGCCAGGTCGTCGTCCAGACCCAGCACGGCACGCCGCTCAAGCACATGGGCCTGGACCTGATGCACCGGCCGGCCGCCGCCCGGGGCATGGACTTCGCCGGGCTGCTGCGGGCCGTCGACACCTGGGACTACCTGATCTCCCCCAACCGCCACGCCACCCTCGTGTGGGAGCGGGTCTACCCGGCCGCGTACCGCACGCTCGAGTACGGCAGCCCGCGCAACGACGTCTTCCAGCGGGCCGGCGCCGCCGACGTCGCCCGGCTGCGCGAGACGCTCGGCGTCCCCGAGGGGCACACGGCGATCCTGTACGCGCCCACCCACCGCGACTACGTCCGCCCGCAGCCGCTCCTGCTGGACCTGGACCGGCTGGCGGTGGCGCTCGGCCCCCGGTTCGTGATCCTGGCGCGCGCCCACCCCACGCACGGCGACGGCGAGCCCCTGGCCCCGGCCGCCAACCCGCGCGTGATCGACGTCTCGGCGCACCCGTCCGTCGAGCAGCTGTGCCTGGCGTCGGACGCGCTGCTGACGGACTACTCGTCGCTGATGTTCGACTACGCCAACCTGGACCGGCCGATCGTCGTCCACACCGAGGACTGGGCGGTGTACGACGCGGCCCGGGGCACCTACTTCGACCTGCGGGCCTTCCCGCCCGGCGCGGTGGCCCGCTCCGAGGACGAGCTGATCGACATCTTCGTCACCGGGCACTGGCGCGGCTCGCGTTCGGCGCAGCTGCGGGCCGCGTTCCGGGCGCGGTTCTGCCCGTACGACGACGGGCACGCCGCCGAGCGGGTCGTGCGCCACGTGTTCCTGGGCGAGGACCCGGAGCGGCTGGCGCCCGTCGTCCCGCTGGAGGAGCGCCGTCCGGCGCCGTCGATGGGGCAGGCGGTGTCGGTGCTGTTCCCGGCGCCGCGCTGATCAGGCGCGTACGAGCAGGGCTTTGGCAAGGCGGCGGACGACGCCCCGCCGGGCCATCGGCACGAGCAGCCGCCCCGCCGCCCCGCCCGGCCGCCACCGCACCTGCAGGCGCCCCGCGTCCCGCCCCTCCGGTTCGACGGTGATCCGGTGCCGGGCGGGCCCGGTGACCTCGAAGGGCGGGAAGTCCAGCGGCGCGAGCAGCACGCCGGCGTTCACGGCGTCCCCGCAGGTGACCTCCAGCACAGGATGGCGCACGCCCCAGAAGCCCTGCGGGGGCAGCGCCACCGCCGCCAGGTCGAGGCGTACGGCGCCTTCGAAGACGCCGCTCCCGGCCGGGTCGAGCCGCACCGGCAGGGTGGTCCGCCGCCCGCCGGGCGCGAGGTGCAGCCGGGCCGGCTGGGGGGCGAGCGACAGCCGGCGCCCGGGGTCGTACGTCCGTACCGCGAGCTCGACGACCGATCCGGTGTGCGCGAGGTCCGTGATCTCGTGCCGGAAGCGCGCCGCGCCGAACGGGCACCCCTCCAGGTCGAGTTCCGTCAGGTCCAGGTCGCGGCGGCCCGCCTCGGTCGCGGGCTCCGCCCCGCCCCAGTACGTACGCCCGTCCGCCACCGTCGTCCGCCGCGGGCCGACCCCGTGCACCAGCCCCCGCGCGGCGAGCCGCGCCTCCTCGTACCGGCCCTCGCGCAGCAGCCCGATCACGGCCCGCTCGACCCAGCCCAGCCGTTCGTACGCGGCCGGAGCCAGCCCGTCCAGGTACGGCAGGGTCTCGGCGGCGAACTCCGCGACCCACTCCACCTCCCGGTACGGCAGGTCGCCCGCGTACAGCCGGACGTCGTGGGACAGGAACTTGAAGTCCTTCTCCTCCCGGACCGCCGCCGAGACGCCGTGCTCCGCCAGGAACGCGTCGATGAGCCGCGCGATGGCGATCCGGTCGCGGACGTTGGACATCAGGTGCCGCCGGTTGGAGATGGTGGCGGTGTCGGCGGCGGCGTAGGGGGCGATGTACCAGCGGTAGACGGGCTCGGTGAGGACGGTGAAGGCGCGCGCGAGGGTGTACGCCTGGGCCGAGAACAGCTGGTCCTCGTAGTGCAGGCCCTCGGGGAAGCGCAGCCCGTGCCGGTCGAGGAACTCCCTGCGGTACATCTTGTTGGTCGACAGCGGCTCGAAGAGCAGCCGCGGCTCGTCCTCGATGCCCCGCACCGTACGGCGCCGGCCGAACAGCGACGCCATCCAGGTGGAGGTGGCGCCGGTGTCGGCGCGCACGCGTTCCACCGCGCCCATGGTGAAGTCGACGTCCGCCTCCCGGTGTGCGGCGAGCAGCAGCTCCACGGCCTTCGGCGGGAGTTCGTCGTCGCTGTCGAGGAACATCAGGAAGGGCGCGCGGGCGATCTCGACGGCCCGGTTGCGGGGCGCGCCGCAGCCGCCGCTGTTGCGCTCCAGCCGCAGCAGCCGGATCCGGTCGTCCTTGGCGGCGAGCGCGGCGGCGACCTTCGGGGTGTCGTCCGTGGAGTGGTCGTCGCTGATGACGATCTCGATGGCGCGGTGGGTCTGGGCGCGTACGGAGGCGACGGCGCGCGGCAGCCGCGCCGCGTCGTTGTGGACGATCACCGTCACGGTGACGTCGGGGTAGGTGGTCATCGGCGCGCGGCCTCCTCGGGGGTGGGTGCGGGGGTGCGCCGGCCGAGGGGCAGCAGGGGCGGCAGGCCCTCCTCCCCCTCGCCGAGGAAGACGCGGCGCACGACCCGCTCGGCGGCGTGCCCGTCGTCGTACTCGCAGAAGCGCAGCCGGAAGTCGTGGCGCTGTTTGCGGGCGGTCTCGTCGCACCAGGCGGTGGAGGTGAGGACCTCGGCCAGTTCACCCTGGCCGCGGGTGACGGGTCCCGGGGCCTCGGCCGTCAGGTCGAAGTAGACGCCGCGGACGCGGGTGTACGTCTCCCAGTCGTCGGCGTGGATCACGATCGGCCGGTCGAGGTTGGCGTAGTCGAACATGAGGGACGAGTAGTCCGTGACGAGGACGTCGGCGGCGAGCGCGAGCTCCTCGACCGGGTCCCAGCCGGTGACGTCGAGGACGCGGGGGTGGCGGGGCCCGGGCAGCCGGTCGTGGAAGTAGTGGCCGCGCACCAGCAGCACGGTGTCCTCGCCGAGCCGCTCGGCGAGGCGCGGCAGGTCCAGGCGGGGCGTCCAGCGGGCCTCGTGGTCGCGGTGCGTGGGGGCGTACAGGACGGCCCGGCGGCCGGGTGCGATGCCGAGGCGGGCGCGGGCGGCGAGGACGTCCTCGGCGGTGGCCCGGTAGTAGACGTCGTTGCGGGGATAGCCGTAGTCGAGGGAGCGGTAGCCGGAGGGGTAGGCGCGGGCCCAGGTCTCGGTGGAGTGGCTGTTGGCGGAGAGGCTGTAGTCCCAGCGGTCGATGCGCTCCAGGAGGGCGTCGAAGTTGAGGCCCTGGGCGGCGGCCGGGTGGTGGCGCTGGTCGACGCCCATGCGCTTGAGCGGGGTGCCGTGGTGGGTCTGGACGTGGACGGAGCCGGGCCTCTTGGCGACGTCGTTGGGGAAGTTGACGTTGTTGACGAGGTACTTGGCGCGGGCCAGGACGTCCCAGTAGCGGGGCGTGCCGGGGACGACGTGGTCGGTGCCGGGCGGCAGCAGCGGGACGCGGTCCTCCTCCACCACCCACACGCGGCGGATGTCGGGCGCGAGTTCGGCGAGCTCGGCGGCGAGGGCGGCGGGGTTGCAGTGGACGCCGCGCCCCCAGTATGCCGAGAAGACCGCGAGGTCCTCGTCGACGCGGCGGCGCAGGGCCGCGCGGTAGCGGCGCCGGGTGCGGACGGCCGCGACCTGCCCGGCGCGCGCCCCGACGGCCGTCTGGAGGGCGCGGCGCTTGTCGTTGGCGCCGCGCAGGGCCCGGTAGCCGAGGTAGGCGCCGTGCGCGAGGAGGTGGTGGCGTACACCGTCGAGGCCGCCGGGACCGCGGTGGCCCTCGGGGCGGAAGCGGGCCGCGTGGCGGGCTGCGCGGCGGAAGTACTCGGCGACGAGCGCGGGCGGCAGCTCGTCGCGGCGGGCGAGGGTGGCGAGGTAGTCGGCGGTCATCCGGTCGTACAGGCGGGCGCGTACGGCGGGGTTCCCGCAGCCGGCGTACAGCTCGTGCAGCCGCTCGTACGGGCCGAAGGCGGCGAAGTGCCGCTCGGGCTCGGCGGCGCGCCGCTGCACGGGCCGGTCGCGGCGGTGGACGACGGCCACGGTGTCGCAGCAGGCGACGCGCCGGGCCAGGAGCAGCACGGCGTACGCGGGGTACAGGTCGCCGTCGACGGCGAGGAGCCCGGGGTGGTGGTCGAGGAGCCGGGCGCTGATGACGCGGGCGCCGAGGACGGGCGCGAGGTCCAGCAGCGCGGGCCGCTCGTCGAGGCTGGTGAGCCGGGGCAGGCGGGCGAGGAGCTCGGTGTCGCCGCTGGGCGCGGCGTCGTCCCACCAGTGCGCCACCCGGTGGTCGCACAGCAGGACGTCGGCGGCCGCGGCCTCCGGCAGGGCGTCGAGCCGGGCGGCCACGGCGGCCGCCGCGCCCTCGGGCAGCCGGTCGTCGGGGTGGACGAACTGTACGTACGCACCGCGCGCGGCGCCCACGGCGGCGGCCCGGGCGGTGGCCGTCGACGCGTGCGGGGAGACGGGGACGACGGTGACGCGCGGGTCGCGCGTCTCGTGGGTCTCGGCGAGCGCACGGGCGGCCGGGTCGTCGAGCGGCACGGTCACCACGACGTCGAGGTGCGCGTACGGCTGGGCGGTGACGCTCTCCAGGCACTCGCGCAGCCGGCTGAGGGAGGCGCGGCCGGAGACGATGACGCTGAGCTGGGTCATGGCGGTCCCCCTAGGAACGTTGGCCGGCGAAGACGGTGACGAGGCCGATGACCACGAGCAGCGACCCGGCCCAGGTCCACGGCGAGGTCCGCTCGTGCAGGAGGGTCGAGCCGGCGAGCACGATGAGCAGGTAGCCGAGGGCGTTGAAGGGGTACGCGACCGACAGCGGCACCCGCGCGAGGGTGGACATCCAGGCGACGGCGGAGACCGCGAAGACGGCGAGGCCGACCACCACCCAGGGCGTGGTCGCGGCGTGCACGGCGAGGGAACCGCCGCCCTTCTCGACGGCGGTGGCGGCGGCCCGCATCCCGTGCTTGAGCATGATCTGCCCGGCGGCGGAGGAGAACACCGCGAAGAGCAGCAGGGAGAAGCTGGCGAGGGTCAACGTCCGCCTCTCAGACGCCGACGCGGTGGGCCTGGGCATCGGCGGGGAGGTCGGTCGGCACGTACTGGCGGTTGAGGATGTCCTGGACATCGATGTGCTCCCCAGCGATGATCGTCCGCGCCGCGTGCGGGGTGAGCACGGCGACGTACTGGTAGCCGAAGAGGGTCGGCCGGATCCGGGTCAGCAGCTTCGACAGCGCGCCGAGCGCCCTGGCGGCCGGTCCGCCGCCGAGGACGGACCAGAAGGGCGCTCCGGTGGCGCGGAGGGACAGCACGTCGTAACCGGCGGAGCGTACGGTGCGGCGCAGGCTGGCGCGGCTGAAGAAGCGCAGGTGCGTCTCGTCGAGGATGCCGCGCCGGTCATAGTCGAAGATGCCGAGTGCGACGCGCAGCCGCGAGTACCAGTGGCCGAAGTTCGGTACGGACAGCAGGACGTGTCCGTCAGGACGGAGCACGTCGCGCAGCTCGGCGAGGAGGCGCTCGGGGCGGGAGAGGTGCTCGACGACGTCGCCGGCGACGACGTAGTCGTACCCGTCGCCCTCGTGGACGGCATCGGGCAGGCCCTCCTCCAGGTCGGCCAGGTGGAACCCGCCGGAGCAGCGCGCGCGTACGCCCTCCACCTCGACGCAGTCGATGCCGGTGACGGTGTGCCCGAGGGCTTCGAGGCGCTCGGCGAACAGGCCGCCGGAGCAGCCCACGTCGAGGACGCGCCCGGGCGGCAGGTCGCGCATCCGGTCCAGGATGACGGCGTGCGAGGAGCCGTCGCCCTCCTTGAAGGCGTACGCGACGGGCTTGGGGATCCAGTCGCAGGTGCCGAAGCCCTTGCGCGCGAGGCGGTATTCGAGGACGTCCTTGACGACGTCCTTGGCGTAGCGCAGGCCGTTGACGTAGCAGATCTCGTCCCCGTAGTAGGTGGGGATGGGGATCTCCTTGATGCGCATGCCGGCGTCGACGAGCTGGACGATGATCTGGGTGTCGAAGTCGAAGGCGTCGGTGTTGCGGTCGATGGGCAGGCGCCGCAGGGCGTCCACCTTGTAGGCCCGGTAGCCGGAGTGGAACTCGGTGAGGGCCGAGCCCAGGAGGGCGTTCTCCAGCCGGGTCAGGATGCGGTTGCCGAGCCACTTGTAGGCGGGCATGCCGCCGCGCAGGGCGTCGCGGGGCCGCATCATGCGGGAGCCGAAGACGGCTTCGCACTCGCCGCGTACGAGGGGCTCGACCATCTGCGGGAGCAGCTCGGGGGCGTACTGGCCGTCGCCGTGGAGGAGGACGACGATGTCGAGGCCGCGCTCGGCGGCGAGGGCGTAACCGGCCTTCTGGTTGCCGCCGTAGCCGAGGTTCTTGGTGTGGCGCATGACGACGGTGGGCGGCATGCCGTCGAGCTGCGACCAGCGGCAGCCGGCGGTGAAGGTGGCGTCGTGGCTGGCGTCGTCGAGGATGAGGATCTCGGCGATGCGGGACCGGAAGTCGGCGGGGATGCGGTCGAGGGTCTTCTCGAGGGTCGACTCGGCGTTGTACGCGACGACGAGGACGCCGATGCGGGGACCGGCGGCCCCGGCGGGGCGGGGCGGCGCGGCGACTCCTGGCGCCCCGGTGGGGCTCGGGGAGGCTTCGGGGCTTGCGGGGCCTGCGGGACCTGCCGGGCTCGGGGGGCTTGCGGGACCGGCCGGGCTCGGCAGCCCGGCGGGACTCGCGGGGGCTTCGGGGCCTGCGGGACTGTCGGGAGTCATGGGACTTCTCCACTCTCGGGTGTCTCGGGGCCCGGGGGCGGGCCCGAGGGTCGGGGAACGGGTCAGTTGGCCGACCGGGCCGGTCGCGACTCCGTGCGCGGGCGGGCGATGTCCACGGCGGGCGCCCCCGGATCGCGGCCCCTCGCCGCGGAGCCCACGGCGCGGTGGACACCGGTCGCCACGCACACCGCCAGCACCGCCCACCCCAGCGCGCCGAACGCCATCTCCGTGTCCGTCCAGTGGACGGGCCGCTGCCCCGCGTAGACCGACACGGCCACGCCGCCGACGACGACGCCGTACGCGATCCCCTGCCACAGGCCGATGACGAAGAGCCCGGCCGCCGGCCACGCGAGGTACTGCACGCCGGACGCGGTGCTCAGCAGGAGCAGCAGCCCCAGCGTGGTGGCGACGGCCACCGGCGCGTCGGCGGGGCGGCGCCACGCCAGCCACACCCCCACCGCCATGATCGCCGCGACGATGAGGAAGTGCCCGTCACCGCGCACCAGCGCCACGTACGGCTCCGGCACCCCGGCCCAGCGGGCGAAGCGGATGATGCCCCAGAAGCTGAAGTTGCCGCCCGCGTACTCCAGCACGTTCGCCTTGAGCGCGCCGGGCACCGTGGCGATGACCGGACCCCACACGGCGAGGAACACCACCGCGAAGCCACCGCCGAACCGCAGCAGAGCGGGCCGTCCGGCGCGCCACGCGGCGACGAACAGCAGCGGAACCGCGACCACCGGCACGATCTTCACACTGATGCAGAGCGCCGCCGCGACCCCCGCCGCCCTCGGCATCTTCCGGTCGACGAGCAGGTACGCGGCCGCGAAGGCGAACATCACCGCCACCGAGTCGGTGTTGCCGTGGTACCCGGAGGTGGCGACGAGCACCGGGCACAGCGCCGCGCCCAGCGCGCAGGCGACGGCCGTCCGCAGCCGGCCCCGCCTCCGTACGATCTCGAACACCAGCAGCACCGTGATGAGGTCGGCCAGGCACGCGGGGAACCGGATCAGCGGCCGCCACGGCACCCCCTGCTGGGCCAGCCACTCCATGACGAGCAGCATCCAGCTCGCCAGCGGCGGGTGGTTGTAGACGGGCAGCCAGGGCAGCGGCTCGGCGTAGACGCGAATCGGGTCCGTCCGGGCGATGGCCCGCGCGAAGCCCCAGAAGAAGCGCACGTCGGCGGGCCCCCGGGTGGTGGCCGCGAGCGCGACTTTCGAGACGAACGCGACCGCCGCGACGACGAGGACGACGATCCGGGCTTTCCGCACGTCCCACGAGAGGGACGACATTCGGACGTTCATGTTGACGAACGTAGCAATGAGGACGGTGTGAAGCGAAGCACCGATAAACACACTTAAACCGGCGTAAACGCAATACAGTTCACTGTACGTGCATTATCGCCACAAAACCGACTTGACGAATCACACGTATGGCTCACGGCCGTACGCAAGGCGCGGTGTCAACTCTCGTTCAAGGTAGGCCCAGTGAAAGCACTCGTACTCTCCGGAGGGGCCGGCACCCGGCTGCGCCCCATCACGCACACGTCCGCGAAACAGCTCGTGCCCGTCGCCAACAAGCCGGTGCTCTTCTACGGGCTCGAGTCCCTCGCCGCCGCCGGAATCCGGGACACCGGCCTCATCGTCGCCCCGGACACCGCCGACGAGATCCGCGCCGCCGTCGGCGACGGCTCGCGCTTCGGCCTCGACGTCACGTACATCCCGCAGCACGCGCCGCTCGGCCTCGCGCACGCGGTGCTGATCGCCCGCGACTTCCTCGGCGACGACGACTTCGTGATGTACCTGGGCGACAACTTCATCGTCGGCGGCATCACGGACCTCGTCGAGGAGTTCCGTACGAGCCGCCCCGACGCCCAGATCCTGCTGACCAAGGTCCCCGACCCGCGCGCCTTCGGCGTCGCCGAGCTCGACATCGACGGGCGGGTGGCGCGCCTGGAGGAGAAGCCGGCGCAGCCGCGCAGCGACCTCGCCCTGGTGGGGGTGTACCTCTTCTCCCCCGCCGTCCACGACGCCGTGCGCGCCATCACGCCGTCGGCGCGCGGCGAGCTGGAGATCACGCACGCGCTCCAGTGGCTCATCGACGAGCGCCGCACGGTCACGTCCACGATCATCTCCGGCTACTGGAAGGACACCGGGAACGTCGCCGACATGCTGGAGGTGAACCGTTCCGTCCTGGAGATCCTCACCCCCGCGAACGAAGGCTCCGTCGACGCCGCCACCGAGATCATCGGGCGCGTCCGCATCGGCGGCGGTGCGACCGTGCGCGGCTCGCGGATCGTCGGCCCGGTCGTCATCGGCGCGGGCACGGTCGTCGAGAACTCCTACATCGGCCCCTCCACCTCCATCGCCGAGAACTGCCGGGTGACGGACAGTGAGATCGAGTACTCCATCGTGCTCAGCGGCTCCTCGCTCCACGGCGTGGGTCGCGTGGAGGCGTCCCTCATCGGCCGTAACGTCGAGATCACCCCCGCCCCGCCCATCCCGGCCGCCCACCGCCTGGTGCTCGGCGATCACAGCAAGGTGCAGATCTCGTCATGACCCCTCCCGTCACGCGGATCCTGGTGACCGGCGGCGCCGGTTTCATCGGCTCGCACTACGTCCGTACGCTGCTGGGCCCCGACGGACCCGCCGCGACCGACGTCACGGTCCTGGACCGACTCACCTACGCCGGAAACCCCGCCAACCTCGCCGCCGTCCGCGACCACCCCCGCTTCGCCTTCCTCCACGGCGACATCCGGGACGCCGACCTGGTCGACAAGCTGGTCTCCGAGCACGACCAGATCGTCCACTTCGCCGCCGAGTCGCACGTGGACCGCTCCATCCTGGGCGCGGCCGAGTTCGTCCGTACGAACGTGCTGGGCACGCAGACGCTCCTGGACGCCTGCCTCCGCCACCGCACCGCGCCCTTCGTCCACATCTCGACGGACGAGGTGTACGGCTCGATCGAGACCGGCTCCTGGACGGAGGACGAGCCGGTGCGGCCCAACTCGCCGTACGCCGCGTCCAAAGCGTCGGCCGACCTCATCGCGCTCTCCTACCACCGGACGCACGGCCTGGACGTCCGGGTCACCCGCTGCTCGAACAACTACGGCCCTCACCACTTCCCCGAGAAGGTCGTCCCCCTCTTCATCACCCGGCTGCTGGACGGCGGAAGGGTGCCGCTGTACGGGGACGGCTCCCATGTGCGGGACTGGCTGCACGTCGACGACCACGTGCGCGCGATCGAGCTCGTCCGGACGCGGGGCCGGGCGGGCGAGATCTACAACATCGGCGGCGGTACGGAGCTGTCCAACCGCAAGCTGACGTCCCTCCTGCTGGACGCGTGCGGGGCGGACTGGTCCCACGTGGAGGAGGTCGAGGACCGGAAGGGCCACGACCGCAGGTACGCGGTCGACTGGACCAAGATCCGCGACGAGCTCGGCTACCGCCCGGCCAAGGACTTCGCGACGGGCCTCGCCGAGACGGTCGCCTGGTACCGCGAGAACCGCTCCTGGTGGCAGCCGCTGCTGAGCCGGGCGGCGCTGTGAGGGGGCCCTGGCTGGTGACCGGGGCGGGCGGCATGCTCGCCCAGGACGTGCTGGCCTGCCTCGGCGGCGACGCCGTGGGGCTCACCCGGCGCGACCTGGACGTGTGCGACGCGCACGCGGTCCGCGCGGCGGTGTCGGCGCTGCGCCCCTCGGTCGTCGTCAACTGCGCGGCCTGGACGGCCGTGGACGACGCCGAGACCCGGGAGGCCGAGGCCCTGGCGGTCAACGGCACGGCGGTCCGGTCGCTGGCGGAGGCCTGCGCGGAGATGGGCGCCCGGCTGCTGCACGTCTCCACGGACTACGTCTTCGACGGCCGGGCCTCGGTGCCGTACGCCGAGGACGCGACGCCCGCGCCCCGCACCGCGTACGGCCGCACCAAGCTCGCGGGCGAACGCGCCGTCCTGGAGCTGCTCCCCGAGCGCGGCTACGTGATCCGGACGGCCTGGCTGTACGGCGCGGGCGGCGCCAACTTCGTCCGCACCATGACCCGCCTGGAGGCGGAACGCCCCTCCGTGGACGTCGTCGCGGACCAGCGCGGCCAGCCCACGTGGAGCGCCGACGTCGCCGGACTCCTCGTCGCGCTCGGCCGCGCGGACGCACCCCCGGGCGTCTACCACGCCACGAACGCGGGCGACGGCACCTGGCACGACCTCGCCCGCGAGACCTTCCGCCTGCTGGGCACCGACCCGGACCGCGTCCGCCCGACGACGAGCGCGGCCTTCCCCCGTCCGGCGCCCCGGCCCGCGTACAGCGTCCTGGGCCACGCCCGCTGGCGCGAGGCGGGGCTGACGCCGCTGCGCGACTGGCGGGAGGCGCTGGCGGTGGCGCTCCCCGCGCTGCTCACCCCTGCGCGGTGAACTCCGCGCCTACCCCGCTGCGCGCCCCGCGGAGGCGGCGACCACGAAGAACGGAACCGCGATGAGGAGGCGGTCGGCCTCGGCGCGTCGGCGCTGCTCGGCGAGCCACTCGTCGGCCTGGTCACGGCCGACGGCGCCGCTCGCGCAGGCCGGCTCGGCGAGCCTGGTGAGCAGCGACAGCATCGCGGGGTCGGTGAACACGCTGGTGTGCACCTCGACGGTGACGTCGTCGAAGCCGCCGTCCAGGAGCAGGTTGCGATACTGGCGGCCGACGTGGGGCGCGCCCAGGAGGTCGGCGCGGGCGTGCACGATCGTGCGGGTGAGCTCCGCGTCATCGGACGCGATCATGATGGCGTCCCAGTCCTGCCCGACGAGGACGATCCTGCCGCCCGGGCAGAGGACGCGCCGCGCTTCCGCCACCGCGCGCGCCGGCTCCCGAAGCACGTGGAAGACCTTGTCGGCACGGTAGCCGCGCACGCTTCCGTCGGCGAACGGCAGGTCCTCCGCCCCCGCCTCCCGGAAGGTGCCCGCCGGCCAGCGCTCGCGGGCCGCGGCCAGCATCCACGGGTCGGGGTCCACGCCCACGGCCTGGACCCCGCGTTCGCCCAGCTCGGCGACGGCGCGTCCGGCGCCGCAGCCGACGTCCACGACGGTCGAGCCCGAGACGAGGGACAGCAACTCATAGGATCGCGCCCGCAGTCGACCGGCGCTCGGCTGCTGGTCCGCCGCATCGAGGACGGCCAGCAGGGCCTCGGTGTCGCGGTGCTTATCCACCGCTTCCTGGTTCTTGTTCATGGCTGCCAGGCTGCGACTTAATGTCGACATGAAGTCAAGCGGAGACAGCGGCGCGAGCATGATGAGCATCGGTGCCCTCGCGGCCCGGTTCGGCCTGGCCACGCACGTCCTGCGGCACTGGGAGTCGATGGGCCTGCTGCACCCCGTACGGGACGCGGGCGGGCGCCGCCGCTACGGCCCGGGCGACGTCACCCGCGTGGCGACGATCCTCGTCTTCAAGGAGGCGGGCCTCGGCCTGGGCACCATCAGGACCCTGTCCGCCGGCGTCGACCGAGCCACCCGGCACGACGTCCTGCGCACCGAGGCCGAAGAGCTCCGCTCCAGAATCGCCGCGGCCCGCGCCTCGTTGCAGCTCATCGAGAGGGGTCTGCACTGCGCGTACGAGGACGTCACCGAGTGCCCGGAGTACCAGCGGCTCATCGCCGAGCAGGTCGGCGGGGACTGACACCGGCTGCCGCACTGCGGCGGCGCGGAACCGCCGAACCCTCATCGCGCATCCTGGCGCTGGATGCCAACGACGTGGCGCCCGCTGCCAACCACGGAGCCGTACCCCCCGACAAGGATGTCGACCGACCATTTCCGTCATGCGCACCCGGGCTGGATGCGGTGCGCGGACTGGGGGACGCATGCCCATGACCTCACCCATGCACCGAACACGCGGGCGCGGCTTCACCAGGGCCCTCACCAGGCCCCTCACCAGGGCCCTCACCCTGGCTCTGGCGCTGGCCTGCGCCCTCGTCGTCGGCGGCGCACCTCAGGCGGCCGCCGTGACCAAGCCCGTCGTCAACGGGCCCGTCTTCAACGACCCCTTCGGTACGGCGGACCAGCAGAAGGCGGTCTTCACGCAGTTGGTCGCCCTCATCGACGCGACCCCGGCGGGGCAGTCGATCCGCGGTTCCATGTTCGAGTTCGGCGACCAGGCCGTCGCGGACGCGCTGCTCGCCGCCCATCGGCGCGGTGTCGACGTCAAGCTCATCGTCGACGACTCGACGTACGTCAACGGCGAGGGCAAGCAGTACGCCAACCCGGCGTACGAGTCCCTCAAGTCGGGGCTGGGCACCAACGACAGCGCCCGGTCCTGGGTCGTGGTCTGCGACGACAGGTTCGAGGACGACGACGGGGTGGACGACGTCAAGCGGGGCTGCCTCGCGGTGGCGCCGCCCGGGCCCGCGTACAACCACAACAAGTTCTTCCTGTTCTCGAAGATCGGCCCCTTCGGTGACGGCACCAGCTACTCGAAGGTGGTCTTCCAGACCTCGTCCAACCTGACGAACTGGTACAAGGTCGAGTCGTTCAACGACGCCGTGACCTTCTCCGACAGCGCGGTGTACGACGGCTACGCGAGCTACCACGAGAAGCTGCGGGCCGGCCGCCACCTGGCGGGCGGCAACAACAACGTGTACTTCTCCACGCCCACCGGCTCCGCCTACCGCGGCTTCTTCTTCCCGCGCGGCGACACCTCGTACAACAACCCGGCCAGCGACACGATCGTCAACGCGCTCGACGAGGTCTCCTGCTCCTACACGGGCACGGACGGCAAGCGCCACCAGACGGACATCCGGATCGTCATGCTGTACTTCAACGACTCGCGCATCCAGGTGGCGGACAAGCTCGCCGAACTGCGCGGCCAGGGCTGCTGGGTCGACATCGTCTACGCCTCCGCCGAGGCGAAGGTGAAGTCCAGGCTGACGGGCGCGAACATCCAGCACCGCGCCTGCATGATCCGCAACGGCACCAACCCCGACGGCTCGCCCATCGACGTGCGCCCGCACAACAAGCAGATGCTGATCGACGGGGACTACAACGGCGACATCACGCCCCGGGTGTACACGGGCAGCGCCAACCTGACCGGCTCCTCACTGCGCTCCGCCGACGAGTCCTTCGTCCGGATCACCAGCGCGGACTACCACGCCAAGTACCTCTCCACCTTCTACAAGATCCGCTCCGCCTGCGGCGGCTGACCCCACTCCCGCCGGTCACGGTCACGGTCACGGTGCCGTGGCCGGTGGCCCCGCTATCCGGGAAGCACCGACGCCCGGTACGCAGTCGGCGTCATGCCGGTCGCGGCCCGGAAGGCGCGCGTGAAGTCCGACGCCCGGGAGTAACCCCAGCGGGCCCCGATCGCGCTGACGGGCGTGGAGCGGAGGGCGGGGTCCGCGAGGTCCCGGCGGCAGCGGGCGACGCGTTCGCGGCGGATGGTGTCGCTCACGCTGGTTCCGTGTGCGTGGAAGATCCGGTGCAGGGTCCGGGTGGAGACGCTGTGGGCTTCGGCGACGGCGGCCGGCTTGAGGGCCGGGTCGTGCAGGTTCCGGCTGATGAAGTCCCGCATCCGGTGGTACAGCGCGGAGGTGTGCGACTCCGGTGGCAGGGCGGAGGTCCGCTCGATGTGTCCGGCGACGACGGCGGCGGCCAGGTCCACCACCGTCGTGCCCAGCCGGGCGCGGTCGGCCTCGCTGAGCTCGATGTCCGGGTCGGTCAGCGCGTGGAGCGTCTGCCGGAAGACGTGGCCCACGCCCGCCGCTCCCCTGAGGTTCTCCCCGCACAGCGGGGCGACGACCTTGTCGGGGAGCGGCATCAGCTTCCTCGGGAACTGCAGCAGCAGGGAGCTGCACCTCTTCCCGTCGACTCCGGCCAGGGCCTCGAAAGGGCGGGAGCTGTCGTAGAAGACGATGTCGCCCGGTTCCAGGAGCGTACGGTGGCCCGCCTGTTCGATGCCCTGCTGCCCTGAGGTGATCACGGCGAGCTGGTACAGCTCCGGGTCGGACTGCCGGATCAGGCGCTGCGAGCGGTAGGAGATCAAGGGTTCGTACGCCATCGCCGAGAGCTGGACGGCGCCCAGCTCCATGGCGGATATGCGGGCCCCGAAGCTGTCGGGCTCAGGGAACCGGAAACGCGTGGTCACCAGGGCCAATGCCGTGGTCTCGGCCCAGGCCGCCGTCCTCTCCTCCGGCGGTAAGGACGTGGTGTCCAGCACCGTCGTCATCATGATGGCCCCCGGTTCACGGTCCGTCATCGCGCGGTCGTACAGCAGTCTGAGACGGCAAGATCGAACGAGGAAGTGAACTACGCGCCAATTCCCGCCTCGTGGGGCGTCACCGCCCGGCCGGGATGCGGGCCGCCCCGTCGGCGGCCTGCGTCGCCGTCCGCAGCCTCGCGTACCACTCCGTACACGCCTCGTACGACGGCAGCAGGCCGGCGCGTTCCGCCTCCGCGAGCGTGGGAGCCGCGGCGTCCTTGTCGGAGAGTACGGGGGTGAGGTCGGCCGGCCAGGCGATGGCGAGGTCCGGGTCGAGGGGGTGGACGCCGTGCTCGCGGGCGGGGGCGTACCCGCGCGAGCAGAGGTAGACGACCGTGGCGTCGTCGGTGAGGGCCATGAAGCCGTGGCCGAGTCCCTCGGCGAGGTGGACGGCGCGGTGGTCCCGGTCGTCGAGCCGGACCGCCTCCCAGGCGCGGTAGGTGGGCGAGCCGGTGCGCAGGTCCACGACGACGTCGAGGACGGCGCCGCGCACGCAGGTCACGTACTTGGCCTGGCCGGGCGGTACGTCCGCGAAGTGGATGCCGCGCAGGGTGCCGCGGCTGGACACCGAGCAGTTCGCCTGGGCGAGCCCGAGCCCGTACCCGGCGACCTCGGTGAGGTCCGGGGCCCGGAACCACTCGTGGAAGCTGCCCCTGCTGTCGTGGAACACGCGGGGTTCCATGACCCACGCACCGTCGATACCGAGCGCACGCACTGTCGGCCCACCGTCCTCACCGCTGCACGGAAACGGAAACGGAATACGAACGGCAGGCTCAACCCCCGGAGGCCGCAACCGTCACTCACCGGGCGCCCAACCAGGTGACGGGCGGCTCAGCCGCGCAGCGCCGCGACCGCCGAGCGCGCCAGGTCGTCGAGGTACCCCTTGGGGAGGGGCGAGCGGACGACCACGAGCCGCCAGTACAGCGGCCCGATGATGAGGTCCAGCGCCCGCTCCGGGTCCGCGCCCTCGGGGAGTTCGCCGCGCTCGACGGCCTCGCGGACGACGACCGCCGCCACGCCCTGCTGGCTGTCGAGCAGCGCGGCGCGGACCGCGTCGGCGATCTCGGGGTGGCGGGCCGCCTCCACCAGGAGGTCCGGAATGACCTGGGAGGCCACGGGGTGGCGCAGCGCGTGGGCCGCGACCTCCAGCAGCGCGCGGACGTCGCCGTACAGCGAGCCGGTCGCGGGGGCGGGGAGGCCCTGGGTCGCGAAGGCGGTCAGCAGGTCCAGGACGAGCGACAGCTTGGACTTCCAGCGCCGGTAGACCGCCGTCTTGCCGACGCCGGCGCGGCGCGCGATGCCCTCGATGGACATGCGGGCGAAACCGACGGCCGCGAGCTCGTCGAAGACGGCGGCCCTGATCGCATCGGTGACGTCCTCCCGCAGCACGGCGGCTCCGGCGGGGGCGCGGCGGCGCGTACTCCCGGAGGGCGGGGTCGGCGGTGCAGTCATGCCCCGGATCATAGCGCGACGACCGCGTCACGACGGGACGGTTGCGTTCCGACGTCACCGCGTCTTACTCTCGCCGTAACGACGATACGGTCCCGTTCCGACCATGGAGCATGACGCGAAGGGCTGAAGGGCTGCAGTGAGTACGAGTGCCAGTACGAGTGCGCCGGCGAGCGCCCACGCGGCCGGAGAAGACCTCCGGCAGCTCGCCCTGCGCCACGGGCTGTCGGTCAGCAACGCCCGCCCGCCCCTGACCGAGTACGCCCGGCGGCTCTGGTCGCGGCGCCACTTCATCACCGCCTTCGCCACCGCCCGCCTCACCGCCCAGTACAGCCAGGCGAAGCTCGGGCAGGTCTGGCAGCTGATGAACCCGCTGCTCAACGCGGCCGTCTACTTCTTCATCTTCGGCGTGCTGATGAACACCCGGCAGGACATCGCGGACTACGTCCCCTTCCTCGTCACCGGCGTCTTCATCTGGACCTTCACGTCCTCCTCCATCGCCGTCGGCACCCGCGCCATCAGCGGCAACATCGGTCTGGTCCGCGCCCTGCACTTCCCGCGCGCGAGCCTGCCCGTGTCGCTGGCGCTGCAGCAGCTCCAGCAGCTCGCCTTCTCGCTGGGCGCGCTCATCGTCATCCTGCTCTGCTTCGGCGTGCGGCCCGGCTTGTCCTGGCTGCTGGCGGTGCCCGCCCTGTTCCTCCAGTCCCTGTTCAACGCGGGCGTCTCGCTGGTGATGGCCCGCCTGGCGGCCCGCACGCCGGACATCGCCCAGGTGATGCCGTTCGTGCTGCGCACCTGGATGTACGTGTCCGGCGTGATGTGGAGCATCGACAAGGTGCTGGCGGACAACCGCGTACCGCACCTCGTCGGCCTGGCCCTGGAGTACAACCCGGCGGCCCTCTACATCGACCTCGTGCGCTTCGCGTTCATCGACAGCTTCACCGCCGACCGGCTGCCGCCCCACGTGTGGGCCGCGGCATCCGGCTGGGCACTGCTCGCCTTCGCGGGCGGCTTCATCTACTTCTGGAAGGCAGAGGAGACCTACGGCCGTGGCTGACACTCTCACCGCACCCACCGAATCCGCCGTCGCCCCTGCGGTCGAGCGCGTGCCGACCGTCATCGTGGACGACGCCCACGTCACGTACACCGTCCAGGGCGCGGGCGGCAAGCCCCAAGGCCCGCCCCTCGCCCGCATCCTCAACCGCCGCAAGGCGCGGGCCGCCACCCGCAAGGTGCACGCCGTCAAGGGCGTCAGCTTCGTCGCGTACAAGGGCGAGGCCATCGGGCTCATCGGCACCAACGGCTCCGGCAAGTCCACCCTGCTCAAGGCCATCGCGGGGCTGCTGCCCACCAACAAGGGGCACATCTACACCCAGGGCCAGCCGTCCCTCCTGGGCGTGAACGCGGCGCTGATGGGCGACCTGACCGGCGAGCGCAACGTCATCCTCGGCGGTCTGGCGATGGGCATGACGCGCGAGGAGATCCACGCCCGCTACCAGGACATCGTCGACTTCTCCGGGATCAACGAGAAGGGCGACTTCATCTCGCTCCCGATGCGGACGTACTCCTCCGGCATGGGCGCCCGCCTGCGGTTCGCCATCGCCGCGGCCAAGAGCCACGAGGTGCTGCTCATCGACGAGGCGCTGGCGACCGGCGACGCGAAGTTCCGCAGGCGCAGCCAGGAACGGATCAACGAGCTGCGCGCCGAGGCGGGCACGGTGTTCCTGGTCAGCCACAGCAACGGCACGATCCGGGAGACCTGCGACCGGGCGATCTGGTTGGAGGCGGGGACCATCCTGATGGACGGGCCGGCGAACGAGGTCGTGGACGCGTACGAGGCGCACACGAACAAGAAGTAGCGAGAAACGGTCGGATGGCGGACGGTAAATAGTCAAAACTCGCGCATAAGGAACATAAAGTGCGCTGAGATGACGACGACCTCCCGCTACCGGCTCAGCGGCGGCGGCCGCGCCCCCCGCACGGCCCCCGCCCTCCGCCGCACCGCGCTCCGCCGCACCACATTGCGCCGCACGGCCCACCGCAGCGCCGTCGCCCGCCTGCCCCTCTCCGCCGTACTCGCCCTCACCGCCGTCTGGGCCCTCACCCGCGCCGGCATGCTCCTGCTGCTGTGGCGCGACACCCTCGGCATCGGCGGCGTCGGGCGCGAGGTGTACGTGCTCTACCGGCACTGGTACGAGCTGCTCGCCCTCGGGACCTTCCCCGTGGGCGACGTCACCTGGCAGTACCCGCCGGGCGCCGGGCTGGTGCTCCTCGCCCCGGGGGCCGTGCCGTGGCTGACGTACTACCAGGCGTTCGTGGCGCTGACGCTCCTCGCCGACGCCGTGGTGGCCGTCGCGCTCGCCCGCGCCGGGCGGACCGGCAGCAGCGCGGGGGCCTGGCTGTGGACCGGCGGGCTGCCGCTCCTGCTGCACTTGCCGCTCGCCCGGTACGACGTCCAGGTCACGGCCTTCGCGGTGCTCGCACTGCTGGCGCTGGGCGCCCGCCGCCCCCGGGCCCGGCTCGGCGGGGCGCTGGCCGGGCTCGGCGCCATGGTCAAGGTGTGGCCGCTGCTCACCCTGCTCGGTACGCCCCGGGGGCCGGCCACCCGCCGCGCCTGGACCTCCGCCGCCGTCGCGGCGGGCGCGCTCCTCGGCGTCCTGGTCCTCTCCTTCGCGCACCCGCTCGACTTCCTGCGCCAGCAGGGCGACCGGGGCGTGCAGATCGAGTCGCTCGGCGGCAGCGCGCTGTCGCTGGCCCGGCTGCTCGACGGCTGGCCGGGCGCGGTCGAGTACCGCTACGGCGCCTTCGAGCTGACCGGGCCGTACGTGTCGAGCGTCGCCCGCCTCGCCCTGCTGCTCACCGCCGCCGCGCTGTGCTGGCTGCTGGTGTGGCGGCTGCGGTCCCGCCGCTGGAACGCCGCCACCCCGCTGGACGCGGGCCTCGCCGCCGTCCTCCTCTTCACCGTCACCAGCCGGGTGATCAGCCCCCAGTACATGGTGTGGCTGCTGGGCCTGGCGGCGGTCTGCCTCACCTCCCGGCACACCACCCAGCGGCCCGTCGCGCTCCTGCTGCTGCCCGCGGCGGCCCTCAGCTCGCTCGCGTACCCGCTGCTGTACGACGACGTCATCAACGTCACGCCGACGGGCGTCGCCGTCGTGGCCCTACGGAACGCGCTGCTGATCGCGGCGACCGTGCTGTCCTGCCGGCGGCTGTGGCGCGCGACCGCGTGAAGCGGCGCGTATGAGCGGCGCGTATGAGCGGCGCGTATGAGCGGCGCGTATGACGAAGGCGCCCCCCGCTGATGCGGGAGGCGCCTTCCGTGCATGTCAGACGACTCAGCTGTGCGTACGCAGCAGCGTCCGCATCGTCCGCATCGCCACCGACAGGTTGGCCAGGTCGAAGTCGTCCGAGCTCTGGATCTCGTCGAGCGTCGTACGCGCCCGGCCCAGGATCGCGGCGTTCTTCTCCTCCCAGGCCTGGAACCGCTCCTCGGGCGTCGAGGTGCCGTTGCCCGCCGACAGCACGTCGGCCGTGAGCGCGGCGTGCGCGGCGTACAGGTCCTCGCGGATGGAGGCGCGGGCCATGGACTGCCAGCGGTCGGCGCGCGGCAGCTCGATGATCCGGTCCATCAGCTGGGTGATGGCCAGCCGGTCGGCCAGGTCGTAGTAGACCTCGGCGACCGCCATCGGGTCCTTGCCCGTCCGGTCCGCGATCGCGACGATGTCGAGCGTCGGGAAGGCGGAGGAGAACCCGGCCACCCGCAGCGCCAGCTCGTCCGGGACGCCCGCCCCGGTGAGCTCCTCGACCAGCGACTCGTACCACTCCAGGTCGGCGCCGCGCAGCATCTTCGGCAGCTGCGCCCAGACCAGCTCGACGCGCTCGGCGAAGAACTCGATGGTCTCGGCGAGCTTGAGCGGCTGTGGCCGGTTGTTCAGCAGCCAGCGCGTGCCGCGCTCGACCAGGCGGCGCGAGTGGAGCCGGATGCGGGTCTGGACGTCGGCCGGGACCTTGTTGTCGAGGGCCTCGACGGCGTCCCACACCTCGCCCAGGCCGAAGATCGCGCGGGCGGCGGTCTGCGCGCGCACGATCTCCTCGGTCGAGGCGCCCGTCTCCTCGCGCAGCCGGTGCAGGAAGGTCGAGCCACCGGTGTTGACGGTGTCGTTGACCAGCACCGTGGTGATGATCTCGCGGCGCAGCGCGTGGCCGTCGATCTGCGCCGGGAACTCCTCGCGCAGCTTGGACGGGAAGTACGCGTGCAGCAGCTCGCGGAAGTACGGGTCGTCGGGCAGATCCGTGTGGATCAGCTCCTCCGCGACCGTGATCTTGGTGTAGGCGAGCAGCACGGCCAGCTCGGGCTGGCTGAGGCCCTGCTTGTTGTTCAGCAGCTCGCGGATCTGGCGGTCGGTCGGCAGGAACTCCAGCGCCCGGTCCAGGTGGCCCTCGCGGCTGAGCCGGCGCATGAAGCGCTGGTGGGCGTGGAGCAGCGACGGGGACTGCTCGACGGCGTTGGCCAGGGCGACGTTCTGCGCGTAGTTGTTGCGCAGCACGAGCGCGCCGACCTCGTCCGTCATCTCGGCGAGGATCTTGTTGCGCTGCTTGACGGTCATGTCGCCGTCGGTGACCAGGGCGTTGAGCAGGATCTTGATGTTCACCTCGTGGTCGGAGGTGTCCACGCCGGCGCTGTTGTCGATGGCGTCGGTGTTGATCTTGCCGCCGGTGCCCTCGGGGCCGCCCTTGCGGGCGAACTCGATGCGGCCGAGCTGGGTCAGGCCGAGGTTGCCGCCCTCACCGACGACCTTGACGCGCAGGTCCTCGCCGTTGACCCGGATGGCGTCGTTGGCCTTGTCGCCGACGTCGGCGTGCGACTCGGTGGAGGCCTTGGCGTACGTACCGATGCCGCCGTTCCACAGCAGGTCGACGGGCGCCTGGAGGATCGCCTTCATCAGCTCGGCCGGGGTCAGCTTGGTGACGCCCGCCTCGATGCCGAGGGCGGCCCGCATGTGCGCGTTGACCGGGATCGACTTGGCCGTACGGGGGTGGATGCCGCCGCCCGGGGACAGCAGCTCCTTGTCGTAGTCGGCCCAGGAGCTGCGCGGCAGCTCGAAGAGGCGGCGCCGCTCGGCGTACGAGACGGCCGCGTCCGGGTTCGGGTCGATGAAGATGTGGCGGTGGTCGAACGCGGCCACGAGCCGGATGTGCTCGGAGAGCAGCATGCCGTTGCCGAACACGTCACCGGACATGTCGCCGACGCCGACGACCGTGAAGTCCTGGCTCTGGGTGTCGTGGCCCAGCTCGCGGAAGTGCCGCTTGACGGACTCCCAGGCGCCGCGGGCCGTGATGCCCATGCCCTTGTGGTCGTAGCCGGCGGAGCCGCCGGAGGCGAAGGCGTCGCCGAGCCAGAAGCCGTACGCGACGGCGACCTCGTTGGCGATGTCGGAGAAGGTCGCGGTGCCCTTGTCGGCGGCGACGACGAGGTAGGTGTCGTCCTCGTCGTGGCGGACGACGTCGGCCGGCGGCACGACCTCGCCGCCCACCAGGTTGTCGGTGATGTCGAGCAGCGCCGAGATGAAGGTGCGGTAGCAGGCGATGCCCTCCGCCAGCCAGGCGTCGCGGTCGACGGCCGGGTCGGGCAGCTGCTTGGCGACGAAGCCGCCCTTGGCGCCGACGGGCACGATGACGGTGTTCTTCACCATCTGCGCCTTGACCAGGCCGAGGATCTCGGTACGGAAGTCCTCGCGCCGGTCGGACCAGCGCAGACCGCCTCGGGCGACCTTGCCGAAGCGCAGGTGGACGCCCTCGACGCGCGGCGAGTACACCCAGATCTCGAACGCCGGGCGCGGCGCGGGCAGGTCCGGGATCGCCTGCGGGTCGAACTTCATCGAGACGTACGCGTGCGGCTCGCCGCTCTCCGTCTTCTGGAAGAAGTTGGTGCGCAGGGTCGCCTTGATGACGGTGAGGAAGGAGCGCAGGATGCGGTCCTCGTCCAGGCTCGCGACCTGGTCGAGCGCGCCGTCCAGCTCCTCCATCAGGCCGTCGATCAGCTCGGTGCCGGCGCGCTGGCGCTCGGGCGCCATGCGCGCCTCGAAGAGGGAGACCAGCAGCCGGGTGGTGTGGACGTTGTTGCGGAGGGTGTCCTCCATGTAGTCCTGGCTGAAGGTCGAACCGGCCTGGCGCAGGTACTTCGCGTACGCGCGCAGCACCATCGCCTCGCGCCAGTTCAGCCCGGCGCTCAGGACGAGGGCGTTGAAGCCGTCGTTCTCGGCGCGACCGGTCCAGGTCGCGGCGAACGCCTCCTGGAAGCGCTCGCGGGCGTCGTCGGCGAGGTAGTCGGCGCCGCTGGCACCGGCGGCGCCGCCGGCGGTGTGCGGCATGCGCAGGCCGAAGTCGTACACCCACGCGCTCGTGCGGTCCGCGCAGCGCAGCTCGTACGGGCGCTCGTCGACGACCTCGACGCCGAGGCGGTTGAGGACCGGCAGGACGGCGGAGAGGGAGACCTGCGCGCCCGTCTTGTAGATCTTGAAGCGGCGCTCGCCGGGGCCCGCGCCGACCGGCTCGTAGAGGGAGAGGGCGAACTCCTTCTCGCCCTTGATCAGCTGCTCCAGGTGGACCAGGTCGGAGACGGCGGAGCGCGGCGAGTGGTCGGCCTTGTAGCCCTCGGGGAAGGCGCCCGCGTACCGGCGCAGCAGCTCGGCGGCGCGCTCCTCGCCGGTCTCGGCGTTGAGCGCCTCGGCGAAGCCGTCGTCCCAGGAGCGGGCGGCCTCGACGAGCCGGCCCTCGATGCGCTCGACGTCGGCGTCGGTGAGCGGGGTCAGCTCGCTGCCCTGCGGGACGCGGATGACGAAGTGCAGCCGGGTCAGCACCGACTCGGTGCTCATCAGGGTGAAGTCGGCGCTGGTGCCGCCGAGCTCCTCCTTGAGGATGTCGGTCAGGCGCTCGCGGACGGTGGTGTTGAAGCGGTCGCGCGGCAGGTAGACGAGGGCGGAGTAGTAGCGCCCGTACTCGTCCTGGCGCAGGTAGAGGCGCAGCCGGCGCCGCTCCTGGAGGTAGAGCACGCTCGTGGCGATCGCCTCGAGCTGGTCGACGGGCGTCTGGAAGAGCTCGTCGCGCGGGTACGTCTCCAGGATCTGGAGCAGGTCGCGGCCGTCGTGGCTGCTCGGCGCGAAGCCCGCGAGGTCGAGGACCTCCTCCACCTTGCGGCGGATGACCGGCACGCGGCGCACGGACTCGGTGTACGCGGCGGACGAGAACAGGCCCAGGAAGCGCCGCTCCCCGATCACGTTCCCGTTGGTGTCGAACTTCTTCACGCCGACGTAGTCGAGGTACGAGGGCCGGTGCACGGTGGCGCGGCTGTTCGCCTTCGTCAGGACCAGCAGCTTGTGCTCGCGGGCCTTGGCCCGGGCGTCGCGCGGCAGGCGGTTGAAGGACGGCGAGACGGGGTGGGCCTCGTCGCCGCTGTGGTGCGGGTCCGAACGCAGTATCCCGAGCCCGGTGCCGGGGACGGCGGCGAGGGCGTCGTCCTCGGTGAGGCTGTACTCGCGGTAGCCGAGGAAGGTGAAGTGGTCGTCGGCCAGCCAGCGCAGCAGCTCGCGGGCCTCCTCGACCTCCGTGGAGCGCAGGTCGTCGGCGATCGGCTCCTGCGGCAGGTCCTCGGCGATGCGCAGCGCGGCGTCGCGCATCTTCTCCCAGTCCTCGACGGCCTCGCGGACGTCGGACAGGACGCGCAGCAGGTCGGAGGTGATCTGCTTGAGGTCGCCGCGGTCGGTCTCGCGGTCGATCTCGACGTGGATCCACGACTCGGTGAGGGCGTCGTGCGGCAGACCGCTGCGGGTGTGGGACTCGGCGGGGAGGATCTCGATCAGCTTGCCGGTCACGTCACGGCGGACGACGACCTGGGGGTGGATGACGACGTGGATGCCGCGCCCCTGGCGGGACAGCTCGTTGGTCACCGAGTCGACGAGGAACGGCATGTCGTCCGTCACGACCTCGACGACGGAGTGGCTGCACGTCCACCCGTTCTCTTCCACGGTGGGCGTGTGCACGCGGACGTTCGCCGTGCCCTGGGGGCGGTTCTCGGCCAGCCGGTAGTGGGAGAGCGCGGCGCCGAAGACGTCGACGGGGTCGCGGTCCGCGAGGTCCTCCGGAGCCGTGTGGAGGTAGTAGCGCTGGAGGTAGTCGAGGACGGTGTCCCGGTCCGGTCGCTCCCCGTCCTCGGTCCCGATCGCGAGTCGCCCCCCGACCGGGCTGTTCTCAGCTACCCGGGCAGCCCGTTCGAGCAGCTCGGCCTTGGCTTCGTCCAGCTTGGTCTGCATGTCCTCTGGCTCCTGTCGCGCGCCGTTGCGTGACGTAGGTGAAAGAAAAGGTGACACAACGCCACGACGCGGGGTTTCCGGTCTGAGGTGACGTTATGCCGCGATGAGAGATCTCCGGGCCGTTATCGGCCAAATTCGGCGAGCGCCCCGGAAACGAAAAATCAGCGCTAGCCCGGGCACGATGGCATCCCGGGCGCAGGCCGGGGGCCTCGCTGCCCCCTCGGCGTATAGCGCTGATCACGGGTCCAGGCTATCGCTCTTCCCCCCGGGCCCGTCATGAGCCGTATGTGTACAAATCCCGGTGCGGAAGTTTGACACTCTGGACAGCGACAGGTCTCCTCCCGGCAACCCCTCGTCCAGAGCGGCCCCTCGCGGTGCCTCGCACAAAGGCCACCCCGAAGCCCCGGCCCGACACGAACCGGCCAGCGCCCCACAGCCGGCCCGCACCCGCGGGGGTGAGTGAGGGGCCCTACGCCACCAGCTCCTCCGCCACCGCCACCGCTTCCTCCAGCGAGTCCACCACCGGCACCCCCACCGCCTCCAGGCTCGCCCGGCTGTGCGACCCCCCGGTGTACAGCACCGCCTTCGCGCCCACGTGCGCCGCCGCCACCGCGTCGTCCGCCGCGTCGCCGATGACGACCACGCGCTCCGGCGACGACGCCACGGTCCCGTCCAGCGCCAGCAGGTGCCGCACCATGTGCTCGGCCTTGCCCGCCGTCGACGCGCCTATGCGCCCGTCCACGCGGACGAACCGCGACTCGATGCCGTACCGCCGCACGATCGGCAGCAGCCGCTCATGCGGCGCCAGCGACAGCAGCGACTGCGTGAACCCCTCGGCCTGCCGCGTCGCCAGCAGCTCCGCCGCCCCGGCCGTCAGCCCGCACGCCTCCGCGCGCACCCAGTAGTGCCGGTGGAAGGCGCCGTCCATGACGGCCCACTCCTCCTCCGTGGGCATCCGGCCCATCAGCCGCTCGTAGAACAGGGGCACCGGCACGCAGTACAGCTCGCGGTACCGCGCGAGGGTGATCGGCTCCAGGCCTATCTCCTCGAACGCAGCGTTCGTCGCCCCGATGACCGCGTCGATGTCGTCGAGCAACGTGCCGTTCCAGTCCCACACCAGGTGGCTGTCGCGCTTCCCCATGCGAAAACGGTACCGGCACCCACCGACAATCGACCCGGACGGCCCTCAGCCCAGCAGCGCGGGGATCTCCTGCACCCCGAACCACAGCAGCTCGTGGTCCTCGGCCCCGTCCACCGTGAACTGCGCGTCCTCGTCCCCCTGGTCCGCCGCGCCCAGCGCGTCCGCCGCCGCGGAGACGTCCGCCACCGCGTCGTCGGCGTCGGCGTGCACCGCGGCCGCCTTGGCCAGCGGCACCGGTCCGGCGACGCGTACCTCGCCCACCGACGCCGGGTCCAGACCCGCGTCGGGGTCGGCGGTCACGGCCGCGTCCGGTACGTCGAGGGCGACGACCACCCGCCGCCGCGCGGCCCGTGGGTCGCCGGCGATGAGCCGCAGTGACCCCGCCGCGGCGCGGCTCAGCGCGGCGTACTCGAGCTCCTCGATGTCGTCGGAGACGTACCACTCGCGCAGTCCGGGCGTCACGGCGTAGGCGGTGAGCGGACCGGGCCCGAGCGCGCCCGCCTTGTGTGCCTCTGCGAGGCCGGGGAGCGTCAGGGGGACGTACACGCGCATGGCAGGCCGCTTTCGTAGTCGGAGACGCCCTCAGGATACGTGCGCGGTCCCCTTTTCGGGCCCTGCGGCCACCCGCCCCACACGTCCACCGGCGACCCTGCGAACCCGGCCGCGCCCAGGCCGCACAACACCCCCGCCACCCGGATAGGTGAACCTCTGAGGCCCCCTCCCCCGCCGCCGGGAGCGATTGCGGCGGCCCGGCCCGCCCCCGTACAAGATCCCCAACCGAAGTTACCGCCCGGTAGAAAGCCGGGTCCGACTGGAACGGGGCCGCCATGACCACCGCCGCCACGCGCACGCAGACGAGCCGTACGACGACGCGCCCGCAGACGCCCCGCCCGGCCGGCCGCCGCGACCAGCGGGGGCCGGGAGACGCCGGCACGGCCCGCCAGGCCCGGCCCCGCCGCCCGCAGCAGCCCCACGCGGTGTTCGCCGAGCGCCTGCTGGCCGTCCTCAGCGGTGAACGCCCGGTCCACTGGATGCTGGGCCAGACCGTCGGGGAGGCGTACGACCAGCTGATCCGCCTCGCACCCCACGCACCCCTGCGCGCCCGCGGCGCGCACGCCGCCCGCCCCGTGATCCGGCGCTGCGGCGTCTTCCCGCTGCGCCCCGGCGTGGTGGAGGCGTTCGCGACGATCGCGACCGGCGACCGGTTCCGGGCGATGGCGTTCCGCCTGGAGCAGGGCGAGGACCGCAGGTGGCGCTGCGCGGCCGTGGAACTCGGCGGAAACGGGAACGGGAACGCGAACGGCATCGGGAGCCCCACGAACGGGAACCGCACCTGAAACGTGCGGCGGGGCCGGGAACACGCGCCACGCGCGCGTACCCGGCCCCGCCGGCAACGCCTTGCAGGAACCGCCGCTACTTCTTGCGGCGACGCCCGCCCTTCTGGGCCTTGCGCCGCTCCGCGCGGGTCATGCCGTCACCGTCGCGAGCACCACCGTCGGCGGTCTCGAAGTCGCCCTCGATGATGTCGCCCTCGCCGTCGACCTTCGGCGCCGTGAAGTGCAGCCGGTCCGGCCGCCTCGGCGCCTCCAGTCCCTTGGCGCGGATCTCCGGGCGCGCGGCACCCGCCTGCGCCGGGACGGCGTCCTCCTTGGTCAGCGAGGTCTTCTCGGCGGCGACCGCGTCCTGCACCGGGACCTCCTCGACCTGCTGCTCGACCTGGACCTCCAGGTTGAACAGGTAGCCGACGGACTCCTCCTTGATGCCCTCCATCATCGCGGTGAACATGTCGAAGCCCTCGCGCTGGTACTCGACCAGCGGGTCCTTCTGCGCCATGGCGCGCAGGCCGATGCCCTCCTGGAGGTAGTCCATCTCGTAGAGGTGCTCGCGCCACTTGCGGTCCAGCACGGAGAGGACCACGCGCCGCTCCAGCTCGCGCATGATCTCGGAGCCGAGCTGCTTCTCGCGCTCGTCGTACTGCCGGTGGATGTCTTCCTTGACCATCTCGGCGATGAACTCGGCGGTGATCCCGGCGCGGTCGCCGGCCGCCTCCTCCAGCTCGTCGACGGTGACCTTGCACGGGTAGAGCTGCTTGAAGGCGCCCCACAGCCGGTCCAGGTCCCACTCCTCCGCGAAGCCCTCGACGGTCTCCGCCTGGATGTACGCGTCGATCGTGTCGTCCATGAAGTGGCGGATCTGCTCGTGCAGGTCCTCGCCCTCCAGGACACGGCGGCGCTCGCCGTAGATGACCTCGCGCTGCCGGTTGAGTACCTCGTCGTACTTCAGGACGTTCTTACGCGTCTCGAAGTTCTGCTGCTCGACCTGGGACTGCGCGGAGGCGATGGCACGCGTGACCATCTTGTTCTCGATCGGTACGTCGTCCGGGACGTTGGCCATCGCCATCACGCGCTCGACCATCTGCGCCTTGAACAGCCGCATCAGGTCGTCGCCCAGCGACAGGTAGAACCGGGACTCGCCGGGGTCGCCCTGACGGCCGGAGCGGCCGCGCAGCTGGTTGTCGATACGCCGCGACTCGTGCCGCTCGGTGCCCAGCACGTAGAGCCCGCCGAGCCGCTTGACCTCTTCGTTCTCGGCCTTGACCGCCAGCTCGGCCTTCTCCAGGGCGGCGGGCAGCGCCGCGGCCCACTCCTCCGCGTGCTCGACCGGGTCGAGGCCGCGCTGGCGCAGCTCCGCCTCGGCGAGGTCGTCGGGGTTGCCGCCGAGCTTGATGTCGGTACCGCGGCCGGCCATGTTGGTGGCGACGGTGACGGCGCCCTTGCGGCCGGCCTGGGCGACGATCGTCGCCTCCCGGTCGTGCTGCTTGGCGTTGAGCACCTCGTGCGGGATGCCGCGCTTGGACAGCTGCTGCGACAGGTACTCGGACTTCTCGACCGACGTCGTACCGACGAGGATCGGCTGGCCCTTCTTGTGCTTCTCCTCGATGTCGTCGACGACCGCGGCGAACTTGGCGACCTCGGTGCGGTAGATCAGGTCGGACTGGTCCTTGCGGACCATCGGCCTGTTCGTCGGGATCGGGACGACGCCCAGCTTGTAGATCTGGTGGAACTCGGCGGCCTCGGTCATGGCCGTACCGGTCATGCCGGAGAGCTTGTCGTAGAGGCGGAAGAAGTTCTGCAGGGTGATCGTGGCGAGGGTCTGGTTCTCGTCCTTGATGTCCACCCCTTCCTTCGCCTCGATCGCCTGGTGCATGCCCTCGTTGTAGCGGCGGCCGGCGAGGATACGGCCGGTGTGCTCGTCGACGATCATGACTTCGCCGTCGATGACGACGTAGTCCTTGTCCTTCTTGAACAGTTCCTTGGCCTTGATGGCGTTGTTCAGGTACCCGACGAGCGGGGTGTTGACCGACTCGTAGAGGTTGTCGATGCCCAGCCAGTCCTCGACCTTGGCGACGCCGGACTCGTGGATGGCGACGGTGCGCTTCTTCTCGTCGACCTCGTAGTCGCCGGTCTCCTCGATGCCCTTGAGGGGGTTGCCGGGCTCGCCGCGCTTGAGGCGGGTGACGAGCTTGGCGAAGTCGCCGTACCACTTGGTGGCCTGGTCCGCCGGGCCGGAGATGATCAGCGGCGTACGGGCCTCGTCGACCAGGATGGAGTCGACCTCGTCGACGATGGCGTAGTTGTGGCCGCGCTGGACGAGCTCGTCCTTGGACCACGCCATGTTGTCGCGGAGGTAGTCGAAGCCGAACTCGTTGTTCGTGCCGTACGTGATGTCGCAGCCGTACTGCTCGCGGCGCTGCGCGGGCGACATGTTGGCGAGGATGCAGCCGACCGACAGACCCAGGAACTTGTGGACGCGGCCCATCATCTCGGAGTCGCGCTGCGCCAGGTAGTCGTTGACCGTGATGAGGTGCACGCCCTTGCCGGAGAGCGCGTTGAGGTACGCCGGGAGCGTGCCGACGAGGGTCTTGCCCTCACCGGTCTTCATCTCGGCGACGTAACCGAGGTGCAGCGCGGCGCCACCCATCAGCTGGACGTCGTAGTGGCGCTGCCCGAGGACGCGCTTGGCCGCCTCGCGTACGGTGGCGAACGCCTCCGGAAGCAGGTCGTCGAGGCTCTCGCCGTCGGCGTACCGCTGCTTGTACTCCTCGGTGAGCGCCCTCAACTCGGCGTCGGAGAGGTTGACGAAGTCCTCTTCGATGGAGTTGACCTGGTCCGCGATGCGGTGCAGTTTGCGCAGGATCTTGCCTTCGCCTGCACGCATGAGCTTGTTGAAGACGGACACTGAGGTTGGTCTCCTTGCCGGTCGGGCCTGGCACTGGGTCTTGTCATGGACACTGGCACGGGCACGGCAGGTGGGCCCCACCGCAACGGCCATCGTAAGCGAGGACGCCGCCGGGCTGGGAGGTCCGCGCCCACCTGAGCCGACCGCCGCGCCGACATGCCGCCCGCAAGGACAACGCACGGGGTGCGCCGAAGGTGCCGCTGCACCCGAAAAGTGTTCGCCCCGCCCCGCCCTGCCGCACCAGAATCCCGCCATGGAGCCCGTCACCCTCACCACCGAGCGCCTGCTGCTGTCCCCCTTCGCACCCGCCGACGCCGACGAGGCGTACGCGGCCTGCCAGGACCCCGAGATGCAGCGCTGGATCCCCCTGCCATCCCCGTACGAGCGAGAGCACGCCGAAGAATGGGCGCACCGTACGGTGCCGGACGGCTGGCGCACGGACACCATGTACACCTTCTCCGTACACCCCCGGGACGGCGGCCCACTGCTCGCCTCGACGAGCCTGCACCACCGGCGTCCCACCACGTGGGAGATCGGCTTTTACACGGTGAGGGGACACCGGGGACGCGGTTACGCGGTGGAGACCGTCCTCGGCGTGGCCCGCTGGGCGTTCACCGACCTCGGCTGCGCACGCCTGGAGTGGCGCGCCCAGGTCGGCAACCACGCCTCCCGCGCGGTCGCCGAGAAGGCCGGCTTCACGATGGAGGGCACGCTCCGCGCAGCCATGGATTTTCGGGGGACGGTACGCGACTGCTGGATCGGCGCCCTGCTCCCCTCGGACCTCGGGTTGGCCTCCCGGACGCCCTATCTGCCGGTCCGCACCTGACTGTCAGTGCCGCCCTCTATCGTGCCGGGCATGACCACGATGCCGCCCCCGACCGCCGAACTCTCCGCCGACGAGGCCCGTCGTATCGCGCTGCGCGCCCAGGGCTTCCTGGGTGCGCCGGACCGCCGCGCGGGGGTGCGCGGCGTCCTGCGCCGTCTCGGGGCCGTCCAGCTCGACACCATCTCGGTACTGGCCCGCTCCCACGAGCTGGTTCCGTACGCGCGCCTGGGCGCCGTCGGCCGCAAGACCGTCGACACGGCGTACTGGTCGCAGACGCACGCCTTCGAGTACTGGTCGCACGCGGCGTGCATCCTGCCCATCGAGGAGTGGCCGCACTTCGCCTTCCGCCGCCGTGCCTACCGCGCCCGCCCGCAGTGGCACCACGACCTGCCGGACGGCGCGTACGAGACGGTGATCGATCAGCTGCGCGCCCAGGGGCCGCTGACCGCCACGGAGCTGGGCGGCGCGAAGAACGGCGGCGAGTGGTGGGACTGGTCCGCATCGAAGGTCGCCGTCGAGCGCGCCCTGATGTACGGGGAGGTGGTGTGCACCGAGCGGCGCGGCTGGAAGCGGGTGTACGACCTGGCCGAGCGCGCCGTCCCGAGCCACCTCCTGCACGACGAGCTGGACGACACGGAGTGCCTGCGCCGCCTGGTGCGGCTGGCGGGGGAGGCGCTGGGCGTGGGCACGCGCGCAGACATCGCCGACTACCACCGGCTCAAGGGCGAGCAGTTCGACGCGGTGATCGCCGACTCGGGGCTGGTGCCGGTGCGGGTGCAGGGCTGGTGCAAGCCCGCCTGGGCGGACCCCGAGGCCCTGGCGACCGTGCCGCGCGGCCGCCATCGCACGACCCTGCTGTCGCCGTTCGACTCGCTGATCTGGGAGCGGGCTCGTACGGAGCGGATCTTCGGCTTCATGCATCGCCTGGAGGCGTACGTCCCCAAGCAGAAGCGGATACACGGCTACTTCGCGATGCCGTTGCTGGCGGGCGGGCAGCTGATGGGGCGGGTGGACCCCGCCCGCGAGGGGACGACCCTGGTGGCCAAGCAGGTGTCGCTGCTCTCCCCCAAGGCGGTGGCCCCGATGGCCGAGGCGCTGCGGGAGGCCGCCGAGTGGGTGGGCTGCGACGCGGTGCGGATCGAGCGCGTCGACCGCCCGGAGCTCGCGCCCGAGCTGACCGCCGCCCTGGCCCGGCTCACCTGATTTCGAGGATCTTCTCCCTCATCGCGTACACCACCGCCTCCATCCTGGAGTGCAGCTGGAGCTTCTCCAGGATGTTGCGCACGTGGTTCTTCACGGTGTTCTCGGAGATGAACAGCTCCTTGGCGATGTCCCGGTTGTTCATCCCGGTGGCGACCAGCTTGAGGACCTCGAGCTCGCGGTCGGTCAGCCGGGGCGCGGGCACCAGCCTGCGCTCGTCGGTGCGCTGAATCATCGACTTGAACTCGGTGAGCAGCTTGGACGCCATGGAGGGGCTGATCTGCGACTGCCCGTCGGCGACGGCGCGGATGGCGGTCGCGACCTCGTCGGTGGAGATCTCCTTGAGGAGGTAGCCGGTCGCACCCGCCTTGATCGCGTCGTAGAGGTCGGCCTCCTCGTCGCTGATCGTCAGCATGATGATCTTGGCGCTGGGGGCCACCTCCTTGATGGAGGTGCAGGCCTCGATGCCGCCCCGCTTGGGCATCCGCACATCCATGAGGATGATGTCGGGCAGCAGGTCGGCGGCCTTGTCGACGGCTTCCGCGCCGTCGCCCGCCTCGCCCACCACCTGGATGTCCTCCTCCTGCGCGAGGACGATCTCCAGGCCGCGCCGGAAGAGCGCGTGATCGTCCACCACCAGGACCCGGATGGGCTCCTTGCGGTACGGGGACGCGCCGCCGTCTGTGCCGTCGGCGCCGCCGTCCCTGCCGTCACCTGCATCCGCCCCGCCCGCCGGGGCGTCGGAGCCGCCCCGGTGGTGCACCGGGCCGAAGCTGTCCGCCATCGTTCCTCCCCCTGAAGGCCTGGCCTGAGGTCCCTGTTCCGTGCGCCAACCGCAGGTCGCAAAGCACCGGTTGGCGTGAGACGCCATGATTTCATGCCCGCGCGGCGGAGCGGTGCTCCTCCGGTCGCGCGGTGGTGCCCCTGGGGGCGCACGAGGCGCTCCAGGGGCACCGTCTCGGGACGGGGTCAGCTACGGTCAGCCGCCGAGCGCACCACCGGCACCGCCCGCTTCGGAACCGGCCAGCGGGTCGGTCTCCAGGTGGATCACGCCGTAGTCGTAGGCGTGGCGGCGGTAGACCACGGCGGGCAGTTTGTTCTCGGAGTCGACGAACAGATAGAAGTCGTGACCGACCAGCTCCATTTCGTAGAGCGCCTGGTCGAGCGACATCGGGGCGGCCTTGTGCGTCTTCTCACGCACCACCAGCGGTCCTTCGCCGCGGACTTCGAGCGGGCCGACCTTGGTGGTCGGGATGTCGTCCTGCCGCTCCTCGGTCGCGATGGCGCCGTTTCCGTTCATCCTGGCCACGCCCGGAATCGCCGCGGGCACCTCGGCCGCCGACAGCCGGCCGTTGCCCCGGCGGGTGAAGCGCTTGTCGTGCTGCTTGCGCAGCCGCGCCTCCAGCTTGCTCGTCGCTAGATCAAGCGCTGCGTACGGGTCGCCTGCCGCTGCTTCCGCCCGGATCACCGGGCCGCGGGAGTGGAGGGTGATCTCCACGCGGTCGGACCGGTCGGCCTGCCGCGGGTTGTGCTCCTTGGACACCTCGACGTCGAGGCTGATCACCTTGCTGTCGAGCTTCTGGATCTTCTCCGGATTCAGCTTCTCGGCCACGTGCTTGCGGAACCGCTCGGGCACCTCGGTCTTGCGGCCCTTGACGACGATGTCCACGCAGAACTCCGTTCCCGGATCGCTCCGCCGGCTCACCGGCCGGCGAGCATCTCCCTTTTGCACCAGACCCCGGTGAGCACCGGAGCCTCGGACTTGGCGACGTTCACCTCCTCCTCCCCAGTGGACAAGATCCCCACCCCACCCGACTTCATGTCCTGACCGGATTCCGGTAAACGCCCGGAAGCGCGGCAGTGCATTCGGTGAAGCGCGGCCTTCGCCATTCCTCACAACCGAACATAGCTCGCTCGGACGGATGTCGGCACCCGATACCAGCACGTACGTCCGATCGAGTGCTTTTACTCCGTCACTGACTGCAACGAAGCAGGCCACGGCTCAGTTCCACGTTATTTCGCCTCCTTCGAACGGCGTGGTGAAGGACGACGGCGGGGCGGCGACCACCGCGGCCCCCACGTGTCCGGGCACAGCCCTGGCCGCCTCGACGAGCGAGGCCCCGGTCGTCATGAGATCGTCGACGAGTACGGCCCTGCCTTCCGCCAGTACCCGGCCGCCGCCCGCCACCACCTCCAGCGCCCCCGCCATGTTCGCCAGCCGCTGCCGGGCGTCCAGCCGCGACTGGTCCGACACCGACCGCCGCTGCCGCAGCACGGGCAGGACCCGCGCCGCCGTTCCCGTACGCCGCAACTCGGCCGCCGCCGCCCACGCGATCCGCCGCGCCGCGTCGTGCCCGCGCGCCCGCACCGCGCGCCGTGACGACGGCACCGGTACCAGCAGCAGCGGCCCGGCGCCGAGCCCCGCCGAGGGCGCCGCGGCCGCTCTGACGGCCCCTGCCAGGGCGAGGCCGAGCGGCCGGGCCAGCCCCAGCACGCCGCGCTCCTTGTGCCCCAGCAGCACCGCGCGTACCGCATCGCCGTACGGCGCGGCGGCATGCACCACGGGCAGGCCCGCGGGCTCGGGCACGGGTCGCACCCGGCCGGGCGGACGCCCGTACAGGGCGCGCCCGCACTCCTCGCACAGCTGCGTACGGGCACGGCCGCAGCCTCCGCAGGCGACGGGCAGCACGAGCCCGGCGATCTCCCGCCACCATCCCCGCATGCCCCCACTGTGCCGACCGGCACGGCGCCCCCGCCACCCCTGTGGACAACCGCGCACACCGACAGGACGGCGGGCCCGCATCAGCCGGGATAGACCGGTGACGTGCCCTTCTCGGCCATCGGCTGCCAGTTGCCGCCGGCCTGCAGCCGCACGATGCCGTCGTCGGCGGAGGCCGCCACCAGCGGCGCCCGCTCGTCGTTGGCCGCCGCGACCGCCTTCACCTGGTTGAGCCCGGGAACCCCGGCGGCCGAGGTGGAGCCGTCCGTCTGGATGTAGCGCACCTGCTGCACGCCGCCGGCCAGCTTGCCGAGCACCACCAGCCGGCTCGGCCCGGCCCAGGACACCGAGCTCACCGAGTCCATGCGCGGCGCGGCCGACTGCAGTTCCACCACGGCGGCCGTCTGCTGCGTGCCCGCCCCGTCCCTCTGGACCCGGCCGATGTGCAGCGTGGTCTTGCCGTCCTTCTCCAGCAGCAGCGCCATGCGCACGCCGTCCTCGGAGACCCGCAGCGCCTTGATCCGCACGCCGTCGGTGAGCCACGGCGCCGTCACGGGCAGTGGCGCGCCGGAACCGCCCGGGATCAGCAGCAGCCGCGGCTTGGCCGGATTGCGGTCGGCCACCCAAAGATCGCCGCGCCCGTCCCAGCTCGGCGCCGACAGGCCGTCCTCGGGCGTGCCGCCGTCGCTGCGCAGGATCGGCACCGGCAGCTGCCCCTCCGAGGCGATCGACGCCACCCTCAGGTACCGGCCGTCCTGCGACACACCGGCCGCGTACCGCTCGTCCCGCGCCACCGCGACGGAACCCACCTTCGCCGCGCCGTTGCCGAACGGTCCCGGCACATGCCGCGGCCCCCCGACGTCCTTCGCCGTGGCGTTGAGCTCGGCCAGCTGTCCGTTCGCGTCGATGAAGTACGGATTCTTCGGGGCGACGGCGGTCGGGTCGGCCATGAAGTCCTCCTTCTGGCCCTCACCCAACACGCAGAGCCGCGAACCGTCCGACCGCTGCAACTCCACCTGCTCGACCCTGGTGGATGCCAAATCCCCCACGGTGAACAGCAATTGGGCTGCCATCTTCCGGCACTGGTCCTGTCCGACGTTGTCGGCCTTCTCGTTCAGCGGCACCTTCAGCGAGTTCTGGTCGTCGGGCGTCAGCGACTTCACGTCCTCCTTCAGCGCCGTACCCGTGGGAAAACGCGAATCGACCACCGGCTTCAGCCAGTTCGTCGGCCCTTCCAGCAGCGCCTTGACGGCCTGCGCCACCGGGTCCATCCGGGTCACCGGATCCTGCCGCTGCCGGATGTACACGGGGTCGGCCACGACCCATTGCCGCCCGCCCGCGAAGTAGTACTTGTTGACCGAACGGTAGTTGCGCAGAAAGTCCGACTCACCGAGGACGAGGCCCGGCGGCAGACTGTCGATACGCCACTCCTTGCCCTTCCCCTCCGGACCGGCGACCTGCACCAGATGGATCGTGCCGTTGTAGTTGGACGGGCCCAGCGGCTGGTAGGCCTGATGGGCGTCCACGGCCGCGACCGGCTGCCCGTACAGCCGGTAGAGCAGCCCGGGGCCCTCCTGCCCGGCGGTGCGCTCGGGCTGCTGCGGTTCGGGCGCGGCGGCGAGGACCGTGGTGCGCTCCTCGGGCTTCCAGGTCTGCGCCGCCTGCTTGGTCAGGTACTTCCGGGCGGTCGCGAAGCCGGGGTCGTCGCCGGTCATCGCCTCCAGGAAACCGTCGACGATCTCGTCCGGCGCGGCGTTGTCCCGGGGCGTCACCGGGTAGACCCGCACCTGGGAATCGCCCGGCTTGGAGGCCTTCACCGCGGATACGTCTCCGCTGTCCGGCATCGAGGCGCACCCGGCGACCAGTGTGGCGCAGCCGAGCAGCGCGGCCCTCCGCGCCGTACGCCCCCGCCCGTACCGATGACGCTCAGCGCCCACGAGCCATGCCCTCCCGCTCCGTGTCCCAGCCCCTGTGCCCGCCTGTGCCCCCGCCTGCGTCCCCGTCGGCATCCGGTTCGCGATCCGCTTCCCGCGCTGGTACGGCGCCCTCGCCGGTCCGCTCCCCGGTCTGTCGTGCCACCACCCGGGCTCCATTGCCGGGCAGGGCCGTGGGGTCCGCGGTCGCCTGCGCCGGTGCGTGGCGCGGCGGTATCGGCGGCTGCGGCGGGCGGCCCGCGCTGCCCTGTCCCGGCACGGTCGCCGGCCGGGGGCCTTCCGGCCCCTCGGCGGCGGCCCGCTCGCGGTTGCGCCGCGAGTCCTCCGGCTCCAGGGGTATCGGGGAACCGCGCAGCGGCTCGTCCGCCGTGCGCGGCAGCGTCAGCCGGAACTGCGAGCCGCCGCCGGGCTCGCCCCAGGCCTGCAGCCAGCCGCCGTGCAGCCGGGCGTCCTCCAGCGCGATGGACAGGCCGAGGCCGGTCCCGCCGGTCGTCCTGGCCCGCGCGGGGTCGGCGCGCCAGAACCGGTTGAACACGCGCGTCGCCTCGCCGGGCTTGAGGCCGACCCCGTAGTCGCGTACGGCGATGGCCACGGCGCCGCCCGCGGCGGCCATCCGGACCACCACGTCACGGCCCTCGCCGTGCTCCACGGCGTTGACGACGAGGTTGCGCAGGATGCGCTCGACGCGTCGCGGGTCGGCCTCGGCGACCACCGGCTGCTCGTCGCCGACGACCAGGATCCGGCCGCCCTTGCGCTCCGCGAGCGGCTCGGCGCCGCCGATGACGCGGCGCACGACCTCCCGCAGGTCTATCGGCTCCGCCTCCAGCGCCGCCGCGCCCGCGTCGAACCGGCTGATCTCCAGCAGGTCGGCGAGCAGCGACTCGAACCGGTCCAGCTGGTCGCCCAGCAGCTCCGCGGAGCGTGCCGTCACCGGGTCGAAGTCCCCACGCGCCTCGTGGATCACATCGGCGGCCATCCGCACGGTCGTCAGCGGCGTGCGCAGCTCGTGCGAGACGTCCGACACGAACCGGCGCTGCATCCGCGACAGGTCCTCCAGCTGCTGGATCTTCAGCTGGAGGTTCTGCGCCATCTTGTTGAAGGCCTCGCCGAGGCGGGCGATGTCGTCCTCGCCGGTGACCTTCATCCGCTCCTGCAGCCGGCCCGCCGACAGTCGCTCGGCGATGCCCGCCGCCATCCGTACAGGCGTGACGACCTGCCGCACCACCAGCCACGCGATGGCGCCCAGCAGGACGACGACGAACAGCCCGGCCGTCGCCAGCGTCGTCTTGACCAGGGAGAGCGAGTCCTCCTCCTGCGTCAGCGGGAAGAGGTAGTACAGCTCGTAGGAATTGCCCTCGACGTCGTTGAGCCGCTTGCCGATCACCAGCCCGGCCTCGGACGCCTTGCCGTCGGTGTAGTGGATGCGGGTGTACGTCTGGAAGGTCCCGGTGCCCTGCGCGACCGACTCGCGGAGCGCCGCCGGGATGCTGGTCGCCGGCTCCACGCCCCCGGAGGCCCGGGCGCCGCGGCTCGGGGCCGTGCCCGCCGAGTCGGAGCTCAGCGCCACCACGTTGAACGCGCTCTGCCCGCCACTGGCGAGCTGCACGACCAGGTCGGAGCGCCAGTTCAGCGACGAGGGCGCCGTCGGGCCGCCGCCGACCTGCCCGGGCCGCGGCGCACTGGCCTGGTCCTGTGCCGCGGAGAAACCGCCGGAGGCCTGGCTCTGCGCCGCCCTCTCCTTGGCGTCCAGCAGACCGTTGCGCATCTGCCCGATGACGACGATGCCGAGCAGCAGCACCACGCCGAGTGACATCAGCAGCGTGCCGGCGACCACCCGCAGCTGGATGTTGCGCCGCCACAGCCGTACGGCGGGCAGCAGCGGACGGCGCACCCAGCGCGCCAGGAGCCGGAGCACCCGGCCACCGGGCGCCCCGTCCTGGAGCAGCGGGCCGCCGTGGAACAGGCGGCCGACGCGCGAGGGGGCACGCCCCGGACCGGCAGCCCGCCCCGCACGGACTCCCGGCTTCCCGGGCTTCGGAGCAGCACTGCCGCGGGACATGTCAGCTCGGTCCGGCCTTGTAACCGACACCACGGACGGTCACGACGATCTCCGGCCGCTCCGGGTCCTTCTCGACCTTGGAGCGCAGCCGCTGGACATGCACGTTCACCAGCCGCGTGTCGGCGGCGTGGCGGTAGCCCCAGACCTGCTCCAGCAGCACCTCGCGGGTGAACACCTGCCACGGCTTGCGGGCCAGCGCGACGAGCAGGTCGAACTCGAGCGGCGTCAGCGCGATCGACTGACCGTCCCGCTTGACCGAGTGGCCGGCCACGTCGATGACCAGGTCACCGATGGTCAGCTGCTCCGGCGCGGGCTCCTCCGACCTCCGCAGCCGCGCCCGGATCCGGGCCACCAGCTCCTTCGGCTTGAACGGTTTGACGATGTAGTCATCGGCACCGGACTCCAGCCCGACCACCACATCGACCGTGTCGCTCTTGGCGGTGAGCATCACGATCGGCACCCCGGACTCGGCCCTGATCAGCCGGCACACCTCGATGCCGTCCCGCCCGGGCAGCATGAGGTCCAGCAGCACCAGGTCCGGCTTGACCTCCCGGAATGCGGCCAGGGCCTTGTCGCCGTCCGCTACGAACGACGGCTCGAAACCCTCACCACGCAGCACAATCCCGAGCATCTCGGCCAGTGCGGAGTCGTCGTCGACGACAAGGACGCGTCCCTTCATAATCGACATCATCCCATTAGCTAATCGTTACCTGGCGTGACCTGGCACACAGCTCGGCGATTCCTGTTGCGGTGACGGGCGAGACTACGCCCTCCTCGGTGACGATCGCCGTCACCAGCTCCGGCGGCGTGACGTCGAAGGCGGGGTTGTACGCCTGCGTTCCGAGCGGGGCCACCGGCAGCCCTCCACCCGATCCACCATGCGCCAGCATGACCTGCGGCGGCGCCGTGAGCTCCGTCACCTCCTGCCCGGAACGCTGCTCCACCTCGATGGACGCCCCGTCCGGGGTGTTCAGGTCGATCGTCGTGACGGGCGCGACCACGATGAACGGCACGTGGTGGTACTTGGCGAGCACCGCGAGCGGATAGCTTCCCACCTTGTTGGCCACCGATCCGTCGGCGGCGATCCGGTCGGCCCCGATCAGGACGGCGTCGACCTCCCCGGCCGCGAACAGCGACCCCGCGGCGTTGTCGGTGAGTAGCGTGTACGCCAGCCCGTGCCGGGCCGCCTCGTACGCGGTGAGCCTGGCGCCCTGCAGCAGCGGGCGTGTCTCGTCCACCCACAGCCGCCGCAGCCGACCCGCCCGGTGCGCCGCGAGCGCCACCGCGAAGGCGGTGCCCTCGCCTCCGGAGACGAGCGCACCCGTGTTGCAGTGCGTCAGGACGCGGTGTCCGCCGCCCGGCAGCAGCTCGTCGAGGAACGTCAGCCCGTGCCGCGCCATGCTCGCGCTCGCCTCGGCGTCCTCGCGGTGCAGCGCCCGCGCCTCCGCGAGGACGACACCGGCCGCCTCCTCCCGGCCCGCGCCCTTCTCCAGAGCCACCCGGTAGGCGGTTTCCGCGCGCCGCACCCCGTACCCGAGGTTCACCGCGGTGGGCCGCGCCCCCGCCAGCAGGGCGGCCGCCTCCTGTACGTCGTAGCCGCGCGCGGCGGCCAGCGCGACCCCGTAGGCGCCGGCGATGCCCAGCAGCGGCGCGCCCCGCACGGCGAGGGTCTGTATCGCCCGCACCAGCGCCGGCACGTCCGTGCAGACCAGCTCGACCTCCTCGGCGGGCAGCCGCGTCTGGTCGAGGAGTACGACCACCGGCCCTTCCGGTGGCTCTTCCCACCGCAGTGCGGGCAACGCGGACGGCTCGGTACCGGACGACGTGTGTGCGTACTGATCAGCCATCCGCCCAGTCTGCCCGCTGAACCACCGACAATGAAGGTGCCGATGAGATACAGGCCCTGGCCCGGCCACCGGCGACGCGTGGCACGATGGCTGCCAACCTGCCGCCAAGCCGAGCGGCCCGGCACCCCGACCGAGTCGGCTCGACGAGCCGGCCCCGCGACAGATTCACGAGGTGGACGACCGTGAACGACACTCCGGGCTGGGCCTCGCCCGGGTCCGCACCCTCCGACGGCCAGGGCGCCGGCGTCCCGCGCCCCGCCGGGCCCTCCGACGGGGACGGCGCCGCTTCCAAGTGGTCCAAGGAGCAGCCGCCCGGCGGCCAGTGGTCCCCACCGGGCTCGCCCCACCCCAGCAGCGGACCCGTTCCGCCCCCCGCCCCGCAGTGGGGCGGCGGCCAGCACCAGGGCGGATGGGGCCGACCGCCGGCCGCCAAGCCCGGCGTGATCCCGCTGCGCCCCCTGGGTGTCGGTGAGATCCTCGACGGCGCGGTCTCCACCCTGCGGGCCCACTGGCGCACCGTCCTCGGCATCACGATCACCGTCGCCGTGGTGACCCAGATCGCCGACATCCTCGTCCAGCGCTTCCTGCTTCCGGCCCCGCCGACGGTCGACCCCAACGCGACGCCGTCGGAAGCGCTGAACCAGTCCGTCGAGGCCACCCAGGCGAACATGGTGTCCCTGGCCCCGACCATGCTCATCAGCCTCATCGGCACGCTCTTCACCACCGCGCTGCTCACCGTCGTGATCAGCCGCTCGGTGCTGGGTCGCCAGGTGAACCTCTCCGACGCCTGGCGCGAGGCCCGCCCCCGGCTGCCCCAGCTCCTCGGGCTGACCCTGCTGCTGCCGCTGATAAGCGTGACGATCATGCTGGTGGGCGTACTGCCCGGGATACTCCTCGGCTCCGCCGCCGGGGTCGCCCTGGCAGTCTTCGGCGGTCTCGGTGCCGTCTTGGTCGTCGTCTGGCTGATGGTGCGCTTCAGCCTCGCCTCGCCGGCGCTGATGCTGGAGCGGCAGGGGGTCATCCCCTCCCTGCGCCGCTCCGCCAAGCTGGTCCGGGGCGCGTGGTGGCGGATCTTCGGCATCCTGCTGCTGACCGCTCTGCTGCTCTTCCTGGTCATGATGATCATCGCGATCCCGTTCAGCATCATCGCCCTGGCCGTCGACGGCGACGGATTCAGCGGCCTGCTCACCGGAACTCCTCCGGCATACGGGTGGCCGTTCCTGATCATCACCGGCATCGGCTCCGTGATCGGCGCGTCGATCACGTACCCGATCTCCTCCGGCGTCACCGTCCTGCTCTACGTGGACCAGCGCATCCGCCGCGAGGCCCTCGACCTGGAACTCGCCCGCGCCGCCGGCGTCCCCGGCTACGGCGCGCCCGGCGACACCACGTCCAGGAGCTGATGCGGTGCTCGTCACGGGGGGACCGACGACGGCATGGTCGCTGCACCGCGCCACTGACGACGTACCGGTGGACATCCCGCGCGTGCCCGCCCGCGAGGCGGCGGAGCGGGAACTGTCCAAGCCGATGTACCACGAGGACGATCCGAACCTCCTGCAGCGGGCTCTCGACCGGTTCTGGGAGTGGGTGGGCGACCTCTTCGCCTCCGCCTCCGCGGCCACCCCGGGAGGGCTGCTCGGGATCGTGGTCATCGCGCTGATCGTCGTGGCGCTCATCGGCGCCTTGTGGTGGCGCCTGGGAACTCCCCAGCGCGCCGCCGTGTCGTCGGATTCCCTCTTCGACGACCGCCCCCGCAGCGCCGCCGAACACCGCGCCGCCGCCGAGGCCCACGCCACCGCCGGCCGCTGGAACGAGGCCACCCAGGAGCGGATGCGCGCCATCGTCCGCTCCTTGGAGGAACGCGCCCTCCTGGAGCCGCGCCCCGGCCGCACCGCGGACGAGGCCGCGGCCGAGGCGGGCCGCCCCTTGCCGGCGCACGCGGACGAACTACGCGCGGCGGCCCGCGCCTTCGACGACGTCACATACGGTGGCCGCACCGCCGACCAGCGCGCGTACCAGCGCCTCAAGGAGCTGGACAGCGCCTTGGAACGGACGAAGCCACAGCTGGACGAAGCGGCCCCGGCAGGAGCAGGACCAGCGGGCGGAGGAGCCGCCGAATGACCGGCACATCCACCTCGCTCGCACTGACACCGCGCCAGGTCTGGAACAGAGCCCGCGGATTGCTGATCGCGCTCGCCATCCTCATCGTGGCCGGAATCCTCATGGCCCTCCTCCGCTCCGGCGAGCAGCACGGCCGCCTCGACCCCCGCTCCGCCGACCGCTACGGCAGCCGCGCCGTGGCCGAACTCCTGAAAGGTCATGGAGTCACCACCCGTGTGGTGACCACCCTCGACGAAGCCGTCGCGGCAACGGGCCCCGACTCCACCCTTCTCGTCGCGGCACCGGACCTGCTGACCGACCATCAGCAGACGACCCTCCGGGCCTCCATGGGCCCGTCCGGCGGCCGCACGGTTCTGGTCTCCGCAGGCCCCGCCTCCCTCGAGACCCTGGCTCCCGGTGTCAGCACGGAAACACCCGCTGGGACCGAGGCCCTGACTCCTCAGTGCTCCTTTCCCGCCGCCGAGCGCGCCGGCGACGCCGACATGGGCGGCGAGCGTTATGTCACCACCCTCCCCGGCACGGACGCCTGCTACCGCAGCGACGGCCTGCCCACGCTCCTCCGCATCCAAGGCCGCGCGGGAGGCGACACCGTCCTGCTCGGCTCCCCCGACATCCTGTACAACGACCGCCTCGACAAGCGGGGCAACGCCTCGCTCGCTCTCCAGCTCCTCGGTTCCCGGACCCATCTCGTCTGGTACCTCCCCTCGCTGAGTGACCCCTCTGCCACCGAAGGCGGCGGTGACCGTGGGGACGGCCGGGGCGCCGGCGAGACGTCGTTCCTCAGCCTGATCCCCTCCGGCTGGCTCTGGGGCACCCTCCAACTCGCCCTCGCCGCCGTCCTCGCCGCCATCTGGCGTGCCCGCCGCCTCGGCCCGCTCGTGACCGAACGCCTCCCTGTGGCCATCCGCGCCTCGGAATCCACCGAAGGCCGCGCCCGCCTCTACCGCAAGGCCAACGCCCGTGACCGCGCGGCCACCGTCCTGCGCACGGCGACCCGAACCCGTCTCGCTCCCCTCCTGGGTGTCCCACCGACGCAAGCCCACGCCCCCGACTCCCTGCTGCCCGCCGTCTCCGCCCGCCTCTCCAGCGCCGACCAAGGCGCTTCCGGCGAGACGGACCTGCGCACCCTTCTCTTCGGCCCGGCCCCCACGGACGACACCGCTCTGATCCTTCTGGCAGACCAACTCGACGCCCTCGAAAGAGAGGTACGCACCTCATGAGTGCCCCGACCCCCGAGACCCCTGAGAACTCGGACAGCGCCCGCGCTTCCCTGGAAGCCCTGCGCACCGAGATCGCGAAGGCCGTGGTCGGGCAGGACCCCGCTGTCACCGGTCTTGTGGTCGCGCTGCTCTGCCGGGGCCATGTCCTGCTGGAAGGCGTCCCCGGCGTCGCCAAGACGCTGCTCGTCCGCGCCCTCGCCGCATCCCTCGAACTTGACACGAAGCGCGTTCAGTTCACCCCTGACCTGATGCCGAGTGACGTCACGGGATCGCTGATCTACGACGCCCGCACCGCCGAGTTCTCCTTCCAGCCCGGCCCTGTCTTCACCAACCTCCTCCTGGCCGACGAAATCAACCGCACACCGCCCAAGACCCAGTCCTCCCTCCTGGAGGCGATGGAGGAGCGTCAGGTCACCGTCGACGGCACCCCCCGCCCGCTGCCGGAGCCCTTCCTCGTCGCAGCCACACAGAACCCCGTCGAGTACGAGGGCACCTATCCGCTTCCGGAAGCCCAACTCGACCGCTTCCTCCTGAAGCTGACGGTCCCGCTGCCCTCACGCGAGGACGAGATCAACGTCCTGACCCGCCACGCGGAAGGCTTCAACCCTCGCGACCTCCAGGCCGCCGGAGTACGCCCCGTCGCCGGCCCCGCCGACCTCGAGGCCGCCCGCGCGGCCGTCGCCAAGACATCGGTATCCCCCGAAATCGCGGGCTACGTCGTCGATATCTGCCGTGCCACCCGTGAATCCCCCTCACTCACCCTTGGCGTCTCGCCCCGAGGCGCCACCGCCCTGCTCTCCACCGCTCGTGCCTGGGCCTGGCTCACCGGCCGCGACTACGTGATCCCGGACGATGTGAAGGCCCTCGCCCTGCCCACCCTCCGCCACCGCATCCAGCTGCGGCCCGAGGCCGAGATGGAAGGAGTCACCGCCGACTCCGTGATCACCTCGATCCTCGCCCACGTCCCCGTCCCCCGATGAGGCGGTGACCCGTGGCCCTTACCGGACGAACCGTGCTGCTCGCGGCCCTCGGCTCTCTCCCCGTCGGCATCCTCGCCCCCAGTTGGACGGGGATGCTGGCCGTCAACGCACCCCTTTCACTCGCAATTCTGTGCGACTACGCTCTCGCCGCGCCAGTGCGAACGCTCCGATTCACCCGAAGCGGTGACACAAGCGTTCGGCTCGGTGACAGCGCGGAAGTCCAGCTGACGGTCACCAACCCCTCCCGGCGCCGCCTCCGCGCCCAGCTCCGCGACGCCTGGCCGCCCAGCAGTTGGCTGCCGGGCACGGAGCAGCCCGCGTCCCGGCACAAGCTGACGATCCCGGCCGGCGAACGGCGACGCCTCACCACGGTTCTGCGCCCGACGCGCCGCGGCGATCGCCACGCCGAGCGCATCACCGTGCGGTCCTACGGTCCCCTCGGCCTTGCCGCCCGGCAAGGGAGTCACAAGGTCCCCTGGACGGTCCGCGTCCTCCCGCCCTTCACCAGCCGCAAGCACCTGCCGTCCAGGCTCGCCCGCCTGCGTGAGCTCGACGGCCGCACGAGCGTGCTCATCCGCGGCCAGGGCACCGAGTTCGACAGCCTTCGCGAGTACGTCCCCGGCGACGACACCCGTTCCATCGACTGGCGCGCAACAGCCCGCCACTCCAGCGTCGCTGTGCGAACGTGGCGCCCCGAGCGCGACCGCCACATCCTCATCGTCCTCGACACCGGCCGCACGTCGGCCGGCCGCGTCGGCGACGTACCCCGCCTCGACGCCGCCATGGATGCCGCACTGCTCCTCACAGCGCTAGCCACCCGTGCCGGCGACCGTGTGGACCTCCTGGCCTACGACCGCACTGTCCGCGCGCGGGTCCAGGGTCGTTCCGCGAGTGACATCCTCCCCGCAGTGGTGAACGCTCTGGCCCCTCTGGAGCCCGAACTCGTCGAATCCGACGCCCGCGGCCTCAGCGCCACGGCCCTGGCAACCGCGCCCCGCCGTTCGCTCATCGTTCTTCTGACGAGCCTGGAAGCAGCACCTATCGAAGAAGGGCTCCTGCCCGTACTGCCCCAGCTCACCCAGCGCCATACCGTTCTGATCGCTTCCGTCTCCGACCCGCACACGAAGCAGATGGCCCGCGCCCGAGGCTCCGTCGACGCCGTATACGAGGCCGCAGCCGGCGCCCAGGCTCAAGCTCAGCGCCAGCGCACCGCAGAACAGCTCCAGCGCCACGGCGTCACCGTCGTGGACGCGACGCCGGACAATCTCGCCCCCGCCCTCGCCGATGCCTACCTGGCACTGAAGGCTGCAGGCCGCCTCTAACAGCGCCGGGTGACCGGTCGGCATCCATCGGCCGGTCACCCACGCTGCCGACTTGCGACCGAACGCAAAAAAGCCCCGGCCCCCGCACTTTGTGCGGGGGCCGGGGCCCAATATTTGTTCGGCGGCGTCCTACTCTCCCACAGGGTCCCCCCTGCAGTACCATCGGCGCTGAAAGGCTTAGCTTCCGGGTTCGGAATGTAACCGGGCGTTTCCCTAACGCTATGACCACCGAAACACTATGAAGATATCGAACTACAACCAGCCGGAGCGGGAGTTCGTTACTTCAGAACTAACACAGTGGACGCGAGCAACTGAGGACAAGCCCTCGGCCTATTAGTACCGGTCAACTCCACCCATTACTGGGCTTCCATATCCGGCCTATCAACCCAGTCGTCTACTGGGAGCCTTACCCTCTCAAGGAGGTGGGAATACTCATCTCGAAGCAGGCTTCCCGCTTAGATGCTTTCAGCGGTTATCCCTCCCGAACGTAGCCAACCAGCCATGCCCTTGGCAGAACAACTGGCACACCAGAGGTTCGTCCGTCCCGGTCCTCTCGTACTAGGGACAGCCCTTCTCAATATTCCTACGCGCACAGCGGATAGGGACCGAACTGTCTCACGACGTTCTAAACCCAGCTCGCGTACCGCTTTAATGGGCGAACAGCCCAACCCTTGGGACCGACTCCAGCCCCAGGATGCGACGAGCCGACATCGAGGTGCCAAACCATCCCGTCGATATGGACTCTTGGGGAAGATCAGCCTGTTATCCCCGGGGTACCTTTTATCCGTTGAGCGACGGCGCTTCCACAAGCCACCGCCGGATCACTAGTCCCGACTTTCGTCCCTGCTCGACCCGTCGGTCTCACAGTCAAGCTCCCTTGTGCACTTACACTCAACACCTGATTGCCAACCAGGCTGAGGGAACCTTTGGGCGCCTCCGTTACTCTTTAGGAGGCAACCGCCCCAGTTAAACTACCCATCAGACACTGTCCCTGATCCGGATCACGGACCCAGGTTAGACATCCAGCACGACCAGAGTGGTATTTCAACGACGACTCCACCTGAACTGGCGTCCAAGCTTCACAGTCTCCCACCTATCCTACACAAGCCGAACCGAACACCAATATCAAACTGTAGTAAAGGTCCCGGGGTCTTTCCGTCCTGCTGCGCGAAACGAGCATCTTTACTCGTAGTGCAATTTCACCGGGCCTATGGTTGAGACAGTCGAGAAGTCGTTACGCCATTCGTGCAGGTCGGAACTTACCCGACAAGGAATTTCGCTACCTTAGGATGGTTATAGTTACCACCGCCGTTTACTGGCGCTTAAGTTCTCAGCTTCGCCAACCCGAAAGTCGGCTAACCGGTCCCCTTAACGTTCCAGCACCGGGCAGGCGTCAGTCCGTATACATCGCCTTACGGCTTCGCACGGACCTGTGTTTTTAGTAAACAGTCGCTTCTCGCTGGTCTCTGCGGCCACACCCAGCTCACCGAGTAAATCGGATCACCAGACATGGCCCCCCTTCTCCCGAAGTTACGGGGGCATTTTGCCGAGTTCCTTAACCATAGTTCACCCGAACGCCTCGGTATTCTCTACCTGACCACCTGAGTCGGTTTAGGGTACGGGCCGCCATGAAACTCGCTAGAGGCTTTTCTCGACAGCATAGGATCATCCACTTCACCACAATCGGCTCGGCATCAGGTCTCAGA
>NZ_JBVIEN010000006.1:1872-3633 GCF_055571835.1 Streptomyces sp. NPDC030862 | reverse complement strand
TACCTCCGAAGAGCTCAGGGCGGCTTCACGGACTTAGCATCGCCTGGTTCGATATTGGGCGTTTCAAAGCGGGTACCGGAATATCAACCGGTTGTCCATCGACTACGCCTGTCGGCCTCGCCTTAGGTCCCGACTTACCCTGGGCAGATCAGCTTGACCCAGGAACCCTTAGTCAATCGGCGCACACGTTTCTCACGTGTGTATCGCTACTCATGCCTGCATTCTCACTCGTGAACCGTCCACAACTCGCTTCCGCGGCTGCTTCACCCGGCACACGACGCTCCCCTACCCATCCACACGGTCGTTGGACCTATTGTGTGAATGACACGACTTCGGCGGTACGCTTGAGCCCCGCTACATTGTCGGCGCGGAATCACTTGACCAGTGAGCTATTACGCACTCTTTCAAGGGTGGCTGCTTCTAAGCCAACCTCCTGGTTGTCTCTGCGACTCCACATCCTTTCCCACTTAGCGTACGCTTAGGGGCCTTAGTCGATGCTCTGGGCTGTTTCCCTCTCGACCATGGAGCTTATCCCCCACAGTCTCACTGCCGCGCTCTCACTTACCGGCATTCGGAGTTTGGCTAAGGTCAGTAACCCGGTAGGGCCCATCGCCTATCCAGTGCTCTACCTCCGGCAAGAAACACACGACGCTGCACCTAAATGCATTTCGGGGAGAACCAGCTATCACGGAGTTTGATTGGCCTTTCACCCCTAACCACAGGTCATCCCCCAGGTTTTCAACCCTGGTGGGTTCGGTCCTCCACGAAGTCTTACCTCCGCTTCAACCTGCCCATGGCTAGATCACTCCGCTTCGGGTCTAGAGCGTGCAACTCAATCGCCCTATTCGGACTCGCTTTCGCTACGGCTTCCCCACACGGGTTAACCTCGCTACACACCGCTAACTCGCAGGCTCATTCTTCAAAAGGCACGCAGTCACGAGATGCAAGCAAGCTTGCATCCGACGCTCCCACGGCTTGTAGGCACACGGTTTCAGGTACTATTTCACTCCGCTCCCGCGGTACTTTTCACCATTCCCTCACGGTACTATCCGCTATCGGTCACCAGGGAATATTTAGGCTTAGCGGGTGGTCCCGCCAGATTCACACGGGATTTCTCGGGCCCCGTGCTACTTGGGTGTCTCTTAAACGAGCCGCTGATGTTTCAGCTACGGGGGTCTTACCCTCTACGCCGGACCTTTCGCATGTCCTTCGCCTACATCAACGGTTTCTGACTCGTCTCACAGCCGGCAGACTGTGAAAAAGAGATCCCACAACCCCGCATGCGCAACCCCTGCCGGGTATCACACGCATACGGTTTGGCCTCATCCGGTTTCGCTCGCCACTACTCCCGGAATCACGGTTGTTTTCTCTTCCTGAGGGTACTGAGATGTTTCACTTCCCCTCGTTCCCTCCACATGCCCTATGTGTTCAGGCATGGGTGACAGCCCATGACGACTGCCGGGTTTCCCCATTCGGAAACCCCCGGATCAAAGCCTGGTTGACGGCTCCCCGGGGACTATCGTGGCCTCCCACGTCCTTCATCGGTTCCTGGTGCCAAGGCATCCACCGTGCGCCCTTAAAAACTTGGCCACAGATGCTCGCGTCCACTGTGCAGTTCTCAAGCAACGACCAGCCACCCATCACCTGAACCCGAAGATCCAGTGCACTGGGGCCGGCATCGCGAAGATGGGACATCAGTCCGCACCCTCAGATACCCAACAGCGTGCCCGACACGTTCAATCCAGATCCTGTGTTCCACGC
>NZ_JBVIEN010000005.1:358255-580077 GCF_055571835.1 Streptomyces sp. NPDC030862 | reverse complement strand
GTCGAGAATCGTGTCGCTGATCTGGTCAGCGATCTTGTCGGGGTGACCCTCGGTCACGGACTCCGAGGTGAACAGACGACGGGACACAACGCTCCCTGGGTTTGCAGCGGCTGCTGGCTGATCGTTTGCGGACCGGCAGGGGGCTGCGCCCCGCGTCGTTCCGAGGACAGTTTATCGGGCGCTCTCGACCGTCGGACCAGGTGTCTCGCACCGTGGGAGTCGGATTGGCCACGTACAGCCGTTCGTGGCTCGAAAACGATCCCGTTCTTGTCCAGAACGCCGGTCTTCTTACGGTTTCATCCCGCCGGAGGGGAACATGTGACATTCACCGGGCTTCTACCCGAGTCGCCCCAGACGGGGTACGACAAGGTCCCAGACGGTGTCCGCCAGGGCCTCCTTCGGGCCGTACGGTACGGGTGTCTCGGCGCCGTCCGCCGCCAGCACCACGGCCTCGCTCTCCTCGGCGCCGAAGGTCTTGCGCTCCCCCACCTCGTTGACGACGAGCAGGTCACAGCCCTTGCGGCGGAGCTTGTCCCGGCCGTTGGCGAGGACGTCGTCGGTCTCGGCGGCGAAACCGACGACCACCTGGTCGGGGCGGGCCCGGTCGGCGGAGATCTCGGCGAGGACGTCCGGGTTGCGGACCAACTCGACGGGCGCGGGCTCCTGGCCCTCGCGCTTCTTGATCTTGCCTTCGGCGTACGTGGCGGGGCGGAAGTCCGCGACGGCCGCGGCCATCACCACGGCGTCCGCGTCCGCCGCGGCCTTGAGCACGGCCTCGCGCAGCTGGACGGCGGTGCCCACGTGGACCACGTCGACGCCCGCGGGGTCCGGCATGCCGGTGTTGGCCTCGATGAGCGTCACCCGGGCCCCGCGGGCCGCCGCCGTGCGCGCGAGGGCGTACCCCTGCTTGCCGGAGGAACGATTCCCCAGGTAGCGGACGGGGTCCAGCGGCTCGCGGGTGCCACCCGCGCTGATGACGACGTGCCGGCCCACGAGGTCGGGCGCGGCGGCGCCCCGGGCGAGCACGCGACGGCAGACCTCGAAGATCTCGTCGGGGTCGGGCAGCCGGCCCTTGCCCGTGTCGGCGCCGGTGAGGCGGCCGACGGCGGGCTCGATGACGACGGCACCGCGGCGGCGCAGCGTGGCGACGTTCTCCTGGGTGGCGGGGTGCTCCCACATCTCGGTGTGCATGGCGGGCGCGAAGACCACCGGGCACCGGGCGGTGAGGAGGGTGTTGGTGAGCAGGTCGTCGGCGAGGCCGTGCGCGGCCTTCGCCAGCATGTCGGCGGTGGCGGGGGCCACGACCACGAGGTCGGCCTGCTGCCCGATCCGGACGTGCGGGACCTCGTGGACGTCCGACCAGACCTCGGTCGAGACGCAGTTCCCGGAGAGGGCGGACCAGGTGGCGGCGCCCACGAAGTGCAGCGCGGAGTCGGTCGGGACGACGCGGACGTCGTGGCCCGACTCGGTCAGCCGCCGCAGCAGCTCGCACGCCTTGTAGGCGGCGATGCCGCCGCTGACGCCCAGGACGACCTTCGGCTTGTGCACTCGTGCCTCCTCAAGGCATTTCCCACCGCGATGGTGCACCCCACGGCGCACCACCGGACACATCTCATGACACACCACAGGCCCGGCGGTGGGTACCGCCGGGCCTGCGAACGACGTGCTGATGCTGAAAAGCGCTGCTTCAGTGCGCCGGGCCCTCAACGGCCTCGGACGTCAGCAGGCCCGCGTTGATCTCGCGCAGCGCGATCGACAGCGGCTTCTCGTGGACGTGGGTGTCCACCAGCGGACCGACGTACTCCAGCAGGCCCTCACCGAGCTGCGAGTAGTACGCGTTGATCTGACGCGCGCGCTTGGCCGCGTAGATCACGAGGCTGTACTTCGAGTCCGTGGCCTCGAGCAGCTCGTCGATCGGCGGGTTGATGATGCCCTCGGGCGCGGTGATGGAAGAGGACACGCTCTACCTTCCGAAAACTTCTGGAAATGGGACAAAGATCAAACAACTTGCATCAAGGCTAGCAGCTCACGCGCTACGTCCTCGACCGAGGTGTTGACGAGCGTGGTGTCGAACTCGGATTCGGCGGCGAGTTCGATCTTGGCGACCGCGAGCCGGCGCTCGATGACCTCCGGCGGCTCGGTGCCGCGCCCGGTCAGGCGGCGGACCAGCTCGTCCCAGCTCGGCGGGGCGAGGAAGACCAACTGGGCCTCGGGCATCGACTCGCGGACGAGCCGGGCGCCCTGGAGGTCGATCTCCAGCAGGACGGGCTCGCGCGCCTCCAGCCGCTCCATGACGGCGCGGCGGGGGGTGCCGTAGCGGTTGCCCGCGAATTCGGCCCACTCCAGCAGCTCGCCGTTGGCGATCAGCTTGTCGAACTCGTCATCGCTGACGAAGTGGTACTGGACGCCGTCCCGCTCGCCGGGTCGCGGCTTACGGGTCGTGGCGGACACCGACAGCCAGACCTCGGGGTGCACCTTGCGCATATGAGCGACGACCGTGCTCTTGCCGACCCCGGAGGGGCCGGAGAGCACGGTCAGCCGCGGACGTACGTCCGATGTTGCAGCCATGGGGCGATTATTCCAGGTTTACCTCGATGCCCCGGACCGGCCCCGGCGGTCAGGCGCCGGAGCCACCGAACTCGCGCTCCAGGGACGCGATCTGGTTGGAGCCGAGCCCCCGCACGCGGCGGCTTTCGGAGATGCCCAGCCGCTCCATGATCTGCTTGGCGCGGACCTTGCCCACGCCCGGCAGCGACTCGAGGAGGGCGGACACCTTCATCTTGCCGATGACGTCGTTCTTCTGACCCTGCTGGATGACGTCGTGGAGGGAGGCACCGGAGTGCTTGAGTCGATTCTTGACCTCGGCCCGCTCCCGGCGAGCCGCGGCGGCCTTTTCGAGCGCGGCTGCGCGCTGTTCAGGGGTAAGGGGCGGAAGAGCCACGCCTACGTCACCTCGGATGTCGAACTGTCGGATACGGACCGGTGAGGAACCTAGTCGGCCCACACCAGGGGAGCAACGAGCAACGCAGTGCACGTTGGCTCTGCGACGGAGACTAGCGGCCATGGCCGCCGGAGTCAGCGAGAACAGACGAAAAGTCCTGGTCAGCATCGCTCTACCACGACAATACGGGCATATCGGCCGGGTTTTGCGGCCTGTTCCCGCCCTCGTGACGTCAACAAGGCCGCGAGGAGCCTCACCGGATGCCGTGACGCAGCTCACACGGCGGTCTCACCCACCGGTCGCCGCGCGCACCTCGTCCGCGTACCGCACCGCCGCCTCGCGCAGCGCCGCCGCCTCAGGGCCGTGGCGCAGCACGCCGCGGCTGACGTTGGGCACGACGTTGCGCACGGCCGCGCCGAAGACGCCCGGGAGGTCGGCCGGGGTGGCGCCCTGCGCGCCGATGCCGGGGGCAAGCAGCGGGCCGTTGATGTCGAGGTCGTACGAGGAGAGGTCGCCGAGCGTCGCGCCGACGACCGCGCCGAAGGAGCCGAGCGGGGTCTCCCCCGCGTTCTCCTCGGCGAGGTGGGCCAGCATCGTCGCGCCGATGGTGCGGCCGGCCGGGTCGTCGGTGCGTACCGCCCGCTGCACCTCGGCGCCCTCCGGATTCGAGGTGAGGGCGAGCACGAACAGCCCGGCGCCGCTCTCGCGCGCCAGGTCCACCGCCGGCTTCAGCGAGCCGTACCCGAGGTACGGGGAGACGGTCAGGGCGTCCGAGAAGAGCGGGGCGTCCTTGCGCAGGTAGGTCTCGGCGTACGCGGCCATCGTGGAGCCGATGTCGCCGCGCTTGGCGTCCATGACGACCAGCGCGCCCGCGTCCCGAAGGTCCGCGACGGCGCGCTCCAGGACGGCGATGCCGCGCGAGCCGAACCGCTCGAAGAAGGCGCTCTGCGGCTTGAAGACGGCGACCGTGCCGGCGAGGGCGTCGACGACGGTGCGGGTGAAGGTCTCCAGGCCCGCCACGTCGTCGTTCAGGCCCCAGGCGGCCAGGAGGGAGCTGTGCGGGTCGATGCCGACGCACAGCGGGCCGCGGGTGTCCATGGCGCGGCGGAGGCGGGCGCCGAAGGGTTCGAGCGGGCTCATACGGTGGCCTTTCGGGTGTCGGCGCCGACGGCCTCGGCGAGGGTGGCGTACGGCGAGGCGTTCAGCCGGGCCGCGAGGCCCTTGTGGATCGCGCGGGCGTAGAAGGGGCCCTCGTAGATGAAGGCGCTGTAGCCCTGGACGAGGGTGGCGCCCGCGAGGATGCGCTGCCAGGCGTCCTCGGCGGTCTCGATGCCGCCGACACCCACGAGGGTGATGCGGTCGCCCACGCGCGCGTACAGGCGGCGCAGGACCTCCAGGGAGCGCTCCTTGAGCGGCGCGCCGGACAGGCCGCCGGTCTCGCTCGTCAGGTACGCCGGGGACTTCAGGCCCTCGCGGCCGATGGTGGTGTTGGTGGCGATGATGCCGTCCAGGCCGAGCTCGACGGCGAGGTCGGCGACGGCGTCGACGTCCTCGTCGGCGAGATCGGGTGCGATCTTGACGAGCAGCGGGACGCGGCGGCCGGTGACCGTGCGGTCGGCGGCCTCGCGGACGGCGCTCAGCAGCGGCCGCAGGTGCTCGACGGCCTGGAGGTTGCGCAGGCCGGGCGTGTTGGGCGAGGAGACGTTGACGACCAGGTAGTCGGCGTGGCGGGCGAGCCGCTCCGTGGACGTCACGTAGTCGCCGACGGCTTCGGCCTCCGGGACGACCTTCGTCTTGCCGATGTTGACGCCGACGACGGTCTTGAAGACCGGCACGCGCGCCTGGAGGCGGTCGGCGACGGCGGCGGAGCCGTCGTTGTTGAAGCCCATGCGGTTGATCAGGGCGCGGTCCGCGACGAGGCGGAAGAGGCGCTTCTTGGGGTTGCCGGGCTGCGGCTCGCCGGTGACGGTGCCGATCTCGACGTGGTCGAAGCCGAGCATCGCCATGCCGTCGATGGCCGCGGCGTTCTTGTCGAAGCCTGCCGCGAGCCCGAAGGGGCCGTGCATGCGCAGGCCGAGCGCTTCGGTGCGCAGCTCCTTGTAGCGGGGCGCGAGGGCGGCGGCGAGGAAGGTGCGCAGCACGGGGACGCGGACGGCGAGACGGATCCAGCGGAAGGCGAGGTGGTGGGCCTTCTCGGGGTCCATCCGCTTGAAGACCAGGTGGAAGAAGAGCTTGTACATGGTGTGTGTCCTCATGAACGACTTCATGAGAAGGGGGACACCGGTCTGTCTGCCGGTGTCCCCCTCCCCCGTGGGCTGTCAGTCCTCGCGGGCCGCGATCAGGTGCTGGGCGTGTTCCTGGAGGGAACGCACGCCCACACCGCCGTGGTTGAGGGCGTCGATGCCCTGGACGGCGGCGGCCAGCGCCTGGACCGTGGTCAGGCACGGGACGCCACGGGCGACGGCCGCGGTGCGGATCTCGTAGCCGTCGAGACGACCGCCGGTTCCGTAGGGGGTGTTGACGATCAGGTCGACCTCGCCGTCGTGGATCAGACGCACGATGGTCTTCTCCCCGCCCGGGCCCTCGCCCTCGGACTGCTTGCGCACGACGGTGGCGTTGATGCCGTTGCGCTTGAGGACCTCGGCGGTGCCGGAGGTGGCCAGCAGCTCGAAACCGTGCGCGACCAGCTCACGCGCCGGGAAGATCATCGAGCGCTTGTCGCGGTTGGCGACCGAGATGAACGCCCGCCCCTTGGTGGGCAGCGGGCCGTAGGCGCCGGCCTGCGACTTGGCGTACGCGGTGCCGAAGACCGCGTCGATGCCCATGACCTCACCCGTCGAGCGCATCTCCGGGCCCAGGACGGTGTCCACACCGCGGCCCTGGACGTCGCGGAAGCGCGACCACGGCATGACGGCTTCCTTGACGGAGATCGGCGCGTCCAGCGGGAGGGTGCCGCCGTCGCCCTGCTTGGGCAGCAGGCCTTCGGCGCGCAGCTCGGCGATGGTGGCGCCGAGCGAGATGCGGGCGGCGGCCTTGGCCAGCGGCACCGCGGTCGCCTTGGAGGTGAAGGGGACGGTGCGGGAGGCGCGGGGGTTGGCCTCCAGGACGTAGAGGATGTCACCGGCCATCGCGAACTGGATGTTGATCAGTCCGCGGACACCAACGCCCTTGGCGATGGCCTCGGTGGAGGCGCGCAGGCGCTTGATGTCGTGCCCGCCCAGGGTGATCGGGGGCAGGGCGCAGGCGGAGTCGCCGGAGTGGATACCGGCCTCCTCGATGTGCTCCATCACGCCGCCGAGGTAGAGCTCGGTGCCGTCGTAGAGCGCGTCGACGTCGATCTCGATCGCGTCGTCGAGGAACCGGTCCACCAGCACCGGCCGGGTCGGGGAGATCTCGGTCGACTCGGCGATGTACGTCTCAAGGCGCGTCTCGTCGTACACGATCTCCATGCCGCGCCCGCCCAGCACGTAGGAGGGGCGTACGAGCACGGGGTAGCCGATCTCGTCCGCGATCGCCTTCGCCTCCGCGAAGGTCGTGGCCGTGCCGTGCTTGGGCGCGGGCAGGCCCGCCTCGGCCAGCACGCGGCCGAAGGCGCCGCGGTCCTCGGCGGCGTGGATCGCCTCCGGGGAGGTGCCCACGACCGGCACGCCGTTGTCCTTCAGCGCCTGGGCCAGGCCCAGCGGGGTCTGGCCGCCCAGCTGGACCACGACACCCGCGATCGGGCCGGCCTGCTGCTCGGCGTGGACGATCTCCAGCACGTCCTCAAGCGTCAGCGGCTCGAAGTACAGACGGTCGGAGGTGTCGTAGTCCGTCGAAACCGTCTCCGGGTTGCAGTTGACCATCACCGTCTCGTAGCCCGCCTCGCTCAGCGCGAAGGAGGCATGGACACAGGAGTAGTCGAACTCGATGCCCTGACCGATGCGGTTCGGGCCGGAGCCCAGGATGATCACGGCGGGCTTCTCGCGCGGCGCGACCTCACTCTCCTCGTCGTAGGACGAGTAGAAGTACGGCGTCTTCGCCGCGAACTCCGCCGCACACGTGTCGACCGTCTTGTAGACCGGGCGCACACCAAGGGCCTGGCGGACCTCGCGGACGACGTCCTCCCGCAGGCCCCGGATCTCGGCGATCTGGACGTCCGAGAAGCCGTGGCGCTTGGCCTCGGCAAGAAGGTCGGCGTCGAGGCGGTCGGCGGCGGCCAGCTCGTCGGCGATCTCCTTGATCAGGAAGAGCTGGTCGACGAACCACGGGTCGATCTTCGTCGCGTCGAAGACCTCCTCGGGGGTGGCGCCGGCGCGGATGGCCTGCATGACGGTGTTGATGCGGCCGTCCGTCGGGCGGACCGCCTCGCGCAGCAGCTCGGCCTTGTCGCCGACCGGGCCGGTGAAGGTGAACTGGCTGCCCTTCTTCTCCAGCGAGCGCAGCGCCTTCTGGAGCGCCTCGGTGAAGTTACGGCCGATGGCCATGGCCTCACCGACCGACTTCATCGTCGTGGTCAGCGTGGAGTCGGCGGAGGGGAACTTCTCGAAGGCGAAGCGCGGCGCCTTGACGACGACGTAGTCGAGCGTGGGCTCGAAGGACGCCGGGGTCTTCTCCGTGATGTCGTTCGGGATCTCGTCCAGCGTGTAGCCGACGGCGAGACGGGCCGCGATCTTCGCGATCGGGAAGCCGGTCGCCTTCGAGGCGAGCGCGGAGGAGCGCGAGACGCGCGGGTTCATCTCGATGACGATGACCCGGCCGTCCACGGGGTTGACCGCGAACTGGATGTTGCAGCCGCCGGTGTCGACGCCGACCTCGCGGATGATCGCGATGCCGACGTCGCGGAGGATCTGGTACTCGCGGTCGGTCAGCGTCATCGCCGGGGCGACGGTGATGGAGTCACCGGTGTGCACGCCCATCGGGTCGAAGTTCTCGATGGAGCAGACGACCACGACGTTGTCGTGCTTGTCGCGCATCAGCTCCAGCTCGTACTCCTTCCAGCCGAGGATCGACTCCTCCAGGAGCACCTCGGTGGTCGGCGACAGCGTCAGGCCCTGCCCCGCGATGCGGCGCAGCTCCTCCTCGTCGTGGGCGAAGCCGGAGCCGGCGCCGCCCATGGTGAAGGAGGGGCGGACGACGACGGGGTAGCCGCCGAGGGTTTCGACGCCCTTGAGGACGTCGTCCATGGAGTGGCAGATCACCGAGCGGGCGGACTCACCGTGGCCGATCTTGGCGCGGACGGCCTCGACGACGCCCTTGAAGAGGTCGCGGTCCTCGCCCTTGTGGATGGCCTCCACGTTGGCGCCGATGAGCTCGACGCCGTACTTCTCCAGCACACCCTGCTCGTGCATGGAGATCGCGGTGTTGAGCGCGGTCTGGCCGCCGAGGGTGGGCAGGAGCGCGTCGGGGCGTTCCTTGGCGATGATCTTCTCAACGAACTCGGGGGTGATCGGCTCGACGTAGGTGGCGTCGGCGATCTCCGGGTCGGTCATGATCGTCGCGGGGTTGGAGTTGACCAGGATGACCCGCAGGCCCTCGGACTTCAGGACACGGCAGGCCTGGGTGCCGGAGTAGTCGAACTCGGCGGCCTGGCCGATGACGATCGGGCCGGAGCCGATGACCAGGACGGACTGGATATCGGTGCGCTTAGGCACGCTCGGCCTCCATCAGGGATACGAAACGGTCGAAGAGGTACGCGGCATCGTGCGGGCCGGCGGCCGCCTCGGGGTGGTACTGAACACTGAAAGCCGGCTGGTCCAGCAGCTGCAGACCCTCCACCACGTTGTCGTTCAGACACACGTGGGACACCTCGGCCCGGCCGAAGGGCGTGTCGGACGGCTTGTCGAGCGGCGCGTCCACGGCGAAGCCGTGGTTGTGCGCAGTCACCTCGACCTTGCCCGTCGTACGGTCCTGCACCGGCTGGTTGATCCCCCGGTGGCCGTACTTCAACTTGTACGTACCAAAACCGAGCGCGCGGCCCAGGATCTGGTTACCGAAGCAGATGCCGAACAGCGGCGTCTTCCGCTCCAGGACGGCCTGCATGAGGGCGACGGGGTGGTCGGCGGTCGCCGGGTCGCCGGGACCGTTGGAGAAGAACACCCCATCGGGGTTGACGGCGTAGACGTCCTCGGCCGTGGCGGTGGCGGGCAGCACGTGCACCTCGATGCCGCGCTCGGCCATCCGGTGCGGGGTCATGCCCTTGATGCCCAGGTCGATCGCGGCCACGGTGAACTTCTTCTCACCGATGGCCGGGACGACGTACGGCTCGGTGGTGGCGACCTCGGCCGACAGGTTCGCGCCCTTCATCTGCGGCTGCGCCTGCACCTTGCCGAGCATCTCCGCATCCCCGCCGATCGCGTGACCGGAGAAGATGCCGACGCGCATGGCGCCGCGCTCGCGCAGGTGGCGGGTCAGGGCCCGGGTGTCGATCCCGCTGATACCGACCACGCCCTGGGCGGCCAGCTCCTCGTCCAGCGTGCGCGTGGCGCGCCAGCTCGACGGGATGCGGGCAGGGTCGCGGACCACGTAGCCGGAAACCCAGATCTTCTTCGACTCCGGGTCCTCGTCGTTGACGCCGGTGTTGCCGACGTGCGGCGCGGTCATCACCACGACCTGCCGGTGGTAGGACGGGTCGGTCAGGGTCTCCTGGTAGCCGGTCATGCCGGTGGAGAAGACGGCCTCGCCGAAGGTCTCCCCCACGGCCCCGTAGGCACGGCCGCGGAACGTGCGGCCGTCCTCCAGGACGAGTACGGCGGGAGTCTTGGCAGCTCCCCTGGTGGAGGTCGTCATCGTGCGGTGCCTTCCGTCGTGCTTGCGTGGTTCATGGAGTTGATGGCCTCGACCCAGGCCGTGTGCTCGGCCGCCCGGTCCGAGCGGAAGCCGGAGTCGATCAGCTTCTCGCCGTGCGCCCAGGTGACGATCAGCAGACCGCCCTCGGCGAGGACCTTGCCCGCGATGCCCTTGTCGAGCCGGGCCTCGCGAAGCTGCTCCGCCGGGACGAAGAAGTCGCGCGCCCCGGGGCGTACGACCTCCAGGCCCACGTCGGTGAGGGTCAGCTCGACGCGGCTCCGGGTGCCCAGGCCGTGGGCGACGATGCGGTCGAGCCACTGCCCCGCGGTGGTGGATCCGTGGTAGCGGCCGCTCATCGTCAGTTTCGCGGTGCCGGGGGTCTCCGGCATTCCCGGCAGGTCCGGGAGGTCCGACTGGAGGGCGCCGCGCCACTTCCAGCCCTGGCGCATCAGCCAGTAGACGAAGGCCACGAAGAGGAGCAGTCCGGCGACCCAGCCGAGCCGGGCGGCCCAGTCGGTCACTTCTGCGGATTTCTGCTCCGCGGCCAGTTCGAAGAGTGTCACGCCAGCTTCCCGTCCATGAGCGTCGCCCGGCCCCGCAGGAAGGTGTGGGTGACACGGCCCGGCAGCTCGCGGCCCTCGTAGGGCGTGTTGCGGCTGCGGGAGGCGAAGCCCGCGGGGTCCACGACACCACGGTATGCCGGATCGACCAGCGTGAGGTTGGCGGGCTCACCAGCCGAGACGGGGCGGCCGTGGCCGGTGGCGCGGCCGATCCGCGCGGGCTTGAAGGACATGCGGTCGGCGACGCCGGCCCAGTCGAGCAGCCCGGTCTCGACCATGGTGTGCTGGACGACGGAGAGCGCGGTCTCCAGGCCGACCATGCCCATGGCGGCCGCGGCCCACTCGCAGTCCTTGTCCTCGTGCGGGTGCGGGGCGTGGTCGGTGGCGACGATGTCGATCGTGCCGTCGGCGAGCGCCTCGCGCAGCGCCATCACGTCGCGCTCCGTGCGCAGCGGCGGGTTGACCTTGTAGACGGGGTTGTACGAGCGGACCAGCTCGTCCGTCAGGAGCAGGTGGTGCGGGGTGACCTCGGCGGTGACGTCGATGCCGCGGGACTTGGCCCAGCGGACGATCTCGACGGACCCGGCGGTCGACAGGTGGCAGATGTGCACGCGGGAGCCGACGTGCTCGGCGAGGAGCACGTCGCGGGCGATGATCGACTCCTCGGCGACGGCCGGCCAGCCGCCGAGACCGAGCTCCGCGGAGACGACGCCCTCGTTCATCTGGGCGCCCTCGGTGAGGCGGGGCTCCTGGGCGTGCTGGGCGACGACGCCGCCGAAGGCCTTCACGTACTCGAGGGCGCGGCGCATGATCACGGCGTCGTCGACGCACTTGCCGTCGTCGGAGAAGACGGTGACGCCGGCGGCGGACTCGTGCATGGCGCCCAGCTCGGCGAGCTTCTTGCCCTCCAGGCCGACGGTGACGGCGCCGATGGGCTGTACGTCGCAGTAGCCGTGCTCCTGGCCGAGCCGGTAGACCTGCTCGACGACACCGGCGGTGTCGGCGACGGGGAAGGTGTTGGCCATGGCGAAGACGGAGGTGTAGCCGCCGGAGGCGGCGGCGCGGGTGCCGGTGAGGACGGTCTCGGAGTCCTCGCGGCCCGGCTCGCGCAGGTGGGTGTGGAGGTCCACCAGGCCGGGCAGCAGGATCCGCCCCTCGGCCTCGATGACGGTCGCGCCCTCGGCCGACAGGCCCGTACCGACCTCGGCGATGGTCTCGCCGTTGATCAGGACGTCCTGGGCCTCGCCGCCCAGCACCTTCGCACCACGGATCAGGATCTTGCTCATGGGTCTTACTTCTCCTCGGTACGGGTGGACTGGGCGACGGCGGATTCGTTGCCGCCGAGCAGCAGGTAGAGGACGGCCATGCGGATGGAGACGCCGTTGGCGACCTGCTCCACGACCGTGCAGCGGTCCGAGTCGGCGACCTCGGCGGTGATCTCCATGCCGCGGACCATGGGGCCGGGGTGCATGACGATGGCGTGCTCCGGCATCTTCGCCATGCGCTCGCCGTCCAGGCCGTAGCGGCGGGAGTACTCGCGCTCGGTGGGGAAGAACGCGGCGTTCATGCGCTCGCGCTGGACGCGCAGCATCATCACGGCGTCGGACTTCGGCAGGGTGCTGTCGAGGTCGTACGACACCTCGCAGGGCCAGGTCTCGACGCCCACGGGCACGAGCGTGGGCGGGGCGACGAGGGTGACCTCGGCGCCGAGGGTGTGCAGCAGGTCGACGTTGGAGCGGGCGACCCGGCTGTGCAGGACGTCGCCGACGATCGTGATGCGCTTGCCTGCCAGGTCCTTGCCCAGGCCCGCGTCCCGGCCGACCAGGCGGCGGCGCATGGTGAAGGCGTCGAGCAGCGCCTGCGTGGGGTGCTGGTGGGTGCCGTCGCCGGCGTTGATGACGGCGGCGTCGATCCAGCCGGAGGTGGCCAGGCGGTACGGGGCGCCGGAGGCGCCGTGCCGGATGACGACGGCGTCGACGCCCATGGCCTCCAGGGTCTGCGCGGTGTCCTTGAGGGACTCGCCCTTGGAGACCGAGGAGCCCTTGGCGCTGAAGTTGATGACGTCGGCGGAGAGGCGCTTCTCGGCGGCCTCGAAGGAGATGCGGGTGCGGGTGGAGTCCTCGAAGAAGAGGTTGACCACGGTCCGGCCGCGCAGGGTGGGCAGCTTCTTGATCGGCCGGTCGGCGACCCGGGCCATCTCCTCGGCGGTGTCGAGGATGTGGACGGCGTCGTCGCGGGTGAGGTCGGCGGCCGAGATGAGGTGGCGCATCATCGGGGGTGTTTCTCCGGGTTCGTGGAGTTTCGTGGGCCGAGGCGAGTCCTGCTGCGGGGCCCTGGAGACGTGCGGGGGCGCAGCGAGGGCGCGCGCCGTACGAAGGAGGCGTACGGGACGCGCGTGCTACTGCTCGTCGGCGGCCGGGGCGGTCTCGCGGACGCCGAGCAGCACGGCGTCCCGGCCGTCCTCCTCGGCGAGCTGGACCTTGACCGTCTCCCGCAGCGACGTCGGGAGGTTCTTGCCGACGTAGTCGGCGCGGATGGGGAGCTCGCGGTGGCCGCGGTCGACGAGGACGGCGAGCTGGACGGCGCGGGGGCGGCCGAGGTCGCCGAGCGCGTCGAGGGCGGCGCGGATGGTGCGGCCGGAGAAGAGCACGTCGTCGACGAGGACGACCAGGCGGCCGTCGATGCCGTCACCGGGGATCTCGGTGCGGGCGAGCGCACGCGCCGGGCGCATGCGCAGGTCGTCGCGGTACATGGTGATGTCGAGGGAGCCGACCGGCACCGTGCGTCCGGTGATCTGGTCGAGTTTGTCGGCGAGACGGCGGGCGAGGAACACGCCGCGCGTGGGAATGCCGAGGAGGACCACGTCGTCGGCGCCCTTGGCACGTTCGACGATCTCGTGGGCGATACGGGTCAGAACCCGGGCGATGTCGGGGCCCTCGAGGACGGGGCGCGCGACATCGGACTGCTGAATGGCGTCCATACGAAACGGACCTCCTTCTCCGCCTCACGGGACGGACCTTAAAGGACGTCGGAATTGCGCCATCCACGGTACCAGCCCCCGGGGACTGCTCCCGCCCCCACCCCGTGAAGACGGTCGGTATGGACCATTCGGCTTGACGCAGCCAAGTAACGCTGCGTAACCTCACAGTGAGTTACCACTCTTCGTCCCGGGAGCTATATGTCCAGCGAATACGCAAAACAGCTCGGGGCCAAGCTCCGTGCCATCCGCACCCAGCAGGGCCTCTCCCTCCACGGGGTGGAGGAGAAGTCCCAGGGCCGCTGGAAGGCCGTCGTGGTCGGTTCGTACGAGCGCGGCGACCGCGCCGTGACCGTACAGCGCCTCGCCGAGCTGGCCGACTTCTATGGCGTCCCGGTGCAGGAGCTGCTGCCGGGCACCACGCCGGGCGGGGCCGCCGAGCCGCCGCCGAAGCTGGTCCTGGACCTGGAGCGCCTGGCGCACGTCCCCGCCGAGAAGGCGGGCCCGCTGCAGCGCTACGCCGCGACGATCCAGTCGCAGCGCGGTGACTACAACGGCAAGGTGCTCTCCATCCGCCAGGACGACCTGCGCACGCTCGCGGTGATCTACGACCAGTCGCCCTCGGTTCTCACCGAGCAGCTCATCAGCTGGGGCGTGCTGGACGCGGACGCGCGGCGGGCGGTCGCCCACGAAGAGGCCTGAGCCGGCCCTCTCCTCGTACGTACACGTCCGGTACGTCCGTACGCATCCGTACGCGTCCGTACACAGCAGAAACGTTGCCGCCGGGGGCGGCGGGACCTTGCGGGGTTCCTGCCGCGCCTGGCGGCTTTCGTATGCCGTGACGTACCCCCTGCCGCACCGGCGTACGCCGAAGGGCCCGCGGCGCTCGGCGGCGCTGCGGGCCCTTCGTACGGGCATACGGGCAGAGGGATCTCAGGCCCGGCGGAGGCTGGGCTTCAGGTCCTTGAAGCGGCCCAGGAGGCCGTTGACGAACGACGGGGAGTCATCGGTGGAGAACTCCTTGGCGAGCTGCACCGCCTCGTCGATCACCACGGCGTCCGGGGTGCCGTCCACCCACACCAGTTCGTACGCACCGAGGCGCAGGATGTTCCGGTCGACGACCGGCATGCGGTCGAGCGTCCAGCCCTCGGCGTAGGTGGAGATCAGCTCGTCGATGCGGGCCGCGTACGGCGCGTACCCCTCGACCAGCTCCATCGTGTACTCGCTGACCGGCGGCTGCCGGTCGTCCGACCGGGCGTGCCGGATCCAGTCCGCGAGGACCTCCTGCACGGACACGCCGCGCTGGTCGGCCTCGAAGAGGATCTGGAAGGCCCGCTTGCGGGCCTTGTTGCGGGCAGCCACGGTTAGCTGTTCACCCGGCCGAGGTAGTCGCTGGTGCGGGTGTCGACCTTGATCTTCTCACCGGTGGTGATGAAGAGCGGGACCTGGATCTGGTGGCCGGTCTCCAGGGTGGCGGGCTTGGTGCCACCGGTGGAGCGGTCGCCCTGGACGCCCGGCTCCGTCTCCTTGATGGTGAGCTCGACGGCGGCGGGGAGCTCGACGTACAGCACCTCGCCCTCGTGGGTGGCGACGGTGGCGGTGAAGCCCTCGATCAGGAAGTTGGCGGCGTCACCGACGGCCTTGCGGTCGACGTGCAGCTGGTCATACGTCTGCATGTCCATGAAGACGAAGTGCTCGCCGTCCATGTACGAGAACTGCATGTCGCGGCGGTCGACGGTGGCCGTCTCGACCTTCACACCGGCGTTGAAGGTCTTGTCGACGATCTTGCCGGAGAGCACGTTCTTGAGCTTGGTGCGCACGAAGGCCGGGCCCTTGCCGGGCTTGACGTGCTGGAACTCGACGACGGACCACAGCTGGTCGTTGTCGAGCTTGAGCACCATGCCGTTCTTGAGGTCGTTCGTGGTGGCCACGGTTGCGGAATCTCCTGGACTGACGCTGGTGGACGACCGAGGCGTGGTGCGTTGCGCGCCCGATTTAGGGTGCGAGCCCTAGAGCGCGAGCAGCTCCTTGGTCGTGATGGTGAGTAGCTCGGGTCCGCCGTCCGCCTCCTGGCGCACGACGAGCGTGTCATCGATCCGGACCCCGCCCCGGCCCGGGAGGTGGACCCCCGGTTCGACGGTGACCGGCACACAAGCGTCCAGTTTACCCATGGCGGCGGGTGCCAGCTGCGGGTCCTCCTCGATTTCGAGCCCGACTCCGTGTCCGAGGAAGGGCGCGACGGCGTCGCCGTACCCCGCCGCGTCCAGGATCTGGCGGGCGGCCCGGTCCACGTCGCGGTACGCGATGCCGGGGGCGAGGGTCTCCCGGGCGGCCCGCTGAGCGGCGAAGACGAGGTCGTACAGCTCGATCTGCCAGTCGGCGGGCGAGGTGCCGATGACGAAGGTGCGGCCGATCTCGCAGCGGTAGCCGCGGTAGTTCGCGCCGAGGCAGACGGAGAGGAAATCGCCCTCCTCGACGCGCCGGTCCGAGGGGCGGTGGCCGCCGCGGCCCGCGTGGGGGCCGGTGGCGACGGAGGTCGGGAAGGCGGGACCGTCGGCGCCGTGGTCGACGAGGCGGCGCTCCAGTTCGAGGGCGAGGTGGCGCTCGGTGCGGCCGACGAGGATCGACTCCAGGAGCTCGCCGAGGGCCTGATCGGTGATCTCGGCGGCGATCCGGAGGCAGGTGATCTCGTCCTCGTCCTTGACGATACGTTCCTGCTCGATGGCGCGGCCGAGATCGACGAGGCGCAGACGGGGCGCGACGGAGCCCATGGCGCGGTAGCGGGTGACGCTGAGGTGGTGCTCCTCGACGGCGAGCGTCTCCGCGCCCGCCTTGCCGGCGAAGTCGCAGGCGGCGACGGCGGGGTCGCCGCCGGAGGCCTGGAGCACGATCTGGCGCAGCTCCTCGTCGATGCGCCCCTCGGCCGGGTCGCCGGTGGGCGGGCGGGGGCACACCAGCACGTCGTCGTCGGCGCCGACGAGCAGGACGGCGCCGGGGGGCGAGCCGCCCGCGAGGTAGCGGACGTTCGCGGGACGGGAGACCAGAGCCGCCGCTGTGCCGGCCGCCGCGCACCGGTCGCGCAGCCGCCCGCGGCGGGCCGCATACACCTGTGACATGTCACGAGCCTACGAGCGCGCAGCCGAGGCGGCAGTTCGAGCAGGTCCGGACGGGGTGCGGCGACCGGGCGGGACGGGCGCGTACGCAGGTGGCCGCGGGCGGCCGCGGGTTCAGTACGCCGGGGGGCTGGCTATCGAGCGGGCCAGGATGTCGTCCAGGACGCGGGCCGTGGTCTCGACGTCGTACGTGGAGTTGTCGATGATGGGCAGGCCGGAGCCGTACCACCCGGCCATGCGGCCGTGGATGCCCGCGACCTCCTCGTCCGAGAGGCGCCGGTTGCCGGTGCGCTCGGCGTTGCGCTCCAGGACGATCTCCAGGCCCGGCAGGAGGACGACGGGCAGCAGGCCGGGGCCGACGTGGCGCTTCCAGCCGCCGAGGCCGACGACGGGGCGGTCGGGGAAGACGGCGTCGTCGAGGATGCAGGAGATGCCGTTGGCGAGGAAGTTGCGCGCGGCGAAGCCGCAGGTGCGGCGGGCGAGGCGGTACTGGGCCTCGGACTGGTCGTTCCAGCCGTCCTGGGGGTCGGCGAAGCCCGCGCAGACCCATTCGCGTACGTCGTCGAGGCTGATGTGCGCCGTGGGGACCTGGCGGTTCCTGGCCCAGTGGCGGGCCACCGTCGTCTTGCCCGCACCGGCCGGGCCGATGAGGAGGACGGCGAGCGTGGCGTTGCCGGTGCCGTGGCCGGTGTGCGGGGGGGTGGGGACGGCCACCGGGCCACCGGGCGGCAGCTGGATGTGACCGGTGGCGTCACGCGGAGGCGCGGCGGGCGAAGGCCCGGCGTGCGACGGCACGGCATGGGGCGGCCCGGCATGGGGCGGCCCGGCCTGCGGCGGCCCGGCCTGCGGAGCGGGGGCGGTCCAGCCCGCGGCGGGCGGGGTGTGCGGGATGGGCGGCGGCCCCGGTGGGGTGGGGGCGGGGGCCTGGGGGTGCTGGTGCTGGCTCATCCATGCGGCGGCTGCGTGCCCCGGCTGGTGGGGCGGCGGCAGCGGAGCCCCCACTGCGTGCTGCATCCGGTGCCACTCCATCTCGTCCGATCGGCGCTGGTCGGGCGGCCGTTGGGGCCTCCCGTTACCGAACCGTACCCTCCCCGGCCGCCACTATGGGAACGGCCGGGGAGCGCGTGGCCGTCAGGCCGTCAGTTCCTCGGCGAGCGCACGCAGGGCGAGGCGGTAGGAGCCGATCCCGAAGCCGGCGACGGTGCCGCTGGCCACGGCGGCCACCACGGAGGTGTGGCGGAACTCCTCGCGGGTGTACGGGTTGGAGATGTGCACCTCGATGAGCGGGGCGGTGCGCTGCGCGGCCGCGTCCCTCATGCCGTACGAGTAGTGCGTGAAGGCTCCGGGGTTGAGGACGACCGGGAGGGAGCCGTCGGCCGCCTCGTGGAGCCAGCGGATCATCTCGCCCTCGTCGTTCGTCTCGCGTACGTCCACGTCGAAGCCCAGCTCCTTGCCCAGGGTCTGGCAGGCGGAGACGAGTCCGGCGTAGGAGGTGGAGCCGTAGACGTCCGGTTCGCGCGAGCCGAGCCGGCCGAGGTTGGGGCCGTTGAGGACGAGGACCCGGCGGGCGGTCATGCGGAGACCTCCCCGTACGCGGCGACCAGGATGGCCGGATCCGGGCCTTCGAGGACCGTCGGCTTGGCGAGGCCGTCGAGCACGATGAAGCGCAGCAGGTCGCCGCGGGACTTCTTGTCGACCCTCATGGTCTCCAGCAGCTTGGGCCACTGGTCGCCGCGGTAGGTGAGGGGCAGGCCGACGGCCTCCAGGACCGTGCGGTGCCGGTCGGCGGTGGCGTCGTCCAGGCGGCCGGCGAGGCGGCCGAGCTCGGCGGCGAAGACCATGCCGACGGAGACGGCGGCGCCGTGGCGCCACTTGTAGCGCTCGTTCTTCTCGATGGCGTGCGCGAGGGTGTGGCCGTAGTTGAGGATCTCGCGCAGGCCCGACTCCTTGAGGTCGGACGAGACGACGTCGGCCTTGACGCGGATGGAGCGCTCGATGAGCTCCGCGGTGTGCGGGCCCTCGGGCGTGCGGGCGGCGGCCGGGTCGGCCTCGATCAGGTCGAGGATGACGGGGTCGGCGATGAAGCCGGCCTTGATGATCTCGGCCAGGCCGCTGACGTAGTCGTGGACCGGGAGGGAGTCGAGTGCGGCGAGGTCGCACAGGACGCCGGCGGGCGGGTGGAAGGCGCCGACGAGGTTCTTGCCCTCGGCGGTGTTGATGCCGGTCTTGCCGCCGACGGCCGCGTCGACCATCGCGAGGACCGTGGTGGGGACGGCGATCCAGCGCACGCCGCGCAGCCAGGTCGCCGCGACGAACCCGGCGAGGTCGGTGGTGGCGCCGCCGCCCACGCCGACGATGACGTCGGTGCGGGTGAAGCCCGTCTGGCCGAGCGCCTTCCAGCAGTAGGCGGCGACCTCGGCGGTCTTGGCCTCCTCGGCGTTCGGCACCTGGATGGCGACCGCCTCGTACCCCTGCTCGGCGAGGTCGGCGCGCAGGGCTTCGCCGGTCTCGGCGAGCGCCTCGGGGTGGATGACGGCGACGCGCTTGGCCCTGGGGCCGATGAGGCCGGGGAGTTCGCCGAGCAGGTGCCGGCCCACCAGTACCTCGTACGGGTCGGTGCCGGCGGTGCCGGCGACCTGGATGCGGGTCACTGCGTGGTCAGTCACTTCTGAAGCTCCAGTGCGTCGAGGACCGCCTGGGCGACCTCGTCGGGGGTCTTGTCGTCCGTGGCCACGACGACCCGGGCGACCTCGGTGTACAGGTGCCGCCGGGCCTCCATCAGCTCGCGCCACTGGCGGCGCGGGTTGACGGCGAGCAGCGGGCGGGCGGTGTTGAGGCCGACGCGGCGGACCGCTTCCTCGACGTCCATCGAGAGGTAGACGACCGGGAGCCCGGAGAGGAGCTCGCGGGTTCCGGCGTCGAGGACGGCGCCGCCGCCGAGGGCGAGGACGCCCGTGTGCTCGGCGACGGCGGCCCGTACGGCCTCGCGCTCCAGCGCGCGGAAGCGCTCCTCGCCGTCCTCGATGAAGATGTCGGAGATCTCTCGGCCCTCGGCGGCGACGATGTCGGCGTCGGTGTCCCGGTAGGACGTGTCGAGCCGCTCGGCGAGCAGCGCGCCCACGGTGGACTTGCCGGAGCCCATCGGCCCGACCAGGACGATCAGGGGGCCGGTGCTCACCGGATCTGGAGGTTGTCGAGGTACGACCGCACGTTGCGGCGGGTCTCGGTCACGCTGTCGCCGCCGAACTTCTCCGCGACCGCGTCCGCGAGGACCAGCGCCACCATCGCCTCCGCGACGATCCCGGCCGCCGGGACGGCGCAGACGTCGGAGCGCTGGTGGTGGGCCTGCGCCGCCTCACCGGTGGCCACGTCGACCGTGGCCAGCGCGCGCGGCACGGTCGCGATCGGCTTCATCGCCGCCCGCACCCGCAGCAGCTCACCCGTGGTCAGGCCGCCCTCCGTACCGCCGGAGCGGCCCGTGGTGCGCTTGATGCCCTCCGGCGTCGAGACGATCTCGTCGTGGGCCTTCGATCCGGGCACGCGGGCGAGCTCGAAACCGTCGCCGACCTCGACACCCTTGATGGCCTGGATGCCCATGAGCGCGGCGGCGAGACGGGCATCGAGACGGCGGTCCCAGTGGACGTGCGAGCCGAGGCCGACCGGCACGCCGTACGCGAGGACCTCGACCACGCCGCCGAGGGTGTCGCCGTCCTTGTGGGCCTGGTCGATCTCCGCGACCATCGCCTTCGACGCGTCCGCGTCCAGGCACCGCACCGGGTCCGCGTCCAGCTTCTCGACGTCGGCCGGGGTCGGGTACACCCCGTACGGCGCCTTCGCGGCGGCCAGCTCGACCACGTGGCTGACGATCTCGATGCCGGCCGTCTCCTTGAGGTAGGAGCGGGCCACGGCACCGAGGGCGACGCGGGCGGCGGTCTCCCGGGCGGAGGCGCGCTCCAGCACCGGACGGGCCTCGTCGAAGCCGTACTTCTGCATGCCGGCCAGGTCCGCGTGGCCGGGGCGGGGGCGGGTCAGCGGCGCGTTACGCGCCAGCTCGGCGAGCTCGGCCGGGTCGACCGGGTCGGCCGCCATGACCTTCTCCCACTTCGGCCACTCGGTGTTGCCCACCATGACCGCCACCGGGGAACCCATGGTCAGCCCGTGCCGCACACCGCCGAGGAAGGTCACCTCGTCCTGCTCGAACTTCATCCGCGCGCCGCGCCCATAGCCGAGGCGCCGCCGGGCCAGGTGGTCCGCCACCATCTCCGTGGTGATCGGGACACCGGCGGGAAGACCCTCCAGCGTCGCCACCAGTGCGGGGCCGTGCGACTCCCCCGCGGTCAGCCAGCGCAACCTGCTCAACGGTGCTCCTCATGCTCGCGCCTCGACTGCGACGGCGCGACCGGGTGCGCGGCCCTGGCCCGCCTTACCCCGATCCTCCCATGTCCCGGGCCTGGACCGGTCGACCGGTCCAGCAGGCGGACGCCGCTTTGGGCAAGATCAGGTGCGGAACCTGCGCCGGACCTTCACCACCAGGGCCGCCAGGACGCAGGCCACGACGATCCCGCAGAAGACCAGCGTGACCCAGTCGGGCAGCAGGGCGAGGATGCCCCGGGCGATCGCGGCGCCGTTCGACGCGGCCAGCGGCTGCCCGTGGTCCACCAGCTCGTTGTCCATGCCGTGCTCCGCCTCGTTCGGGTGATCGAACGGATCCTAAGGGGTGCGGAGACCTAGTGGGCGCCGAGGGCCTGCTCCCCCGCGGCCCGCATGGCCGCCAGCGGGGCCGGGGTCAGGCCGGTCATCTGCTCGACCTGGAGCACGGCCTGGTGGACGAGCAGGTCCAGACCGCCCACGACGGCACCGCCGCGCGCGGCCCAGGCGGCCGCCAGGGCCGTCGGCCACGGGTCGTACAGCACGTCGAAGAGGGTGCCCGGCCGGTCGGGGACCGCGGCGGCGAGCGCGTCGGTCGTCCCGGCGGGCGTGGTGGCGATGACGAGCGGCGCCCGGAAGGCTTCGGCGGCGTCGCTCCAGGGGCCGGTACGGACCTGGACGCCGAGCCGCTCGCCCCAGACGCGCATCTCGGCGGCGCGGGCCTCGCTGCGTACGTACGCGGTGACGGGCCCGGCGCAGATGCGGGACAGCGCGGCGAGCGCGGAGGAGGCGGTGGCGCCCGCGCCGAGGATCGCGGCGGAGTCGACCCGCTCCACACCGCGCTCCCGCAGGGCGGCGACCATGCCCGGGATGTCGGTGTTGCCGCCGACGCGGCGGCCGTCGGCGGTGAGGACCACGGTGTTGACGGCCTCCACCGACGCCGCGGTCTCGGTGATCTCGTCGAGGAGCGGTATGACGGCCCGCTTCAGCGGCATGGTCAGCGACAGCCCCGCCCAGGTCTCGTCCATCCTCTCGAAGAACCCGGGGAGCGCGGTCTCGTCCACGTCGTACCGGTCGTACGTCCAGTGGGTGAGGCCGAGCTCCGCGTAGGCGGCCCGGTGGAGGACCGGGGAGAGGGAGTGGGCGATGGGCGATCCGAGGACGGCGGCCCTGCGCGGGTCAGTCCCTGCCCTTGCTGTCATTGAATTTATCCTTCAGTTTCAGGAATTCGTCGTGCGTCTTGGCGAATTCCGTCTTGTTCATGCCGTCCGTGGCGACGAAGTACATCCAGCCTTCCTTCGTCGGGTCCATGGCGGCTTCCAGCGCCTCGATCCCGGGATTGCTGATCGGCCCGGGGGTGAGGCCCTTCTGGGTGTACGTGTTGTACGGGTCCTGGTTGCTGTTGATCTCGGATTCGCTGATGTCGATGTTGCTCTCGCCCTGGAGGTAGTTGAAGGCGGAGTCGAACTGCAGCAGCTGGTTGGTCTCGGTGTTGGTGGGCTTGAGGCGGTTGTACACGACCTCGCTCATCCGGCGGAAGTCGTCGTCCGTCTTGCCCTCGACCTGGACCAGGCTGGCGACCGTGAGCAGCTCCCAAGGGCTCTTGAGACCGAGGGTCTTGGCCTTGCCCTCCAGGTCGGCCTTGATGTACTCGGCCTTGGCGCGGGCGACCATCTTCTTGAGGACGTCCTCCGGCTTGGCGCCCTTCGCGACCGGATAGCTCGCCGGGAAGAGGAACCCTTCCAGCGGGTCCTTGACGTTGCGGTGGCCGGTCGCCCAGGTCGGGAGGCCGAGGTTCTTCGCCTCCGCTGCCGCCACCGCTTCGGTGGTTCCGGCCTTCAGCTGGAGCTTTTTGTCGATCTGCTCGTAGACCCAGGCGTTGCGTCTGCCCTCGGGGATGATGAGGGTGCTCTGGCTCTGCGGATTCAGCATCAGTTCGACGGCGCTCGTCGCCGACATACCCTTCTTGAGGGTGTAGACGCCCGCCTGGATGTTCTTGCCCTTGGGGTGCTTGCTCTGCGCGGAGACGAAAGCGCCCTGGCTCTTCACGACGCCGTTCTTGACGAGGATGCTGCCGATCTCGTACCCGCCGGCGCCCTGCGGGATGGTCACCTGGACGGTCTCGCTGGTGCCCGTGCCCTCGAAGTCGGGGGCCGCGCCGAACTGGCTCTGCCAGAACTGGTAGCCGAAGTACGCGACACCGCCCGCACCGCCCACCAGCACGAGGGCGACGACGAGGCAGGCCACGCCGTTGCGGCTCTTGCGCTTCTTCGCCTTCGTGGAGTCCTTGGCGCCCTTGGCGTTCCTCGACCGGCCGCGGCGCTCGCTCCGGGTGGACGCGGGGTCGTCGGCCTCGGGGTCATCGCGGTCGGCGTCGTCGCCGTCGCCGTTCGAGAAGAACGGGTGGTTCTCCTCCTCGGGCTCGGGCTCCCGCTCCTCCTCGTACGAGGGCTCCGGGTCGGCCGGCCGCCGCTGGCCCGGGGGCTGCGGCGGCGGGTAGGCCTCGGGGGTGCGGTAGGGGTCCGGTTCGCCACCGCCGTACGGGGGGGCCGGGGCAGGCGGGGCGCCATACGGCATCGCCGCCTGCTGGCCCGTGTCCCAACCCCCGTCGTACTGCTGGCCGTTGAACTGCTGTCCGCCGTACGGCTGCCCGGTGTACTGCTGACCGTCGTACTGGCGGCCGTCGTACTGCTGGGCGCCGTATGCGGCGTGCTCCTGGTACTGGTACTGCTGCTGGTTGCCGTACGGCTGCGCGTGCGGCTCCGGATGCACCTGCGGCTGCTGGTGCGGCTGGGGGTGTTGCGAGCCGTCGGCCTGCTGACCTCTCCACCCCTGGTCCCCGTACAGCGGGTCCTCGGGGTGCCACGGTTCGGAGCCGGGGCCCCGTCCATATCCAGTCATCGATCCCCAAACGGCCGCGAGGCTTCCGGACATCCGCCTCTACGTAGTGCAGCGCTTGTTCGAACGCGCCGTATCGCGCGGAACGTTACCGTATCGCGATCAGATGACCACTTCGACGCTCTCACCGGGCGGATTACCGGATACCCGTTCGGACTCAAGAGCGTTCTGGAGGATGATCACAGCGGCTGCCTGGTCGATCACAGACCGGCCCTTTTTGGACTTCACGCCCGATGCGCGGAGTCCCTGAGTGGCCGTCACTGTGGTCATCCTCTCGTCCACCAGCCGCACCGGCACGGGCGCGACCGAGCGGGCGAGCACCTGGGCGAAGGCCCGGACCTTGGCCGCCGCCGGGCCCTCGCCCCCGCTGAGGGAGCGAGGGAGCCCGACGACGATCTCGATCGGTTCGTACTCCTCGGCGATCTGCCGCAGCCGCCGGTGCGCGGCCGGGACGTCCCGTCCCGGCACGGTCTCCACCGGCGTCGCGAGGACCCCGTCGGGGTCGCACGAGGCGACCCCGATCCGGGCGTCCCCGACGTCTATCGCGAGGCGACGGCCGCGTCGCATCAGGCCGTTTCCGCGACGAGCCGCTCGACGGCCTCGACGGCCTCGCCGATCGCCTCGACGTTCTGGCCACCGCCCTGGGCGACGTCCGGCTTGCCGCCACCGCCACCGCCGAGGGTCTTGGCGGCCGTACGGACCAGCTCACCGGCCTTCAGACCGCGCTCGCGGGCGGCCTCGTTGGTGGCGATGACCGTCAGGGGGCGGCCGTTGGCGGTGGTGAACAGGGCGACCACGGCCGGGCGGTCACCCGGGATGCGGCCGCGGACGTCGAGGACCAGCTTGCGCAGGTCGTCGGCGGACGTGCCGTCCGGCACCTGACCGGTCACCACGGCCACGCCGCGGACGTCCTTGGCGCCCTGGGCGAGCCCGGCGGCGGCCTGGAGGACCTTCTCCGCGCGGAACTTCTCGATCTCCTTCTCGGCGTCCTTCAGCTTGCCGAGCATGGCGGAGATCTTGTCCGGCAGCTCTTCGGGGCGGCCCTTGACCAGCTCCTGGAGCTGGGCGACGACCGTGTGCTCCTTGGCGAGGAAGTGGTACGCGTCGACGCCGACGAGGGCCTCGATGCGGCGCACGCCCGAGCCGATCGAGGACTCGCCGAGCAGCTTCACCAGACCCAGCTGGGCGGTGTTGTGGACGTGCGTACCGCCGCACAGCTCCTTGGAGAAGTCGCCGATGGTGACGACGCGGACCTTCTCGCCGTACTTCTCGCCGAACTCGGCGATGGCGCCCTGGCGCTTGGCCTCGTCGATCGGCATGACCTCGGCGTGCACGTCGAGCTCGCGGGCGAGGACCTCGTTGATCTTCTGCTCGACGTCGGTCATGACGGCCTGCGGCACGGCGGACGGCGAACCGAAGTCGAACCGGAACCGGCCGGGCTGGTTCTCCGAACCGGCCTGGGCGGCCGTCGGGCCGAGGGCGTCGCGCAGCGCCTGGTGGGTGAGGTGGGTGGCGCTGTGGGCGCGGGCGATGGCCCGGCGGCGCTTGACGTCGATCGTGGCGTACGCCGTGGAGCCCACGGTCACCTCGCCGACCTGCACCGATCCCTTGTGGACGGAGACGCCCGGGACCGGCTGCTGGACGTCGCGCACCTCGATGACGGCACCGCTGTGCAGCCTGATGCGGCCGGTGTCGGCGATCTGGCCGCCGCCTTCGGCGTAGAAGGGGGTGCGGTCGAGGACGACCTCGACCTCGTCGCCCTCGGTGGCGGCGGGCGACGACACACCGTTGACGAGCAGGCCGACGACGGTCGTCTCGCCCTCGGTGTTGGTGTAGCCCACGAACTCGGTGGCGCCGGCGGAGTCGGCGATCGCACGGTAGGCGGAGACGTCGGCGTGGCCGGTCTTCTTGGCCTGGGCGTCGGCCTTGGCGCGCTCCCGCTGCTCCTTCATCAGGCGGCGGAAGCCCTCCTCGTCCACGGAGAGGCCCTGCTCGGCGGCCATCTCCAGGGTGAGGTCGATCGGGAAGCCCCAGGTGTCGTGGAGCAGGAACGCCTTGTCGCCGGAGAGGACCGTGCCACCGGCGGCCTTGGTCTCGGTCACGGCCGTGTCGAGGATGTTGGTACCGCCCTTGAGGGCCTTGAGGAACGCGGCCTCCTCGGCGAGCGCGACGGTCTCGATGCGCTTGCGGTCGGTCTCCAGCTCCGGGTACTGCTCGCCCATCGTGCGGATGACGGTGTCCACGAGCTCGCCGACGACCGGGCCCGAGGCGCCCAGCAGGCGCATGTTGCGGACGGCGCGGCGCATGATGCGGCGCAGCACGTAGCCGCGGCCTTCGTTGCCGGGGGTGACGCCGTCGCCGATGAGCATCACGGAGGTGCGCATGTGGTCGGCAACCACACGGAGCGAGACGTCGCTCTCCTGGGCCTGGCCGTAGCGCACACCGGTCAGCTCGGTGGCCTTGTCGATGACGACCTTCAGGGTGTCGGTCTCGTACATGTTCCGTACGCCCTGGAGGATCATCGCCAGGCGCTCCATGCCGAGGCCCGTGTCGATGTTCTTCGACGGGAGGTCGCCGAGGATGGGGTAGTCCTTGCCCCGGCCCTCGCCGCGCTCGTACTGCATGAAGACGAGGTTCCAGATCTCGACGTACCGCTCGTCGTTGACGGCCGGGCCGCCCTCGACGCCGAACTCCGGGCCGCGGTCGTAGTTGATCTCGGAGCAGGGACCGCAGGGGCCCGGGACGCCCATGTCCCAGAAGTTGTCCTTCTTGCCCAGGCGCTGGATCCGCTCGGCGGGGACGCCGACGACGTCGCGCCAGATCTGCTCGGCCTCGTCGTCGTCCTGGTAGACGGTGATCCAGAGCTTCTCCGGGTCGAGGCCGTAGCCGCCGTGCTCGACGGAGCTGGTCAGCAGCTCCCAGGCGAGCTTGATGGCGCCTTCCTTGAAGTAGTCGCCGAAGGAGAAGTTGCCGCACATCTGGAAGAACGTGCCGTGCCGGGTGGTCTTGCCGACCTCCTCGATGTCCGGCGTCCGCACGCACTTCTGGACGCTGGCGGCGCGCGGGAACGGCGGCTTGACCTCACCCAGGAAGTACGGCTTGAACGGGACCATGCCCGCGGGGACGAGGAGCAGAGTCGGGTCGTCCGCGATGAGCGACGCCGAAGGGACGACGGTGTGCCCGCGCTCCTCGAAGAAGCTCAGCCAGCGACGGCGGATTTCAGCCGACTCCATCAGTGGTCCTCATTCCGGTTGTACGAGTGGTGGTGGGGATACGGGTGGTGCGGGTCGCGCCGGTCCGGATCCGGGTCCGGGCGCCGCGCGCCGGGGTCCAGCGCCGCCGCCCGGCGCGGGGCCGGGAGGGCGTGGTCGTCGACCGGCGCCTGGAGGCCCAGGGCCTCGCCCAGTTCGGCCTCGCGCTGGAGCATGCCCGCGCGGACGTCGAGCGCGAAGTCCTTGAGCCGGTGGCCGGTCTCGATCGCCTTGTCGGCGGCCTGCGCGGCGAGGCTCTCGGGGGTCAGCTGCTTCAGCTTGCGGTTGACCTTGGTGGTGGCCCACACGCCGGCTGCTGCGCCCGCGGTGAACCAGAAAGCACGGCGGAACATCCCTGCGTCAGCCCTTTCGGTTCTTCCTGCTGCTCCGGGCCGACGGCACCGTACGGCCGACGACGACCGTGCGCCGGGGCTGCTCGGCCGGCTTGTCGTTCTTGTTCCGGCTCATCGCCCGGCGTACGCCGTAGCCGAACGCCGCGACCTTGACCAGCGGTCCGCCGAACGTCGAGGCGACCGTCGTGGAGAGTGCGGACGCGTTGGAGGTGACCTCCTGGACGTCCGTCGCGATGGCGTCGACCCGGTCGAGCTGGGTCTGCGCGGCGCGCACGGTCGCGGAGGCGTCGGCCAGTAGCGGAACCGCCTGCTCCGTCACCTCCGCCACGAGCCGGGTGGTCGCCTTCAGCGTCTGGGCCAGCCTCACCAGCACCACGGCCAGGAAGGAGACCAGGATCGCCCAGAAGACGGCCACCAGAATCCCGGCAACCTCTCCACCGGTCACAGCGCACCGCTCTCTCAATGGATGCTTCGAAAGTCGTTATCCGAGCCTATCGCGCCCGCCCGCGCTCCCCGAACCGCATTACGCGTGGCCCGAGCGGGAGAGGGGGACGGGCTCCTTCGGAGCCGTTCCGTCCGATTGTACGGAGTGCACCTGGCTCGGTACCCTCCGTGTTTCATGCGACGCAGCAACCTTCCGGCAGAGCTGAACCGGTTCGTCGGGCGTGAGGACGAACTCGACGAGCTGCGGCGGCTCCTGGCGGAGTTTCGGCTCGTGACGGTGGTGGGCGTCGGCGGGGTGGGAAAGTCCCGGCTGGCGCTGCGCGTCGCGGCGACCGTGGCCGAGGAGCCCGCCGACGGCGTTGCCGACGGGCTCGGTGACGGGCTCAACGGCGGGCGCGGCGGCGGACTCGGCGGCGGCGTGGCGAAACGCTCCTGCGACGAGGTCCGGCTGGCCGGGCTCGCCACCCTGCGGGACGCGGGGCTGCTGGAACACGCGCTGATGGAGGCGCTTGGCCTGACCGACCACACGCGCCGGCCGCCGCGCGAGGTGCTGGTGGAGCACCTCGCCGAGCGGCGGCTGCTGCTCGTCCTGGACGGCTTCGAGCACCTCGTGGAGGGGTGCGCCGCGCTCGTACGGGAACTGCTGTGCCGGGCGCCGGGGCTGACCGTGCTGGCCGCCGGGCGCAGGCCGCTGCGGATCGACGGCGAGGCGGTGCTGCCGCTGGCGCCGATGTCCGACGCCGACGCGGTGCGGCTGTTCCTCGACCGGGCCGCGGCGGCCGTGCCCGGCTTCCGGGCCGCCGACCCCTGCGCCGTACGGGAGCTGTGCCGCCGCCTGGACGGGATCCCGCTGGCGCTGGAACTGGCGGCGGGGCGGCTGCCGGCGCTCGGCCTGGAGGGCCTGCTGCACCGGTTGGACGACCGGTTCCGGCTGCTGACCTGTGGGGCCAGGGGCGAGCTCGCGCGCCACCGCACGCTGCGGACCGCCATCGGCTGGAGCCATGAGCTGTGCACGCCGGAGGAGCGGCTGCTGTGGGCGCGGCTGTCGGTCTTCGCCGGGCCGTTCGACCTGGACGCCGTCGAGTACGTGTGCGCCGGCCCGCAGCTGCCCGCCGAGCGGGTGCTGGACGTGCTCGGGGAACTGCTGGCCCAGTCCGTGGTGGTGCGCGAGGACACGGCGGCGGGCGTGCGGTACCGGATGCTCGACACGGTCCGGGCGTACGGCGCCGAGTGGCTGGCCGCGCTCGGCGACGAGGAGCGGCTGCGGCGGCGGCACCGCGACTGGTACCTGGGCCTGGCCGCCTGGTGCGAGCTGGACTGGTTCGGCCCGCGCCAGGCCGAGGTCGCGGCCTGCACCGACAGCGCCCTGCCCGATCTGCGCGCCGCGCTGGAGCTGTGCCTGGAGGAGCCGGGGGAAGCGCACCTGGCGCAGCACCTCGCCGGGACGCTGTGGTTCTACTGGGTGGGCTGCGGGCGGCTCGCGGAGGGCCGGCACTGGCTGGACCGGGCCGTGGCGCTGGAGTCCCGCCACGGCGAGGCGCGGCTGAAGGCGCTGTGGGTGCTGGGGTACGTCGCGATCCTCCAGGGCGACAACACGGCGGCGATGGCGGCGCTGTACACCTGCGAGGAGGACGCGGCACGTTCGGGCAGCGCGCTGGCGGCCGCGTACGCCACCCACCGGATGGGCTGTCTGGCGCTGGTCTCGGACGACATGCCGCACGCCGAGGAGCTGCTGGGGCGGGCGCAGGACGCCTACCGGGCGCTGGGCGAGCTCAACAGCCAGGTGCTGATGGGCCAGGTGGAACTGGCCATGGCGAAGGTGTTCCTGGGCGACCTGGACGGTGCGGTGGCGCTGTGCCGGGAGGTACGCGTGGTCTGCGAGGAGCGCGGCGAGCGGTGGACCCGGGCGTACGCGCTGTACGTCCTGGCCTACGCGGCCTGGACGCGCGGTGAGCACGGCGAGGCGCGGGGCCTGCTCGGCGAGTGCATCGCCATCGACCACGCGTTCCACGACCTGGTCGGCCTGGTGCTGGCGGTGGAGCTGCTCGCCCTGGTGACGGCGAGCGAGGGCGATCCGGCGGAGGCCGCGGTGCTCCAGGGCGCGGCCGCGCCGATGTGGGAGGCGGTCGGTCTGCCCCTGTTCGGCTCCGGCTACTTCGGCGCGCCCCGCGCCCTGTGCGAACAGCGGGCGACCGAGCTGCTGGGCGCGGAGCGGTACCGCGGGTACGAGGCGGAGGGGCGGGCCCTGTCCCTGGAGGCGGCGGTGGCGCGGGCGCTGGCGGGCGGACCGGAGGCGCGGGCGCGTTCGGCGCCACCGGCCTGAGCGCGGTGGGGCCGCGGACCGCGGCCGGGAAACGCGGAGAGCCCGCCGCCTCCCGTTGGGGAGGCGGCGGGCTCGAAGCCGGTGAGGGCTACGCCTGCGTCAGCGGGCGTAGTACTCGACGACCAGCTGCTCGTCGCAGATGACCGGGATTTCCTTGCGGTTCGGCTCGCGGTCCAGGCGGAAGGCCAGGGCCTTCAGGTTGACCTGGAGGTAGCGCGGGGTCTCACCGTCGGGGGCGAAGCCACCCTCGCGGGCGACCTGGAACAGCGTCTTGCTGCGGCTGCGCTCGCGGACCATGACGACGTCGTCGGGGCGCACGCGGAAGGACGGCTTGTCGACCTTGCCGCCGTTGACCTCGATGTGGCCGTGGACGACCATCTGGCGGGCCTGGTAGATGGTGCGGGCGATGCCCGAACGCAGGACCAGGGCGTCGAGGCGGCGCTCGAGCTCGACGACCAGCGCCTCGCCCGTCTTGCCCTCGGCCTTCTTGGCGCGGTCGTAGGCGCGCGCCATCTGGCGCTCGCTGATGTCGTACTGGGCGCGCAGACGCTGCTTCTCGAGCAGACGGACCTTGTAGTCCGAGTTCTGCTTGCGGCCACGGCCGTGCTCACCCGGCGGGTAGGGGCGAGCCTCGAAGTACTTGACGGCCTTCGGCGTCAGCGCGATACCGAGCGCACGGGACTTCTTGACCTTGGGACGCGACTGGTTAGGCACGTTCTCCAGACCTCCGATATAGGTTAGGTTAGGCTTACCTTAATCAAGGAGATCGCATGTCGAGCCCTGGGAACACCACGCGCATCACAGACAGCAGCACAAAGAGCGACACTCCTGCCTCGCAGAGTGTCGATGTGACGGAGGTCCGATCAGCTCATGGTCAGCCGCGTCCCAGCGGGCTTGAAATCGCCCGGATGCCGTCAGCAGCCGAGCGCACACGAACTCTCGTACAGAGTACATGCTCCGCGGTGCTGATCGCGCCCGGGACCGACGGCGCCCGCCCCGAGCAGCTGGTGCCCGACGCGCGGACCGTCGGCACCGAGGGCGAGGTCTTCCTGCTGTACCCCGCCGACTCCCCGGCCGTACGGGCCGCGACGCACGCGCAGGACGACGAGCTGCCCGCCGTACTGGAGCTGACCGACGTCGCCCCGGTCGCCGTCCCGGACCGGATCCGTGGCCGCGCCTGGGTCTCCGGCTGGCTGACCTGCGCGCCCGGCATCGCCGCCCCCGGCCACATGATGCTGCGCCTGGAGGTCGGCGAGGTGTACGTCGACGACCTGTGGGGCGACGCGACGGTCGGCCCCGAGGCCTTCGCGGCCGCCCGGCCCGACCCGCTCGCCGCGTACGAGACCGAACTGCTCCAGCACCTGGCCGCCGCCCACGACGACCACGTCCAGGACCTGAGCACCCTGCTCGGCCGCGAGGACGCCCAGGACGCGCAGCACGCGCAGGAGGTGGAGCGTGTGGTGCCGCTCGCGCTGGACCGGTTCGGGCTGCGGGTGCGGTGCCGGGACACCGCCGGGCGTTGCTTCGACGCGCGCTTCGACTTCCCCGCGCCCGTGCGCGACGTCGACGGGCTGCGGCGGGCCATGCACACCCTCTTCCAGGCCGCGCGGAGCTGACACCCGGGCGCCGGTTACGCGGTGCCTTCGCCCCGCAGCCGCTCGCGCACCTTCTCCACCACGTCCGCGTACCGCGCCTCCGCGCCGTACCGCGTGGGTTCGTAGTACCGCTTGCCGTGGATCGCGTCCGGCGCGTACTGCTGGGCGGCGATACCGCCCGGGACGTCGTGGGGGTAGACGTATCCCTGGGCGTGGCCCAGCTTGGCCGCGCCCTTGTAGTGGCCGTCGCGCAGATGGGGCGGGACCGGTCCCGCCAGCCCGTTCCGTACGTCCTCCCGGGCGGCGGAGATCGCCGTCGTCGCGGCGTTCGACTTCGGGGCGAGGGCGAGTGCGATCGTGGCGTGGCTCAGGGTGAGGGCCGCCTCCGGGAAGCCGATCATGGCCACCGCCTGGGCCGCCGCGACCGCGAGGGGCAGGGCGGTCGGGTCCGCGAGCCCGATGTCCTCGCTGGCGGAGATCATCAGCCGGCGGGCGATGAACCGCGGATCCTCCCCCGCCTCGATCATCCGCGCCAGATAGTGCAGTGCCGCGTCCACGTCCGAACCGCGGATCGACTTGATCAGCGCGCTCGCCACGTCGTAGTGCTGGTCGCCGTCCCGGTCGTACGTCACCGCCGCCCGGTCGACCGTCTCCTCCAGGGTGGAGAGGGTGATCTCCGGCTCGCCCTTGGCCATCGCCGCGCCGGCGGCCGCCTCCAGCGCGGTCAGCGCCCGGCGGGCGTCGCCGCCCGCGATCCGCAGCAGATGCGCCCGGGCGTCCTCGGGCAGGGTGACCGCGCCGCCCAGACCGCGCTCGTCGGTGAGCGCGCGCTCCAGCAGGCCGCTGATGTCGTCGTCGGTGAGCGGCTCCAGGGTGAGCAGGAGCGAACGGGAGAGCAGCGGGGAGATCACCGAGAAGTACGGGTTCTCGGTGGTGGCGGCGATGAGGGTGACCCAGCGGTTCTCCACGGCGGGCAGGAGCGAGTCCTGCTGGGCCTTGCTGAAGCGGTGGATCTCGTCGAGGAAGAGGACGGTCTCCTTGCCGAAGCCACCGGTGGCGCGGCGGGCACCGTCGATGACCGCGCGGACCTCCTTGACGCCGGCCGTGATCGCGGAGAGCTCCACGAAGCGCTTGTTGGTCGCCTTGGAGACGACGTACGCCAGGGTGGTCTTGCCCGTGCCCGGCGGACCCCACAGGATCACGGACGAGGCGCCCGCCGGGCCGCCGGAGCCCTCGCCCACCAGGCGGCGCAGCGGGGATCCGGGCTTGAGCAGATGCTGCTGGCCGACGACCTCGTCCAGGGTGCGCGGGCGCATCCGGACGGCCAGGGGTCGGCCGGCCGGGTCCTTCTCCTGGCGGTCTTCGGCTGCGGCGGTAAAGAGGTCGGGCTCCACATCCAGAAGCCTATGTCAGCCCACTGACAGTCCCGGCCGGGCCGCTCGGCGCACGTCAGCCGGGCTCACGTCAGCTGGTCCAGAAGTCCCACCAGCGGGTCAGGACCAGCATCCCGATGATCCCGATGTGGACGGCCGGCAGGACCCACGTGAACTCGTCGAAGAAACCGCGCAGCGCGCGGGGCGCGGGCAGCAGCCCGTTGCGGACGTTGTGCGAGGTCACGTACCAGAACATGACGATGGTCGCGATCCACGCCAGCGAGCACCACAGGCACAGCGCGTTGATCTCGTACAGCGACTGGTACATCAGCCACATGCAGAAGCCGACGCCGAAGAGCGTGCCCGCGTTCAGCCCGAGCCAGTACCAGCGGCGGTAGCGGGCACCGGCGAGCAGGGCGACGCCGATGGCGATCACCATGGCGTACGTGACCAGGCCGAGCATCGGGTTCGGGAAGCCGAAGGCCGACGCCTGCTCGCTCTTCATGATGTTGCCGCAGGAGACGACCGGGTTCAGGCTGCACCCCGGCGTGAAGTTCGGGTCCTCCAGCAGCTTGAACTTGTCCAGCGTGATCACCCACGCCGCGAGCAGCCCCGCCGCGCCCGTGACCACCAGCATCCACGCGAAGGCCCGGCTCGCCCCCGTACCCGTGCCCGTCCGGGAGTCCGGGGACCCGTCGTGAACCGTCGCAGTCGTCATATCGCCGTTCCATCGTTCGGAGGCTGGTGGGCAGGGGTCATTTTGCCGCACGCGGGCCACCGTCCGCCGTTCGGTGGACATAAGGGAGGCGGGGACCGGTCGGTCACCGGTCCCCGCCTCCACGACCCTGCGTGTTCGGTCGTGTCAGGCGTAGCGGGCCTGGAGGACCTCGACGACCGCGTCCAGCGCGACCGCCTCCTGCTCGCCGGACTCCATGTCCTTGAGCTGGACCACACCGTCGGCCAGGTCGCGCTCGCCCGCGACGAGCGCGTACCGGGCGCCGCTCCTGTTGGCCATCTTCATGGCGCCCTTCAGACCCCGGCCCCCGTACGCGAAGTCGGTCGCGACCCCGGCCCGGCGCAGCTCGGTGACGATGCCGAACAGGGTCCGGCGCGCCTCGTCGCCCAGCGGCACGGCGTAGACGCTGGTGGTGGCCGGCAGGTCGAGCGTGATGCCCTCCGCCTCCAGGGCGAGGACCGTGCGGTCGACGCCGAGCGCCCAGCCGACGGACGGCAGGGCGGGACCGCCGATCATCTCGGAGAGGCCGTCGTAGCGGCCGCCGCCGCCGACCGCCGACTGGGAGCCCAGGCCGTCGTGGACGAACTCGAAGGTGGTGCGCGTGTAGTAGTCCAGCCCGCGCACCAGCCTCTCGTCGTCCTCGAAGGCGACGCCCGCCGCCGTCAGCAGCTCGCGCACCTGCTCGTGGTACGCCTTGCACGCGTCGCACAGGTGGTCGCGCAGCAGCGGGGCGCCGACCAGCTGCTTCTGGACCTCGGCGCGCTTGTCGTCGAGGACGCGCAGCGGGTTGATCTCCACGCGGCGGCGGGTGTCCTCGTCGAGGTCGAGGTCGCGCAGGAAGCCCTGGAGGGCCTCGCGGTAGACCGGGCGGCACTCCTTGTCGCCGAGCGAGTTCAGCAGGATGCGGAACTCACGCAGGCCCAGCGAGCGGTACGCCTGGTCGGCGAGGATGATCAACTCGGCGTCGAGCGCCGGGTCCTCGGCGCCGATCGCCTCGGCACCGACCTGCGAGAAGTGGCGGTAGCGGCCGGCCTGGGGGTTCTCGTAGCGGTAGTACGAGCCGGAGTACCAGAGCTTGACGGGGAGGTTGCCCGCCTTGTGGAGGTTGCCCTGGAGTGCCGCGCGCAGCACGGAGGCGGTGCCCTCAGGGCGCAGCGCGAGGTTGGCACCGCCCTTGGTGGTGAGGGTGTACATCTCCTTGGTGACGATGTCGGTGGACTCGCCGACACCGCGGGCGAACAGCTCGACGTCCTCGAAGCCGGGCGTCTCGACGTAGCCGTAGCCGGAGTTCTTCAGCGGCGCGGAGATGGCCTCGCGTACAGCGAGGAAGATCGCCGAGCGGGGCGGAAGCAGGTCGTACGTGCCCTTGGGGGCCTGGAAAGTACTCACGGAAGTTCTCTCGTCACATTCCTCGTCGGGGAGCGGGGCCCGCTCCCTGGCCGGCCGCCACCTCCCGCAGGTACGGGTTGGTGGCGCGCTCGCGGCCGATGGTCGTCTGGGGGCCGTGGCCGGACAGCACCACGGTCGAGTCGTCGAGCGGCAGGCACACGCGGGCCAGCGACGCGAGCATCTCGTCCATGTCACCGCCCGGCAGGTCGGTGCGTCCGATGGAGCCGGCGAACAGCAGGTCGCCCGAGAAGAAGACGGGCGGGATGTCCGCCGCCTCGGGCATGCCGAAGGTCACCGACCCCTTGGTATGGCCGGGCGCGTGCGACACGGTCAGCTCCAGACCCGCCAGGCTCAGCTTCGCCCCGTCGGTGAGCTCGTGGACGTCGTCCGGCTCCCCCACCGTCAGCTCCCCCATCAGCGGCATCCCGATGGAGCGGCCGAGGGCCTTCTCCGGGTCGCTCATCATGTACCGGTCGGCGGGGTGGATCCACGCGGGTACGTCATGGGCGCCGCAGACCGGGACGACGGAGGCGACGTGGTCGAGGTGGCCGTGGGTCAGCACGACGGCGACGGGCTTCAGCCGATGCTTCTTGAGCGTCTCCTCGACTCCCTGGGCGGCCTGGTGGCCCGGGTCGATGATCACGCACTCCTCGCCCGCGGCGGGGGCGACCAGGTAGCAATTGGTCCCCCAGGCCCCGGCGGGGAACCCGGCAATGAGCACGATCGTCCTTAAAAAGTCGTCCGGCGGAAGAATGCAGCAGATCAGAGCCTACCGGCGCTGCTCATTCCACAGCCAACCCGTATACGGTACGGGCACGCTCCGCCAGGACAGGTGGGAACGGACGGACGGCCGACAACCGACCGACAACCGACAAGGAGAAACACCCGGTGGTCAGCAGCGATCAGCGGCGGCGCCAGCTCGCCAGGGAGAAGTACGAGCGGCAGATGAAGCGCCGTGAGGAGGCCCGCAAGAAGGCCAAGCGCCGCAACACGGTCATCATCGCCTCGGTCGTCGCGGTGCTGGTGGTCGGTGCCGGGGCGTACACCAACTTCCGCTCCGAGTCCGCCGCGGACGCGAAGAAGCCGGTCGACCTGCCGTCGCCGTCGGCGAGCGAGAGCTCCGCGCCGGAGCCGAAGATGACCATCGACGCCAAGGCGAAGTACACGATGGCGCTCACCACGAACCACGGCGACGTCAAGATCGCCATGGACGCGGCGAAGACCCCGCGCACGGTGAACTCGTTCAAGCACCTCGCGGACAAGAAGTACTTCGACGGCACCACGTGCCACCGCCTCACCACCCAGGGCATCTTCGTGCTCCAGTGCGGCGACCCGAAGGGCGACGGCACGGGCGGCCCGGGCTACACCATCCCGGACGAGAACCTGACCGCGCTGGGCAAGGCGGGCGCGGACGGCACGGTGACCTTCCCCGCCGGGACGGTGGCGATGGCCAACACCATGCAGCCGAACACCGGTGGCAGCCAGTTCTTCCTGGTCTACAAGGACACCAAGCTGCCCCCGCAGTTCACCCCCTTCGGCACGATGGACGCGGCCGGCCTGAAGGCCGTCCAGGAGATCGCCAAGGGCGGGGTCGAAGGCGGCACCACGGACGGCGCGCCGAAGAAGGCCGTGACCATCGAGAAGGCCACCGTCGGCAAGGCGTGAGGCCCGTCGCCCCCGCCCGGGGCGGAGTGGCGCGTGAACTGCCGAATTTCGGTCGCGCTGAGTGCGGACAGCCGGGCGGCCGGTCGCCTAGATTGGCGTTGTGCAGCGCGAACTCGACTGTCGCGTTGTGGAGGGCGGGCGAGGCCCGTCAGGGAACTGTGGACGATGCCCGGGGGTGACCGCCCTCGTCGGCATCATGTGGAGGAGGCGCTGTGAGCAGCGACCCGTGGGGCCGCGTCGACGAGACGGGCACCGTGTACGTGCGTACAGCCGACGGCGAGCAGGTCGTCGGATCGTGGCAGGCCGGTTCTCCCGAGGAGGCGCTGGCCTACTTCGAGCGCAAGTACGAGGGCTTGGTGGTCGAAATCGGCCTCCTCGAGAAGCGGGTGAAGACCACCGATCTGTCGGCCAAGGACGCGATGGCCGCGATCGACCACATCCGTCAGCAGGTGGACGAGCACCACGCCGTGGGTGACCTCGACGCGCTGCGCAAGCGGCTGGACCAGCTGGTCGAGACGGTCGAGGCGCGGCGCGAGCAGCGCAAGGCCCAGAAGGCCAAGCAGACCGACGAGGCCCGCAAGGCCAAGGAGGCGCTGGTCGTCGAGGCCGAGGAGCTGGCCCAGAGCGAGCAGTGGCGGGCCGCGGGCGAGCGGCTGCGCGCGCTGGTGGACACCTGGAAGGGCCTGCCCCGGCTCGACCGGAAGTCCGACGACGAGCTGTGGCACCGCTTCTCGCACGCCCGGTCGGCGTTCTCCAAGCGGCGCAAGGCGCACTTCGCGTCGCTGGACGCGCAGCGCGAGGAGGCCCGCAAGGTCAAGGAGAAGCTGGTCGCCGAGGCGGAGGCGCTCTCCGGGTCCACGGACTGGGGTGTCACGGCCGCCCGCTACCGGGAGCTGATGGCGGAGTGGAAGGCGGCGGGCCGCGCCCAGCGCGAGCACGAGGACGAGCTGTGGAACCGTTTCCGCGGCGCCCAGGACGTCTTCTTCGCGGCGCGCAGCGAGGTCTTCGCGGAGCGTGACGCCGAGCAGGCCGAGAACCTCAAGCTGAAGGAGGAGCTCGCCGGCGAGGCCGAGAAGCTGGTGCCGGTGACGGACCTGAAGGCGGCCCGCGCGGCCTTCCGGGCCATCAACGAGCGCTGGGAGGCCATCGGCCACGTACCGCGTGACGCCCGCCCGAAGGTCGAGGGCCGGATGCACGCCGTGGAGCGGGCGATCCAGGAGGCCGAGGAGACCGAGTGGCGGCGTACGAACCCGGAGGCACGCGCGCGTGCGGCGGGTCTGACGGGGCAGCTCCAGGACGCGGTCGACAAGCTGAAGAAGCAGATCGACGCGGCCCGGGCGGCGGGCAACGATGCCAAGGCCGACAAGCTGTCGCGTGAGCTGGAGGGCCGGCAGGCGCTGCTGGACCAGGCGCTGAAGGGTCTGCAGGAGTTCGGCGGCTGACACCCGCTATCGCGTAACGGAAGATGGCCCCGACCGTGGTCGGGGCCATCTTCCGTTACGTCATCACGGCCGGCGGGCCGAGGTGACGCGGTAGACGTCGTACACGCCCTCCACGCCGCGCACCGCCTTCAGGACGTGGCCCAGGTGCTTGGGATCGCCCATCTCGAAGGTGAAGCGGGAGGTGGCGACGCGGTCCCGGGAGGTCTGGACGGCCGCCGAGAGGATGTTGACGTGCTGGTCGGACAGCACCCGGGTGACGTCCGAGAGGAGCCGGGAGCGGTCCAGCGCCTCGACCTGGATGGCGACCAGGAAGACGGACGACTGGGTCGGCGCCCACTCGACGTCGAGGATCCGCTCGGGCTGCTGCGAGAGCGAGTCGACGTTGACGCAGTCGGCGCGGTGAACCGATACGCCGCTGCCGCGGGTGACGAAGCCGATGATCGGGTCGCCCGGCACCGGCGTACAGCAGCGGGCCAGCTTGACCCAGACGTCCTCGACGCCCTTGACCACGACGCCCGGGTCGGCCTTGGTGCGGCGCTTGCCGCGGCCGCGGCTCGGCGGCGCCGACTCGGCGATGTCCTCGCTGGCGGCCTCCTCGCCGCCGAGCGCCTGCACCAGCTTCTGGACGATGGACTGGGCGGTGACATGGCCCTCGCCGATCGCCGCGTACAGCGAGGAGATGTCGCTGTAGCGCATCTCGTGCGCGAGCGTGACCAGCGAGTCGCCGGTGAGGATGCGCTGGATCGGCAGGTTCTGCTTGCGCATGGCGCGCGCGATGGCGTCCTTGCCCTGCTCGATCGCCTCGTCGCGGCGCTCCTTGGAGAACCAGGCGCGGATCTTGTTCCTGGCCCGGGGCGACTTGACGAAGCCCAGCCAGTCGCGGGAGGGTCCGGCGCCCGCGGCCTTGGAGGTGAAGACCTCCACCAGGTCGCCGTTGTCGAGGGTGGATTCCAGCGGGACGAGCCGCCCGTTGACCCGCGCTCCTATGGTGCGGTGGCCGACCTCGGTGTGGACGGCGTACGCGAAGTCGACGGGCGTCGCCCCGGCGGGCAGCGCTATGACGTCACCCTTCGGGGTGAAGACGAAGACCTCGTTGCGGGAGAGGTCGAAGCGCAGGGACTCCAGGAACTCGCTGGGGTCCTCGGTCTCCTTCTGCCAGTCGAGCAGCTGGCGCAGCCACGCCATGTCGTTGATGTGGTCGTCCTTGCCGGCCTTCTTCGGTACGTCGGTGCGCACCTTGGAGGCGCCGGCGACGGCCTCCTGCTTGTACTTCCAGTGGGCGGCGATGCCGTACTCGGCGCGGCGGTGCATGTCGAAGGTGCGGATCTGCAGCTCGACGGGCTTGCCGTTGGGGCCGATGACCGTCGTGTGGAGCGACTGGTACATGTTGAACTTCGGCATCGCGATGTAGTCCTTGAACCGGCCGGGGACCGGGTTCCATCGCGCGTGGACGGTGCCGAGGGCGGCGTAGCAGTCGCGGACCGTGTCGACGAGGACGCGGATGCCCACCAGGTCGTAGATCTCCGCGAAGTCACGGCCGCGGACGATCATCTTCTGGTAGACGCTGTAGTAGTGCTTCGGGCGGCCGGTGACGGTCGCCTTGATGCGTGCGGCGCGCAGGTCGGACTGGACCTCGTCGATGACGGTGGCGAGGTACTCGTCGCGCTTGGGGGCGCGCTCGGCGACGAGGCGGACGATCTCGTCGTACATCTTGGGGTAGAGGATCGCGAAGGCGAGGTCCTCGAGCTCCCACTTGATGGTGTTCATGCCCAGGCGGTGGGCGAGCGGCGCGTAGATCTCCAGGGTCTCGCGCGCCTTCTTCTCCTGCTTCTCGCGCTTGAGGTAGCGCATGGTGCGCATGTTGTGCAGGCGGTCGGCGAGCTTGATGACGAGGACGCGCGGGTCCTTGGCCATGGCGACGACCATCTTGCGGACGGTCTCGGCCTGGGCGGCCTCGCCGAACTTGACCTTGTCGAGCTTGGTGACGCCGTCGACGAGGAGGGCGACCTGGTCGCCGAAGTCCTTGCGCAGCTGCTCCAGGCCGTACTCGGTGTCCTCGACGGTGTCGTGGAGGAGGCCCGCCATCAGCGTCGCGGGGTCCATGCCGAGCTCGGCGAGGATGGTGGTGACGGCGAGCGGGTGCGTGATGTACGGGTCGCCGCTCTTGCGCTTCTGGCCGCGGTGCCAGCGCTCGGCGACCTGGTAGGCGCGCTCGATCTGGCGGAGGGTCGACGTCTCGATCTTCGGGTCGTTGCTGCGGACTATGCGCAGCAGGGGCTCCAGGACCGGGTTGTACGGCGACGAGCGCTGCACGCCGAGCCGGGCGAGGCGGGCGCGGACGCGGTTGGAGGAGCCGCCGGAGCGGGCGGCGGCGGGCGTGGTGGGCTTCGGGGCCGAGACGGAGGCCGGGCCGGAGGAGCGCTGCGGGGTGGCCGGGGGCCTGGGCGCGCCCTCCGCGGGCTCGTTCCGGTTCTGGGGCGTGGCTGGGGTCGCCGCGGCCTGGTCGGCCCGCTGGTCGGGTTTCGCGGCGGAGAGTGGCTGGGCCTCGTCTGGCAAGAGCGCTCCTCGTGCGGGTCCCGGGTCCCCCGGTCGAGCCCGGACACCCATGGTATCGACCCGGGCGGCCGGGTGCTTCACGCGGTTGGGGGCGGGTAGGGACGGCGGGTACGAGACCGCCGCGGGACCGCCGCGGGAACGGGCGCGGGTACAGGTGGCGGCTACACGTGGCGGGTACGACGACGGGCGCCGCGGGGGTGGTCCCCGGGCGCCCGTCGTACGTGCCTGCCTCGCGCGGTCAGAGCGTGATGAGCGCCTCCAGCGGCGCGCCGCCCAGGGCGGGCTCCAGGCGGGCCCGGCCGCCCAGGAAGCCGAGCTCCATGAGGACGGCGACGCCCGCGACCTCCGCGCCGGCCCGCCGGATGAGCTCCAGCGCGGCCTCGGCGGTGCCGCCGGTGGCGAGGACGTCGTCGATGACCATCACGCGGTCACCGGGGAGGAGGTCCTCGGCGTGCACCTCGATCTCGGCGGAGCCGTACTCCAGGTCGTACGCCTGGCTGAGCGTGGCCCCGGGCAGCTTGCCCGCCTTGCGGACGGGGATGAAGCCCAGCTGCGCGGTGACGGCGACCGGCGCGGCGAGGATGAAGCCGCGCGCCTCCAGGCCGACGATCTTGGTGGCGCCGCTGCGGACGCAGAGCTCGGCCAGCGCGCCGGTGAGGGCGTGGAACGCCTTCGGGTCGGCGAGCAGCGGGGTGATGTCCTTGAAGACCACGCCCGGCTTGGGGTAGTCCGGGACGTCCCGGATGCGGCTGAGCAGGAGTTCCTGCGTGCTGCTGTCGGTCATCGCCTCTTCCCCCGGCCGCGGGTCGGCTGACGGCGCTGGCCGACGACGGCCCCGGCGGGCGTCGCGTCGTCGCCGTCCTGGTCCGCGCCGTCCTGCGGCTCGCCGCCGCCGTCCGTGGCGTCGGCGGAGGCGGACTCGCCCTTGGCGGCGGCGGCCCGCTTGGCCAGGACGCGCTTCTTCAGCGCCTTCATCTGCGGGTCGCGCTCCTTGAGGTCGGCGACCAGCGGCGTGGCGATGAAGATCGAGGAGTACGCACCGGCGGCGAGGCCGACGAAGAGCGACAGCGAGATGTCGTTCAGCATGCCGGCGCCCAGGAAGCCGCCGCCGATGAAGAGCAGGCCCGCGACCGGCAGCAGCGCCACCACGGTGGTGTTGATGGAGCGCACCAGCGTGCTGTTGAGGCTGCGGTTGGCGATCTCGCTGTACGTCCAGCGCGTCTGCTTGGTGATGTCCTTCGACGCCTCCTTGAGACCGTCGAAGACGACGACGGTGTCGTAGAGGGAGTAACCGAGGATCGTGAGCAGACCGATCACGGTGCCCGGCGTGACCTCGAAGCCGACCAGGGCGTAGATGCCGACCGTGATGGTGAGGTCGTGGATCAGGGCGATCAGCGCGGCGAGCGCCATGCGCCACTCGAAGGCGATCGCCAGGTAGATCACCACGAGCACCATGAAGACGCCGAGGCCCGTCCAGGCCTTGTTGGCGATCTGCTCGCCCCAGCTCGGACCGACCTGCTGGGCGTTGAGCTGGTCCACGGGGACCTTCAGGTCGTCGGCGAGCGCCGTGGCGATCTTGTCGGCCTGGGCCGTGTCCACGTCGCTGATCTGGATGCGCAGGCCGCCGTTGCCCAGCTCCTGGACGATCGGGGTGTGGCCGGAGACCTCCGCGGTGGCGTCCCTGGCCTCGGCGACGGAGACCGAGGTCTTGGGGGTGGTGATGACCACGCCGCCCTTGAACTCGATGCCCATGTTGAGGCCCTGGATCAGCAGCCCGGCGATGGCCGTGATGGTGATCAGGATGGAGACGCCGTACCAGAGCATCCGCTTGCCGACGAAGTCGTAACCGACCTCACCGCGGTACAGGCGGGCGCCGAGGGTGCCGAGTCGTGACATCTCACGCCTCCTTCGGGTCGATGGTCGCGGAGGCGGAACGGCGCGAGCGACGCAGCGGAGGCTTGACTCCGAGGCGCTTGGGGTCCAGTCCCGACCACGCGTGGCCGCTGCCGAAGAACTTCGTCCGGGCGAACAGCGTCATCAGCGGCTTGGTGAAGAGGAACACGACGACGACGTCGAGGAGGGTCGTCAGGCCGAGCGTGAACGCGAAGCCCTGCACCTTGCCGACGGTCACGATGAACAGCACCGCGGCGGCGAGGAACGACACGAAGTCGGAGACGAGGATGGTGCGCCGGGCGCGCGGCCAGGCCCGCTCGACGGCCGGGCGGAGCGTGCGGCCCTCGCGGATCTCGTCACGGATGCGTTCGAAGTACACGATGAACGAGTCCGCGGTGATACCGATCGCGACGATGGCGCCGCAGACGGCCGGCAGGTTCAGCGCGAAGCCGATGGCCGGGCCGAGGAGCGACATCAGGGCGTAGGTGAGGACCGCGGAGGCCAGGAGGCTGAGGAGCGCGATGAGCGCCAGGCCCCGGTAGTACACCACCAGGTAGATCACGACGAGCGCGAGGCCGATGGCGCCGGCGATCAGGCCGGCCATGAGCTGCTCACCGCCGAGCGCCGGGCTGACGGTGTCGACGCTCTCCTCCTCGAAGGAGAGCGGGAGCGCGCCGTAGGACAGGATGTTGGCCAGGTCGGTGGCGGTGTCCTGGTTGAAGCTGCCGGTGATCTCGGCGCTGCCGCCGCCGATGACGCTGTTGACGGACGGGGCGGAGACCACCTGGCCGTCGAGCATGATCGCGAACTGGTTCTGCGGCGGGGCCTGCGAGGCGAGCTTGCCGGTGGTGGCGGCGAACTTCTTGGCGCCCTTGTCGGTGAAGCCGAGCTGGACGATCCAGATGCCGCGGCTCGGGTCGAGGACGCCCTTGGCCTCGTCGACGTCCGTGCCCTCGACCTCGGACGGGCCGAGGATGTACTTGGCGTCGCCCTCGCTGCCACAGGCCACGGTGGGCTTGGCCGGGTCGGCGTTGCGCGCCGGGTTGGGCACTTCCTTGTTCTCGCCCTTGGGGCGGCAGTCCAGCGCGGCGAACTGCGCTTCCAGGCCGGCGGCGCCCGCGTCGGCGGAGCCGGACGGCTGCGGGGTGCCGGACGGGCTGCCGGTGGGGCTACCGGACGGGGCCGGCTTGCCGGAGGGGGTCGCCGACGGCGAGGGGGCCTTCTTCAGGGCGTCCGGGACGGCGCGGCCCTGAGTGGTGGCGCTGGGCGAGGGGGTCGCCTTGCCGCTGGGCGTGGCCTTGCCGCTGGGGCTGGCGCTGGGGCTCGGGGAGCCGCTCGCGGCGGGCGGCTCCTCGATGGGGCCGCTGCCGGCGGCGGTGAGCACCGGCCGGAAGTACAGCTGGGCGGTGGTGCCGACCTGCTCGCGGGCCTGCTTGGAGTCCGTCGCCTTGGGGATGTTGACGATGATGTGCCGCTCGCCCTGCTGCTGGACCTCCGCCTCCGAGACACCCAGACCGTTGACGCGGCGTTCGATGATGCCGATCGCGGTCTGCATGTTGGTGTTGTTGATGGAGTCCGGCTTGCCGGGCTGGTTCTCCGCCCTGAGCGTGATGCTCGTGCCGCCGGCGAGGTCGATGCCCAGGCGCGGGGTGAGGTCACCCGACGCGAACATCCCGCCGATCAGGGCGCCCATGACGATCAGGATCAGGGCCAGGGCACGCCCTGGCCTGCCCTGGCCCCCCGTCGTCTGCCCTCTGCCCTTCTTGGGTGCTGCCACCTTCTCGTTTCTCCCTGTCCAACCGCCACGCGCCGGGTGAGCGTCGAGGCGGCCACGAAGTGGTGTGGGGATTCCCCCGCGTGTGTCGGCACGGACGCGCGGACCGCGGTACGCCGCTGCGCGGCGTCACGCGGTCCCCGGATGATGCCAGCCTTACTTCGCGTCGGTGTCGCCGTCGCTCTTGTCGTCGGTCTTGGCGTCCTTGGCGTCCTTGGTGGCGTCGATCGCCTCGGGAGCGGTCCCGGCGTCGTCGGCCGCGTCCTTCTTGCCGAGGTCGATCTTGTCACCCTCGGTGAGCGAGGAGATGTCGTCCGGGACGACGGCCTCATCGGCCTCGGCGTCGGTGCCGGTGTCGCCGTGGACGATGCGGTTGTACTCCTCGTCCTCGAGGACGGCGCCGATCGCGTTCTTCGCGTAGACGGCGTGGACGCCCGGGGCGACCTCGAGGAGGACGGTGTCCTCGCCGACCTCCTTGACGGTGGCGTACATCCCCCCGATCGTCCGCACGCCGGAGCCGGGCTGCATCTGGTTGCGCATCGCCGCTGCCTGCTGCTGCTTCTTCTTGGCGGAGCGGGTCATCAGGAACATGGCCCCGATGAGGACGATGAACGGGAGAAGGGTCACGATATCCACGGGACGACAAATCCTTCGCACGGTCGCGGTCGGCGTCGGGGTCGGCCGCGGCCTGGTCTTCGGGGGTGGGTACGCCGACCGAAGGGTCGGCATCGGCGGAGTCTAGGCGAGTCCGCATCATTGGAACAACGCCCAGCATGGCACCGTGGTTCCGGGCCCGGCGAGTGACCTCGCCGTCACGCCCCGAACAGCCCCTGTTGTCCGCTTCCCGGCCCGTGGGCCTGCGGCGGTACGAGCCCGAGGTGGGCCCACGCGGCGGGCGTCGCGACCCGCCCCCTGGGCGTACGGGCCAGCAGCCCCTCCCGTACGAGGAAGGGCTCGGCGACCTCCTCGACGGTCTCGCGCTCCTCGCCCACGGCGACGGCGAGCGTGGACAGACCGACCGGGCCGCCGCCGAAGAGCTTGAGGAGCGCCTGCAGCACCGCCCGGTCGAGCCGGTCGAGGCCGCGGCCGTCCACCTCGTACACCGCGAGCGCGGTGGCGGCGATCTCGCGGGTGATCACGCCGTCGGCCTTGACCTGGGCGTAGTCGCGGACGCGGCGCAGCAGGCGGTTGGCGATGCGGGGCGTGCCGCGGGAGCGGCCGGCGATCTCGGCGGCGCCGTCCGCCTCGATCTCGACGTCGAGCAGCCGGGCGGAGCGGTGGACGACCCGCTCCAGCTCGCTCGGGGCGTAGAACTCCATGTGGGCGGTGAAGCCGAAGCGGTCGCGCAGCGGGGGCGGCAGCAGTCCGGCCCGGGTGGTGGCGCCGACCAGGGTGAAGGGCGGCAGCTCCAGCGGGATGGCGGTGGCGCCGGGGCCCTTGCCGACGATGACGTCGACGCGGAAGTCCTCCATCGCCATGTAGAGCATCTCCTCGGCGGGCCGGGACATCCGGTGGATCTCGTCGAGGAAGAGGACCTCGCCCTCCTGGAGGGAGGAGAGGATCGCGGCGAGGTCGCCGGCGTGCTGGATGGCGGGGCCGGAGGTGATCCGGATGGGGGCGCCCATCTCGGCGGCGATGATCATGGAGAGGGTGGTCTTGCCGAGGCCGGGGGCGCCGGAGAGCAGCACGTGGTCGGCGGTGGCCCCGCGCGCGAGGGCCGCCTTGAGCACCAGGTCCAGCTGCTCGCGCACCCGCTCCTGGCCCACGAACTCGTCCAGCGACTTGGGGCGCAGGGCGGCCTCGACGGCCTGGTCCTCGCCGTCGGCGGCCGCGCCGACCAGCCGCTCGGCGGGGTCGGTCGCGGGGTCGTCGGCCGGGGGTGCGGTGTCGTCCCAGTTCACAGTTCGAATGCCTCGCGGGGTCAGCGGGTGCGGTTGAGGGTCTGGAGCGCGGCCTTGAGGAGCTGGCCGATCTGCGGCTCGCCGCCGGCCGCCTCGGCCTGCGGGGTGACGGCCGCGACCGCCTCGTCGGCCTCGCGCGTGGCGTAGCCGAGGCCGATCAGGGCGGCGTGCAGCTGGTCGCTCCAGGAGCGGGTGGCCGTCGCGGCGCGGGCGGCGGGTACGAAGCCGAGGGGCTCGCCGAGCCGGTCCTTGAGCTCCAGCAGCAGCTTCTGGGCGCCCTTCTTGCCGATGCCGGGGACGGCGGTGAGCGCCTTCTCGTCGCCGGAGGCGACCGCGGCGCGCAGCGCGTCGGGGCTGTGCACGGCGAGCATGGCCTGGGCGAGGCGCGGGCCGACGCCGCTGGCGGTCTGGAGCAGCTCGAAGACCTGGCGCTCGTCGTCGTCGGCGAAGCCGTACAGCGTGAGGGAGTCCTCCCGGACGACCAACGAGGTGGCGAGGCGGGCTTCCTGACCGACCTTCAGGCCGGCGATGGTGTTCGGCGCGCACTGGACGGCCATGCCGACGCCGCCGACCTCGATCACGGCGGTGGTCGGGGCGAGCGCGGCGACGGGGCCGCTCACGAAGGCGATCATGCGGTACGGCCTTTCACGGTCATGGCCCGGTGGGCGGCGACGGCTTGCTGGAGCCGGTTCTGGGCGGGGGCCCGCCAGATGTGGCAGATGGCGAGGGCGAGGGCGTCGGCGGCGTCGGCCGGTTTCGGCGGGGCGTCGAGCCGCAGGAGGCGGGTCACCATGGCGCCGACCTGCGCCTTGTCGGCGCGACCGCTGCCGGTGACGGCGGCCTTGACCTCGCTGGGGGTGTGCAGGGCGACGGGCAGTCCGCGGCGCGAGGCGCACAGGATGGCGACGGCGCTGGCCTGGGCCGTGCCCATGACCGTACGGACGTTGTGCTGGCTGAAGACACGCTCCACGGCGACCATTTCGGGGCGGTGCTCGTCGAGCCACTCCTCTATGCCGCGCTCGATGGCGACCAGCCGGTGACCGGTCTCCGCGTCGGCCGGTGTGCGCACGACACCGACGCCGAGCATCGTCAGCGGACGGCCGGCGACGCCTTCGACGACACCGACACCGCACCGCGTCAGCCCTGGGTCCACCCCGAGAACGCGCACGCCACCCCTCCTTCGTCAATCTGTTTGTGCAGGCTATCGGGTGGCACTGACAACGCGACGGGCCGACGGTGTGTGTCCCGTCGGCCCGTCGCGTGCGTGCGTGCGTACGTCGGTCAGGCGTCGACCTTCGCCATGACGTCGTCGGAGACGTCGAAGTTGGCGAAGACGTTCTGCACGTCGTCGCTGTCCTCCAGGGCGTCGATCAGCTTGAAGATCTTGCGCGCGCCCTCCTCGTCCAGTTCGACCTGCATGGTCGGGACGAAGTTGGCGTCGGCCGAGTCGTAGTCGATGCCGGCCTCCTGGAGGGCGGTGCGGACCGCGACCAGGTCGGTGGCCTCGCTGAGGACCTCGAAGCTCTCACCGAGGTCGTTGACCTCCTCGGCACCCGCGTCCAGGACCGCGCCGAGCACGTCGTCCTCGGTCAGCTCGCCCTTGGGGACGATGACGACGCCCTTGCGGTTGAACAGGTACGACACCGAGCCCGGGTCGGCCATCGAGCCGCCGTTGCGGGTCATGGCGACGCGGACGTCGGAGGCGGCGCGGTTGCGGTTGTCGGTGAGGCACTCGATGAGCACCGCGACGCCGTTCGGGCCGTAACCCTCGTACATGATCGTCTCGTAGTCGGCGCCACCGGCCTCCAGGCCGGCGCCGCGCTTGACCGCGGAGTCGATGTTCTTGTTCGGGACGGAGCTCTTCTTCGCCTTCTGGATGGCGTCGTAGAGCGTGGGGTTACCGTCCGGGTCGCCGCCGCCGGTGCGGGCGGCGACCTCGATGTTCTTGATCAGCTTCGCGAAGAGCTTGCCGCGCTTGGCGTCGATCACGGCCTTCTTGTGCTTCGTCGTAGCCCATTTAGAGTGGCCGGACATCTGCCTGTCTCCTTCGCGTAACCCATTTCAGAACGAACCCCAGAGATCCTACCGGGATCGGTTCAGCGCGCGGCGCGCACCATCTCGACGAACAGACCGTGGACGCGGTGGTCGCCCGTCAGTTCGGGGTGGAACGACGTGGCGAGCGCGTTGCCCTGCCGTACGGCGACGATGTGGCCGTCGTGCTCGGCGAGGACCTCGGCCTGGGCGCCGACCGACTCGACCCAGGGGGCGCGGATGAAGACGCCCTCCACGGGCCCGCCGTCGACGCCGGCGACCTCGACGCCCGCCTCGAAGGACTCGTTCTGCCGCCCGAAGGCGTTGCGCCGCACGATCATGTCGATGCCGCCGAGGGTCTCCTGGCCCGAGCGCGGGTCGAGGATCTTGTCGGCGAGCATGATCAGGCCGGCGCAGGTGCCGTAGACGGGCATGCCCGCCTTGATGCGCTCGCGCAGGGGCTCCATGAGCCCGAAGAGCACGGCCAGCTTGGAGATGGTGGTGGACTCGCCGCCGGGGATGACCAGGCCGTCGACCTCGGCGAGCTCTTCGGGGCGCCGGACCGGCCTGGCCACGGCGTCCGCCGCGGCCAGGGCGATCAGGTGCTCCCGTACGTCGCCCTGGAGGGCCAGGACGCCTATCACGGGGGTGTTGCTCATGGTGTTGTGTGCCTTACCAGCCGCGGTTCGCGTAGCGCTCGGCCTCGGGGAGGGTGTCGCAGTTGATGCCGACCATGGCCTCGCCCAGGTTGCGGGAGGCGTCGGCGATGATCTTCGGGTCGTCGTAGAAGGTGGTGGCCTTCACGATGGCGGCGGCGCGCTTGGCCGGGTCGCCCGACTTGAAGATGCCGGAGCCGACGAAGACGCCCTCGGCGCCGAGCTGGCGCATCAGCGCGGCGTCGGCGGGGGTGGCGACGCCACCGGCGGAGAACAGCACGACCGGCAGCTTGCCGAGCTCGGCGACCTCCTTGACGAGCTCGTACGGGGCGCGCAGCTCCTTGGCGGCGGCGAACAGCTCGTTGTTGTCGAAGCCGCGCAGCTTGGCGATCTCGTTCTTGATCTGGCGCAGGTGGCGGACGGCCTCGACGACGTTGCCGGTGCCGGCCTCGCCCTTGGAGCGGATCATGGCCGCGCCCTCGGCGATGCGGCGCAGGGCCTCACCGAGGTTGGTGGCGCCGCAGACGAAGGGGGTGGTGAAGGCCCACTTGTCGGAGTGGTTGACCTCGTCGGCCGGGGTGAGGACCTCGGACTCGTCGATGTAGTCGACGCCGAGGGACTGCAGGACCTGGGCCTCGACGAAGTGGCCGATGCGGGACTTGGCCATGACCGGGATGGAGACCGCGTCGATGATCTCCTCGATCATGTTCGGGTCGGACATCCGGGCCACGCCGCCGTCCTTGCGGATGTCGGCGGGGACCCGCTCCAGGGCCATGACCGCGACGGCGCCGGCGTCCTCGGCGATCTTCGCCTGCTCGGCGTTGACCACGTCCATGATCACGCCGCCCTTGAGCTGCTCGGCCATGCCGCGCTTCACGCGGGCGGTGCCGGTCTCGGGGGACTGCGGGGTGGTGGGGAGCGTGCTGGACACGAGGGACCTCACTCGAAAGAACAGGGGGTTTTCGACAACAGTGAGGAAACCCGCCCCGGCCAGTCCACATCAAGGGCCAATAGTGAGCCGGTGGCTCGTTTTCGCGTGGGTGACCTGGTTACGGCCGGTCCGCGAGTGCCACGGGGGGCTCGTCGTCCATCTCGAACGCCATCGGGAACGGCGCGTGGCCCGCCAGCCGGAACCAGCGCACCGTGCGGTGCCTGCGCAGCGCGCGCGCCGCCCGTACGGCGTCGTTGTGGAACCGCCGGGCCATCGGCACCCGCCGCACCGCCGCCGCGAGCTCCAGGGCCGCCTCCTCGCCGCCGGGTGCGTCCCGCACCACCTCGACCTGCTCCGGCTCCCCGAACACGGCGCGCAGCGCCTGGCTCAGCTCGCTCTCGGCGACCTCGCGGTGCTCCTCCTCGGCCTGCCGGGCCGCGTGCGCCGCCTCGTACAGCACGATCGACGCCGCCGGGTCCAGCACCTTGGAGGTGGCCAGCTCCTGGGCGACGGAGGCGCGCCGTACGAGCTGGGCGTCGAGCGCGGCGCGGGCGGCGTCGATCCGGGCGTGCAGCCGGTCGAGCCGGCCCGCGGTCCAGCTCAGGTAGAGACCGATCGCGACCAGGCCGACGACGATCCAGATGAGGGTTTCGATCACGGGCGCACAGGCTACCGGGGCGCCGGCATGTGCCCTTCCCACACCGAGCGGTCGTGCGCGAAGAGGACGCGGCTCGGCTCGAACTCCGCGAGCCGGTCCAGCCAGGGCCGGTAGCGGCCCTCGAACTCCTCGGCCCCCTCGGCGCGGGCGCGGCGGGCCATCTCGTCGGATGCGAACTCCGAGGCGAAGTCGTACGCCTGCCCCGCCAGCACCGTGGTGCCTTCGTGTCCGGAGACCACCAGGGACTGGTGCCCGGCCGTGTGCCCGGGCGTCGGGACGACCCGGACTCCCGGCCATATCTCGGCCTCGCCGTCGAGCTCCTCGTAGCGCGCGCCGGGGAAGTCGACGAGCGCGTCGATGGTGTAGTCCCCGGCGCGGGCGGTGGCGAGCTCGCCGCGCTGGACGAGAACGGGGCGGCCCGCGAGGAGCGGGTTCCCGCCGCAGTGGTCGAAGTGGAGGTGGCAGTTCACGACGAGGGCGATGTCGTCCGTGCTCACGCCTCTCGCCGCGAGCGCGGCACCGAGGTCCTTGCGGCGGGGCCGGTAGTGCGCCTCGGCCTCGGGGTCGCCGGAGCCGAGGCCGGTGTCGAAGAGCAGGAGTCCGGCCTCGTGCCGTACGAGGTACGCGAGCACGGGCTCGACGCGCGGGTGCGCTGTGCCCGCCTCGGCGGCGGGGCGGATGAAGTACCCGAGGTCGAGCCGTTCGATGGCGGTGTGCTGTCCCATGCCGTCCATGATGTCTACGCGTCGGCGCGGCGGAAGAGGGCCGTCCACAGGAACGGCTCGCCGAAGTGCGGTGACTTCGGTGCCTCGTCGCGCATGCGGCGCAGCTCGATCTCGGTCAGACCGGCGAAGACGCGACGCAGCGCGTCGGGTGTGTAGGCGAGGCCGCCCCGGAGCCCGCCCTCGCGGTTCTCGCGGCTGGGCCGGTAGAAGGCGGTGTCGGGCAGCTCGGAGCCCATGCCGCCGGGGCCGGCCGCGAAGCACGTCAGGGCGAAGTGGCCCCCGGGCGCAAGAACGCGGTCCAGGAGGGCGAGGTAGCTCACGCGGCGGTGGGGCGGCAGGTGGTGGAAGCAGCCGGAGTCGTACACCAGGTCGTACGGGCCGTCGGGCCGCTGTGCGGTCCAGTCGGCGTCGAAGGCGTTTCCGCAGTGGAAGCGGACCTTCGCCCCCGCCTCGCGGGCCCGCTCCCCGGCCCAGGCGATGGCGGCCGGGGACAGGTCCACGGCGTCCACCTCGCACCCGAGGGAGGCGAGGTAGAGCGCATTGCGCCCGGGCCCGCAGCCCAGGTCGAGGACGCGGGCGCCCGGGGCGAGAAGCCCGCGCTCGGCGTACGAGACGAGGTTCTCGTCCGGCTTGGAGACGAAGAACGGCACCGGCCGGGACCGGTCCGCGTAGAACCCGTCCCACCAGTCGGCCGCCCCGTCCGTCCACCGGTCGACCTCCGGCGCGAAGAGCCCGTCCAGGAGCGCCATGACGTCGTCCACCGTGCGTATGTCCCGGTCCATCCGGTCCCCCTCCCACGTGGTCACGATTTTAGGCCGGAACACGACAAAACCCCAGGTCAGCCGAGCTGGCCTGGGGCCCTGGAGCCGTGTCCACGGGGCTTGCGCGCCGTGTGCGCGCCGGGCCCCCGGCACCCCGCTCCACCGCCCTCCCGCGCCCTGCCGAAGGCCGGGAGAGCGCCTTCCAGGACGGCGCCGGAGCGGCTTTTTCCACGGGCGGCCGACGCCCCTTTCGGCCCCCTCCGATGCCCCCGTTCCACCGCCCGCAGGCCCTGGCGCGCCGGGGCCACACCGTCGGCAGGCCCTGGCCTCGCACCGGGGCCACACCGTGCGCGTGCCCTAGTCCCGCGCCAGCCCCCACCTCGCCCGCAGGCCCCCCACCCGCTCGTCCGCGGCCACCGAGGCCGCGCCGTCCGTCACCGTCTCGTACACCGCCAGGATGTCCGCGCCCACCGTCGACCAGTCGAAGCGCCGCACATGCGCGCTGCCCCGCTCGTGGAGCTCCTGGCGGCGGGCCGGGTCGCCCAGGAGGCGGATCGCCGCGTCCGCCAGGGCGTCCGCGTCCTCGTTGGCGAACAGCTCGCCCGCCGCGCCCTTGTCCAGCACCTGCGTGAACGCGTCCAGGTCGCTGGCCAGCACCGGCGCGCCCGCCGACATGGCCTCGACCAGGATGATGCCGAAGCTCTCGCCGCCCGTGTTGGGCGCCACGTACACGTCCACGCTGCGCAGCAGCCGCGCCTTGTCCTCGTCGCTGACCATGCCGAGGAACTCCACCCGGCGGCGCATGTCGACCGGGAGCGAGGCGACGGCCTCCTCCTCGTCGCCCCTGCCCGCGACCAGCAGCCGGGTCTCCGGCAGGGCCTCCAGGATCCTCGGCAGCGCCTTCATCAGCACCGGCAGGCCCTTGCGCGGCTCGTCGATCCGGCCGATGAAGCCCAGCGTGCCGCCCTGCCACTCCGGCTTGGGGTCGGCCTTGGCGAAGAAGTCGACGTCCACCCCGTTCGGGATGACCACCGCGTCCCCGCCCAGGTGCTCCACCAGCGTCCGGCGGGCGTACTCGCTCACCGCGATCCGCGCGCTGATCTTCTCCAGCGCCGGCTGGAGGATCGGGTACGCCGCGATCATCGCGCGTGAGCGCGGGTTGGACGTGTGGAAGGTCGCAACGATGGGCCCCTGCGCCGCCCAGCACGCCAGCAGCCCCAGCGACGGCGACGCCGGCTCGTGGATGTGGATCACGTCGAAGGTGCCGTCGTGCAGCCAGCGCCGCACGCGCGCCGCCGACAGGAAGCCGAAGTTCAGCCGCGCCACCGAGCCGTTGTACGGCACGGGCACCGCGCGCCCCGCCGAGACCACGTACGGCGGCAGGGGCGTGTCGTCGTCGGCGGGGGCCAGCACGGACACCTCGTGCCCGAGCCGGATCAGGTGGTCCGCGAGGTCACGGATGTGGAACTGGACGCCGCCCGGCACGTCCCAGGAGTACGGGCATACGATGCCGATCCTCACGACGTCACCCGGCCCCGGTCGGGGCCCTGGCCCCGGTCAGGCCCCTGGCCCCGGCCCCGCTCCTCGTCCAGGTCCGCGAGCCACAGCCGCTGCAGCATGTGCCAGTCCTCGGGGTGCTCGGCGATCCCGGTGGCGAAGGCGTCGGCCAGCGCCTGCGTCATGATCGCGGTCTTCTCCGCCCGCGTCCCCGTCTCGGGCACGTCCACCGGCGGATGGACCCGCGCCTTCATGACCGGCGTGCCGTCGTACCAGAGCGTCACCGGCAGCAGCAGCGCACCCGTCTGCTGGGCCAGCATCGCGGGCCCGCCCGGCATCCGCGCCGCCTCGCCGAAGAACTTCACCTCGACGCCCGACGCCGACAGGTCCCGGTCCGCCACCAGGCACACCAGCCCGCCCGCGCGCAGCCGCCGCGCCAGGGTCCCGAACGCCGACCCGCCGGTGTGCGGCAGCACCTCCATGCCCAGCGACTCGCGGTACGCCACGAACCGGTCGTACAGCGACTCCGGCTTCAGCCGCTCGGCCACCGTCGTGAACGGCACGCCCAGCGACCGGGTCACCCACACCCCGGCCAGGTCCCAGTTCGCCAGGTGCGGCAGCGCCAGCACCACGCCGCGCCCGGAGGCCAGCCCGTCCGTCAGGCGGTGGACCTCCCGTACCTCGACGCCGTCCGCCACGCGCCGCGCGCTCCACGAGGGCAGCCGGAAGGACTCCATCCAGTAGCGCATGTACGAACGCATCCCGGCCCGGGACAGCTCGGCCAGCCGCTCCGGCGACGCGTCCGGCACCACGCGCGCGAGGTTGGACTCCAGCCGCAGCACGCCCTTGCCGCGCCGCTTCCACGCCGTGTCGGCGATGCGCCGCCCGAGGCCCACCGCGACCGGCTCGGGCAGCTTCTTGACCGCCGCCCAGCCCAGCCCGTACAGCGCGTCCGTCAGCCGGTCCTTCGCCCCGCTCATGTGGCCTCACTCCCCCGCGCCCCGGCGGCGTCCGCCTCCGCAGCCTCGCGCCGCACCGTCACGACACGCTGCCCCAGCGTCACCGCGCTTCCCACGGCCACCAGCCACAACGCGATCGGCAGCAGCACCTGGACGCCCGGGACGCCGAAGCCGTGCAGTCCGGCGAGACCCGCCGCCACCAGCGAGACGACCAGCCGCTCCGCGCGCTCGACGAGGCCGTTGACCGCCACCGGCAGGCCGATCGACTCGCCCCGCGCCTTGGTGTACGACACGACCTGGCCGCTGGCCAGGCAGAAGATGGCCACGGCACACAGCACATTGTCGTCGCCCTGGCCGGCGTACCACAGGGCGAAGCCACCGAAGATGGCCCCGTCCGCGACCCGGTCCAGGGTCGAGTCCAGGAAGGCGCCCCAGCGGCTGGAGATCCCGGCCTGCCGGGCCATGTTCCCGTCCACCAGGTCCGAGAACACGAACAGCGTGATGACGATCGTGCCCCAGAAGAACTCGCCCCGCGGGAAGAAGACCAGCGCCCCGGCCACCACCCCCGCCGTGCCGATGAGGGTCACGGCGTCGGGGCTCACTCCGCGGCGGAGCAGAAACGCGGCGAACGGTGTGAGAACACGCGTGAAAAACGCACGCGCGTACTTGTTCAGCATGGCCTTCCCGAGGGTCGGTGGGCCGCGCGGCCCCATCGGCCGCCGGCTGGCCCATCGTAGCCAGCACCGCCCCGCCCACACCCCGGGGCACCACGCACCCCACGTGGCATCGGCGAGTACCCGATGCGCGACGCACCCGTATGTCTGTCGTATGGACGCGGCCTGACCGGAGTGGAAAGCTCGAAAGACCACCGCGGGCACCGCCGGAGCTGCCCCGTTTGAGGGTCGCTCCCCCGCGCCCGCGCCCCCCACCTCCACCGTGCACGCACCGTGCACCGGCGATCAGGAGGAAGAAATCATGGGCGACAAGGCGAACACCCACCCAGGAGCCGCCGGCAGGGCTCTTACGGCCGACCAGCCCGCATCGGTACGGAATGTGGTGCTGGTCGGCCACAGCGGATCCGGTAAGACCACCCTCGTCGAGGCCCTCGCGCTGACCGCCGGCGCGGTCAACCGGGCAGGACGGGTCGAGGACGGCGCCACGGTCTCCGACTACGACGAGATCGAGCACCGTCAGCAACGCTCCGTACAGCTCTCCCTCGTCCCCGTCGGCTGGGACGGCTACAAGATCAACCTGCTCGACACCCCCGGTTACGCCGACTTCGTCGGGGAGCTGCGGGCCGGCCTGCGCGCCGCGGACGCGGCCCTCTTCGTCGTATCGGCGGCCCAGGAGGCCGACGCCGTCGCCGGCTCCACCCGGATGGTGTGGGAGGAGTGCGCGGCCGTCGGCATGCCCCGCGCCATCGTCGTCACGCACCTCGACACCGCGCGCACCGACTTCGAACGGCTCACCCAGGTCCTCGCCGACATCTTCGGCGGCGACGACCCCGACGCCATCCTCCCCCTCTACCTGCCCGTACTCGGCCCCGAGGCACCCGACGGGCACGCCCCCGCCACCGGACTGGTCGGCCTGCTGACCCAGAAGATCTTCGACTACTCCTCCGGCGAACGGAGGGAGAACCCACCCGACGACACCCAGCGCGACCTCATCGCCGAGGCCCGCAACCGGCTGATCGAGGGCATCATCGCCGAGAGCGAGGACGAGACCCTCATGGACCGCTACCTCGGCGGCGAGGAGATCGACCTCAAGACCCTCATCGAGGACCTGGAGAAGGCCGTCGCACGCGGCACCTTCCACCCCGTCCTCGCCGCCGCCCCCGCCGCCCCCGGCGGCAAGCAGGGCCTCGGCACCGTCGAACTGCTGGAGCTGATCACCCGCGGCTTCCCCACGCCCCTGGAACGCGAGGCACCCGCCGTCACCACCCCGGACGGCGCGCCGCGCCCGGCGATCACCTGCGACCCCGACGGGCCGCTGGTGGCCGAGGTCGTCAAGACGGCGTCCGACCCGTACGTCGGCCGGATCTCGCTGGTACGCGTCTTCTCCGGGACCCTGCGCCCCGACGAGACCGTCCACGTCTCCGGGCACGGCCTCGCCGACCGCGGCCACGAGGACCACGACGTCGACGAGCGCGTCGGGGCCCTGTCCGCGCCCTTCGGCAAGCAGCAGCGGCAGATGAACCACTGCATCGCCGGCGACCTGTGCTGCGTGGGCAAACTGGTCCGCGCCGAGACCGGCGACACGCTCTCCGCCAAGGACGACCCGCTCCTCATGGAGCCCTGGACCATGCCCGAGCCGCTGCTGCCGCTCGCCATCCAGGCCCACAGCAAGGCGGACGAGGACAGGCTCTCCCAGGGCCTCGCGCGCCTCGCCGCCGAAGACCCCACCATGCGCCTCGAACAGAACCAGGACACCGGTCAGGTCGTCCTGTGGTGCCTCGGCGAGGCCCACATGGACGTCGCCCTGGAACGGCTGCGCACCCGCTACGGCGTCCAGGTCGACGCCGTACCCCACAAGGTGGCCCTCCGCGAGACCTTCGCCGACAGGTCGGCGGGGCGCGGACGGCACGTCAAACAGTCCGGCGGACACGGCCAGTACGCCATCTGCGAGATCGAGGTCGAACCGCTGCCCCAGGGTTCCGGCATCGAGTTCGTCGACAAGGTGGTCGGCGGCGCCGTGCCCCGCCAGTTCATCCCGTCCGTCGAGAAGGGCGTACGGGCCCAGGCCGCAAAGGGCGTCGCCGCCGGGCACCCGCTCGTCGACGTACGCGTCACCCTCCTCGACGGCAAGGCTCACTCGGTGGACTCCTCCGACGCCGCCTTCCAGACCGCCGGCGCCCTGGCCCTGCGCGAAGCCGCCGCCGACGCCCGGATCAACCTCCTCGAACCCGTCGCCGAACTCCAGGTCCTCGTCCCCGACGAGTACGTCGGCCCGGTCATGAGCGACCTCTCCGGCCGCCGGGGCCGCGTCGTCGGCACCGAACAGGCCGGGCCCGGGCGGACCCTCGTCCGCGCCGAGGTGCCCGAGCTGGAGATCGGACGGTACGCCGTCGACCTCCGCTCCATCTCCCACGGCACGGGCCGGTTCGACCGGACGTACGCGCGCCACGAGCCCATGCCCGCGCACGTCGCGGAGAAGGTCCGCGAAAAGACCGAAAGCTGACCCAAATCCATCCCGAATCCATCCCGAATCGATCAGCCGCCCACCGCAACCGTCCCGAGGACCACCCGCGGTGGGCGGCATTCGGCCGTCTCCGGACACCGGCCCGTACACCCCGATAGGCTGTACTGCTCGGCTCAGGGCGGCCACCAGGTGTGCCGGGCACGGTCGTTGGGAAGGCCGCAGAGCGGACAGCTGTGAGAGGTGGGGGCGGCGGCAGTGACGACGATGGACAGTTTCAGCCCCGGGGCGCAGGTCCCGATCCAGGGCTCGGCCGGACAGATGGCGGCGACGCACGCGCTCGCCTCCGCCGCCTACCGCGACGACAAGATGGAGAAGATCCTCGACGCCAACAACGAATGGCACGAGTCGACGGTGAAGAAGGGCAAGTTCTCCCTCTTCGCACCCAACCTCGGTGAGGCCTTCTCCCGTGCCGTACAGGTCCGGATGCTGGGCGGCGCCCGCAAGCCGCTGATCCAGTCCTTCGGCGCCGAACCCCAGACGGTCGTCGAGCACTGCCTGGCCGCCACCAACATCCGCAGGCGGCGCGACAAGCTCCTCACCCTGATCACCGTCTTCTTCGGCGTCGTCTTCCTGCCCGGCATGCTCGCCTGGATGACGGTCTTCCAGGTGCGCAGCGCCCTCGCCAAGACCTCCGCCGACAAGAAGGGCGCCGGCGCCCTGGGCACCGGCCTCCTCGTCGGCATGGGCATCCTCGCCGTCCTCTTCCTGCTCCGGCTGCCCTTCACCGGCTTGCTGGGGCTCTACCTCCGCATCATGATCGTCGCCCCGGTCGTCGGCTGGTTCCTCGCCAAACGCGTCTGCGAGCGCACCGCCAAGGACCTGCGCGCCCGCTGGGACTCCCTCCTCAGCGGCGGTGGCGGCATCGGCCCCAAGATCCCCGAAGCCGTACCCCAGGACCCCAACGAGACCGCCGCCGAAGAGCTGCGCCGGTCCCTGGAGAAGCTCACCGCCGAGCAGCGCTCCAACGTCGTCTTCTACGCAGGCCCCAAGGGCATACTCGGCATGGGCACGCGCTGGGGCAGCTGGCACCTCGCCGAGGAGCTGATCCCCAAGGAGGGCAAGGAGATCCACGCCTTCCGCACCTGGGACGTGATCCGCCCCATCCACGACCAGCTCAAGATGCTCGAACGCGGCACCCTCAAGACCGGCTTCCCCACCCCGTCGGTCAGCCACTGGATCGTCTCCCCCGTCGGCGAGGGCGCCAAGGAGGTCGCGCGGCCCGAGGGCGAGGACGTCGTCGCGTACCAGGTCAAGCCGCACGAGATACAGCGCATCTGCAACGAGAACCAGTTCGGCAAGGGCAACCGCCACTACCTCGGCGTGCAGTTCGTCCTCTGGGACGGGCAGCTGGTGCTCACCATGATGGTCACCGTCACCGCCCTGCTGCACACGCTCCGCATCGAGGTCACCGGCCACGCCCTCGGCCCCGTGCACTCGCTCTTCACCACGAAGCCGGAGGCGCCGAAGAAGGAGGTCTCCAAGACCGTCCGGTTCTGGGAGACCAAGGAGGTGCTGCTGCCGCTGATCACCAACGACGAAGTCGTACGGCTGGCCGTCCGCGCCCCGCTGACCTGGTTCCCGCCGGTCCTCGACTTCCTCGGCGGCAAGCTCGTCCTGCCCGAGCCCTTCGGCCTGCGGCACGCCTGGGCCGCCCAGCCCTGGCGCCACCGCTTCATGGCCGACGACGCCATCCGCGCGGCCACGCCCGTCCTGCGGGCGGTCCACGCCGCGACCATCAAGATGCTCGACGATCACGGCGTGGACACGGAGCGCTTCACCAACCGCTCGATGGTGCTCAGCGGGTTCGTCCAGGACCCGATGCCGAAGAAGGCGGACGTGTACGACGCCTGACTAGGCGGTCGGCGTCGGCCAGGCGTCGGCGAGCATCCGGCGGGTGTCCGCGAGGAGTTGCGGCAGCACCTTGGTGTGGCCGACGACCGGCATGAAGTTGGTGTCGCCGCCCCAGCGCGGCACGATGTGCTGGTGCAGGTGGGCGGCGATCCCGGCGCCGGCGGCGCTGCCCTGGTTCATGCCGATGTTGAACCCGTGCGCACCGGAGGCGGTGCGCAGCGCGGTCATGGCCTGCTTGGTGAACACCGCCAGCTCGGCGGTCTCGGCGTCGTCGAGCTCGGTGTAGTCGGCCACGTGCCGGAACGGGACGACCATGAGGTGCCCGCCGTTGTAGGGGTACAGATTGAGTACGGCGTACACCTTCTCGCCCCGCGTGACGATCAGCCCGTCCTCGTCGGACTTCGCCGGGATGGTGCAGAACGGACAGCCGTCGTCGGCCCCGGGGCCGGTGGGCTTGTTCTCGCCCTGGATGTACGCCATCCGGTGGGGCGTCCACAGGCGCTGGAACGCGTCAGGCGTCCCGACTCCGATCTGCTGCTCCGGCTCAGTCGTCATGCGAGCCAGCATATTCGCTGGCGTGCGGGCGGATGCGGCGAGGGGCGGACCCGTCTGGGACCGCCCCTCAGAACCCCCGCGGGTGCGGGGACCACAAACGCTGACCCCGATTCTGGATCTCCTGCATCGGGCCACCCCCGCTTATGCGGGGAACGTGTCACACCTGTACCCGGCGCTCCACCACATCAACGATCTTCGCGATCGCCTGGTCACGGGGAATCCCGTTCTCCTGCGAACCGTCTCGGTAGCGGAAGGAGACCGTGCCAGCCGCCATGTCGTCGTCGCCGACGATGATCATGAACGGAACCTTCTGCTTCTGCGCGTTCCGGATCTTCTTCTGCATCCGGTCCGAGGACGCGTCCACCTCGACCCGCAAGCCCTTCTTCTTCGCCTCGGCGGCGAAGTCCTGAAGGTACGAAACATGCGCGTCACCGACCGGGATGCCCACCGCCTGGACCGGAGCCAGCCAGGCCGGGAAGGCGCCCGCGTAGTGCTCCAGGAGCACGGCGAAGAAGCGCTCAATGCTTCCGAAGAGCGCCCGGTGGATCATGACGGGCCGCTGCTTGGAGCCGTCGGCCGCCGTGTACTCCAGGTTGAAGCGCTTGGGCTGCTGGAAGTCGACCTGGATGGTCGACATCTGCCAGGAGCGGCCGATGGCGTCCCGCGCCTGCACCGAGATCTTCGGGCCGTAGTACGCCGCGCCGCCCGGGTCCGGGACCAGCGGCAGGCCCTGCTTCTCGGCCGCCTGGCGCAGCGCCTCGGTGGCCTCCTCCCACTCCTCGTCCTCGCCGATGAACTTGTCGGACTCGGGGTCGCGGGTCGACAGCTCCAGCTCGAAGTCGGTCAGGCCGTAGTCGCGCAGCAGGTCCAGGACGAAGGTGAGGAGCGAGTCGAGTTCCTGCGGCATCTGCTCCTTGGTGCAGTAGATGTGCGAGTCGTCCTGGGTGAAGCCGCGGGCGCGGGTCAGGCCGTGCACCACACCGGACTTCTCGTACCGGTAGACCGTGCCGAACTCGAACAGCCGCAGGGGCAGCTCACGGTAGGACCGGCCACGCGCCCGGAAGATCAGGTTGTGCATGGGGCAGTTCATCGCCTTCAGGCGGTAGTTCTGCCCGTCGAACTCCAGCGGCGGGAACATCGCGTCCGCGTAGTTCGGCAGGTGCCCCGAGGTCTCGAAGAGCTGCTCCTTCGAGATGTGCGGCGTGTTGACGAACTCGTAGTCGGCGTCCTCGTGGCGCTTGCGCGAGTACGCCTCCATCTCCCGGCGGACGATGCCGCCGCGGGGGTGGAAGACGGCCAGGCCGGAGCCAAGCTCCTCCGGGATGGAGAAGAGGTCCAGCTCGGCACCCAGCTTGCGGTGGTCGCGCTTCTCGGCCTCGACCAGGAAGTCGAGGTACGCCTTCAGCTCGTCCTTGGACGGCCACGCGGTGCCGTAGATGCGCTGGAGCTGCGGGTTTTTCTCGCTGCCGCGCCAGTAGGCGGCGGCCGAGCGCATCAGCTTGAACGCCGGGATGTTGCGGGTGGTGGGCAGGTGCGGGCCTCGGCACAGGTCGCGCCAGCAGAGCTCGCCGGTCTTGGCGTCGAGGTTGTCGTAGATGGTCAGCTCGCCGCCGCCGACCTCGGCGTCGGCGCCCTCGGCGGCCTGCGCGGCGTTGCCCTTGAGGCCGATGAGTTCCAGCTTGTACGGCTCGTTCGCCAGCTCCTCGCGGGCGGCCTCATCGGTGGTGACCCGGCGCGAGAACTTCTGGCCTCGCTTCTGGATCTCCTGCATGCGCTTCTCGATGCGCTTGATGTCCTCGGGGGTGAACGGCTCCGCGACGTCGAAGTCGTAGTAGAACCCGTCCTTCACCGGCGGGCCGATGCCCAGCTTCGCCTCGGGGAAGAGCTCCTGCACGGCCTGCGCCATGACGTGCGCGGTGGAGTGCCGGAGGATGTTCAGGCCGTCCTCGGAGGAGATCTCGACCGGCTCGACGGTCTCGCCGTCGCGGACCTCGTACGCGAGGTCCTTCAGCTCGCCCGCGACGCGCGCCGCGACGATGGTGCGCTCGCCGGCGAAGAGGTCGGCGGCGGTAGTGCCCGTCGTCACCACGCGCTCTTCCCGCTCGGAATCGCGTTGGATGATCACACGGACGTCTGACACCGGTCTCTCCTGCCTGAAGGGGAAGCGCCGCATTCGTATCGCGCGCGCCGTACCGAATGGTACCGAGGGACCGACTCCGCCCGCGAAACGGTTTCCCCTTCCGTCCCCTCAGTCGGCGGGCGCGTCCGCCTCCCCGAAGAAGCCCAGGTTCTCCTGGAGGGACTTCATCAGCCGGTCCCGCTCCGCCTCGTCGACCTGGACGAGTACGACGTCGGAGGCGTCCGTCAGCCGCCGGAAGCCGCCCCGGCTCTCCAGCCGCCCGGTGACGCGGAGGGGCAGGCCGTGCAGGTGGGCGTGGCCGGCCGTGCGGTACGCGTCCTCGTCCAGGGCCACCCGTACGTGCGGTACCTCCGCCCCGGCGAGCACCCGGAGCCGTACGGTGCCCGGCCCGCGCGGTCCCGACCGGCGGAGGCGTACGACCGCTCCGGTGAGGCGGACGGGGACGGAGGGCTCGTCCTGGAGGTAGCGGGCGCCGGCCTCGCGCAGGGCGGGCAGGTCCCCGGGCGAGAACTCGACCGGTTCGGGGCGGGGCGCGCACCCTTCGGGCGCGCCGGCGGCGGGGGCCCAGGCGAGGGTGATCGCGGCGCCTTCGGCGCCTCGTACGAGGGCGATGAGGGCCTCGGTGAGCTCGCGGCTGGCGCCCGCCTCGACGGCGGCGTCGAAGGCGTCGTGGCGTCCGGTGGCCCGCTGGTAGTCGACGGCCTCGCGGGTGGCGTACAGGGCGTGGTAGAGCCGTGCGGTGACGGCGCGGGCGGGGTCGACGGGGACGAAGGCGGTGAGGCCGCGCCCGCCGGGCGCCGCCGCCACGAGGACGCCGTCCAGGAGGGCCTGGGCCTGCCGCCGGTGGCGTGCGCCGTGGTAGCGGGCGCGACCCCGTACGGCGAGGGCGCCGGCGAGGAGGATCTGGCGGGCGGCGGAGCGGAACTGCTCCTGGGCGGTCCAGGTGGCGGTGGAGGAGGGGCCGGGGGGCGTGTCGCGCCACCAGCGGATCTCGTCGCTGGGCACGGTGAGGCCGACGAGCACCTCGCGGGCGGAGGGCGCGGGGCAGCGGGCGAGCGCGGTGAGGGCCTCGCCGAGGAGGTCGTCGCAGTCCGGGAAGGCGCGGCTCTCAGGGACGAGGAGGCTGATGGGCGTGGTGCCGGGGCCCGGCGGGGTCCACCGGCTGTAGCGCCCGGTCGCGCCGCCGCGGCGCCGCCAGCCGTGCCGGCCGAGCAGCGCGCCGAGGACGAGGGGGTCGACGCGGGCGGGGTCGAGGGCCGGGCCGGGGGTACCGGCGGCGGGGCCGGGGGCCGCGCCCGTCCACGGGGACGGGACTCCGGTCACGGGGTGGGGGTGGGGGTGGGGGTGGGGCCACATGGGCTCGTCGGTCGGCCGGTGCATCAGGGTCTTCCTCCCGCCCCGACCCGGGCCATGATGTCGCACAGTGCCCGGTCGTCGAAGATCCGTGTGGTGGGGATGCGCACGGTGGTGCGGCGCCTGCCGGTGACCGGGTGGCCCGCGAGGTTGGTCCAGTAGCAGCAGTGCCGCAGGTCGAGGCGGTCGTGGTCGGCGCGCAGCCATTCCTCCCGGACCCTGGGGACGATCATCACGACCAGGATCTTGTGCACGGCGACGGGGGTCCGGGCGAGCTTCACCAGGTGCTCGTTGTCGAGGGTGAAGGAGAACGTCGGCCCCGGGGGGTGCGGCGGGATCTGGTACGTGGCCTTGAGCTGCACCTTGACGGTGACTTCGTCGTCGACCACGTGCCCGGGGGCGCTGTGGCTGACGTGCCAGTCGATGCCGTTGTCCGGGAAGGGCTGGGAGAGCGAGCAGCCGGCGGCGGCCGCGACCGCGTGGAGGTAGCCCACTTGGAGGGTCTCCATGCAGGCGGTGGTGGCGAGTGCGCCCCGCAGCGGTGCGATCTGCTGGGGAAGCAGCCCCCCGGGTTCGGGCTGCGCGAGCGCCATGGCTCTTCATGCCTTCCAGGCGACGACGGGGCGTCAGTTCGACCACCCCTCACCTGTGTTGTCACCGCGTTGCGTACGGTGCAAACGGCGCGGGTATCACCGTTCCGGGCAGATGGCATGACGCCATGTGCCGGGCACGCGCGAGGAGTTCGGGGTATGACGCTCTGGTACGAGGGGCCCCTGGCCGCATTCGACACGGAAACCACGGGAGTTGACGTCGAGCGGGACCGGATCGTGTCGGCCGCCGTCGTCGTTCAGGACACCGCGGGCGGGCGGGTCCGGGCCACGCGGTGGCTGGTGAACCCGGGCATACCGGTGCCGCGGGAGGCGACGGAGGTGCACGGCCTGACGGACGATCACCTCCAGCGCAACGGGCGCTGGCCCGCCCCGGTGATGGAGGAGATAGGCCGGACGCTGGCGGAGCACTGTGCGGCGGGGCGGCCGCTGGTGGTGATGAACGCGCCGTTCGACCTGACGCTGCTGGACCGGGAGCTGCGCCGCCATCGCGCCTCGTCGTTCGCGCGCTACCTGGAGAACGCGCCGCTGTGCGTGCTGGATCCGCGGGTGCTGGACAAGCACCTGGACCGCTACCGCAAGGGCCGGCGCACCCTGACGGACCTGTGTGCCGAGTACGAGGTCCCGCTGGAGGGGGCGCACGACGCGGCGGCGGACGCGGCGGCGGCGCTCGAGGTGGTACGGGCGGTGGGCCGGCGGTTCGCGGCGCGCCTGGAGCGGCTGTCGCCGGCGGAGCTGCACGCGCTGCAGGCGGTGTGGCACGCGGCGCAGGCGCGCGGGCTGCAGGCGTGGTTCGCGCGCAACGGGTCGGAGGAGGCGGTGGATCCGGCATGGCCGTTGCGTCCGGAGGTGCCGGCGGCGGCCGCGTAGCCCCGGCCTCCCGTGGGACTCTCCCGTGGGACACGAAAAAGCCGGTCCGTACGGTGACGGACCGGCTCTTCCCGGCGGTGGGCGATACTGGGTTCGAACCAGTGACCTCTTCGGTGTGAACGAAGCGCTCTCCCACTGAGCTAATCGCCCGGGAACGCACTGAACCATACAGGTCCGGGTGCGTTTCCTTCAAACCCGTTACGACCCCGGACCGCGTGCGCCGGGTGTACTCATGCGCATCTGAGTACGAGCACCGATGCCGCGGCGGCGTGACGGGCACCACACTCCGCATATGAACAACATTCCGCCGCCCGCACAGGAGCTCGCGCTCGTCGAGCGTGAGCTGGCTCAACTGGATGCGCGCCGCGCGCAGTTGCTGGCACGCCGGGCCTGGCTGCTCAGCGTGCTCCACGCCCCTCTTCCGCCCGTTCCGCCGGTGGCGGGGCGGGAGGCCTCGCCGCGCAGCGCGCAGAACGTGCTGCTGACGCTGGGCGGGGCGCTGCTGACGGTGGCCGCCGTCGCCTTCACGCTGGTCAGCTGGGGTCACTTGGGCATCGCCGGCCGCGCCGCCGTCCTCGGTGTCGTGACGGCCGTGGCGCTGGCGGCGCCGGTGGCGCTGCTGCGGCGGGGGCTGGCGTCGACCGCGGAGTCGGTGGCGGGGCTGGGTCTGGTGCTGATGGCGCTGGACGCGTACGCGCTGCACCGGGTGGCGCTGCCGGACGCGGGCGGCCTGGGGTACGCGGCGGTCGCCTCGGGTGTGCTGGCGGTGCTGTGGGCCGGTTACGGCACGGGGGTCGCGCGGCTGCGGCTGCCGCTGCCCGCGGCGGTGGCGGCGGCGCAACTGCCGCTGCCGTTGGGGGCGCTGGCGGCGGACGCGGGGGCGTTGTCGGTGGCGTGGGCGCTTCTGGTGACGGCGGGACTGGACGCGGTGCTGGCCCTGTGGGCGCGGCCGACGCCGGCGGTGCGCGGGGTGGCGTGCGCCGGGGCGTGTGCGGCGGGCGCCTGGGTGGTGCTGACGGGTGTCCGGCTGTCGGTGGTGGCGGGCGGCTCCGGTGGGGCCGTGCTGCTGCTGGGGGCGTCGGGCCTGGCGCTGTACGTGGCGTGGCGCACGGCCGCGCTCCGGGAGGACGTGGCGGTGGTGTGCGCTGCGGCGGCGGGCCTGGCGGCCGTGGCCGGTGCGGGCGGGTTGCTGCGAGGGGTGCTGCCCGCGGGGTGGGTGGTGCCGGGGTACCTGCTGTGCGCGGTGGCCGTGGCGGCGGTGGCCGGTGCCGGGCGGGTGCCGGGTGGTGTGCGGCTGGGGCTGCTGGGCGCGTCGGGCGTGGTGCAGGGCCTGTCGGTGGCGTGGGCGGCGGCGCCGCTGATGGCGGCCGTGGCGGGGCCGGGCCGGGGAGTGCCGTGGTCGACGCCGGTGGTGCTGGTGACGGTGGCGGCGGTGCTCGCGGTGGTGCGGTGGACGGCGGCCCGTTCGGGCGCGCTGATCGTGGCGTCGGCGGCGGCGCTGTCCCTGCCGGAGGCGGTGCGGCTGCCGTACGCGGCGTCCCTGGCGGCGCAGTTGGTGCTGACGGCGGTGCTGCTGGCGCTGGTGGCTCGCCCGGAGGCGCTGGCGCGGCGGCTGCCGCAGCAGGGCGAGGCGGGCGCTCCGGGTGGTGTTCCGGCGGCTGTGGCGCTCGGTTGCGGGCTGGCGTCGGCCGGGGCCGCCGCGTGGGCGGCGAGTGCCGGGCCGGTGGCCTCCGTGGTGGTGGCCGGGGTGCTGGCCGCACTGTTCGCGGGCGCGGCGCTGGCGGCGGTGGCGCAGGGCGTGGCCGTACGGGCGGTGGCGGCGTGCGTGGCGGTCGTCGCGGCGGCCGGGTGCGTGGGCGCGGGCGCCGGGCTCGCCGCGCTGTCCGCGCACGGCACGGCTCTCGCGCTGCTCGCGGTGCCCGCGGCGACCGTCGCCGTGGGAGCGCGGCTGCGGCTCCACCCGGTGGCGCTGCCGGTCGAGCTGACCGGTGCGGGCGCGGCGGTGGTGGCGGTGGGACTCGCGGCCGGCCGTCCGGCGCACCTGGCGCTCGTGCTGGCGCTGTGCGGCGTACTGGCGGCGGCCACGGCGCTGCGCCCGGAACGGCGCCCTGTCGCCGGGTACGCGGCCGTGGTGCTGTGCGTGGCGGCGACGTGGGTGCGGCTGGCGGCCTCGGGGGTGTCGGTACCGGAGGCGTACACGCTCCCCGTGACGGTGCCGGCCCTGGTGGTGGGCGTGCTGCGCAGGCGGCGCGACCCGGAGGCGTCGTCGTGGGCGGCGTACGGCCCGGGGCTGGCCGCGACGCTGGTGCCGAGCCTGTTCGCGGCGTGGGGTGACGCTCAGTGGGCGCGGCCGCTGCTGCTCGGGCTGGGGGCCCTCGCGGTGACGCTGCTGGGGGCGCGGCTGCGGCTCCAGGCGCCGCTGGTGCTGGGTGGTGCGGTGCTGGCGCTGGTGGGGCTGCACGAGCTGGCGCCGTACATCGCGCAGGTGGTGGGTGCGCTGCCGAGGTGGCTGCCGCCGGCCCTGGCGGGGCTGCTGCTGCTCGCGGTGGGCGCGACGTACGAGCAGCGGTTGCGGGACGCTCGCCGGCTGCGCGAGAGGGTGGGCCGGATGCGCTGACGCAGGGACGCGGGCGGGCCGGGTACGCCGGAGGCCCGGAGACGTGATCACGTCTCCGGGCCTCCGGTCCGGGTGGTGGGCGATACTGGGTTCGAACCAGTGACCTCTTCGGTGTGAACGAAGCGCTCTCCCACTGAGCTAATCGCCCGGGCGCACCGCAAACATTACCGCATGTCAGCAGGTGCCTCCGACCACCCCGGGAGGGGCCGGTGAGGGTTGTCCCGTCAGCGGGGGATCTTCCACGGCATGACGATGCCGTACTTCCACACGTAGACACCGACGAGCGCGGCGATGATCACCAGGCCGATCGTCGTGAGGATGATGTTGCGCCTGCGTACCTTCGGGTCGAGGGCGCGCTGCGCCGCCTCGGTGACCTTCCGCTTCGTCCAGCGGAGCACCAGCTGCGCCCAGACGAACTCGGTGGCCCAGATGGCCATGCCGCCGAAGATCACCACCCAGCCCGGGCCGGGCAGCGGCAGCATCACGATGCCCGCCCCGACCACGGCGAGGCCGACGACGAACACGCCGACCTGCCAGCTGAGGTGCAGCGTGCGCCGCGCCTTGATGAAGCCGGGTGCCCGCGAACCGAGCGCCGGTTCGTCGGTCTCGCGGCCTGTCACGTCCCCCGTGGCGGGTTCCGGAGCGGCCGGTTCGGCGCCTCTCCCCCGCTCGTCACTCTCCGCTTTCATGAGGCCCAACCTACCGGACGAGGCGGGGGCACCGGAATGGCCGTATAACCACCGGTTACACACCGCCATATGAGGGAGCTCAACCATCACAAAACAGACAGAGGGGTTTACAACGGCACCGTAGGTGGCATGTCGATTTCGCCGACGTGCGAATCCCCGAGCGCACACTGAGCGAAAGGCCCTGGCGCTTATGAACACCACGGTCAGCTGCGAGCTGCACCTGCGCCTCGTTGTGTCGAGCGAGTCCTCACTGCCTGTACCGGCGGGCCTGCGGTATGACACGGCCGATCCGTATGCCGTGCACGCCACCTTCCACACCGGAGCCGAGGAGACGGTCGAGTGGGTGTTCGCCCGCGACCTTCTCGCCGAGGGGCTGCACCGCCCCACCGGAACCGGCGACGTCCGAGTCTGGCCATCTCGCAGCCACGGCCAAGGCGTCGTCTGCATCGCGCTGAGCTCCCCGGAGGGAGAAGCCCTGCTCGAGGCCCCGGCGAGGGCCCTGGAGTCGTTCCTGAAGCGGACCGACGCCGCCGTCCCCCCGGGCACCGAGCACCGACACTTCGACCTCGATACGGAGCTCTCGCACATCCTGGCCGAAAGCTGACCGGCTGACGAGCTGAGCGGCTGAGCCAGGCCGAGAGCCGCACGGCGCCGTCCGACTCGGGGCGACGGCGCCGCGCGGACAACCCCACACGGCCACCGACAGGCTGTACAGGACGGACACCCGCGCCGTCACGGCGAACCCTCGCCGTGACGGCGCGGTCGTGTTCCGCCCACTCCGTGAAGCCCGCGAAGCCCCCGAAGCCCGCGAAGCCGGTACGAAACCGGCACACATCCGGTGGCGCGCGCACGAGCCGCTAGAGTCGGCGCCACATGCGGCGGGCGCCCGCCCACCGCATCAGGCCAGGGAGCGGAGCGGAATTCGTGCTGATCCCCCACGACACCCGGATCGCCCTCGACACCGTCGTCGACTTGATGAACACGGCGCCCGAGGGCGGGCGGGACGACATACTCGGGGACGTCGCCGCCTTGTACGCGTTCGTACGCGACCACGACGTCAGCGGCGTCGGCGAGCTCGACACGCGGGATCTGAAGGCGGTCCAGGACGTACGGAAACGGTTCGCCGAGGTGTTCGCGGCGCCCGACGCACACACCGCAGCCGACCTGATCAACCAGCTGGTGGCCGCGGCCGGCACCACACCGCAGCTCACCGACCACGACGGCTACGACTGGCACGTGCACTACTTCGCGCCGGGCGCGTCGGTCGCCGACCACCTGGCCGCCGACTGCGGCATGGCACTGGCGTTCATCCTGGTCGCGGGCGAGCGGGAGCGGCTGCGGCGCTGCGAGGCGCCGGACTGCGGGCGGGCCTTCGTCGACCTGTCCCGCAATCGCTCCCGCCGCTACTGCGACAGCCGTACCTGCGGTAACCGTCTGCATGTGGCGGCGTACCGGGCCCGCCGCAAGGAAGCCACGACCGGCTGATCCGGGGTCACAGCAGGAACAGGTCGTGGACGGCGGCCATGAGCAGCAGGCCGCCGATCACCCCGAGGAAGATCATCAACGGGGGCTGGGACAGCGCGAAGAGGCAGCCGCGCGGCTCTTTCGTGGTGGCGGGAGGACGCTCCCGCGAGGTATCCAGCATCTCGGGGCCGATGATGGCGCAACCGGGTGCCCGATGATCGGGGAACCGCCCTTCCAACACGCTTGTGGGGGACGCCGGTTCCTCAAAGGTCCCTCAGCCGCTCGTCAGATGCCGTGTTTTTTGAGGATGGCCTCGATGTCGCTGAAGTCGTCGGCGGGGCCGGACTTCCCGGCGGGCCGGCCCGTGCCTCCGGCCGCCAGGGAGGGCGCCGAGGCACCCGGGGCGACCGGGCCAGGGGCGCCCGCGTCCGGCTGCGCGCGCCTGCCGGCCCTGCGCCGCTCGACGGCCCTGCCGGTCGCGAACAGCAGCCACGCCATGCCGAGCACGCCGAAACCGGCCCACGCCACCGGGCTGAAGGCCGTCCCGGCCAGCCACTCCACGGCGCCGGTCATCACCAGCCCGAGCGGGACGAGCGCGTAGGCGGCGATACGGGTGGCGGCGAGGAACCGCCTGCGGTACGCGGCGATGGCCGCGATGCCCAGCCCTGCCGCCGACACGGCGGAGCAAACGGTCTCGGCGAGCATCCGGTCCTCCAGGGCCTGGGCGGTGAGCGGGGTCGTACGTCTTCGGGTCGTACACCCTCGGGTCATACGTCCCCTCCATCCTGCACCGGGCGCGCATCCGGCGGCCACGGTCCCCGGCCAACCTCAGGGAGATCTCCGGGTTGGGGACCCGCGACCCCTGCTGGAAAACTGGTCTCATGACTGACTCCCCCACCGACAGCACCACCGACCACACCGCCGACCGCGCCGCCGGCCCCGTCGTCCTCGACGTCTGGTGCGAGCTCCAGTGCCCCGACTGCCACGCCGCGCTGGAGGACCTGCGCGCCCTGCGCGCCCGCTACGACGACCGGCTGGAGGTGCGGCTGCGGCACTTCCCGCTGGAGCGGCACCAGCACGCCTACGCTGCGGCGCAGGCCGCCGAGGAGGCGCTGGAGCAGGGCAAGGGCTGGCCGTACGCGGAGGCGGTGCTGGCCAGGACCGAGGAGCTGGCGTCGCGCGGGGAGCAGCTGCTGCTGGAGGTGGCGGCTGAACTGGGCCTGGACACCGAGGAATTCGACACGGCGCTGATCGACGGCCGGCATCTGCTGGCCGTGGACGCCGACCAGGCCGAAGGCAAGGCGATCGGCGTCACGGGCACGCCCACGTACGTGATCGGTGGCGAGCGGCTGGACGGCGGCAAGAGCCAGGAGGGTCTGCGCGAGCGCATCGAGGAGATCGCCGACCGGCTCCTGGCCCAGGCCTAGGCTCCGGCTCTCAGACGTGCAGGACGGCGACCAGGCCCCGCGCCCGGCTGCCGTCCGGCAGCTCCCAGGCACCGGCGACATGTCCGGCGGCCCCCTCGGGCAGGTCCGCCGGGGCGTCGGAGCCGGGGCTCAGGATCCGCCGCAGGACGAGCGTCGCGCCGTCCGGCGTGGACAGCTCGGTGCGCTCCGGGTGGTCGACGACGGTGGTGAAGTCCGCCGGGACCGGCCCGTCGCCGGTGAAGGAGCGGGCGACCTCCTGGTCGACGGCGTCGCTGACGCTCTGGGCCTGGGCCTGCACCCGGCCCTCGATCAGGGCGAGCAGCTGGGCGACGAGGACCGGGTCGTGACAGCCGTCGTAGACCCATCGCGTGCCCAGCACCCCGTGCTCCGCGGTGCTGACGAGAGCATGCTCCGCCCCGTCCAGCGGGGCGCCGCGGTAGGTGAGCGGCACCAGGTAGCCGGCCGGCGCGGAGGCGCCGTCGGCGCCCGGGGCGGCGTCGGTGACCACCATGAACTCGATGCCGACCTCCCCCTCCGGGTCGTCCAGCCGGAAACCGCCGGCCTTGGTCAGCCGCGGTTCCCCGTCGCCGCCGCGGTACCAGGGGCGTGAGGGCAGCCAGGCGGTGAGCATCTCCAGCTTGCTCGGGGTGATGGTGGTCTGGTGGATGACGGCCATACCGGGGACTCTCCTCCGTCGGACGGTGTACGTACCAAGATCCACAAGGTACGCCGCGGCCCCACCGCCTGCCTAGACATCCCCTAGAGCAGGGGCTTGAAGCGGTGGAGGTGCGTGGTGGCGTAGCCGAGCGACTCGTACAGCCGGGTCGCCGGGGTGTTGCCCGCGAAGACGTGGAGGGCGATGCGGCGCAGCCCCCAGCCGTGGGCGGTGCGCTCGGCGGCGAGCATCAGGGTCCGGCCGTAGCCCCGGCCGCGCTGGCTGTCGGCGACCTCGACGTCGTACACGTACGCGACCGGCTCGCCGCCGGGGTCGAGCGCGCGCCGGCCGGTCCATAGGTGGCCGGCGATCACGCTCCCGTCGCGTACGGCCACGTGGAAGGCGGTGCCCTCGGTGGCGAGGCCGTCGGGGAGGCTCGTGCGGTGGCTGGTTTCGGACGCCGCCCTGGCCTGGGCCTCCGGTACGCCGCGGGTGACCCAGCCGCGGGCGAAGGTCTCCCGGGCCGTGGCGTACCACTCCTGGAACTCGGCCTCGCTCATCGGCCGCACCGTCACGCCGTCGTCGGGCAGCGCGGGCGGCGGCCCCGCGAGGTCCTTCACCATGGTGCGGCCGCGCTCGGTGTAGCCGAGGGCTTCCGTCATGCGGAGCGCGACGGTGGCCTCGACGGGGACGACGACCTGGATCTGGCGGCAGCCCCAGCCCCGCAGGACCTCCTCGGCGGCGAGCGCGGCCACGGTGGCGCGGCCGCGCCGCCGGTCGGGCTCGTCGACGCGCAGCGAGCGGACGGTCCCGATCGCCGTGCCGAATCCGGGCAGGGTGCCGAGCTCGACCGCGCCGACGGGACGGCTGTTCACGCAGATGTCGTACGAGCGTGAGCGCGTGCCGTCGGGGGCCTGCTGAAGCGGCCCGGTCGGCCGCAGGGTGGTGGTCATCAGCTGGTTCCTACCCACCCCGCGACCGGGGGCTCACATCTGGGCGGCGCGCTCCGCGAAGATCCGCATGGCCTTGGCGGTGACCGGGCCGGGGGCGCCGGGCAGGTCGCGCCCGTCGACCCGGTGGACCGCCTGGACGTCGCGCAGGGTGGAGGTCAGGAAGATCTCCTCGGCGCTCCGCAGGACGTCCATCGGCAGGTCGGTCTCCTGGGCACCGGTCCACTCCACGGTCAGGGCGCGGGTGATGCCGGCGAGGCAGCCGGAGGCGAGCGGCGGGGTGTGGAGCTGCCCGTCGAGGACGACGAAGACGTTGGAGCCGGTGCCCTCGCAAAGCTGTCCGACGGTGTTGGCGAAGAGCGCCTCGGAGGCGCCCGCCGCGTGGGCCTTGGCGAGGGCGACGACGTTCTCGGCGTACGAGGTGGTCTTCAGGCCCGTGAGGGCGCCGCGTTCGTTGCGGGTGAAGGGGACGGTGATCACGGCCGTGGTGTCGGGCCGGCGCTTGGCCTCGCCGAGGGCGACGATCAGGGTGGGCCCGGTGTCGCCGCGCTCGGAGCCGAGCGGGGACAGGCCGCCGGTGTAGGTGATGCGCAGCCGCCCGAGCGGCATGGGGTTGGCCTCCAGGACGGCGGCGCAGGCGCGGCGCACCTCGTCGAGGTCCGGATCGGGCAGGCCGAGGCCGCGGGCGGAGCGGGTGAGCCGGTCGAGGTGCGGTTCGAGCGCGAACAGGCGGCCGTCCTCCGCCTTGACCGTCTCGAAGATCCCGTCGCCCACGGTCAGGCCGTGGTCCAGCACGGAGACCCGGGCGGTGTCCGCGTCGCGCAGCCCGCCGTCGACCCACAGCTTCATTGTCCGATGGTCCTTCCACTCGCCTCGTACGTCCCCGACGCTACCGCGAGCAGCCGCGACGCCTTGAGTTCGGTCTCGGCCCACTCGCGCTCCGGGTCGGAGCCCCAGGTGATACCGGCGCCGGTGCCGAAGCGCAGCACGGCCGCGCCGTCCGTGCGGTCGATCCAGAAGGTGCGTATGCCGACGGCGAGCTCTCCGGTGCGGCGGTCGGCGTCGACCCAGCCGATGCCGCCGCAGTACGGACCCCGGGGCGCGGTCTCCAGCGCCTCGATGATCTTCAGGGCGCTGGACTTGGGGGCGCCGGTGACGGAGCCGGGCGGGAAGGTGGCCTCCAGCAGCTCCGTCCAGCCCGCTCCCGGGGCGAGCTCGCCGCGCACGGTGGAGACGAGGTGGACGAGTCCGGGGTGCGCCTCGACGGCGCAGAGCGCGGGGACGGTGACCGATCCGGTGGCGCAGACGCGGCCCAGGTCGTTGCGGACCAGGTCGACGATCATCACGTTCTCGGCGTGGTCCTTGTCGAGCAGGTCCTCGGGCGTGCGGCCGGTGCCCTTGATCGGGCCGGACTCGACGGTGCGGCCGTCGCGCCGCAGGTAGAGCTCGGGGGACGCGGTGGCGATCTCCACGCCGTGGGCGGGCAGACGAATCGTTCCGGCGTACGGGGCGGGGTTGCCGCGCGCGAGGAGCGCGGTGAGCGCGTCGACGTCGGCGGCGGCGTCCGGCAGGGGCGCGGAGAGCACCCGGCAGAGGTTGGCCTGGTAGACCTCGCCCGCCGCGATGTGCTCCCGGATCCTGCGGACGCCCGCGGTGTACGCGGCGCGGTCGAGCGACGACGTCCAGTCGCCGGTGGCGGGTCCGCGCCAGGCGCCGGGGACGGGCGCGGGGACCGGGGCCGTACGGACGTCACCGAAGCGGGCGCAGGTCAGACGGCCTTCGAAGTCGGCGCTGACGGCCCAGAAGCCGGTCGAGTCGAGGGCCTCGGGGTCACTGGTGACATCCCGCAGGTCGGTGGCGAGGAGGCCGCCGAAGCGGGCCAGAGGAGCGAGGTGGTGCACGCTTGCGAGTCTATGGCGGGGGCCGGTGGGACGGCGCCGGGCGAGGTCAGCGCAGCACGCTGGGCAAACGCGTTTTTGTACTGGCCCGGGAATCCGCTAGAGTTCAACACGTCGCCGGGACGCGAAAGCGAAACGGAAACGACAAGCGGACGTGGCTCAGTTGGTAGAGCATCACCTTGCCAAGGTGAGGGTCGCGAGTTCGAATCTCGTCGTCCGCTCGAAGTGGGGGATCTTCCCGACCCCCTGCACTCCGGGTGGAGTGGCCGAGAGGCGAGGCAACGGCCTGCAAAGCCGTCTACACGGGTTCAAATCCCGTCTCCACCTCCAAGGACGATTAGCTCAGCGGGAGAGCGCTTCCCTGACACGGAAGAGGTCACTGGTTCAATCCCAGTATCGTCCACTGGATCTTCGGATCCCGGATCCTCGGATCCCCCGCGCGATTAGCTCAGCGGGAGAGCGCTTCCCTGACACGGAAGAGGTCACTGGTTCAATCCCAGTATCGCGCACGCAGTGCCCATGATCTTGATCGTCTTCATTGTTCGGATCATGGCCCCGAGGACGATTAGCTCAGCGGGAGAGCGCTTCCCTGACACGGAAGAGGTCACTGGTTCAATCCCAGTATCGTCCACACCGTCCGGAGCCCCGGTCGCATCACGCGGCCGGGGCTCCGTGTTGTTCCCCCCGCTCAGGAGGAGAAGAGCAGCCGGCCGAAGCCGCGGTGGTGGCTGCCGTGGTGCCCGTGGTGGCCTTGGTGCGGCGCACCCCAGGCGGGGGCGGCCGGAGCCGGGTAGCCCTGCGGGGCCGGCGGGGCGGGCGGGGCCTGCTGCACCCACTGGGCCTCCAGGCGGGTCAGCGCCTCCAGCTCGCCGTAGTCGAGGAAGATCCCCCGGCAGCCGCTGCACTGCTCGATCTGGACGCCGTTGCGGTTGTACGTGTGCATGGGCGCGTGGCACTTGGGACACTGCATGGTTCGGCTCAACTCCTCGCCGTACGGATGGTGTCCTCACCCTACGACGTGGGGCCGGGGTCCAACTCGGGCGGGAGTGTCGCAATTCGGGTACAGGCTTCGACGACGCCGAGCTCGACGTCGTCCAGGTCCCGGTGCTCGGCGCGGGACTTGGCGACCGCGAGGGCGGCGGTCTGCACCGTCAGCGCGCGGGCCGGGACGTCGAGCCGGGGCCACGGGTCGCCGTCCGCGGGGACCGCCGGGCCCCCTGCCGCGCGGTACGCGCCGAGGAACCGCGCCCACACGTCGGGCGCCAGCAGGCCGGCCGCGTACCAGGCCGCCGGGCGGGCCAGGTCCCAGGCGGGGTCGCCGAGACCGAGGTCGTCCACGTCGATGAGGAGCCACGGGCCGGTGGCGGCCGGGTGGCGGACGAGCTGGCCGAGGTGGAGGTCGCCATGGCAGAGCGCCGCCGGGCCGGGCGACGGGGCTTCGTCGCGGGCCCAGGCGGGCAGCCGCGTCCAGGCCGCCAGGACGGGGGCCGCGGCCGGGTGCGGCTCCGCCGCCCGCATGCGCGCCACGGCGCGGGCCGCCTTGGCGGGGCCGCGCATGGGGGGCAGGGGGCCGGGGAGGCCGGCGGGCGGGACCGCGTGGAGTCGGGCCAGCAGCGTCGCCGCCTCCTCCCAGGGTGCGGCGTCCGGGTCGGCGGGGTCGACGGGTGTGCCGTACGGCCAGGCCGTCACGGGGCGGCCCCGCACCTCCGCGGCGCTCACCGGCAGGGGCGGCAGCAGGATGCCGGACAGCAGGGGATGCGCGGCGACCGCGAGGCGCGCGCGGTGCGCGGCCTCCTCGGTGTCGGGCGCGTGGGCCTTGGCGACGGCGTGCCCGTGCCGTACGACGGTTCCGTCCGCGCGGTCGGCCAGCACGGCGGGCGCGCTCCGCCCGCACGCGGGGCACCCCGCGCGCGCCGGACCCTGGGGATGCGCGGCACGCCGGGCGACCCCCGCGAGCTCCTGGACGAGTACCTTCCCGGTCTCCATACGCCGACCCTACGGCCCGGGAAAAGCTCGGTGGCCGGCAGCTCCCCAGCTGCCGGCCACCCACAGGGCCTGCCTTTCGGAGCAGGCCCCAGCCGTCCGCCGCACCCCCGTCCCCACGGGGTTGTTGGCCGGATGTCCCCGACCCGGGCCGCTCTCCCGGATCCGGGGCGCCGCTCAGCGCCCCAGCATCACGCCCACGGACGACGCCTGTGTGAGCACCGCGTCCCAGCCGCCGAAGGCGACCACCAGCAGTGCCGCCAGGGGAAGAACCATCATCGTCGCCACCAGCGGGTGGCGCCTGCCGGACGGGCGGTCGCCGAACGAGGCGTAGGCCTTCCGTCCCTGCGCGCGGACCAGCGTCCGCGGTGCCGTGTCCGCCATGGTTCCTCTCCTGCCGATCTGGCAGCGGCGGGCGTCCGATCTCGGGGGACGAGTACCGCACCCGCCGCTTGACCCCAACATTAGGGACGCGGCCGGTCCGAGGCGTCATGCCCGCGTACCGATTGCCAGGCCTCCCGGAGGATGAGCCGTGGGCCCGGCGCGTACTCCCCTGGGTGGAGACGCGGTCCCGGCGGTGAGGGACATCCCCGAGGGGTGGCGGGGCGGGCGACGGGTTCGCGGGAAGTGGGAGCGGAGGTGGGGCGCGGGGTTCGCGGGAGGTGGGGGCGCGGGGGTGACGTCGATCACCCCGCTCGGCGGTGCACCCGGGCGGCTTCGCACCGCGCCCCAACTCCCGCTGGTCCGGCGGGCCGTGGCACCCGGGGCCGCCGGAAGCCGTATCCCCGCCGCCTTCTGACCACTCCTCAATCCGGCTGCGAGGGCGCGGCCTATGAGCACACCGGGGCGCGGGTACGTAAGCTGTGCCCGTCAAACGGATAACCGCGGCTGCGGGGTGGGGAGCTCCCCACCGTAGGTAGGGGACGGACATGGCGATGATGCGGCTCCGGCGCGAGGATCCGCGTGTCGTCGGCTCGTTCCGGCTGCACCGGCGGCTGGGCGCCGGCGGCATGGGGGTCGTGTACCTGGGCTCCGACCGGCGTGGACAGCGGGTGGCCCTGAAGGTGATCCGGCCGGATCTCGCCGAGGACCAGGAGTTCAGGTCGCGCTTCGCCCGCGAGGTGTCGGCCGCGCGGCGCATTCGCGGCGGATGCACGGCGCGGCTCGTGGCGGCCGACCTGGAGGCGGATCGCCCGTGGTTCGCCACCCAGTACGTGCCGGGTCCGTCCCTGCACGACAAGGTCGCCGAGGAGGGGCCGCTGTCGGCGGCCGACGTGGCCGCCATCGGCGCCGCGCTCTCCGAGGGGCTGGTGGCCGTCCACGAGGCCGGAGTGGTCCACCGGGACCTCAAGCCGTCGAACATCCTGCTGTCCCCCAAGGGCCCCCGGATCATCGACTTCGGCATCGCCTGGGCGACCGGCGCCTCCACGCTCACCCACGTCGGTACGGCGGTCGGCTCCCCCGGCTTCCTCGCGCCCGAACAGGTGCGGGGCGCGGCCGTCACGCCCGCCACGGACGTGTTTTCGCTGGGCGCGACCCTGGCGTACGCGGCGACGGCCGACTCGCCGTTCGGGCACGGCAGTTCCGAGGTCATGCTCTACCGGGTGGTGCACGAGGAGCCGCAGCTGCGCGGCGTACCGGACGCGCTGGCCCCCCTCGTACGGGCCTGCCTGGCGAAGGACCCGGAGGAGCGGCCCAGCACGCTGCAGCTGTCCATGCGGCTCAAGGAGATCGCCGCGCGCGAGGCCCAGGGCCTGTCGGAGAGGCCGCTCGCGCAGCGACCGGTGGGGCGGTCCCTGGACGAGCGGCCCACGGACCGGCCCACCGAGCGGTACACGGAGCGCAACGGGGAGCGGGGCCCCGCGCGGGACACGGAACGCAACACCGGCCGCAACACGGGCGGGCGTACGACCCAGGGGCGCGGCGCGCCGCGTACGCCCGCACCGCACCCCTCACGCGGGGGCGCGCGGACCGGAGGCGGGCGCCCCGGGACCCGGCCCACGGGCTCCCGGCCCGGCGTACGGACGTCGCCCGGCGGGCGCCGGCCCGCGAACCCGCGGCTCCTGCGCCAGCGGATCGTCGTCTTCGTCGTCGTGACGCTGATCGTGCTGCTGGGGATCGCGGCCGCGCAGGGCCTTCAGGGGTAGCAGGGCTTCAGGGGTGGGCGCTCAGGACTCGGGGCGGCCGGTGGCGACCGCGTAGAACGCGACCGCTGCCGCCGCGCCCACGTTCAGCGAGTCCACCCCGTGCGCCATGGGGATGCGGACCCACTCGTCGGCCGCCCGCAGCGCCTTCGCCGACAGACCCTCGCCCTCCGCACCCAGCATCAGCGCCACCCGCTCCATGCGGTGCGGAGCCACCTCGTCGATCGCCGCCGCCTTCTCGTGCGGCGTCAGCGCGAGCAGCCGGAAGCCCGCCTCCCGGACCGTCTCCAGCCCCTGGGGCCAGGACTCGAGGCGGGCGTACGGGACGGAGAACACCGCGCCCATGGAGACCTTCACCGAGCGGCGGTACAGCGGATCCGCGCAGTCCGGCGACAGCAGCACCGCGTCCATGCCCAGCGCGGCGGCGCTCCGGAAGATCGCGCCGATGTTGGTATGGTCGTTGACGCCCTCCATCACGACGACGCGGCGCGTGCCGGCGAGCAGCCCGTCCGCCGTCGGCAGCGGCTTGCGCTGCATCGAGGCGAGCGCGCCGCGGTGCACGTGGTAGCCGGTCACCCGCTCGGCGAGGTCCGGACTCACCACGTACACCGGGGCCTCGGCCTCCTCGATGACGTCCCGCATGACGTCGACCCACTTCGCCGACAGCAGCATCGACCGCATCGCGTAACCGGCCTGGGCCGCCCGCCGGATGACCTTCTCGCCCTCGGCGATGAACAGCCCCTCGGCCGGCTCGCGCCTGCGGCGCAGCTCGACGTCGGTCAGGCCCGTGTAGTCGTGCAGCCGGGGGTCGTCGGGATCGTCGAGGGTGAGGAGTTCCGCCACGGGGGTGCTGCCTTGTCGTCGTCGGAGCGGGTCGAGTGTGGTCGCGTGTGAGGGGGCGTTACGCGGACGGCTGCGACGCGGAGCCGGGGCGCTTGTGCGGGCCCTCGTGGACGACGTCGCCGATGACGATGACCGCCGGCGGGCGTACGTCCTCCGCCTTGACCTTCTCCGCCACCGTCGCGAGCGTCGCGTCCACGCGCCGCTGCGTGGCCGTCGTGCCCTCCTGGATCAGCGCCAGCGGCGTCTCCGGGGCCTTGCCGTACGCGACCAGCGCCTGCGCGATGGCGCCGATCTTGTCCACGCCCATGAGGATCACCAGGGTGCCGCGGAGCTTCGCAAGGGACTCCCAGTCCACGAGCGAGCGCGGGTCGTCGGGCGCGACGTGGCCGCTGACCACGGTGAACTCGTGCGCCACGCCGCGGTGCGTCACCGGGATGCCCGCCGCGCCCGGCACGCTGATCGAGCTGGAGATGCCCGGCACGACCGTGCACGCGATGCCCGCCGCCGCGAGCGCCTGCGCCTCCTCCATGCCCCGGCCGAAGACGAACGGGTCACCGCCCTTGAGGCGGACCACGGACTTGCCCGCCTTCGCGTGCTCGATCAGCGCGTTGTTGATCGCCTCCTGGGCCATGAAGCGGCCGTACGGGATCTTCGCCGCGTCGATCACCTCGACGTGCGGCGGCAGCTCGTCGAGCAGGTCACGCGGGCCCAGGCGGTCCGCGATGACGACGTCCGCCTCCGCGAGCAGGCGGCGGCCGCGGACCGTGATCAGGTCCGGGTCGCCGGGGCCGCCGCCGACCAGGGCGACGAACGGCGTACGGGCGCGGTGGTGCGGCGCGCCGATGGAGCCGTCGCGCAGCCCCTCGAGGATCGCGTCCCGCACGGCGGCGGAGCGGCGCGGGTCGTGGCCCGTGAGGACCGCGACGGTGACGCCCTCGCCGCGGCCCGTCGCCGGGGTCCAGGCCGTGGCCGCATCGGCGTCGTCGGAGCGTACGCACCACACGCGGTGGCGCTCCGCCTCGGCGGAGGCGCGGGCGTTGGCCTCCGGGTCGGTGGACGCGACCAGCGCGTACCAGGCGTCGGCGAGGTCGCCGTCCTCGTAACGGCGCCTCACCCACGTGATCTCGCCCGCCTCCGCCATGGCCTCGACGGACGGGGTCGCGGACGGCGAGACGAGGGTGATGTCGGCGCCCGCCGCGATGAGCGCGGGGAGACGGCGCTGGGCGACCTGGCCGCCGCCGATGACGACGACCCGGCGCCCGGAGAGGCGAAGTCCGACGGGGTAGGCGGGCTGCTCGGCGTACTCGACCATGAGGGTGCGGCTCCTCGGCGGGGGCGGTGGTGCGGTGTGCGGTCTGCGATGTGCTGTCTGCGAGGCCGCTGCGACGGTGAAGCGGCTGGTGGGGCAGGGGGTGGCGCGGGAGGCGCGCGGCGGTGGGGCGCTTGCGACCACCTTACGGTGCGGTGCGCCGGGGTGGTCCGGGGGCTTTCTCCGTGGAGGGCGGCTTGCGCCGGTGGGGCGCTTGTGGCCCGTGGGTGCTTGCGGTGGTTGCCCGCTTGCGCCGGTGGGGGGCTTGTGGCCCGTGGGGCGGGGGCGGTGGGCGCTTGCGGTGGTGGGCGCTTGCGGTGGTGGGCGCTTGCCGCCAGAGCGCTTGCGCCGGTGGGCCCGGGCGGGGGCCGGGGCCTTCGGTGGGGGGTGCTCGGGCTCTCGTTCACCGCGCTTCGCGCGAGTTCAGTCGTTTTACGCCCGAGCACCCCCCACGCTCCGACCCCGTCCCCCTCACGCTCGTGGGCGGGACCTCCGGAGCGCGGAGTTACTTCTCCGTGACGCCCGCCGAGTCGAACGTCGCGACCTCGTGCATCGCGCGCGCCGCGCTCTGGACCACCGGGAGGGCCAGCAGGGCGCCCGTGCCCTCGCCGAGGCGGAGGTCCAGGTCGACCAGCGGGCGCAGGCCCAGCTTGTTGAGAGCCGCCACGTGGCCCGGCTCGGCGCTGCGGTGGCCCGCGATGCACGCCGCGAGGGCCTCGGGTGCGATGGCGCGGGCCACGAGCGCCGCGGCGCCCGCGCTGACGCCGTCCAGGATGACCGGCGTACGCAGCGACGCGCCGCCGAGGATGAAGCCGGCCAGCGCCGCGTGCTCCAGGCCGCCGATGGCCGCGAGGACGCCGATGGGGTCGGCCGCGTCCGGCTGGTGGAGCTCCAGGGCCCGGCGGACGACGTCCACCTTCCGGGCGTGCATCTCGTCGTTGATGCCCGTGCCGCGGCCGGTGACCTCCGCCGGGTCGACACCCGTGTAGACGGAGATCAGCGCGGCGGACGAGGTGGTGTTCGCGATGCCCATCTCGCCGGTGAGCAGGCCCTTGTTGCCGGCGGCGACCAGGTCGCGGGCCGTCTCGATGCCCACCTCGATCGCGGCGAGCACCTCCTCGCGGGTGAGGGCGGGACCGATGGTGAAGTCGGCCGTGCCGGGGCGCACCTTGCGGGGCAGCAGGCCCGGCGTGGCGGGCAGGTCGGCCGCGACGCCGACGTCGACGACGCAGACCTCCGCGCCCACCTGGTTGGCGAACGCGTTGCAGACCGCGCCGCCGCCGAGGAAGTTGGCCACCATCTGGGCCGTCACCTCCTGCGGCCACGCGGTGACGCCCTGGGCGTGGACCCCGTGGTCACCCGCGAAGATCGCCACGGCGGCGGGCTCCGGGATCGGCGGCGGGCACATCCGGGACAGACCGGAGAGCTGGGCGGAGATGATCTCCAGCATGCCGAGCGCCCCGGCGGGCTTCGTCATGCGCTTCTGCCGCTCCCACGCCTCGCCGAGCGCCTTCGCGTCCAGCGGCCGGATGTTGGCGACGGTCTCCTGGAGCAGGTCGTGCGGCTCCTCGCCGGGCAGCGCGCGGCGGCCGTACGTCTCCTCGTGGACGACCCAGGAGAGCGGGCGGCGCTTGGACCAGCCCGCCTGCATCAGCTCGGGCTCCTCGGGGAATTCGTCGACGTAACCCACGCAGAGGTACGCGACCACTTCGAGGTGCTCGGGCAGGCCGAGGGCGCGGACCATCTCGCGCTCGTCGAAGAAGCTGACCCAGCCGACGCCGAGGCCCTCGGCGCGGGCGGCGAGCCAGAGGTTCTCGACCGCGAGGGCCGAGGAGTACGGCGCCATCTGGGGCTGTGTGTGGCGGCCCAGCGTGTGGCGGCCGCCCCGGGTCGGGTCGGCGGTGACCACGATGTTGACCGGGGTGTCGAGGATCGCCTCGATCTTCAGTTCCTTGAACTGCTTGGCCCGGCCCTTGGGCAGCGACTTGGCGTACGCCTCGCGCTGGCGCTGGGCGAGCTCGTGCATCGCGCGCCGGGTCTCGGCGGAGCGGATGACGACGAAGTCCCACGGCTGCGAGTGGCCGACGGACGGTGCCGTGTGGGCTGCTTCGAGGACGCGGAGCAGGACCTCGTGCGGGATCGGGTCGCTGCGGAAGCCGTTGCGGATGTCGCGCCGCTCACGCATCACGCGCAGGACCGCCTCGCGCTCGGCTTCGTCGTAGCCGGGGGCGGGCGGGGTGGCCGCTGCCGGGACCGGGGCCGCTTCCGGATGCGTGGCCGGACCGGCATCCGTGGCCGGGGCCGGGGCCTCTCCCGGCTGCGTGGCCGGGGCCGGCTCCGTGGCCGGGGCCGGGGCGGCCTCCGTGGTGTCGGTGGCGACCGTGGTGGTCGTGTCGTCGGCGGGGGCCTCGACCGGCTGGACCGGCTCGGGGGCTGCCTCTACCTCGACCGGCTGGACCGGCTCCGGGGTTACCTCCACCTCGACCGGCTGCTCCTCGGCGACCGGCGCCTCGGTGGCGGGCTCGACGGCGGGCGGCTCCTCGACGGCCGGAGCCTCGGGCGCGGGGACCTCGGCCACCGGCTGCTCGATCACCGGGGGGACCTCAGGCGCCGCAGGAGCCTCGGGCACCTCAACAACCTCGGGCGCCGCGGGAGCCTCGGGGGCCGCAGCAGCCACGGGAGCCTCGGGCGCCTCAAGTACCTCGGGAGCCGCAGAAGCATCGGGCGCCTCCGCCACCGGCGGAACCTGCGGCTCCTGCGGGGTGGCCTCCGTCTCGACGGGGGCCGCGGGGGCCGGGGCCTCTGCCACGGGCTCCGGGGCGGCCACGCGCTGCGCCGGGACGGTCGCGACCGGCTCCGGGGCGGCCTCGGCGGCAGGCTGTTCCGCGGCGGACGGCTCCACCGGCGCCTCCGGAACGACCGTTTCTGCTGAGGCCGGAGCCTCCGGCCGGGGCTCCGCCGGGGCGGGCGACGGCTGGACGGCCTCCCCCGGCTCCACGGCCTCCACCGGCTGCGGGGACCACGGCTCCGCGCCCTGCGGCGGGATGTCCGCGAGCTGCGGACCCGGCTGGACGGGCGCGGGCTCCTCGTGGGCCACCTCGAAGTACTCGGGGCCGGTCGTCGCCGGGCCCGGGTTCTGCACCGGCACCGGCACGGGCTCCGGCATCGGCTCCGGCGCCGGAACGGGAGCGGGAGCCGACGGAGCGGCGGCCGGGCCGCGGTCGGCGAGGGAGCGGACCACACCGGAGGGCGCGTCGGTCACCGGCGGCCCCATGTGGAGCGGGCGCCGCGCGGGCGGCGGGCCCTGGACGGCCGGCGCCGGAGCCTGGGCGGGTTCGGGAGCGGGCGCGGGCGCGGCTTCCGCCAGCGGCATCCGTACGGCGCCGAGGTCGACCGACCCCGAGTCACGACCGCCCGCCACGTGCGCGTCCGCCTCCTGGGCGGCCGGTTCGTACGCCGCCTGCGGCTGCTGCTCGGAGGCGGCCGGTTCGTACGCCTCGTACACGGGCTGCTGCTGCTCCGGAGCGAACGGTTCCGGGGCGGGCGCCTCCACCGGCTGCGGCGTCGGCTCCGGTGCCTGGAGCTGCTCCGGCGCCTGGTGCACCGGCATCGCCTGCGGCTGTGCCTGCACCGGCATGGGCGAGGGCGGCACGGCGGCGGCCTGCGGGTCGCTGCCCCACGCGCCCTGGGCGCCCGGCATCAGCAGCAGGTCGTCGTCCTCGGCGGTGGTGTCGGAAGGGTCCAGGAAGGTGTACGCGTCCGGAGCGGGGATGCCCGGCTGCTCCACCATGCCCGGGCTCTCCGGCTGTCCCTCGCCCGGGACCTGGCCGGTGTCAGTCATGCGTACCCCTCGCCCATCGGTTGTGCTCCTTCAGACCTTCGCCCGCACTCATCGAAGAGAACGAGCGTGCGCGCCGCGCGGCACGAAGGCCCGCGGGACATCACGTATTGTCGCGGGCTTCGGCCGGGCATGGCAGCGGGTTCCGCCACCGTTGGCTGTGGACTGCGCCACGTCGCGCACCCCCCGATTGCGCCATACCACAGAGGCCACCCCAAAGAGGGCTCCTTTTCCGGACATTGGCATACGAAGTGCCGAACACCCGGCTGCGGTACAACAATCGGCCAGCCTACCTCCCGCGCCGTAGTGGCATGGTCACGGGGCCGGGGCCAGCCTGCTCCCGGCCAGCAGGAACACCACGGAGCGGTCGCGCTCCCGCCAGGCGGAGGTGTCGAGTTCGACGCTCTGGAGCAGCGCGCACTCGACCGCGTATCCGCCCTCCGCCAGGGCGGCGCCGATCGCCTCGGCCTCGTCCCTGGTGGTGGCGTGCGCCACGATCCGCTCGGGGCGGCGGTCGGCGCAGGCGGCGACGACCGGCACTCCCCCGCCCCCGACGCGTACGACGTCGGGCTCGGGCAGCCGTTCCAGGACGTGCGGGGCGCGGCCCGCGACGGTCTGGAGCTGGACGCCGAAGCGGCGGGCGGCGGCCTCGGTGCGGGTGCAGGCGTCGGGGTCGGCGTCGACGGCGATGACGGCGGCGCCGAAGCGGGCGGCCTCCACGGCGAGGGCGCCGGAGCCGCAGCCGATGTCCCAGACGAGGTCGCCGGGGCGGGGCCCGAGACGGGCGAGCTGGGCGGCGCGCAGGTCCGCCGATTCGCCGCGGGAGGCTTCGCCGTCGTACGCGCCGGGCGGCAGGGCCCAGCCGCGTACGGGGCCGGGGTCGCGGCCCATCAGCCAGGGCCCGGTGGGGGCGGGGGCGGCGGTGGCGCCGATGACGATGACGACGTTGGGGTCGCGCCAGGCGTGGTCGGCGGCCTTGTCGGAGGTGAGGACCGTGACCTGTTCGCGCTCGGTGCCGAGCTCCTCGCAGATGACGAAGGTGCGGTGCACGCCCTCGAGGAGCAGGGCCAGTTCGGCGGGGCCGGCGCCCGGGGAGGTGAGGACGGCGACCTTGGTGTGGGCGCGGCACACGTTGACGGCCCGGCGCAGCGTACGGCTGTGGGCGACCACGATCTGCGCGTCGTCCCAGGGCATGCCGGCCCGGGCGAAGGCGGCGGCGACGGAGGAGACGGCGGGCACCACTTCGACCTCCAGTCCGTGCTGGGGTGCGCGCAGGGTGCGGACGACGCCGAAGAATCCCGGGTCGCCGTCGGCGAGGACGACGGCGGTGCCGCGGTGGCCGGCGATACGGCGGGCGGCGAGGTCGACGCTGCCGAGGCGGATGCGCTCCGCGGTCGGCGGGACCTCGGGGAGCGCGAGGTGGTGGGCGGCTCCGGCCACCAGGGTGGCGGCCGACAGGGCGGACCGCGCGGCCGCGGTGAGGGGCGAGCCGTCCCAGCCGATCACCGTGACCCGGTCGGCCATCTTGGTCTGTCTCCTGGGGTGTTGGTGCAGGTCGGGGGCAGGCTGAGGGTACCGCGCGGGGCGGCGGTCAGTTCCAGTCGGTGAAGCCGGAGTAGCCGGCGTCGGCGTGCTGGTCGGCGGCGCCTTCGAGGTCCTCGGGGAGCAGGCTCCAGACGATCAGGTCGGTGCGGATGTCGGCCCAGCCGCCGTCCTCCGTCCGGCTGCGGGCTATCCACGCGTTGCGGAGCACGCCTTCGCTGATGCAGCCGATCTTCTGGGCGACCTGCTGGGAGGCGGTGTTGCCGGCGGCGGTGCGCAGTTCGAGGCGTTCGAAGCGCCGATCGCGGAAGAGCCACTGGGCGACGGCGAGGAGGGACTCGGTGGCGTAGCCCTCGCCGCGGGCCCAGGGGGCGGTGACGTAGGCGGCCTCGGTGGCGCGGGTGTGCCAGTTGGTGTTGCGGAGGTGGACGGAGCCGACGAGGCGCTGGGTGAGGAACTCGGTGACGGCGAGGACGATGCCGCGGCCTTCGGTGCGCTCGGCAGGAGCGATCCTGCTGACCCACTCCTGGGAGTGGGAGGTGGTGTACGGATGGGGAACCGACGTCCAGGCGACGATCAGCTCGTCGTTCATCATCTCGGTGTGAGCCGGAATGTCTGATTCCTCGTAGGGGCGCAGCACCAGCCGTTCCGTGCTGATGGAGATGTCCGGAAAGGTGGATGTCATGCGCTGCTCCATGCCGAAGACCGTCCGTAAAACCGTTCGTAAAGCCATGAACGCACAGCATGCAGCATGGGGCACGCGGTACGCATGGGCGGGTCGGTACGGCCGCGTCGTTACGTCACCGTTGTGACGCCGCAGGCCCCGCGTACCGGACGGGGTGCGCGGGGCCTGCGGGGTTCGGGGGTGCTACTTCACGGCGCCGAAGGCGGGGATGACCGCGCCGTTGCTGTAGGTCTCCTCGATGTACTTCTTCACCTCGGGCGAGTTCAGCAGCTTGACGAGCTTCTGGACCCGGGGGTCGTTCTCGTTGCCCTTCTTGACGGCGAGGAAGTTGGCGTACGGGTTGCCCTCGGGCTTCTCCAGCGCCAGGGCGTCCTCGGCCGGGTTGAGCTTGGCCTCGATGGCGTAGTTGCCGTTGATGACGGCGGCGTCGACGTCGTTCAGGGCGCGGGGCACGGTGGCGGCCTCCAGCTCCTTGAACTCCAGGCCCTTCTTGTCCTTGATGTCGGAGAGCTTGGCGTCGGCGCCGACGCCGTCCTTGAGGGTGATGACACCGTGGTCGGCGAGGAGCTTGAGCGCGCGGCCCTCGTTGGTGGTGTCGTTGGGGACGGCGACGGTCTGGCCGGGCTTCAGGTCCTTGAGGGACTTGACCTTCTTGGAGTAGAAGCCGAGGGGCTCCAGGTGGACGTTGACCACCGGGACGATGTCGGTGCCGTTCTTCTTGTTGAAGTCGTCGAGGTACGGCTTGTGCTGGAAGTAGTTGGCGTCGACCTGGCCCTGGTCGGTGGCGGTGTTCGGCAGGACGTAGTCCGTGAACTCCCGCACCTTCAGCTGCAGGCCGGCCTTCTCGGCCAGGTTGTCCTTGACGAAGGTGAGGATGTCGGCGTGCGGCGTCGGGGACGCGGCGACGACGAGCGGCTTGGACGCGTCGGCCTTGCCGCCGTCGGACGTGGCGCCCGGGTCGGAGGCCGTGCCGCAGGCGGTGAGGCCGAGGGCGAGGGCGGTGATGCCGGCGAAGGCGGTGGTGAGCTTCAGGTTCTTGATGTTCTTACGCACGAAAAGTGCCTCTTTCTGGTGGTGCGGACAACGCCCGGACAAGGAGTGCGGGCTGTGTGGGGGAGAAAGTCAGGAGGCGGTACGTCCCCGGCGGGCCAGGAGCCGTACGGCGAGGTCGCCGATGAGCTGGACGACGGTCACGATGACGATCAGCAGCACCACGGTGACGAGCATGAACTCGGTCTCGAAGCGCTGGTAGCCGTAGGTGATGACCTTGGAGCCGAGCCCCTCGCCGCCGACCGCGCCGGCCAGCGCCGAGTAGCTGATCAGCGTGATGACCGTGGTGGTGAGGGCGGCGATCAGGGACGGCAGGGCCTGCGGGAGCAGCACCTTCCGCACGATCGTCGGGATGGAGCCGCCCATGGACTGGACGGCTTCGACCAGTCCGTGGTCGACCTCGCGGATCGCCGTTTCGACGAGGCGCGCGAAGAAGGGGATGGCGCCGATGGAGAGCGGCACGATCATGGCGCTCGGGCCGATGAAGGTGCCGACCACGAAGGTCGTGAAGGGGATCAGGGCGACGAGCAGGATGATGAACGGCAGCGAGCGGCCGATGTTCACGATCGCGCCGATGACCTTGTTCACCGGTCGGTTCTGCAGCAGTCCGCCCTTGTCGGTGAGGACGAGGAGGACGCCGAGCGGCAGACCGCCGATGACGGTGACGACGGTGGACCACAGCACCATGTAGAGCGTGTCGATGGTGCCCTGTTCCAGCAGGGGCCGCATCTCTTCCCAGGTCACTTCGTGGCCTCCTTGACCAGCAGCGGCTCTTCGGTGGCGGCGGTGGCACCGGTCGCCTCGTCGTCGATGACGTCGACCTGGAGGCCCTGCTCGCGCAGGAAGCCGACGGGCACGACGTTCTCCTCGTAACGGCCGGGCAGCTCGATGCGCATGCGCCCGATCTGCTTGCCGCCGACGGTGTCCATGGCGGCGCCGAGGATCGAGATGTCGACGTTGTACGTGCGCGACAGCTGGGAGATCACCGGCTGGGTGGCGGCCTCGCCGTGGAAGGTGACGTCGAGGACCGTGCGGTCCGGGCCGGTGGCGGTGCCGGTGACCGGGAACAACTCGTGGGCGAGCTCGGAGCCGGGGGTGGCCAGCAGCTCGGCGACGGTGCCGGACTCGACGATCCGGCCCTTCTTCATCAGGGCGGCCGAGTCGCAGATCTGCTTGACGACGTCCATCTCGTGCGTGATGAGGAGGACGGTCAGGCCGAGCTGGCGGTTGAGGTCGCGCAGCAGTTGGAGGATGGAGCGGGTGGTCTCCGGGTCCAGCGCGCTGGTCGCCTCGTCGGAGAGCAGCACCTTCGGGTTGCCGGCGAGCGCGCGGGCGATGCCGACGCGCTGCTTCTGGCCGCCGGAGAGTTGGCCGGGGTACGCCTTGGCCTTGTCGGCGAGGCCGACGAGGTCGAGGAGTTCGCGCGCACGGCGGGAGCGCTCGGCACCGTGGACGCCGAGGATCTCCAGGGGCAGCTCGATGTTGTCCTGGACGGTGCGCGAGGACAGCAGGTTGAAGTGCTGGAAGACCATGCCGATGCGGCTGCGCGCGCGGCGCAGCTCCTTGCCGGCGCGGCGGCCCCGGCCGGCGAGCGCGGTCAGGTCGGTGCCGTCGACCGTCACGGTGCCGGAGGTGGGACGCTCCAGGAGGTTGACGCAGCGGATGAGGGAGGACTTGCCGGCGCCGCTCTGTCCGATGACGCCGAAGACCTCGCCCTCGCGGACGTGGAGGTCGACGCCGTCCAGAGCGGTGACCTGGCGGCCTCTCGTCTCGTAGACCTTGGTCAGGCCCGAGGTGGTGATCACAGGGGTTTCCGTCACTGTCGAGTGCGCGGCGCGGAGTCCGCCGGGCACGGGGCATTCGTCACACGGGTCGTTCGTCGTTCCGACGCGCGGCACGGCTGGTCCGGCGGTGACCGGGGGGTGGCACGTGCGCGGGGCGGGCGGCGGGGTCCGGCGGTCGCGGTGGTGGTTCCGCTTGCGTACGGACGCGGCGGCCGGCTCGGCTGTCGGTCTCGCTTCGGGGCGCGAGGCTCACGCGGGGGCCCTCAGAAGGCGCACATTCGACACATACAACGAGCACCGGGCGTCATCATCGCCTCGGTCGCAAGGGTGCGGCTGCTCGTCGTGGTCATGCGTGCCAGTAAAGCAGACACGTCTTCGGGGTTCGGGCGGCTGTCCGCATAGCGGACTGCTGCGTCGCACCATGCGGACGCCGATATTCCGCCCCTCGCGCGGTGGCGGCACCTCCATGACCTGCGCGGATACGGCGGGACGACCGGTTCGGCGGCCGAGGCGGCGGCCCGCACGCGGTGGCATGTTGTGGTCAAGACCACGGCTGCCGGGGTGGTGGACGGAGCCGGGTGCCGCCCATGGGGGCGGTCGCACCGGGCCTTTTGGGCCGTATTAGTCTCGGCGCATGCTCGACGCCCTGACGGTCGCGGTTTCCGTGGCCGCGCTCGCCCTCGCCGCCTGGTGCGGCTTCGCCGCCTACCGGGACCAGCCCACGAAGGACTGGCACTTCATCGGCATGGCGGTGGTCACGGTGCTGGCGCTCGCTCAGCTGGTCATCGGCGTCGTGCTGCTGGCGCGCGGCGAGAAGGCCGACGAGGGCACGGCCATCTTCGTGGCGTACCTGATCGGCGCGTTCTGCGCGGTACCGGCGGCCGCGTTCATGTCGCTGGCGGAGCGCACCCGCTGGGGGTCGGCGACCGTCGCGGCGGGCGCGGTCGTGCTGGCCGTGCTGGAAGTGCGCCTCTTCGACATCTGGGGGGCCTGACGTGGCGGCGGAGCGCAGGCTGGTCCAGGGGCCGGGCATGCTCGTGGTCTGGCTGTACGGGGTGATGTCGGTCGGCGCCGTGTCGCGGTCGGCGTACCAGATCGCGACCGAGTTCGACCGCGCGCCGCTGCCGTACACGCTGTCGGCCCTCGCGGCCGTGGTGTACGTCTTCATCACGTACACGCTGGTACGGGGCGGGGAGACGGCCCGCAGGGCGGCGCTGGTGTGCTGCGCCGCCGAGCTCGTGGGCGTGCTGGCCGTGGGGACCTGGTCCCTGCTGGACCCGGGCGCGTTTCCGGACACCACGGTGTGGTCCCGGTACGGGTACGGCTACGTCTTCATCCCGGTGCTGCTGCCGGTGACCGGGATCCTGTGGCTGCGGAAGGCGGCTACGCGGCCTTCTCCAGCGTGACGAGGGTGAGGCGCGGCCCGACCTGCCGGGTGGCGACCGCCTCGTACCCCTTCTTGCGGTAGAGGCGCAGGTTGCCGTCGCTGCGGTGGCCGGTGAAGAGCTGGTAGCGCTTGGCGGCCGGGTCGGCGGCGAAGTGCTGCTCGATGGCGTCGAGGAGCCGGCTGCCGAGACCGTGGCGGCGCATGCGCGGGTGGACGATGAGCTTGGCGATGCGGGCCGTGCCGGTGGCGTCGACCTCGCCGCGTACGGAGGCGACGACCTCGCCGCCGAGCCGTGCCACGAGCGCGTGGCCGCGGGCGATCTCGGCCTTCAGGTCGTCGAGGGTCTGGGTGAGGGGCTCGATGGTGTAGTCGCCGTAGAGCTCGGCCTCGCTCTGGTAGCAGAGGTACTGCAGCTTGAGGATGTGCTCCGCGTCCTGCTCGTCCGCCGCTGAGATGGTCACGCTCATGCCCATGTGTGCATGCCTCCGGCTCACCTGATACGCCCTGTCGGTCTACCGCACCATTCCCCGATGGGCGGGAGCGGCAACCTCTGCCGGCAGCATTCTGCGCAGACATCCCAGGCAACGGGAACGCATTGGCCCTAGACTCCCCTGTGAGATACCCAACTCTCCTGCGATTTCGCGGTAGGTCGGGTCGTTTGGCGACAACATCGCAGCCAGCAGCCTCCGACAGTGGGCGGGCGCCCGATCGATGGCGTGCCGCAGGACGCGGCGCCGTTCGGCGGTGAGCGCGGCGCTCTCGGGCTCGGGTTCGCCGTCTGGGAACCGCTCCTCCCCGCCGTACTGGTGCTCGCGCACGGCCGTACGGCGGGCGCGGCGGGCCTCGGCACGCACGGCGCGGCGCAGCCAGTCGGCGGGGTCGTCCGGCACGCCGCCGGGCCGCCGGGAGGCGGGGCCGCCGCGGGGCCGGGAGGCGGGACTGGAACCGGGCCGGGAGGCGGGGCCGGAGCCGTCCAGCCGTTCCAGGAGGCGGAGCCACACCGCCTGTTCGAGGTCGTCCGGCTCGATGCCGGCGGCCGCGGCCTCGGCGTGGCACTCGGCGGCGAGGAGAGGCGCGAGGGCGCGGAGGGGTTCGGGGAGGTGGAGGGCGCCGGGGGCGCCGGTCGGTGTCGTCGTCATGCCGGGCATGACTCGGGCGGTTCGGGCGGCGGTTTCCACGCGCCGCCCAAACCGCCCGTGCGGGTGACCCCGGCTCCCGGCCCCCGGCTCAGCGGGTGCGGGCGTCCGCGGCGCGGGCGGCGTCCGCCGCCGCCAGCAGGCCCGTGTCCGGGTGGTCGGTGAAGATGCCGTCGATCCCCGTGGCGAAGTAGGTCTCGTACGCGCCGAAGACGTCCCCGAACGCCGCCGGATCCGTGCCGCGCCGGAAGTCGGCCGGCAGGAAGGTGTTCTCGTTGCGCAGCGTGTACGGGTGGACGAGCAGCTTCGCGGCGTGCGCGTCGCGCACCAGGTTCGTCGGCTTGCCCAGCTTGCCGTCCTTGTCCTTGGGGATGACGAGGTCGAGCAGCGGACCGACGCCCTGCGCGTATGCGGCGATCCCCTTCAGGCCCTCGGGCGTGATCAGGTCGGCGACCGTGCGGGGGTCGCCCGCCTCGCGGAAGTCCCACGGGCGGTCGTCCGGGGTCCACAGCAGCACGACGCGCGGCGTGGAGACGAGCTTCGCCATGCGCTCCATGCTGGTCGGCTCGAAGGACTGGAGGAAGGTCGGCGAGTCGGCGCCGTGGCGCCCGTACCGGCGCAGCAGCCGGGCGAGCCGCTCCTCGAGGCCGAGGCCGAGCTTGCGGAAGTAGGTCGGGTGCTTGGTCTCGACGTACAGCCACACCGGGTGGCCGCGCCGGCGGCCCTCCTTCTCGGCCCAGCGCAGCACCTCCTCGAAGGTGGGGACGGTCCAGCGCCCGTCGTACAGGGTGTTCTCCTGGCGGGTGGCCGGGATGCGCTCCTTGGCGCGCAGGGTCTTCAGCTCCGCGAGGGTGAAGTCCTCGGTGAACCAGCCGGTGAGGGTGGTCCCGTCGACGGTCTTGGTCGTCTTGCGGGAGGCGAACTCGGGGTGGTCGGCGACGTCCGTGGTGCCGGTGATGTCGTTCTCGTGGCGGCAGACCAGGTGGCCGTCCTTCGTCGGGACGAGGTCCTGTTCGATGACGTGCGCCCCCATGTCGAGGGCCAGCTGGTACGAGCCGAGGGTGTGCTCCGGCCGGTAGCCGCTGGCGCCGCGGTGCGCGATGACCGTGGGGACGGGCAGCCGCCGGTGCGGGGCGGGGGGCCTGGCCTGCGCCGTACCGGCGCTCCCCGCCGAGAGGACGGCGGCCGAGCCGAGCACCGCCGCTCCGAGGACGGCTCGCCTGCGCGCACCCTGTGTCATGAAGGCTCCTTACGTACGTCAGCGTGATCGCCCTTTCGGGCGAGTGAGCGAGGCCCGATCGTAGGTACTTCGGCCTTACGTACGGGAGACCCCCGACGAACGTGTGGAAAACACAGGTCAACGTCGTGTATCGGGTACGTCAACCCGATGTGCGGTGCGGGGTGACCCGCGAGTATCGTCCTCACCCGCACATACTGGTCACATACCCGGTTGGCTTTTCGGCTACTTCGTCGGAGGACTCGTTGTCCCGCTTCGCCCTCATCAAGGCAGTGCTCGGCCCCGTCATGCGCCTGATGTTCCGCCCCCGGGTGGAGGGCGCGGAGAACATCCCCGGATCGGGACCGGTCATCCTCGCGGGCAACCACCTGACCTTCATCGACTCGATCGTCCTGCCGATCGTCTGCGACCGGCAGGTCTGCTTCATCGGCAAGGACGAGTACGTCACGGGCAAGGGGATCAAGGGCCGTCTGATGGCCTGGTTCTTCACGGGCGTCGGCATGATCCCGGTGGACCGCGACGGCGCCAACGGCGGCGTGGCCGCGCTGATGACGGGCCGCCGGATGCTGGAGGAGGGCAGGGTCTTCGGCATCTACCCGGAGGGCACCCGCTCCCCCGACGGCCGGCTCTACCGGGGCCGTACGGGCATCGCGCGGCTGACGCTGATGACGGGCGCGCCGGTGGTGCCGTTCGCGATGATCGGCACGGACAAGCTCCAGCCGGGCGGCGCGGGGCTGCCGCGCCCCGGCCGGGTGACGGTGCGCTTCGGCGAGCCGATGGAGTTCTCGCGGTACGAGGGCATGGACCGCGACCGGTACGTGCTGCGGGCGGTGACGGACTCCGTGATGACGGAGGTCATGCGGCTGTCCGGGCAGGAGTACGTGGACATGTACGCGACGAAGGCGAAGGCGGCCTGACGGGCCACCGCCGGCCGGCGGCCGGCGCGGCCGCCCGAAGCTTGTGAGGCGCCCCGGCGCCGAGCCCGCGAGGGCGGCGGACGAAGCCGCCGCGACGAAGGCGAAGGCGGCGTAGCCGACGGCCGGCGCACGCGGCTGTATACGACGGAGGGCCGCACCCCCGGTGGGGTGCGGCCCTTCGTCATGGCGTCACGGGTGCTCGACGCCCTCCGCCAGCTTCTGGCCCCGCAGCAGAAACCAGGCCGCGACCGCCGTCGCCAGCAGGACCACCGCGCCGACGCCGGCCGCGATGCGCAGGCCGTCGACGAAGGCGTCCTGCGCGACCGTGACGAGCGCGGTGGCCGTGGCGTCCGGCAGGCCGGCCGACGCCTCGACCGCGCCGCCCAGTGACTGGTGCGCCGCCGCGGCCGTCCCGGCGGGCACGCCGTCCGGTGTGGCGAAGTCGCTGTAGACGCCGGTCACGACGGAGCCGAGGAGCGCGATGCCGAGCGCCGCACCGAGTTCGTACGCCGTCTCGGACACCGCCGAGGCCGCGCCTGCCTGCTCCCGGGGGACGCTGGAGAGGATGACGTCGGCGGTGACGGTGAACGCGAAGCCCGCGCCCACGCCGACGACCAGCAGCGACGCGCCGAGCATGGGGTAGCCGGTGGACCGGTCGAGCAGCGTCAGCGCGGCGAGGGCCAGGCCCACGCCGGCGAGGCCGCCGGAGACGACGGACCGCACCGAGAAACGGCGGGCGACGGTGCCCGCGATCAGACCCGCCGTCACGGCGCCGATCGCGGCGGGCAGTTCGGCGAGGCCCGCCTCCAGCGGGTGGCGGCCCTGCACCAGTTGCAGGAACTGGGAGAGGAAGAACACCAGTCCGGACAGGCCCAGGATGGTCAGCAGGTCGGCGAGGACGGCCCCGGAGAAGCCCCGGTGGTGGAAGAGCCGCATGTCGAGCACGGGAGCCTCCAGCCGGAGCTGGCGCCGTACGAACCAGGTGAGGGCACCCACGCCGATCACGGCGGCGACGGCCATGTCGAGGCGCAGGCCGTGCGCGGCCGCCTCCTTGACGGCATAGACGACACCGATCATGCCGACGAGCGAGAGCGCGACGCTGAGCAGGTCCCAGGGACCGGGCGCCGGGTTCTTCGACTCGGGGATGAACTTGATGCCGACGACCACCAGCACCACCATGACGGGCAGGTTGATCAGGAAGACCGAGCCCCACCAGAAGTGCTCCAGCAGGAACCCGCCGACGACCGGGCCGACGGCCGCGCCGGCCGAGGCCATGGCGCCCCAGATGCCGATGGCGAGGCTGCGCTCGCGCGGGTCGTGGAAGAGGTTGCGGATCAGCGCCAGCGTGGACGGCATAAGGGTCGCGCCGGCGACACCGAGCAGGGCGCGGGCGACGATCATCAGCTCGGGGGTGGTGGCGTACGCGTTGAGCACGGACACCGCGCCGAAGGCGGCGGCACCGGTCAGCAGCAGCTTCTTGCGGCCGATGCGGTCGCCGAGGCTGCCCATCGAGACGAGGAGTCCGGCGATGACGAAGGAGTAGACGTCGCCGATCCACAGCAGCTGGGTGCCGGTGGGGCGCAGGTCCTCGCTGAGGAAGGGGGTGGCCAGGCCGAGGACGGTGGCGTCGACCGCGACGAGCAGCACGGCCAGGACGAGTACGGCGAGTGCCAGCCACCGCCCGGGGCGGCGTACAACCTCCGATCCCTTGGTGAGCTGTTCGGTACGGGTCATCTCTCCACGCTCCTGCGTGCTCCGCCGAGCAGCAACTCGGCGATCATGTACTGGAAGTCCTTGGCGGCGACCCGCCCGTCCTGCACGGCCCAGGCGCCGGTGCCGATGAGGCCGTAGAGCGCCTCGGTGAGCCAGGCGGGTGTGAGGTCGATCCGGAACTCGCCCTCCTCCTGGCCGCGCCGGAACAGCGCGGCCACGCGGGCGTCGAGGCGGGCCCAGCCCTCGTTCACCTGGTCGCCCTCGAAGAGCTGGTTCTCGGTGACGAGGAACGCGAGCAGTCCGGCGACGGGCTCCACGCCGGCGATGAGCCGGCGCAGTGCCGCATCGGCGGGGCCGTCGTCGAGCCGGGCGGCGTCGAGGGCCGCCTCGAACTCCTGGATGCCGAGCGCCTCCAGCGCCCTCACCAGCGCGTCCCGCCCGGCGAAGTGCCGGTGGAGGGTGGCCCGGCCGATGCCTGCGGCGCGGGCGACCTCGTCCATGGTGGCGGTCGCCTTGCGGGAGAGGAGGGCGGCGGCGGTGCGCAGCACCTGCTCACGATCGACTGTCATGAGACAACCATAACCCACATGAGACATCCGTGTCTCATTCGAAATTCGATCGACTCACGAGGAGGAGGGCAGGATGCTGCGGCGCATGAAGCCGCTGCTGCTGATCGACGTGGACGGTCCGCTCAATCCGTACGCCGCCCAGGCCCAGCGCAGACCGGAGGGGTACACCACCCACCGCATGCGACCCACGGGTTGGACGGAGGGGAAGCCGCTGCGAGTGTGGCTCAATCCGGAGCACGGGAAGGAGCTGCTCGCCCTCGCGGAGGACTACGAGCTCGTCTGGGCCACGACGTGGAAGGGCGAGGCGAACGACTGGATAGGGCCGCATCTGGGCCTGCCCGAGCTCCCGTACATCGACTGGCCCCGGATGCACGGAAAGGCCCCTCGCGGGACCTTCTGGAAGACGCAGTACATCCTCGCGTACGCGGCGGGGCGGCCGTTCGCGTGGGTGGACGACGACATCACGCCGTACGACCGGGAGTACGTGGAGCGGGAACACCTCGCCGCCGCCCTGCTCGTGCACGTCGATCCCCGTATCGGACTGATACGGCCGGACTTCGACGCGCTCGCGGAGTGGGCGGCGGCGAGGTGAGGTCGCGAGGACGGGTGAGGACTAGTGCTTGGCGGTGGCCCAGGCGCGCTGGATCACCAGGTCGGCCTTGACCTCGGAGAGCTGGGTGGCGACGGCCGAGGGGGCCGTGCCGCCGCGGCCGTCGCGGGAGGCGAGGGCGCCGCGGACGTTGAGGACCGTGCGGACCTCGGGGGTGAGGTGCTCGGAGATCTTGGCGAACTGCTCGTCGGTGAGCTGGTGCAGCTCGATGCCGTGCGCCTCGCACTCCTTGACGCACTCGCCCGCGACCTCGTGCGCCACGCGGAACGGCACGCCCCGCTTGACCAGCCACTCGGCGATGTCCGTCGCGAGGGAGAAGCCGGCCGGGGCCAGCTCCTCCATGCGCTCCCGGTTCACCGTGAGCGTGGCCATCATGCCGGTGAAGGCGGGGAGCAGGACCTCCAGCTGGTCGCAGGAGTCGAAGACCGGCTCCTTGTCCTCCTGGAGGTCGCGGTTGTAGGCGAGGGGCAGGGCCTTGAGGGTGGCCATGAGCCCGGTCAGGTTGCCGATCAGGCGGCCGGACTTGCCGCGCGCCAGCTCCGCGATGTCCGGGTTCTTCTTCTGCGGCATGATCGACGAGCCGGTGGAGAAGGCGTCGTGCAGGGTCACGAAGGAGAACTCCTTCGTGTTCCAGATGATGATCTCCTCGGCGATCCGGGAGAGGTTCACCCCGATCATCGCGGTGATGAAGGCGAACTCGGCGACGAAGTCGCGCGAGGCCGTGCCGTCGATGGAGTTGCCCGCGCTGCCGTTCTCGAAGCCCAGGTCCTTGGCGACCGCCTCCGGGTCGAGCCCGAGGGACGAGCCGGCGAGGGCGCCGGAGCCGTACGGGGAGACCGCCGTGCGCTTGTCCCACTGGCGCAGCCGCTCGGCGTCCCGCGACAGGGACTGCACGTGCGCGAGGACGTGGTGGGCGAAGAGCACCGGCTGGGCGTGCTGGAGGTGCGTACGGCCCGGCATGGCGACGTCCGGGTGGGCCTCCGCGAGGCCGACGAGGGCGTCCTGGAGGTCGGCGAGCAGGCCGCCGATGATCCGGGCGTGGTCGCGCAGGTACATCCGGAAGAGCGTGGCGACCTGGTCGTTGCGGGACCGGCCGGCCCGCAGCTTGCCGCCGAGGTCCGGGCCGAGCCGCTCCAGCAGGCCGCGCTCCAGCGCGGTGTGGACGTCCTCGTCGGCGATGGTGCCCACGAAGGAGCCGTTCGCGACGTCCGCCTCCAGTTGGTCGAGGCCCGCCAGCATGCGCGTCAGCTCGTCCGCCGTGAGCAGCCCCGCCTTGTGGAGCACGCGCGCGTGGGCGCGGGAGCCGGCGATGTCGTACGGCGCGAGGCGCCAGTCGAAGTGCACGGACGCCGACAGCTTGGCCAGGGCCTCGGCGGGGCCGTCGGCGAAACGGCCACCCCAGAGCCGGACGTCACCGGTGTTGCTGCTCACTTGCTCAAGCTCCTCAAGGCTGTGGGTCAAGCTGTGGAAGTACGACGCCTCCCCCTCCGGGCGCGGACGGGGAGGCGGGTGTCGAACGAGTCGGCGTCAGGCCAGGTCACGCCGGGCGGCGATCTTCGCCGACAGGGCGAAGATGTCGATGAAGCCCTGGGCCTTCGACTGGTCGAAGGTGTCGCCGGTGTCGTACGTGGCGAGGTTGAAGTCGTACAGCGCCTGCTCGGACTTCCGGCCGGTGACGACGGCGCGGCCGCCGTGCAGGGTCATCCGGATGTCGCCGGAGACGTGCTGGTTGGCCTCGTTGATGAAGCCGTCCAGGGCGCGCTTGAGCGGCGAGAACCACAGGCCGTCGTAGACGAGCTCGCCCCAGCGCTGCTCGACCTGCCGCTTGTAGCGGGCCAGCTCGCGCTCGACGGTGACGTTCTCCAGCTCCTGGTGGGCGGTGATCAGGGCGATCGCGCCGGGAGCCTCGTAGACCTCGCGGGACTTGATGCCGACGAGGCGGTCCTCGACCATGTCGATCCGGCCGATGCCCTGGGCGCCGGCGCGCTCGTTGAGCTGCTGGATGGCCTGGAGGACGCTGACGGGCTTGCCGTCGATGGCGACCGGGACGCCCTCCTTGAAGGTGATGACGACCTCGTCGGCCTCGCGCGGGGTGGCGGGGTTCGACGTGTACTCGTAGATGTCCTCGATCGGCGCGTTCCAGATGTCCTCGAGGAAGCCGGTCTCGATGGCGCGGCCGAAGACATTCTGGTCGATGGAGTACGGGGACTTCTTGGTGGTGGCGATCGGCAGCTCCGCCTTCTCGGCGAAGGCGATGGCCTTGTCCCGGGTCATCGCGTAGTCGCGGACCGGGGCGATGCACTTCAGGTCGGGGCCCAGGGCCTGGATGCCGGCCTCGAAGCGGACCTGGTCGTTGCCCTTGCCGGTGCAGCCGTGCGCGACGATGCCGGCGTTGTGCTTCTTGGCGGCGGCGACCAGGTGCTTGACGATCGCGGGCCGGGAGAGCGCCGAGACCAGCGGGTAGCGGTCCATGTACAGGGCGTTGGCCTTGATCGCCGGGAGGCAGTACTCGTCGGCGAACTCGTCCTTGGCGTCCGCGACCTCGGCCTCGACCGCACCGCAGGCGAGCGCGCGCTTGCGGATGACGTCCAGGTCCTCGCCGCCCTGGCCGACGTCCACGGCGACGGCGATGACCTCGGCACCCGTCTCCTCGGCGATCCAGCCGATGGCGACGGAGGTGTCCAGTCCGCCCGAATAGGCGAGTACGACGCGCTCGGTCACGGGTTTCTCCTTACAGTGCATGCGGTGATGGGTATAAGTATGCAGGGGTCCGTATGGTTCGTCAATCCGGGCTCACAGGCGTGACGTGGGCCACACGGGGCGCAGCTGGGGGCGGGGCCGGTGGGGCGGGGGTCGGCGGGGCGGGCGGCCGGGCCCCTGCGGGAGGACCTGGGCCGGACGGGGAAGACGTTGAAAGGCACAAGCGTCGACACGTCGAATGGTGGAACGCGGCACCATGTGCGCCGCGAGGGCCCCCAACCCGCCTGCGGTAGCGGGGAATACGGCGCCCGCGGCCGACGACTCCCCGCTCCCTCCTTTCCGTTGTGGCGTCCTTATGCACACGAGGACGGTAAGGATTAGGCTGGAACTCGCGAAAAGCACACGGCCCGCTCCACCAAAAAGGTTGAAAACCACGATGGTTGAGGCGGCAAGAGTGGGCCGGGTGAAAGGGTCCTTGAGTTTTCATGTGACTCCTGCGAGGTCCCCGGCCATAAGGCCGACGACCCCGAAACAGCATTCCAAGGCGGCGAATCCGGTGATGCGACCGCGCTTTCCGTGTGGCCGCACCGCCCCGTGCGACGAGAGGAGGTGTGACGACATGCGCGTCTACGAGCGTCCGACGTTGACGGCGGTCGGCTCTTTCCGCAAGACCGGCCTGGGTACCTCACGAGGCCCTGAGAAGGTCCTGGTCTTCCGGTTCAGCTTCTGAGGAGGAGACGCCGGGTGGCGGTGGGTGTGCGCTGATGACCCCGCCGCCCCCGGTTCCGCGTCAGGAAGGCACCTCATGGTCAGTTTTCCCGTATCCGGGGAGGGCCCCGGCCGGTTCGTCGTCCTTCCGGACTCCGCCGCGGCGGACCCGGTCGTCGCCGCGCTGCGTCGACGGGCGGTGCCGGCCGTACCCGCGCTCCAGGAGGTCGGCCACCCCAGTGGCCGCCCCTGGCTGCTCGGCCGCTGGTCCCCCGGCGCCATGGCCGTCGGTGAGGCGGGCCGGGTGAAGATCGCCGTCCTCGGTGAGCACGCGGTCACGGCCGACCGGCTCACCCGGGAGGCCGGCCGCATGCGGACCGTGGCCGACCTCGACGGGCTGGCCGGTTCCCTGGTGGGCAGCGCGTACCTGGCCGCTTCGGTCGCCGGGTCCGTACGCGTCCAGGGCGGTGTCACCGGGCTGCGACGGGTGTTCCACGCGAGGGTCGGCGATGCCGCGGTGGCCGCCGACCGGGCGGACGTGCTGGCCGACCTGCTCGGCGCCGAGGTCGACGCGGAGCGGATGGCGCTCCGCCTGCTGCAGACGATTTCGCTGCACCCGCTGTCGGGTGAACCGGTGTGGCGCGAGGTGAGCGCCCTGCCGCTCGGCCACTACCTGGCGCTCGACGGCGGTGGCGGGGGACGAGCCGTCGCCTGGTGGACGCCCCCCGAGCCGGTGGTGCCGATGGCCGAGGGGGCGCGGGCGCTGCGCGCGGCGCTCTCCGCGGCGGTCGAGGCGCGGGTGCGGGGCCGGGCGCCGGTCAGCTGCGACCTGGGCGGGCTGGACTCGACGTCGGTGTGCTCGCTCGCCGTCCGCGCCGGCGCGCAGGTGGTCGCGTACACCGCCGACGGCCGCGACCCCATGGGCGACGACGTGGCATGGGCCCGCCGTACCGTCGAAGGGCTGGGCGGCGTCGAGCACCACGTCATCGCGGGCGACCGGTTGCCGATGGTGTACGACGGCCTGGCCGACGGCGACGGAGGGGCCACCGGGGGCGTGGACGGGCTCTTCGACGAGCCGTGCCCGGCCGCCGCCTTCCTCAGCCGATGGCTGGAGATCCCGCGGCTCGCCGCGGAACGCGGCTCGCGGACGCACCTGACCGGCTTCGGCGGGGACGAACTGCTCGCCGGCTCGCCGGCGCACCTGCACGACCTGATCCGCACGCGGCCCCGGCTCGCGTGGCAGCGCGTGCGCGGTTTCGCCGCCCAGCGCCCGTGGCCGTACCGCGAGACGCTGCGGCAGCTGTGGGACAACCGCCCCTACCAGGCCTGGCTCGCGAGCGCCGCGGACCAGCTCACCGCCCCCGCCCCGCCGACGGAGCGGCCCACCCTGGACTGGGGGTCGCCGCCGGGGCTGCCGCCGTGGACGGCACCGGACGCGGTGGCGGCCGTACGGGAACGGATACGCGCCGCGGCCCGTACCGTCGAACCGCTGGCCGACAGCCGTGGACTCCACGTCGAGCTGACGGGGATGGCCGCCATCTCCCGGATGGTCCGGCAGCTGGCCCAGGTGACCGACCGCTTCGGGCTCACGCTCGCCAGCCCCTACTACGACGACCGGGTCATCGAAGCGGGCCTGGCCGTGCGGCCGGAAGACCGGATCACCCCGTGGCGGTACAAGCCGCTCATCGTCGAGGCGATGCGCGGCATCGTCCCCGGCGACAGCCTGACCCGCCACACCAAGGACGAAGGCTCCCACGAGGTCGAGGTGGGCCTGCGCGAGCACCGCGCCGACGTGCTGGCGCTGTGCGAGGACTCCCGGCTGGCCCGGCTGGGCCTGATCGACGTGGACGCGTTCCGCGAGGTGTGCTCCCGGCCGTTGCCCCCGACCCTGTCGTTCGACGCGCTGTACCAGACGGCGGCGTGCGAAATGTGGCTCCGTACGCGGGAAAGTACGCGCGAAAGGGAGAGGTCCCATGACGTTCAAGCTGCGTGACGGCGTGTTCACGGCCGAGACCGAATACGGAATCGCGCTCCTGGATGAGGACCACGACCAGTATTGGACCCTCAATCCCACCGCCGCGCTGATTCTGCGTACCCTGCTGGACGGCGGCACCCCCTCCGATGCCGTACGTTCCCTGACCCGTGAATTCGCGGTGGACGCCGACAGCGCCGACCGGGACGTGCGGGAACTGGTCGGTGAATTGTGCGCTGCCGGTCTGGCCGAGGAGAACGGCGGAGAATCCGCGCGACGCCATCGCCTGTACCGGCGGCGCACGGAGAAGAAAAGCTCATGAGTACGCCGGAAGTCGTCTTCCACCGGCCGCGCTCGGTGCCCCTCCGCCGCCGGATCGTCGTCCGGCTCGTCGTCGGCGTCGCACGGCTGCTGGCGACCCGGCGGCCCCGGCGCATCCGTACCGTGCTCGCCTGGCTCCGCCGGGGCGCCCGGCCGGCCACCGTGGAACAGACGCGGGCGGCCCGGGACACCGTCGTCGCGGTGAGCCTGGCCTGCGGAGGGCGGGAGGGCTGCCTGCCCAGGTCGCTGGCCACGACCCTGCTGTGCCGGCTCCACGGCCGGTGGCCGACCTGGTGCGTGGGCGCGCGGCGCCTGCCGCCCTTCGGCGCGCACGCCTGGGTGGAGGCGGAGGGCGTGCCCGTGGGCGAGGACTATCCGCCCGACTACTTCCGCACTCTCTTCACGGTGCCGTGAAGCGGCGGGCGACGACACCCGAGCCGCACGGCGCCGGGTTCCGGGACGTGGTGCGGCTGCTCCGGGGGCACCGGCGGTGGGTGGGGTTCGCCGTGGCGCTGACGCTCGGCGCGTCGGCGCTCGGACTGGCGCAGCCCCTGCTGGTGAAGAGGGTGATCGAGTCGACGGCGGCCGGGAGCGCCATCGGGTTCCTCGTCGCCCTGCTGGTCGGTTTCTTCGTCGCCCAGGCGCTGGTGCAGAGCCTCGCCCAGTACGTCCTGGCCCGTACCGGCGAAGGCATCGTCCTGGGTGTCCGGCTCGGGCTCATCGGGCATGTGCTGCGGCTGCCCATGGCCGTGTACGACCGGCACCGCATCGGGGACCTGATCTCGCGCACCAGCAACGACAGCACCGCCCTGCGGCTGCTCATCGCCCAGGGGTTCACCGACGCGGTGACCGGCGTCATCGGGCTGGCGGGCGTCGTCGCGCTGATGGTCTGGCTGGACTGGACGCTCTTCCTGGTCGTGGCCGCCGTGATCGCCGTCGGCGCGCTGGCCGTCGCCTCGGTGCTGCGCGGCATCCAGACGGCGTCGTTCCGCGCCCAGCAGGCGACCGGCGCCATGACGGCGGAGCTCGAGCGGGCGCTGGGCGCCCTGCGTACCGTACGGGCCAGCCGTGCCGAGGCGCGGGAGGCCGGACGCATCGGGGCGCGGGCCGCGTCGGCGTACGCGGCGGGGGTGCGGATGGGCCGGCTCGACGCGGTGGTGGCGCCGGCCGTGGGGCTCGCGCTCAACGGCTCGTTCCTGGTGGTGCTGCTCATCGGCGGCGTACGGGTCGCGGGGCGGGAGGGTTCGGTCGCGGATCTGGCCGCGTTCCTGCTCTACATGCTGTACCTGGTGGGGCCGGTGGGCGCGGTCTTCCAGGCGGTGAGCACCCTGGAACAGGGCATGGGCGCCCTGCGCCGCATCGACGAGGTCCTGCGCCTGCCCGGCGAGGAGGACACCGACACCGCCCGTACGGTGCGCAGGCCGCCGCCGGCCCCGGTCCGCGCGGGGACACCCGTCCCGCCCGTCCTCGAGTTCCGGGACGTCTGGTTCGGGTACGAACCCGGGCGCCCGGTGCTGCGCGGCATGTCGTTCCAGGTGCCGCAGCACGGCCATGTCGCGCTGATCGGCAGCTCGGGCGCCGGCAAGTCCACGGTCTTCGCGCTCGCCGAGCGCTTCTACGACCCGGACGCGGGGCGCGTGTTCTTCGACGGCCAGGACGTACGCGCCCTGAGCCGGTCCGAACACCGCTCGCGCATCGGGCTCGTCGAGCAGCACTCCCCCGTCCTGTACGGGACGCTGCGGGAGAACCTCCTGTACGCGGCGCCCGACGCGGGCCCGGACGAGCTGGCCCGGGTCGTCGAACTGGCGCACCTGACCGACCTGGTCGACCGGCTCCCGCACGGCCTGGACACCGAGGCGGGCGAGCACGGCGCGGCGCTGTCGGGCGGTGAGCGCCAGCGCATCGCCCTGGCCCGCGCCCTGCTGACGCGCCCCCGACTGCTGCTCCTCGACGAGCCGACGGCCCATCTGGACGCGGTGAGCGAGGAGGCGTTGCGCCGTTCGATCCGGCGGGTGTCCCGCGAGTGCACCCTGCTGGTCATCGCGCACCGGTACTCCACGATCCGGGCGGCGGACGTCATCGTCGTCCTGGAGGGCGGCCGGGCCGTCGCCACCGGCACGCACGACCAACTGCTGTCCGCGAGCGACCATTATCGTTTCCTGTCCCGGGCACAACGGGTGGGACGATAATGCGCTCATGGGACAACGCTACGCACGCATCGAAGGCCGGATACGCGACTTCATCGAGCAGCAGCCGGTCTTCTTCACGGCCACCGCCCCGCTGACGGGCGACGGCCACGTCAGCCTCTCCCCCAAGGGCCGCAAGGGCAGTCTCGTCGTCATCGACGAACTGACCCTCGCCTACCTGGACTTCGGCGGCAGCGGCGCCGAGACCATCGCCCACGTGCGCGAGGAGGGCAACGGCCGCATCACGCTGATGTGGTGTGCGTTCAGCGGTCCCCCGAAGGTGCTGCGGGTGCACGGCAAGGGTGAGGCGGTGTTCCGGGACGACCCGCGCTGGGCCGAGTTCATCCCGTACTTCAAGGACGTCGACGGCCCCTCGGCCCGCGCGATCATCCTCGTCCGCGCCCAGCGGATCAGCGACGCGTGCGGCTTCGCCGTGCCGTTCATGGACTACCGCGAGGAGCGCACGCAGCACGCCGAGCACTTCGGCCGCAAGACGGACGAGGAGTTCGCGGCGTACTGCGAGAAGAAGGAGCACGTCGGCGTGAGCCTGGACGGCCTGCCGGCCCTGCCCTTGCCGCTGCCGCCGCGCACGGACGCGGTCTGAGAACCGGCGTCGGCTCGTGCCGGGTGACGGCCGCGGAGCCGTCACCCGGTACGGGCCGGCGCCTATCGCTCCTTCTGCGCCAGCCGCAGCAGGTGGTCCGCCAGCGCCTGGCCGCCCGACGGGTCGCGGGAGATGAGGAGCAGGGTGTCGTCGCCCGCGATGGTGCCGAGGACCGCGTGGAGTTCGGCCTGGTCGATCGCGGAGGCGAGGAACTGGGCCGCGCCCGGTGGGGTGCGCAGGACCACCAGGTTGGCGGAGGCCTCGGCGGAGATCAGCAGTTCGCCGGAGAGGCGCCGCATGCGCTCCTCCTTGGCGGACTCGCCGAGGGGCGCCTGCGGGGTGCGGAAGCCGCCCTCGCTGGGGACCGCGTAGATCAGTTCGCCGCCCGTGTTGCGGATCTTGACCGCGCCGAGCTCGTCGAGGTCGCGGGAGAGCGTCGCCTGGGTGACGCTCAGCCCGTCGTCCGCGAGGAGCTTCGCCAGTTGGCTCTGGGAGCGCACCGGCTGCCGGTTGAGGATGTCCACGATCCGGCGGTGGCGCGCGGTGCGCGTCTGCGGAACGGACGGCCCGCCGTTCTCGTTGTCCTGGGCCTCGCTCATCGTCGTCTCATTCTCCGGATCGTCCGTCCCCGTTGCCTGCTGCGTCGAGGGCGCCGGGCAGGGCCCGGAGGAAGGCGTCCGCCACGTCGTCGCCGATGGTCAGCGGGGGCATGAGCCGTACGACATCGGGGGCGGGCGCGTTCACCAGGAGGCCGGCGTCCTGAGCCGCCTGCTGCACCTGAGGCGCGAGGGGCTCGGTGAGCACGATACCCAGCAGGAGGCCGGCGCCGCGGACGTGGGAGACCAGCGGGTGGCCCAGGGCCTCGATTCCGTCGCGCAGCTTCTCGCCGACGCGCTTGACCTGGTCGAGGGCGCCGTCGGCCGCGAGGGTGTCGAGGACGGCGAGTCCTGCGGCGCAGGCGACGGGGTTGCCGCCGAAGGTGGTGCCGTGGTGGCCGGGCTTCAGCAGGTCGGCCGCCGGGCCGAAGGCGACGGTCGCGCCGAGGGGCAGTCCGCCGCCGAGGCCCTTGGCGAGGGTGACGAGGTCGGGCTCGACGCCGTGCGCCTGGTGCTCGAACCAGTGGCCGCACCGGCCGATGCCGGTCTGCACCTCGTCGAGGACGAGGAGGGTGCCGGTCGCGCGGGTGATCTCGCGGGCCGCCTTCAGGTAGCCGGCGGGCGGGACGGCGACGCCGATCTCGCCCTGGATGGGCTCGATGATGACGAACGCCGTCTCCTCGGTGACCGCCGCGCGCAGCGCGTCGACGTCGCCGTACGGCACGTGCGTCACGTCGCCGGGCAGCGGCAGGAACGGCTGCTGCTTGCCGGGCTGGCCGGTGAGGGCGAGCGCGCCCATGGTGCGGCCGTGGAACCCGCCGGTGGTGGCGACCATGTGGGTGCGCCCGGTCAGCCGGCCGATCTTGAAGGCGGCTTCGTTGGCCTCGGCGCCCGAGTTGCAGAAGAAGACCCGGCCCGGCCGGCCGAAGAGCTGGAGCAGCCGCTCCGCGAGCGCGACGGGCGGCTCGGCGACGAAGAGGTTGGAGACGTGGCCGAGGGTGGCGATCTGCCTGGAGACGGCCTCGACGATCGCGGGGTGGGCGTGGCCGAGGGCGTTGACGGCGATGCCGCCGACGAAGTCGAGGTACTCGGTCCCGTCGGCGTCCCAGACCTTCGCGCCCTGACCGCGTACGAGGGACAGCTTCGGCGTGCCGTAGTTGTCCATCAGCGCGGCCTGCCAGCGCTGCCGCAGTGCGTCGGTGCTCATCACTCCCCCTGTCCGTCCGGCACGACCATCGTGCCGATGCCCTCGTCGGTGAAGATCTCCAGGAGGATGGAGTGCTGCACGCGGCCGTCGATGACGCGCGCGGTCGTCACGCCGTTGCGTACGGCGTGGAGGCAGCCCTCCATCTTGGGGACCATGCCGCTGGAGAGCTCGGGCAGCAGCTTCTCCAGCTCGGTGGCGGTGAGCCGGCTGATGACCTCGTCGGAGTGGGGCCAGTCCTCGTACAGGCCCTCGACATCGGTCAGGACCATCAGTGTCTCGGCGCCCAGCGCCGCAGCGAGTGCCGCAGCCGCCGTATCAGCATTGACGTTGTAGACATGTCCGTCGTCCTGGGAACGGGCGATCGACGAGACGACCGGGATGCGGCCGTCGGCGAGCAGGGCCTCGATGGCGCCGGTGTCGATGCCGGTGATCTCACCGACCCGGCCGATGTCGACGAGCTCGCCGTCGATGCGCGGCTGGTGCTTGGTGGCGGTGATGGTGTGGGCGTCCTCGCCGGTGAGGCCGACGGCGAGCGGGCCGTGCTGGTTGAGCAGCCCGACGAGCTCGCGCTGGACCTGCCCGGCCAGGACCATCCGTACGACGTCCATCGCGTCCTCGGTGGTGACCCTCAGGCCCGCCTTGAACTCGCTGACGATGCCGTGGCGGTCGAGCGCCGCGCTGATCTGCGGGCCGCCGCCGTGCACCACGACCGGCTTGAGGCCGGCGTGGTGCAGGAAGACGACGTCCTGGGCGAAGGCGGCTTTCAGGTCCTCGTCGATCATGGCGTTGCCGCCGAACTTGATGACGACGGTCTTGCCGCGGTGGCGGGTCAGCCACGGCAGCGCCTCGATGAGGATCTGGGCCTTGGGCAGGGCGGTGTGCTTGCGTGTCGTGCTCATGAGCTGTACGCGCTGTTCTCGTGGACGTAGTCGGCGGTGAGGTCGTTGGTCCAGATGACCGCCGACTCGGAGCCGGCCGCGAGGTCGGCGGTGATCGTCACTTCCCGGTAGCGCATGTCGACGAGGTCGCGGTCCTCGCCGACGGAGCCGTTCTTGCAGACCCAGACGCCGTTGATGGCGACGTTGAGCCGGTCCGGCTCGAAGGCGGCCTTGGTGGTGCCGATGGCGGACAGGACGCGGCCCCAGTTGGGGTCCTCGCCGTGGATCGCGCACTTGAGGAGGTTGTTGCGGGCGATGGAGCGGCCCACCTCGACGGCGTCCTCCTCGGAGGCGGCGTTGACCACCTCGACGCGGATCTCCTTGGACGCGCCCTCGGCGTCGCCGATCAGCTGCCGGCCGAGGTCGTCGCAGACCGTGCGGACGGCCTCGGCGAACTCCTCGTACGCGGGCGTGGTGCCGGAGGCACCGGAGGCGAGGAGCAGCACGGTGTCGTTGGTGGACATGCAGCCGTCGGAGTCGACCCGGTCGAAGGTGACGCGGGTGGCGTCGCGCAGCGCCTTGTCGAGCGTCGCGGCGTCGACGTCGGCGTCGGTGGTGAGGACGACGAGCATGGTGGCGAGGCCGGGGGCGAGCATGCCCGCGCCCTTCGCCATGCCGCCGACGGTCCAGCCGTCCTTGCCGGTGGCGACGGACGTCTTGTGGACGGTGTCGGTGGTCTTGATGGCGATGGCGGCCTTCTCGCCGCCGTGCTCGCTGAGCGCCTCGGCGGCCTTCTCCACGCCGGGGAGCAGCTTGTCCATGGGCAGGAGTACGCCGATGAGGCCGGTCGACGCGACGGCGACCTCGCCCGCGCCGATGCCGAGGACGTCGGCGGCCTTCTCGGCGGTGGCGTGGGCGTCCTGGAAGCCCTGCGGGCCGGTGCAGGCGTTGGCGCCGCCGGAGTTGAGGACGACAGCGGTCAGCTCGCCGGTCTTCAGGACCTGCTCGGACCACAGGACGGGCGCGGCCTTGACGCGGTTGGAGGTGAAGACGCCCGCGGCGGCGCGGCGGGGCCCGGTGTTGACCACGAGGGCCAGGTCCGGGTTGCCGTTCTCCTTGATCCCGGCGGCGATGCCGGCCGCCGTGAATCCCTTGGCTGCCGTGACGCTCACTGTGCTTCTCCGTTCGCTTCTCCGACCGCGCAGCGGACAGCTGCGGGCATCGTCTTCGTCTGCGGCCCGGCGGCTGCGCGCTCGTCGCTCACGGTGCGACTCCGATCGTGGAAAGTCCGGTCTCCTCGGGGAACCCGAGGGCGATGTTCATGCTCTGCACCGCGCCGCCGGCGGTGCCCTTGGTGAGGTTGTCGATGGCGCTGATCGCGATGACGCGGCCGGCCGTCTCGTCGTACGCGACCTGGACCTGGACGGCGTTGGAGCCGTAGACGGAGGCGGTCGCGGGCCACTGCCCCTCGGGCAGGAGGTGGACGAACGGCTCGTCGGCGTACGCCTTCTCGTACGCGGCGCGTACGTCCTCGGCCGTGGTGCCCGGCTTGGCCTTGGCGCTGCAGGTGGCGAGGATGCCGCGGGCCATGGGGGCGAGGGTCGGGGTGAAGGAGACGGTGACCTTCTCGCCCGCCACGGCGCCGAGGTTCTGCATCATCTCGGGCGTGTGGCGGTGGCCGCCGCCGACGCCGTACGGGGACATGGAGCCCATGACCTCGGAGCCGAGCAGGTGCGGCTTGAGCGCCTTGCCCGCGCCGGAGGTGCCGGTGGCGGCGACGATCACGGCGTCCGGCTCGACGAGGCCGCTGCCGTACGCCGGGAAGAGCGCGAGCGATACGGCCGTGGGGTAGCAGCCGGGCACCGCGATGCGCTTGGACCCCTCCAGCGCGGCGCGGGCGCCCGGCAGCTCGGGGAGGCCGTAGGGCCAGGTCCCGGCGTGCGGGGAGCCGTAGAACTTCTCCCAGTCGGCGGCGTCCTGCAGCCGGAAGTCGGCGCCCATGTCGACGACGAGGACATCGTCGCCGAGCTGCTCGGCGACGGCGGCGGACTGGCCGTGCGGCAGGGCCAGGAAGACGACATCATGCCGACGGCCCTGCCCGGCGAGGACCTCGGCGGTGGTCGGCTCCAGCACCCGGTCCGCGAGCGGCAGCAGGTGCGGCTGGAGCCCGCCGAAGCGCTGGCCCGCGTTGGAGTTGCCGGTCAGGGCGCCGATCTCGACGCGGGGGTGGGCGAGGAGCAGACGGAGGAGCTCTCCACCCGCGTATCCACTCGCGCCCGCCACTGCTGCTCGTACTGCCATCGGTCCTCCTCGGTGATGGCATGACTATACGCAGCTCCGCAGCTTTATGCAAAGGGTCGGCGGCTCCGCTCAGGCGGAGCCTCCTGGCATGATCCTCGACCATGGAGGACCGGTGTAAGCAGGCAGGCCATGGGGTGCGTTTCGAGTGGGGTCCGATCGGCGCAGAGCGCCTGGCGGCGGACGTCGCCTGTCTGGTGATCGTCGATGTGCTCTCGTTCACCACGTCGGTGACGGTCGCGGTGGAGGCGGGGACACGGGTCTATCCCTATCGGTGGCGGGATGAGAGTGCCTCGGTGTTCGCCGACCAGGTGAACGCCGCGTTGGCCGTAGGGCGCCGCGCAGCTACACGTACGTCTCCTTGGACGCTCTCTCCGGCCGCTTTGCGACGCGCCCCGTTCACACCGCGACTGGTGCTTCCGTCACCCAACGGGTCGGCCATCGCCTCCGCGGCCGGCGACGCCACCGTCGTCGCGGCGTCGCTGCGCAATGCGGCCGCTGTGAGCAGCTGGCTCGCCGCCAACGGTTACGGATCCGCCGAGCGCCCTGTCGGGGTGATCGCCTCTGGTGAACGCTGGCCGGACGGCAGTCTCCGGCCCTCGCTTGAGGACCTGCTGGGTGCAGGAGCAGTGGTCGCCGGGCTGAGGAAACTCGGCAGCGGCTCGCTCTCCCCCGAAGCCGACGCGGCGGCGGGGGTCTTCGCGTCGACCTCCGACGCGGGCGCCGCCGTCGCCGCCTGCGCTTCCGGACGGGAACTCGCCGCAGGGGGGTTTGCCGACGACGTCGCCATCGCGATCGAACTCGACGGCTCCGCTGTCGTTCCCCTCCTCACCGACGGGGCCTTCGCGCCTGCGGGATGATCGTGAGCCGTCGCATGGCTCGCACCCGCTCGGCCCCGGACTTCCCGATCGGGAACGCGCATCAGGGAGCGACCGGGCGCTCGAAGAAGGTCTCGAGCACCACGGTGGCCTGCGTGCCGCTGACGCCGTCGATCGCGTAGATACGGCGCAGCACGTCCTGGAGCTGCTCGGTCGTCGAGGTCCTGACCTTGACGAGGACGGACGCGCTGCCCGCGATGACGTGGGCTTCCTGGATCTCCGGGATGGCGGAGAACCGGTCGCCGGAGTCACCCACCCATTGCGTCGAGTCCACCATGACGAAGGCGAGCACACCCCGGCCGATCGCCATGGGGTCGACTTCCACGGCCGTCCGCCGGATGACACCCCGCTCCCGCAGTTTGCGTACGCGTTCATGGGTCGCCCCCGCCGACAGCCCGACGGCCTGGCCCAGCGCGGCGTACGACTGTGTGGCGTCCTGCTGGAGGAGGGCGAGCAGGTGCCGGTCGACGTCGTCCAACGAATCTCCTTCGGGTAAGTCCTTGATCCATCGAATGTCGTTCTGCATAGTAAGGCTTTGTTCGACTTACATTCGCCGAGGGTGAGGATGCCGCATGTCCAGTGAGCGACCGCCGTTGTACGAGGTCCTCGATGACCGGTTCCGCACGGGCAGGTGCAACGCGGGCGACTCGAGGCTGGAGAAGCTGTACGAGGGCAGCCGCTGGGCCGAGGGGCCGGTCTACGTCCCGGCCGGCCGGTACCTGGTGTGGAGCGACATTCCCAACGACCGGCTCCTCCGCTGGGACGAGACCACCGGGACGGTCGGCGTCTTCCGCTCACCCGCCGGTCACCCCAACGGCAACACGCTGGACGCCGAGGGCCGGCTCGTCACCTGCGAGCAGGGCAACCGCCGGGTCACCCGCACCGAACACGACGGTTCGGTCACCGTGATCGCCGACCGCTACCAGGGCAAGCGCCTGAACAGCCCGAACGACGCGGCGGTGAAGTCCGACGGGTCCATCTGGTTCTCCGACCCCGACTTCGGGATCACCAGCGACTACGAGGGCCACCGCGCCGAGAGCGAGATCGGTGCCTGCAACGTCTACCGCGTGGATCCCCGCAGCGGTGAGGTGCGGCTGGTCGCGGACGGTCTCCGCGGCCCGAACGGGCTCGTCTTCTCCCTCGACGAACGCCGCTTGTACGTCTCGGACAGCCGGGCCAACCACATCCGCGTCTTCGACGTCCACGAGAACGGCACCCTCACCGGCGGTGACGTCTTCGCCGAGTGCAAGATCGGCAACTTCGACAACATCCGCTTCGACGACGACGGCCGGCTCTGGGCCGCCGCCATGGACGGCGGCGTCCACTGCTACGACCCGGACGGCACGCTCCTCGGCCGCCTTCTGGTCCCCGACCCCGTCGCGAACATCCGCTTCGGAGGCGCCAAGCGCAACCGCTTGTTCATCGCCGCCGACACCGCGCTGTACTCCGTCGTCATGGGCGTCACCGGCCCGCCGCCCCTGCCGGCGGCGCGCGGGGACCACGCCCGGCGCAGTGGTTGAGGCCGGCGTCGCGCGTCCGTGACGGCGCCCGCCGCCGGGCCCTGGCCGGCTTCCAGGCCGAGGAGCACGCCGCGGGCTCCCGGGCGCGGCCGGGCCGTCAGGCGGTGTTCGTCACCACGCGCATCCCGCCCGGCCCGTTGACGGCCTCGCCCAGCGCCAGGTAGAGGCCCGGTACGTCGGTGATGGGCCGGCCGTCCAGCTCGTACACGCCTCCGGCGCGCCGGTCCTGGTGCCGGAGGCGACAGCCCCGCTCCCGGACGAGGTCGAGCCAGGCCCCTCGCCGACGGGTCCCGTACCGTTCCCGCCCGCGATGATCGCCGTCCACCTGCACGGGGGGGGGCATGCCCGGATCAGGTGGAACCCGGGAGGCCATTTCCGGCGGAAACGTTCAGTCGCCGGCGCCGACGTACGCCGCGAGGTGCTCGCCGGTGAGGGTGGAGCGGGCGGCGACGAGGTCGGCGGGAGTGCCCTCGAAGACGATCCGGCCGCCGTCGTGGCCGGCGCCGGGGCCGAGGTCGATGATCCAGTCGGCGTGCGCCATGACCGCCTGGTGGTGCTCGATGACGACGACCGACTTGCCGGAGTCGACCAGCCGGTCCAGCAGGCCGAGCAGCTGCTCGACGTCGGCGAGGTGGAGGCCGGTGGTCGGCTCGTCGAGGACGTACACACCGCCCTTCTCCGCCATGTGCGTGGCGAGCTTCAGCCGCTGCCGCTCGCCGCCGGAGAGCGTGGTGAGCGGCTGGCCCAGGGTGAGGTAGCCGAGCCCGACGTCGGCGAGCCGCGCCAGGATCCTGTGGGCCGCCGGGGTGCGCGCCTCGCCGGTGGCGAAGAACTCCTCGGCCTCGGTCACCGGCATCGCGAGCACCTCGCTGATGTCGCGCCCACCGAGGTGGTGGTCGAGGACGGACGCCTGGAACCGCTTGCCCTCGCACTCCTCGCAGGGGGTGGCGACACCGGCCATCATCGCCAGGTCGGTGTAGATGACGCCGGCGCCGTTGCAGGTGGGGCAGGCGCCCTCGCTGTTGGCGCTGAAGAGCGCGGGCTTGACTCCGTTGGCCTTGGCGAAGGCCTTGCGGATCGGGTCGAGCAGCCCGGTGTACGTCGCGGGGTTGCTGCGCCGCGAGCCGCGGATCGGAGTCTGGTCGATGGACACCACACCCTCGGAGGCGGGGATCGACCCGTGGATGAGCGAGCTCTTGCCGGAGCCGGCCACCCCGGTGACCACGCACAGCACCCCGAGTGGGACGTCGACGTCGACGTCCCGGAGGTTGTTCGCCGTCGCGCCGCGGATCTCCAGCGTGCCGGTGGGCTTGCGCACCGCCTCCCTGAGCGCGGCCCGGTCGTCGAGGTGGCGGCCGGTGACGGTGTCGGCGGCCCGCAGCCCCTCGACGATGCCCTCGAAGCAGACCGTGCCGCCCGCCGTACCGGCGCCGGGGCCGAGGTCGACGACGTGGTCGGCGATGGCGATCACCTCGGGCTTGTGCTCCACGACGAGGACGGTGTTGCCCTTGTCGCGCAGCCGCAGCAGCAGGTCGTTCATCCGCTGGATGTCGTGGGGGTGCAGGCCGGCGGTCGGCTCGTCGAAGACGTACGTGACGTCGGTGAGCGAGGAGCCGAGGTGGCGGATCATCTTGACGCGCTGCGCCTCGCCGCCCGACAGCGTGCCCGACGGCCGGTCGAGCGAGAGGTAGCCGAGCCCGATCTCCACGAAGGAGTCCAGGGTCTGCCGCAGCGAGGCCAGCAGCGGCGCCGCCGAGGGCTCGTCGAGGTCGCGGACCCAGGCGGCGAGGTCGCTGATCTGCATCGCGCAGGCGTCGGCGATGCTGATGCCCCGGATCTTGGACGAGCGGGCCGCCTCGGTGAGCCGGGTGCCGTCGCACTCGGGGCAGGTGGCGAAGGTGACCGCCCGGTCCACGAACGCCCGGATGTGCGGCTGGAGCGCCTCCCGGTCCTTGGACAGCATCGACTTCCGGAGCTTCGGGATCAGCCCCTCGTAGGTGAGGTTGATGCCCTCGACCTTGATCTTGGTCGGCTCCTTGTGGAGGAGGGCGTACAGCTCCTTCTCGGTGAAGTCGCGGATCGGCTTGTCGGGGTCGAAGAAGCCGCAACCGGTGTAGATGCGGCCGTACCAGCCGTCCACGCTGTAACCGGGGACGGTGAGCGCGCCCTCGTTGAGCGACTTGGTGTCGTCGTACAGCTGCGACAGGTCGACGTCGGAGACCCTGCCCATGCCCTCGCAGCGCGGGCACATACCACCGGTGATCTTGAAGTCGCGCCGCTCCTTCACGGTCTTGCCGCCGCGTTCCAGGGTGACCGCGCCGGCGCCGCTGATGGAGGCGACGTTGAAGGAGAAGGCCTGCGGCGAGCCGATGTGCGGGTGGCCGAGCCGGCTGAAGAGGATGCGCAGCATGGCGTGGGCGTCGGTGACGGTGCCCACCGTGGAGCGGGGGTTGGCGCCCATCCGCTGCTGGTCGACGATGATCGCGGTCGTCAGGCCCTCGAGTACGTCGACGTCGGGGCGGGCCAGCGTCGGCATGAAGCCCTGCACGAAGGCGCTGTACGTCTCGTTGATCAGCCGCTGCGACTCCGCGGCGACGGTGTCGAACACGAGCGAGCTCTTGCCCGAACCGGAGACTCCGGTGAAGACCGTCAGCCGGCGCTTCGGGATCTCCAGGCTGACGTCCTTGAGGTTGTTCACGCGTGCGCCGTGCACGCGGATCAGATCGTGGCTGTCGGCGGTGTGCGGCACGGGCGACTGCGGGTCCGTCGTCGTGGCCATGCTCATCGTCTCTCCATCTGTGGGGCGGGCGGGGCGGAGGGGCCGGCGATCTCTCGGCGTCGGGGAAGTATGCCCCGCGCCGGGGAGCGCGGTCACTGTGGGCCGCGCTCCCCGGCGACTGGTCTTCGGGCGGCCGAGTCGCTTGCCCGGCACCGGAGTTGGAGCCTCCGGCGGCGGGGCGGCGGGCCCGGCCGAAGCCGGTCGTTACCGCTTGCGGGGCTGGTTGAAGCGGAGCATGTTGCCGGCCGGGTCGCGGAAGGCGCAGTCGCGGACGCCGTACGGCTGGTCGATCGGCTCCTGCAGCACCTCGCCGCCGGCGGCCCGGATGCGTTCGAAGGTGGCGTCGCAGTCGTCCGTGGTGAAGATGACGCCGCGCAGCATGCCCTTGGCCAGCAGCTCGGCCATCGCCTGCCGGTCGGCGGGCGAGGCGTTGGGGTCGGCGAGCGGCGGTTCGAGGACGATCTCCACGCCCGGCTGCGTGGGCGAGCCGACGGTCACCCAGCGCATCCCCTCGAACGCGACGTCGTTGCGCACCTCGAGGCCGAGGACGTCGCGGTAGAAGGCGAGCGCCTTGTCATGGTCGTCGACGGCGATGAAGCACTGTGAGAGTTTGATGTCCATGCCGTCGACGCTACGAGGCGGCGGCCGCTTCCGCTTCTCCGATCCTGACCGGTTCTTCTCCGGTCCCGGCCGGTCCTTCTTCCGCCTCGGCCGGTCGTTCTTCGGCCCCGGCCGGTCGTTCCTCGGCCCCGGCCGGTGCGCGGTCCCGGGACGGCCGGGTGAGGACCTTGGCGACGCAGGCCGGGATCGCGGCACCGGCCTCGTGGGAGCGGGCCCGGTAGGCGCTGGGGCTCTCGCCGACGAGCTCGGTGAAGCGCGAGCTGAACGACCCGAGCGAGGTACACCCCACCGCGAAGCAGACCTCGGTCACGCTCATGTCGCCTCGCCGCAGCAGCGCCTTCGCCCGCTCGATACGGCGGGTCATCAGGTAGTTGTACGGCGTCTCCCCGAAGGCGGCGCGGAAGCTGCGGGAGAAGTGCCCCGCCGACATGAGGGCGACCTTGGCCAGCGCGGGCACGTCCAGCGGCTGCGCGTAGTCGCGGTCCATCACGTCGCGGGCGCGCCGCAGCCGTACCAGGTCCTCCAGGGTCGCCATACGCACCAGGATGGCATGCGGCCGGGGGGCTGCGCGGGCGGAACGTCGTCGACCCCCTTGACGAGTGGGCACGCGCCCCCTACAAGTGGGCGTATGCCCACTTCGCCTGAGCGAGGCCGTCCGTCCGGACGGGGACCTCACCAACACCGGCACGTGGCCGAGTCGTTCGGCACGGACGCCGAGCGCTACGACCGCGCCCGGCCCCGCTACCCCCAGGCCCTTGTCGAGCGGATCGTCACCGCCGGCCCGGGCCCGCGCGTCCTCGACGTCGGGTGCGGCACCGGCATCGCCGCCCGCCAGTTCCGGGCGGCCGGCTGCCGGGCCCTCGGGGTCGAGCCCGACCCGCGCATGGCCGACCGGGCGCGGCGGCTCGGGACCGAGGTGGAGGTGGCGACGTTCGAAGCCTGGGACCCGGCCGGCCGGAGGTTCGACGCGGTCGTCGCCGGCCAGGCGTGGCACTGGATCGACCCCGTCGCGGGAGCGGCCAAGGCCGCGCGCGTACTGCGCCCCGGCGGGCTGCTGGCGCCGTTCTGGAATGTGTTCCGGTTGCCGCCCGACCTGGCGGAAGCCGTCTCCGAGGTCTGCCGACGGGCGCTGCCCGACGCGCCGTTCGACCACGACGCGATGGCGCAGGGCTCCCTGGACGCGTACGAGGCGGTCTTCGCCAAGGCCGCCGACGGGATGCGCGAAGCCGGTGGCTTCAGCAAGCCGGAGCAGTGGCGCTTCGACTGGGAGTGGTCCTACACGCGGGACGCGTGGCTGGACCAGTTGCCCACCCAGGGTGCCTTCACCCGGCTCCCGCCCGACAAGCTGGCGGAGGTGCTGGAGGGTGTCGGGGCCGCCGTCGACGCGCGGGGCGGCGGTTTCACCATGCGGTACGTCACGGTGGCGGTCACCGCGGTCCTCGACGGCGGAGCCGGAGCCGGGGGCGGCCCCGAAAGCGGGACCGGAAGCGACACCGGAACCGGAGCCAGGGACGGAGGCCGGGACTGATGCCGACAGGCGTGGCCATCCGCGACCCGCGCGAGCAGCTCTTCGACGCCGCCGAGCGCGTCCTGCTCCGGGCCGGGCCGAACGCGCTGACCAGCCGGGCGGTCACCACGGAGGCCGGGTGCGCCAAGGGGGTCCTGCACCGGCACTTCGCCGACTTCGACGCCTTCCTCGCCGAGCTCGTACGGGACCGGGTCCAGCGCATCGACGACCAGGCCGCCGCCCTGCGGGCCGCCGCCGGGACCGGCACCGTCACGGGCAACGTCACCGACGCGCTGATGGAGCTCTTCCGGTCGGTCGCCGTGGCGATCGTCGCCCTCGTCATCTCCCGGGACGAGCTGCGCGCCCGCCTGCGCCGGGGCCGGCCGGCCGGCGTCCCGGCCCTGTCCGAAGCGGCCGCGATGATCGCCTCGTACCTGTCCGCCGAGCGGGAGCTGGGCCGCGTCGACGCCCACGCGGACGTCGACACCCTCGCTCCCACCCTCATCGGCGCCGTGCACCTGCTGTTCGCCGACCGGGAAGGCGTTCCACCGGAGGCAGAGGCCGTCGGCAGGGTCGTGGACGCGGTCCTCGCCGGCGTCGTACGTCGGTGATCCGAACCAGGTCTTCCAGGGCCGCCATACGCTCCGGAGCGGCACGCGGCCGGGCGCCGGGGGCGGGGGCCGGGGGCCGGGGCAAGCCGTGGGCAGACGGCCTTCGGGGACAATGGGCCGATGCCGGGACAGAGGAAGAGGAAGAACCGGGAGCAGGCCGCGAGCCGACGGGCCGCCGTCCGCACAGCTCCCGGGGCAGGCCGCTGGGAAGTGGTGTTCGAGACGCAGGACGAGTCGGAGTGGCGCACGTACCTGCGCCGTCTGCGGACGTCGACGGGGCAGCCCGACGGGGCGATGACCCGGATCGACACGCTCTGCGGGCGGCTGACGCAGCCGACCACCTACCGGCTGAGCCGCTTCGTGCCGGACGCGGCGCCGTAGGAGTCCCCGCCGCCGGTCACGCGGCCCGTGGCTCAGTACCCGGCCGGGCGCACCACGCCCGTCTCGTACGCGAAGACCGCCGCCTGGGTCCGGTCGCGCAGGCCCAGCTTGACGAGGATCCGGCCGACGTGGGTCTTCACGGTCTGCTCCGCGACGACCAGCCGCTCGGCGATCTCCGCGTTGGACAGGCCCTGCGCGATCAGCGACAGGACCTCGGTCTCGCGTTCCGTCAGGTCGCCGGCGCGGCCCTGGCGCGGCGTGCGGGCGTTGCGGGCACTGCGGGTCACGCGGGTGAACTCGGCGATGAGCCGCTTGGTGATCGTGGGCGCGAGCAGCGCCTGGCCGTCGGCCACGACCCGGACCGCCTGGGCGAGTTCCTCGGCGGAGGCGTCCTTGAGGAGGAAGCCGGAGGCGCCGGCGCGCAGCGCCTCGTACACGTACTCGTCGAGGTCGAAGGTGGTCAGGACCAGGACGCGGGCGGTGGCGCCGGGTGCCGCGGTGATGCGGTGCGTGGCCTCGATGCCGCCGAGGCCGGGCATGCGGATGTCCATCAGGACGACGTCGGGGGCGAGTTCGGCGACCTTGGCGACGGCGTCGAGGCCGTCCACGGCCTGGCCGACGACCTCGATGCCCGGCTCGGCGTCGAGCAGCACCGTGAAGCCCTGGCGGACCATCATCTGGTCGTCGGCGATCAGGACGCGGATGGGGGACGTCATGCGGTGTCCTCACAGGGGTGGATGGGGTGCGTCGGCAGGACCGCGGTCACCTCGTAACCGCCGTCCGGGGTGGGCCCGGTGGCGAGGTCGCCGCCGAGCATCGCGGTGCGCTCGCGCATGCCGAGCAGACCGTGTCCGGCGCCCGGCGAGGGCGCGGCCGGACGGGCCGGCGGGGTGTTGGTGACGCGGACGGTGAGCGCGGCGGGGTGGTATCCCGTCTCCACGCGCACCTCCGCACCGGGCGCGTGCCGCATCGTGTTGCTGAGCGCCTCCTGCACGATCCGGAACGCCGACAGCTCGACGCCCGGCGGCAGCGGGCGCCGTTCCCCGGTGGTGCGGGCGGTGACGGTGACACCGGCGCCGCGCACGCCCGCGAGGAGCTCGTCCAGCTGGGCGAGCGTCGGCTGCGGGGCGTGGCGTCCGCCCTCGGTGGCGGCCTCCTCGGAGCGCAGGACGCCGAGGACGCGGCGGAGTTCGGTGAGGGCCTCGACGGCGCTCTGGCGGATGCCGGCGAGGTTCTCGCGCAGCGCGTCGGGCGGGTCGGCGACGAGGTGCCGGGCGACCTGCGCCTGGATGGAGATGACCGACATGTGGTGGGCGACCACGTCGTGCAGCTCGCGCGCGATCCGGTGGCGCTCCTCCAGCAGCGTGCGCCGGGCGCGTTCCTCGGCGGTGAGCTCCTCCTGGACGCTCAGTTCGGTACGGGCGACCTGGCGCCCGCGCAGGGCCGCGCCGAGCACCGTCGCCCCCACCAGGACCGGAACGGCCAGAAGGACGCTCCCGAGGCGGTACCCGGAGCCCACGGCGTCCAGCATCAGCACGATCCCCGCCAGCACGGTGATGACCAGTGCCATGGCCGCGGCGCGCAGCCGGACCCGCAGGGCGAGCAGGAACAGCAGGCCCGCCTGCACGCCGAGTCCACCGGATGTCCACGGGTACGGCACCCCCACATGGGGCAGGAGCGGGCCCGGCGCCCAGGGGTGCGGGTCGACGGCGCCGTCGGCAAGGGGCTGCGCGGCCATGGCCATGACGAGCGTCGCCGCCCACCAGGCCGGAACCGGGAAGTACAGCCCGGCGACGAGCGCCGCCGCCTGGACGCAGGCGAACAACACGCCCAGCCCGCTGCCCAGCCCGTAGTCGGAGCCGTACTCCTCCGCGCCCACGACGACCAGCATCGCGGCGGTCAGGACCAGCGGGACCAGGAGAGCGGGCCGCCAGTCGAGCCAGCGCGGCGCGCGGGCTCCCGGCAGCCGTTCCGGGTCCACCGTCAACAGGTCCTCGCGCAGGGCGCGTACGACCGCACGCGGGCCCCTCACCCACCGCTCCCCCACCGTCCCCCTGGTCACATGGCTCACCCTAGGCACGCCGCGCCTCCGTCTCCCGCGCGGGGCCGCCCGTGCGCACCACGCGGCTCGCGCCCGGCCCGGAGCGCTTGCCCGGCGGTTCCTGCTCGTACGTACGGAACGCCACCCAGCACACCAGCAGCGCAAGCGCGAACAGCGGCAGCCAGGCGAGCCGGGCCGCGATCCAGCCGGCGCCGTCCGGGACGGTGTGCAGCCCCGGCAGGGGCCCGTCCGCGAGCAGGCCGAGCGCGGTGACGGCCATCATCGCCGTCTGGTGCCAGAGGAAGACCGTCATCGCGGAGAGGTTCACCAACGCCACGGCCGCCCACGCCCCGGGCCGCCTCAGCACCCGCCGCAGTGGGCCGATGAGCAGCAGCGCCGCGCCGCACTGGGCGACGCCGAAGGTGACGGCGGCGAGCGTCGGCGGGTTGAGGTTGGAGACGGCGGCACCGGGCACGCCCACCATGGACGCCGGGTAACCGGCGACCAGGACGAGGCCGGCGGTGGCGGCGGCGCCGACGGCGACCAGCGCCCATCCCGTCGTACGCCCCGGCAGGCCGTCCCGCGCCCACAGCGCGCCCAGGCAGTACGGCACGAGCCAGCCGGCCGCCACGTTGACCCAGCCGAGCGCGTCCGGGCTGCCGAGGCCGAAGCGCACCAGGTCGACGTGGAGCACGACGGCGAGCGGCCACAGCGGGTGCAGCCGCGCGACGAGCGGGGTCGCCGCCGTCAGCGCCGCGAAGACGAGCAGGAACCACAGCGGCGACAGCACCAGCTTGAGCAGGGTGTGGACGGTCCCGGCGCCCGCCCCGGCGGCGAGCATCGCGCCCGCCGCCACGGCCCACACCGCCGCCACGGCGGCCACCGGCCGGGACAGCCGCACCAGGCGCGCGCCCAGCCACCGGCGGTACCCCGTGCCGTCGGCGCGGGCCGCCGCGTGACTCCGTGCGGCCACGTAACCGCCCGCCAGGAAGAAGACGGCGAGGGTCTGCAGCAGCCAGGAGACGGGGGCGAGGTGGGGCAGGTACGACAGCGGGCTGGTGGCGCGGACCGTGCCGCTGTCGGCGACCAGGGCCGTCACCAGCCAGTGCCCGAGGACCACGCCGAGGATGGCGAGGGCGCGCAGGCCGTCGACGGCGCGGTCACGGCCGGGCGGGGTGGCGGCGTCGATCCGCCGGACGAGTTCACGCATCGGGAACCTCCCCGGAGACGATGCGGGCGATGTTGCGCAGAGGTACGGAGCCGGGTCCGAGGTAGTCGCTGTGGCCGCCCGGGCCCGCGTCGAAGGGGCGGGCGCCGAACTCCGGCGACACCGGGTCGGTCCCGAACCCGACGGTGGCGAGGAGCGGGATCCGGAGCCGTACGTGCGGGACGTCGGCGATCCAGTCGGCGGCGCCCCGGCCCGCCCAGACGGTGGCCGTGGTGCGCAGCTGCCGGACGGTGCCGGTGCGGCCCGTGCCCGGGCTGCCGTACAGGACGATGTCGGCGAGCGGCAGGCCCGGGGCGGCGTCGGCGCAGACGACGGAGCCGTAGGAGTGGCAGAGCAGGGAGATCCGGGCGGCGGGCTTGGCGCGGGCCAACTCCCTGACGAAGCCCGCCAGTCGCGGCCCGGCGTCGGCGGCGCGGCCGTCCGTCAGGGCCTCGGGGCCCAGGGTGCGCGGCGTCTCGTAGCCGAGCCAGGCGACGACGGCCGCCCGGTCGCCCAGTTCGCGCTGGAGCGCCACGGCGCCGGCATGGAAGCGGCCGTACGTGTCGAGGCCGGTGTCGGCGCCGGGTACGAGGACCGCGACGCGGTCGGCGCGTGCCAGGTCCCCGACGACCTCGGCGGTGCGGCCGCCGTCGCGGCCGTCGAAGTGGAGGAAGCGGCGTTCCGGTTGCGCCATCGCGCGCAGCGCGGCCGCCCGTCGGCGGTCGCCGTGGTCGGCGGCCGTGCGCGCGGCCGCGCGGAGGGAGTCCCGGTTGACGGCGTAGCGCGCGTCGAGCGCCCCGGGCTCGGCCGTGGCGGCCGTGAGCGGTGCGAGGCGGGCCGGAGCCGGCGCGGGTACGGCGGAGGGGCGGGCGGCGGCCGACACCGGCAGCGCCACCGAGGTGGTGAGGAGCGCGGCGAGCAGGGCGCGGCGCAGGCGGGACGCCATGGAGGTTCCTTCCGTACCGGAGGGGGTGTGGGGCGGCTTGTGGTCCGGACGTTAGGGACCGGGCCGGGTGATCCGCGTCCCGCCGGGGAGGGCATCCGGGCCCTGGCTCTCAGGTATGACGGGTAGGGGGAGGAGCCATCGGTTGTGTGGGATTCCCATAAACACGGACGGCCGGAATCCGTGGAGGTACGCACCTGACCATGGATCGGTTCGCTGGCAGAGTGACCAGCGAAGTGATCTTGTTGTGTGGTGTTGATAAAGGAGGGTGTGGCAGTGAGCGCTTACACGGGTGACGTGGTGGTGACGGGTCTCGGCGCCACCACCCCGCTCGGCGGGGACGCGGCGGCCACCTGGGCCGGGATGCTGGCCGGCCGGTCGGGGATCCGCCCCATCGAGGAGGAGTGGGCGGCCGGGCTGCCCGTGCGGATCGCGGGCCGGCTCGCGGTCGAGCCCACCGAGGTCCTGGACCGCGTGCAGGCCCGGCGTATGGACCGCTGCGAGCAGGTCGCGCTCGTCGCCGCGCGGGAGGCGTGGGCCGACGCGGGGGCTCCGGAGGTCGAGCCGGAGCGGCTGGCCGTGGTGATCGGTACGGGCACGGGCGGGGCGCTGACCATGCTCGGCCAGGACGACGTGCTGGAGGCGTCCGGGGTCCGGCGGGTCTCCCCGCACACGGTGCCGATGCTGATGGCGAACGGCCCGGCCGCCTGGGTCAGCATCGAGCTCGGCGCCCGTGGCGGTGCGCACACCCCGGTGAGCGCCTGCGCGTCGGGCGCGGAGGCGATCGCCATGGGCCTGGACCTGATCCGGCTGGGCCGGGCGGACGTGGTGGTGGCGGGCGGCGCCGAGGCGTGCATCTGCCCGCTCCCACTGGCTGGGTTTGCACAGGCCAGGGCGCATTCGACGCGCAACGACGACCCGGAGCGGGCGTCCCGGCCCTTCGACGTGGACCGGGACGGCTTCGTCATCGGCGAGGGCGCGGGCGTGGTGGTGCTGGAGCGCGCGGACTTCGCGGCGGCGCGGGCGGCCCGCGCCCACGCGGCGCTCGCCGGGGCGGGCGTGACGTCGGACGCGTACCACATCACGGCCGCGCACCCGGAGGGCCAGGTCCGCGCGATGCGCCTGGCGCTGGCGGCGGCGGGGCTGTCGCCGCTGGACATCGCGCACGTCCAGGCCCACGCGACGTCGACGCCCCAGGGCGATGTGACGGAGGCGCGGTCGGTGGCCGAGGCGATCGGGACGCACCCGGCCGTGACGGCGACGAAGTCGATGACGGGTCACCTCTTCGGCGCGGCGGGGGCGGTGGGCGCGCTGGCCGCGATCATGGCGGTGCGCGAGGGCGTCGTCCCGCCGACGGTGAACGTCGAGACGCTGGACCCGGAGGTGAGGCTGGACGTCGTCACCGGCGGGCCGCGCCGGGGGCCGGTGGGCGCGGCGCTGACGAACGCGTTCGGCTTCGGCGGGCACAACGCGTCGCTGGTGTTCACGGCGGCGCGGTAAAGACCGCTCGCCGGGTCCGGAACAGGGGCAAGGGCAGGGGCGTCGAACGGACCTGGTGCCAGGTGCTACCGCTTCGCCGCCCGCAGGACCACGAACTTCGGGTCGCTCGCGACGGTCTCGCAGTTGCCGAAGATCCGCCGCAGCGTCACGTGGTAGCCCAGGTGCCGGTTGCCGATGACCCACAGCTCGCCGCCGGGCCGCAACGCGCGGCGGGCGTCGGTGAACATGCGCCGGGCCGTGCGGTCGGTGGTCGCCTGGTGGCTGTGGAAGGGAGGGTTGTTGAGGACGAGGTCCACGGACTCCGCGGGGACGTCCGCGAGCCCGTCGCCGACGAGGAACTCCGCCTTCGTCCCGGCCGGGGCGCTCTCCCGGTACGTCTCCTCCGCCGACGCGACGGCCTGGTACGACTCGTCGGCGAAGACCAGCTCCGCTTCCGGGTCGGCGAGCGCCACCGCGAGGCCGACGACGCCGTTGCCGCAGCCGAGGTCGACGACGCGGCGGCGGCCCGGGCCCGTCGTCGGCAGGTGCCGGAGGAAGAAGCGCGTGCCGATGTCGAGGCGGTCGGCGCAGAAGATGCCGGCGTGGTTGACGACGCTCCGGCCGGCCACGGGGGCGGGGGCGTCGCCGGGCAGCGCGTACCGGTAGGGCCAGGGGCTCGGGCCGCGCGGCAGCGACGGGTCCGGCGTGGAGAAGATGAGGCGGGCCTTCTTGACGGCCAGCGAGGTGCGGGTGGGGCCGACGAGCCGCTCGAAGAGCTTCAGCGTGGAGGTGTGGATCTCCTTGACCATGCCGGTGCCGACGACGACCGTCCCCGCGTGCAGCGCGGGGGCGAGGCGGTGCAGCTGGTCCTCCAGGAGCGCGAGGTTCTTGGGGACGCGGACGAGCAGCGCGTCGATGCGGTCGGGCGGGGTGTCGCGGGTGGTGAGGAGCCGTACGGACCTCTCCTCGATCCCGTTGCGGGCGAGGTTGGCGCGGGTGGCCTCGCGGGCGAGGAAGGAGTCGGTGATCTGTACGGGGCCGAGCCCGGCGAGCGAGGTGACCAGCGCGCCCCACCGGTCGCCGACCACGACCACGGTGCCGGAGAGGTCCGGGGACGCCTCCGCCAGGTGCCGCAGCAGGTACTCGTCGGCGGCGTCCCAGGCGCGCAGCGGATCGCGCGGGTCCTCGGGGAAGCGGGCGAGCTCGGCATCGCCCCAGGGCGTGGTCAGACGGTTCATCGTGACCTCAGGCTAACCGCTCGGCCGCGGCCTACTGGAATCGGAGCGCCATCCAGTGCTCGGGCACGTCCAGGGCCCGGAAGCCGACCTTCTCGTACACGCCGTGCGCGTCCTCGGTGGCGAGCATGACGCGTTTGACGCCCAGCGGGGCGAAGTGGTCGCGGACCGCCTCGACGAGGGCGGTTCCCAGGCCCTTGCCGCGGGCGGCGCGGTCGACGTAGACGTCGCAGAGCCAGGCGAAGGTGGCGTGGTCGGTGACGGCGCGGGCGTAGCCGACGAGTTCACCGGAGCCGGTCTCGTACAGGCCGAAGTTGAGCGATCCGTCGATGGCCCGGTCCTGTTTGTCGCGGCTGCGGCCGAGCGCCCAGTACGCGTCGGTCGACAGCCAGTGGTGGACGCGGGCACGGTCGAGGCGGGCGGGGTCGGTGGAGATCTCGTACGCGCCCAGGGCGCCGCCGCTCGCCGCCGGGCCGTTCGCCGTCAGAGGGTTCGCCGTCAGGGGGTTCGCCGTCGTCGTCTCGTCCATGATCGGACTCTGGCAGGGCGGGGGCCGATTGTCAGTGGCGCGTGCCACGCTTTTTGTTGGGCGGTTCGCCACGGTCAGCGCCGCAGTTCGTCGCGGGCGGCGCGCAGCCGGCGTACGCCCTCGGCGAGCTCGGCCGGTCCGGCGACGGCGGCGAAGCCGAGGCGTACGTGCCCGGCGGGTGGTTCGGCGCAGAAGTAGGGGCGGCCGGGGGCGACGGCGACGCCCGCGCGCAGGGCGGCGGCGACCAGGGCGGGCTCGTCGAGGGTGTCGGGGAGGCGGAGCCAGAGCTGGTGACCGCCGGAGGGGAGGTGGGTGAGGGCGAGTTCGGGCAGGTGCAGGGCGAGCCCGGCGGCCAGGGCGTTGCGCCGGGACGTCAACTCGGCTGCTACGGACCGGAGGTGACGGCTCCACGCGGGAGACCCGACGAGCTCCAGCGCGGCTTCCTGCAGGGGTCGCGGTACGAAGAACGTGTCGACGACCTGGATGGCGCGCAGCCGTTCCAGCACCGGGCCGCGCGCGGCCAGCGCGCCGACCCTCAGGCTGGGCGAGGCGATCTTGGTGAGCGAGCGGACGTGGACGACGACGCCGTCCGGGTCGTCGGCGGCGAGCGGCGCGGGGAGCGGGCCCGCGTCCTCGTGGACGAGGTGGCGGGCGAAGTCGTCCTCGACGACGAAGGCACCGGCCTCGCGGGCGATGCGCACCACCTCGCGGCGCCGCTCGACGGGGAGGGCCGCGCCGGTGGGGTTCTGGAAGAGCGGCTGGACGACGAAGACGCGCGCGCCGGTGGCCCGGAAGGCGGCGGCCAGCAGGTCGGGACGGACGCCGTCGCGGTCGGTCGGTACGGGCACGGGGCGCAGCCCGGCGGCGCGGGCGACGGCCAGCATGCCCGGATAGGTGGGCGATTCGACGAGGACGGGCGCGCCGGGCGGGGCGAGGGCCCGCAGCGCGGTGGCGATCGCGGCCTGGCCGCCCGCGGTGATGAGGACGTCCGCCGCCGTGACGGTGCCGCCGATCTCGCGGGCGAACCAGTCGCGCAGCTCGTGCAGCCCCTCGGTGGGCGGCCGGCTCCAGGCGCCGGGGCGCCGGCCGGCGCGGGCGAGCGCGGCGGCGAGGGCCCGTTCGGGCTGGAGGGAGGGGTGCAGGTAGCCGCCGTTGAACTCGACCACGCCGGTGGGCGGCGCGGCGAGGGTGACGAGAACGCCCGAGGCGTCGACGGAGCGCGGGACGAGCTCGGTCGCGGAGTCGGCGCTGAGGGCGACCTCCTGCCAGGAGGTGTCGCCGGCCGCCGGTGTGCCGGCGGCGCGCGGCTGGGCCCGGAAGGCGCCCGCTCCGGGCCGGGTGACGACCAGGCCCTCGGCGGCGAGCCGGGCCAGGGCGCGGGAGACGGTGACCGGGGAGACCCGGTAGCGCTCGACCAGGGCCCGACTGGACGGCAGCTTTCCACCTGGAGAGTAGCGGTCCAACTCCTGCTTCAGGGTGGCCGCCAGTTCAGCGACGCTGCTACGCTCGTGCATGACAGCACAGAATAGCGCTACCACCTCTAACGCGATAGCAGTGCAGGGCTCAGCCACCCCACGCACGGAGCCCAGGACCCCGGCCTCCGGGACGGGCGCCCCCCGGGCGGCCGCCTCCGGCACGACCGCCCGTTCCGGGACGACCACCTCCGGGACGGCCGACCGTCGCGGCGTGGGTACGCTGCTCGCCGCGCTGGGCGTGGTGTCCTTCTCGCTCACCTTCCCCTCCACCGCCTGGGGGCTGGAGAGCTTCGGCCCCTGGTCGCTCGTCGCCGTCCGCTCCACGCTCGCCGCGGTGATCGCCGGAGCCTTCCTGCTCGCCCTGCGCGTACCGGTCCCGGACCGCCGCCACTGGGCCGGGCTCGCGGTGGTCGGCGGCGGTGTCGTGGTGGGGTTCCCGCTGCTGACCACGCTGGCGCTGCAGTCCTCGACCACCTCACACGCGGCCGTGGTCGTAGGACTCCTGCCGCTGACGACCGCCGTGTTCGCGGCCGTGCGTACCGGGAGGCGGCCGTCGCGCACCTTCTGGGCGGCCGCGCTGGCCGGGGCGGCGGTGGTGATCGCGTTCACCGTGCAGCAGAGCGGCGGCGACCTGTCGGCCGGCGATCTGTACCTCTTCGCGGCGCTGCTGGTGTGCGCGGCCGGATACACCGAGGGCGGCCGGCTCGCCGGGGTGATGCCGGGCTGGCAGGTCATCGGCTGGGCGCTGGTGATGTGCCTGCCGCTCGCCGTGGCCGGTTCGGCGGTCGCGCTGGCCTTCGAGCCGGTGCGGCTGACCACGCACGGCGTCGTGGGCCTGGTGTGGGTGGCGGCCGGGTCGACCTTCTTCGGCCTGTACGTCTGGTACCGGGGCATGGCGGCGGTGGGTATCGCCCGGGCCAGCCAGCTCCAGCTCGCCCAGCCGCTCCTGACCCTGGTCTGGTCGGTGTGGCTGCTGGGCGAGGCGGTCTCGCCCGCCGCGCCACTGGCGGCCGGCGCGGTCCTCGTGTGCATCGCGGTGACCCAGCGGACCGGCTCCTGAGCCCTCCGTCCGCCGCCCCGAAGTGACGCGGGACACACCTGCGGACGTAAACTCCCCATACGGGATAACTCCGATAAGTCCGGCAACTTCGATCCACGGCGCGAGGAGGTCACTCGATGCACGCGAGCAAGGGCGACAAACTGACGGTGCACGGCAGGACCGTCGGCCAGCACGACCGGACGGCCGAGGTCGTCGAGGTGCTGGGAAAGGACGGCAACCCCCCGTACCGCGTCCGCTTCGAGGACGGGCACGAGACGGTGATGTCCCCCGGCCCCGACAGCGTCGTCCGGCACGAGGAACAGAGGTAGGCCGACCGCCGGCGGGTCGCCGGCGGTCGGCCGGCCAGGCGGCAGCCGGTCGGCAGCCGCTCAACGGCCGGTCAGCGCCATGGGCGGGCCGCGGTCGGGTAGTGGTCGGACACCACCCTCGCCATCGCCCCGATGCGGTCCGCCCCGACCTCCTTGGCCGAGAAGAAGACGTGGCCGCGCACCTGGTCGTACCGCTCGGTGAGGGTGAGGTGGCGCGACAGCTCGGCCGGGTCCTGCCAGGGCTCGGGCTGAGCGGGGTCGCCCGCCTTGTACAGCGCCTCCCCCACGTACAGCCGTACGCCCGTGTCCCGGACGACCTCGTTCCACCAGGGCACCAGCTTGGCGTAGTCGGCGGCGGCGAACCCGATGTGCCAGTAGAGCTGCGGCACCACGTAGTCGATCCAGCGCTCCTTCACCCACGTGCGGGTGTCGGCGTGCAGGTCGTCGTACGTCTGGACGCCCGCCCGGGTGTCGGAGCCGAGCGGGTCGGTCGCGGCGTTGCGCCACACCCCGAAGGGGCTGACCCCGAACCGGGCGCGCCGCCGTGTCTCCTTGATCCGGTACGACATCTCGCGCACCAGCCGGTCGATGTTGTCCCGCCGCCAGGCGGCCCGGTCCGGGAAGCCCGCGCCATACGCCTCGTACGCCTCGTCGTCGTCGAAGGCCTGCCCGGCCACCGGGTACGGGTAGAAGTAGTCGTCGAAGTGGACGCCGTCGACCGCGTACCGGCGCACGGCGTCGAGCATGGCGTCCTGCACGAAGCGCCGCACCTCGGGCAGGCCCGGGTTGTAGAAGAGCTTCCCGCCGTACGGCACCACCCAGTCGGGGTGCACCCGGGCGGGGTGGTTCTCGGCCAGGCGGGTCGGGTCCGTGTGGTTGGCCACGCGGTACGGGTTGAACCAGGCGTGCAGCTCCAGGCCCCGCCGGTGCGCCTCCTCGACGGCCGTCCCCAGCGGGTCCCAGCCGGGGTCCTCGCCCTGCACGCCGGTCAGGACGTGCGACCAGGGCTCGTACGGCGAGGGCCACAGGGCGTCGGCGGTGGGCCGCACCTGGAAGACCACCGCGTTGAGCCGCCGTTCGACGGCGGTGTCGAGGTGAGCGAGCAGTTCGGCGCGCTGCGCGTCGGCGGTCAGCCCGGGCCGGGAGGGCCAGTCCCGGTTGGCGACCGTGGCCAGCCACATCCCCCGGAACTCCTTGCCGCCCGCCGCGCGCGCCCCCGACGGCTCGGGCACCGTCCCGGGCCGGGCCTCCTCGGCCGGAGCGGGCCCGCCTGCCGCGCCGGCACCGGCGCCGACGCCCGCGCCCGCCGGTGCCCGCCGGGGTCCCGCGCCCGCTTCGGCCGCCGCCCACAGCGTCGCCAGCATCCCCGCCGCGCCCGCCATCAGGCCTCTTCTCCGGATATTTCCGATCCTTCCGTTCCTTCCGATGTGCCGCATTCATCGCCCCTTACCGGTTGGATTGTCCGGACGTCCCCGCAGAGCATGCCCGCCCCGGGCCGCCCCCCACCGGCCCGAACGGAGTAACGTCAGGGGGTCGAGGCGGGCGCCGGAATCACACGGGGAACCTGCCACCCGCAAGAACAGCGAAAGGCACGATGTGACCGACATCGAACGCGTCGGAGTGGTGGGCTGCGGCCAGATGGGCGCGGGCATCGCGGAGGTGTGCGCCCGCAGCGGCCTGGAGGTCAAGGTCGCCGAGACGACCGGCGAGGCGCTGGAGATCGGCCGTACCCGGCTGTACAACTCGCTCTCCAAGGCCGCCGAGCGCGGCAAGATCACCCAGGAGGAGCACGACGCGACGCTGGCCCGGCTCAGCTTCACCACGGACCTCGGCGAGTTCGCCGACCGTGACCTCGTCATCGAGGCCGTCGTGGAGAACGAGCAGGTCAAGACGGAGATCTTCCAGGTCCTCGACCAGGTCGTGACCCGCCAGGACGCGATCCTCGCCTCCAACACCTCCTCCATCCCGCTGGTGAAGCTGGCCGTGGCGACGTCCCGCCCCGACCAGGTCATCGGCATCCACTTCTTCAACCCGGCCCCCGTGCAGCAGCTCGTCGAGCTGATCCCGGCGCTCACCACCTCCGAGGGCACGCTCAGCCGCGCCCAGGCCGTGGTGGAGAAGGTGCTGGGCAAGCACGCCATCCGCGCCCAGGACCGCTCCGGCTTCGTGGTGAACGCGCTGCTGATCCCGTACCTCCTCTCCGCGATCCGGATGTTCGAGTCGGGCATCGCCAGCCGCGAGGACATCGACAACGGCATGGAGCTGGGCTGCGCCCACCCGATGGGCCCGCTGAAGCTCGCGGACCTCATCGGCCTGGACACGGTCCACTCGGTCGCCGACTCGATGTACGCCGAGTACAAGGAGCCGCTGTACGCCGCTCCCCCGCTGCTCCAGCGGATGGTGGACGCGGGCCGGCTCGGCCGCAAGACGGGGTCGGGCTTCTACCCGTACGCGTGACGCGCAACGCTCCGCGACCGGGATTCGCACGGGGTGTGCGGAGCGTGTGCGCATATGCCCTTCGCACACGCTCCCCCCGCTCCACCAGGGGGAGTTGACTCGGCCCCGGCCCGTCATCGGCCAGTCGACGAAGAGGAGCGGAAACCGTGACCACCACCGACCCCGAACACTTAGCGGCCGTCGAGGAGTTCGCAGAGCTGCGGCGCTGTCTCGACGTCGGTCTCGCGCGGATCGACGGCCAACTGGCGCTGCTCGCCCAGCGCCACGGCCAGATCGACCGTGATCTGACCGATCTGGCCTCGCGCGTCGCGGCGCTGGAGCACACGAGGTGGCCCGTGCCCGCCGTGTCCGTGCTCACCGCGGTGGGCGCGCTCGCGGTCGCGGTGTGGCAGGCGCTCGGGCGCTGACGCGCTCCGGGAAGTGGGCCTCAGCCCAGCCGCAGATGGTGCAGCATCAGCAGCCCGGCCGCCATGTTGGCGGCCGGGACCTCACCGCGGGCGATCATGTCGGGCACCAGCTTCAGCGGGACCCACTCGCGGCGCGAGGACTCGAAGGCGTCCTCGGGAGGGCCCGTATAGGTGGCCTCCTCCGCCCAGTAGAGGTGGTGGCGGGCGTCGGTCAGGCCGTTGGACGGTTCGACGGTGAGCAGGTGCCGCAGCGGCCCGGGGCGCCAGCCCGTCTCCTCCTCCATCTCCCGCGCCGCCGCGGTCTCGACGTCCTCGCCGTCCTCGACGACGCCCGCCGCCAGCTCCCACCCCCAGCTGTCGGTGATGAAGCGGTGGCGCCACAGCATCAGCACCTCGTTGGCCTCGTTGACGACGGTCGCCACCGCGACCGGACGGAGCCGGATGAGGAAGTGGTCGAGGTGCCGGCCGTCGGGAAGTGCGACGTCCGCGAGGTTCACCTTGAACCAGCGGTTCTCATACACGGTCTGTTCGTTTAAGTTCGTCCACTGCACGGTTCTGCCACCTTCCGGACAAGTAGGTGGCAATATCGCAGCAGGTACGGGGTCACAGCGGAACGCGCAACGCCCCATCGATGAGCTCGGCGGCCTCGCGCGCCTCACCGCACCCGCTCGCCACCAGGTGCTCCCGCACCGCGCGCAACCGGTCCCGCAGCCGCTGCGACTCCATCCCCCGGGCCCGCTCGGCCATCTCCACGGCGGTCCGCGCGGCGCGATCGGCCTCGCCCTGCCGCAGCTCGATCTGGCTGAGCATCGCCAGCCGGTGGACCCGGCCCCGGTCGTGCGCCGGCGTGCGCACGGCGGCCGCCGCGTGCTCCCGGGCGCCACTCAGGTCCCCCAGGCTCAGCAGCGCCTCCGCGACCTGCACGTTGACCAGCCCGGGCTGGACGTAGCCGGTCTCGTCGGGCTCGCGCCCCGGCCGGATCCGGTCCGCCTCCGCCTCCGCGTGCCGGATGCACCGCAGGGCACCGGCGCCGTCCCCGAGGTGCGCGTACGCCTTCGCCTGCATGGCGTAGAGGTCGGCGGCGAGCGCGGGGGTGATCTCACTGCCCGCCGTGCGCAGCGCCGCCTCCGCGAACGCGACCGCCTGCCGGTGCTCCCCCAGGAACAGCGACTGGTTGACCAGCAGCGCGATCACGTACGCACCCAGCCCGCGGTCCCCGCTCGCCTTCGCCAGCCGCAGCGCCTGGTGGAAGTAGCGCTGCGCGAGCCCGTGCGCGTCGGAGTCGTACGCGCAGATCCCGGCCACCGCCACCAGCCCGCCGGTGGCGCGGTGCAGCTGCCGGCCGAGGGCGTCGCTGTAGGAGCCGCGCAGCAGCGGCGCGGTCTCGGCGTTGAGGAACCCGACGATCCGGGCACGCGTGGCGATGCCGCCCGCCTTGCGGTACATGAGCTCGTAGTGCGCCCGGGCGGCGCGCAGCATCTCGATGTCGCCGTCCGACACGTGCGTCTGCCCGTCGCGCGAGACGTCCGCGTCCTCGGGAGGGTTCTCCCATTCCCATACAGGCATCACCGCGGGCGTGCCGGTGACGGCCGGGGCCCCCAGTATGTGCGGCCGCTGCTGCTCGTCGGAGCGCCACAGGGCGGTGGCCCGCTCGACGAAGCCGGACAGCGGCGAGCCGTGCCCGGCGGCGGCCTCGCCCGCCACGCCCAGGCCGACGTCGTCGAGCGTGACGGGCCGGTGCAGCCGGGCGCTCAGCACCTCGCAGATCAGGTCCGGCACCTGGCCGCGCGGGCGCTGGCCCTTCAACCAGCGGGCGACCGCGGTGTGTTCGTACCGCAGCGCCATGCCTCTGGCGCGGCCTGCCTGGTTCACGTGCGCGGCGAGACCGGCGTGGGAGACGCCCGCCTCGTCGAGCAGGGCGTCGAGCAGGGTGTTGGGCTGCATGGGCCCCTCCGATGACTCGGTGCGCTCAGGGTAGTGCAGGCGCGTTCGCACGGGGTGTGAAACAAGTGCCCCGGTCCGTGCCCCGCGTACGCTCCCGCCCCGCCGCGGGCGCCGGTTGACTGGGCTGTCTCTCACAGAGGCGGCGGGTCACCGGCTCCCCCTCGTACAGTTGCGGTGACCCGTCGCGTGCCGTCCGTCCTGCCGGATCTGCCCGATACTCCGCGGCGGGGCGGGCGGCACCAACGACGGGCGGGTGACGTCGTTGCGCAGGACGACGAGGGCGACGTCGTCGGTCAGCCGCCCGCCGGTGTGCCGCAGCAGCGCGGCGTGCACGCACTGGACGACCGCGGCCGGCGGCGCGCCCGTCCGCGCGGCCTGCGCCAGCACCTCCTCCAGCCGGAAGAACCGCCCACCCCGGTCCCGCGCGTCCTCGGCGCCGTCCGTGTGCAGGAACAGCGCCTGCCCCGGCAGCAGCCGGGTGCACCGTTGCGCGGGCAGCTCGTCGGGGAGCGGGGAGACGCCGAGCGGCGGCAGGGGGTCGCCCGCGGCGACCGGCTCCGCGCCGGGGCCGAGCCGATAGGGCCATGGATGGCCGCAGTTGAGCGCCCGGACCTCGCCGTCCCGGGCTATCTCCAGCAGCAGCACGGTGACGAACTCCTCCGCCGACGGGCTCAGCGGGTTCCAGCCACCAGAGGCCGGGTGCTCGTGGCGCGCCCGCTCGCGCAGGTGCCGCGCCAGCGCCCGGTCCAACCGCCGCAGGACGCCGCCGAGTTCCGGCTCGTCGTGCGCGGCCTCCCGGAAGCTGCCGAGGACGGCCGCCACCGCGCCGAGGGCGCCGAGCCCATGGCCGCGTACGTCGCCGATGACGACGCGTACGCCGTACGGCGTGGCCACCGCCTCGTAGAGGTCGCCGCCCACGGCCGCGCCCGGGGCTGCGGAGAGCTGGCCGGCCGCGACGGACAGGCCGTCCAGCCGCGGCGGCAGCGGGCGCAGCAGCACCTGCTGCGCGGCCTGCGCGACGGCCCGGACCTGCCGCAGCTCCCGCGCCAGGCGGTGCCGGAGGCCCAGGATGAGACCGGTGCCCACGGTGAAGAAGACGACGCAGGTGACGAGCCGGGTGGGCAGGCTCTCCTGCTGGGCCAGCGGGCAGGTGAGCTTCCACAGGACGGCGACCCCGCCCCAGAGGGTGGGCAGCACGAGCGGGACGAGCGAAGCAGGGTGACGAGGCCAAGATCGCGTACGGGCCATACGGATCATGCGGACCGCCCTTCTTCAGGCCCCTGTCGCGGTCGGGACGATTCTGTCGATCGTCTCCGCCGCGGGGCGGGCTCCACCAGCCTTCCCACTCGAACGAGTGAGGGGCATGACCGGTGTTCCGGCCATGCCCCTCATCACGTGGGACGCGTCCCGTGGGACGCACGCGGGTGTCAGGCGCCGCGCAGCACCGCGCCCGTCCGCTCGGCGGCCAGCGCCACCGCGGCGTCCCGGGCGGCCGAGGCCTCCTCGACGGTCAGCGTGCGGTCGGCGGCGCGGAAGCGCAGCGCGTACGCCAGGGACTTGCGGCCCTCACCGATCTGCTCGCCCTCGAAGACGTCGAACAGCCGGAGGGACTCCAGCAGTTCGCCCGCGCCCTCGCGCAGCGCGCGCTCGACCTCGGCGGCCGGCACGTCCTTGCCGACGACCAGGGCGACGTCCTGCGTGGCGACCGGGAACGCCGAGATCCGCGGCGCGCGCAGCGCACCGGCGGAGGCGCGCTCGACGGTGTCGAGGTTCAGCTCCATCGCGCACGTACGGGCGGGCAGGTGCAGCGCCTTGACGACGCGCGGGTGCAGCTCACCGGCGTACCCGACGACCTGCACTGTCTCCTTGTCGCCATCGGCGACCACGACGGCGAGCTCGGCGCAGCGGCCCGGGTGCCACGGCCCGTACTGGCCCTGGCGGACGATGAGCTCGGCGCCGGCCTCGCGGGCGACGCTCCGGGCGGCCTCGACCGCGTCGGCCCAGTCGGCCGGGCGGTCCTGGCCCCACCAGCCGGCCTGCTCGCGCGCCCCGGCGAGGACGACCGCGACGTGGCGCGGCTGCTCGGGGAGCGGGGCGTTGAGGGCCGCGATCTCCTCGTCGGTGGGGCGGCGGTCGACGGGCAGCACCACGGCGGTGCCGGCCTCGGCGGCCGGGTGGAAGACCAGGCCGGTCTCGAAGAGCGCCAGGTCGTGGCTGCCGCGCCCGTCGTTGCGGCGCAGGGCGCCGAGCAGCCCGGGCAGCAGCGTGGTGCGCATCGCCGGCTCTTCGTCGGAGAGCGGGTTGACGAGCGTGACGACCTTGCGGTTCGGGTCGTCGGCCGCGAGGCCCAGCTGGTCGAAGACCTGCGGGGAGACGAACGGGTAGTTCGGCGCCTCGACGTACCCGGCGCCGGCGAGGACCCGTCCGACACGGCGGTGCAGCCGCTGCCGCGCGGTCAGGCCGCGGCCGGCCGGGGGCTTGGGCAGCGTGGACGGGAGGTTCTCGTACCCCTCCAGCCGGATGACCTCTTCGGCGAGGTCGTTCGGGTGGGCGAGGTCGGGCCGCCACGACGGGACGGTGACGGTCAGCTCGTCCTGGCCCAGGACGTCGCAGCCGACCTCCTGGAGGCGGCGGACGACGGTCTCCCGGCCGTAGACGACACCGGCGACGCGGTCGGGGTGGTCGGCGGCCATCGTCACCGTGCGCGGGGCGGACGGCGCGATGATCTCGGTGACCCCGGCCTCGGCGGTGCCGCCCGCGAGCAGCACCAGCAGGTCGACGGTGCGCTGCGCGGCAGCGGCGGCGGCCTGCGGGTCGACGCCCCGCTCGAAGCGCCGGGACGCCTCGGAGGACAGCTTGTGGCGACGCGCGGTGCGGGCGATGGAGACCGGGTCGAAGTGGGCGGCCTCGATGACGATGTCGGTGGTGCCGCGCACCTCGCCGGTCTCGGGGTCGGTGACGGAGTCGGCGATCTCGGTGTTCTCGCCGCCCATCACGCCCGCGAGGCCGATGGCCCCGCGCTCGTCCGTGATGACCAGGTCCTCGGCGTCGAGGACGCGCTTGACTCCGTCGAGGGTGGTGAACTTCTCGCCCGCCTCCGCGCGGCGCACGCCGATCGCTCCCTGGATGCGGGTGCGGTCGTAGGTGTGCAGCGGCTGGCCGAGCTCGAGCATCACGTAGTTGGCGACGTCGACGGCGAGCGAGATCGGGCGCATGCCGGCCTTCTGGAGGCGGCGGCGCAGCCAGATCGGGGAGCGCGCCTCGGGGTCGAGCCCGACGACGGTGCGCGCGGTGAAGCGGTCGCAGCCGATCGGGTCGGAGACCTTGACGGGGTAGCCGTACGCGTTCGGCGCGGGCACGTCGAGGAGCGCCGGGTCGCGCAGCGGCAGACCGTAGGCGGTGGCGGTCTCGCGGGCGACGCCCCGCATCGACAGGCAGTAGCCGCGGTCGGGCGTGACGGCGATGTCGAGGACCTCGTCGTACAGCTCCAGCAGCTCGGTGGCGTCGATGCCGATCTCGATCTCGGGCGGCAGCACGATGATGCCGTGCGTGCCGTCGTCGCCCATGCCGAGCTCGTCGGTGGAGCAGATCATGCCGCGGGAGATCCGGCCGTACGTCTTGCGCTCGGCGATCCGGAAGTCGCCGGGGAGCACGGCGCCGGGCAGGGCCACGACGACCTTGTCGCCCTCGGCGAAGTTCCGGGCGCCGCAGATGATCTCCTGGGGCTCACCGGTGCCGTTGGCGTCGCCGACGTTGACGGTGCAGAAGCGGATGGGCTTCTTGAACTCGGTCAGCTCCTCGATGGTGAGGACCTGGCCGACGACCAGCGGGCCGGTGAGCCCGGCGCCGAGCTGCTCGACGGTCTCGACCTCCAGGCCCGCCGACACCAGCTTGGCCTGTACGTCACGGCCGGTTTCCGTCGCCGGCAGGTCGACGTACTCCCGCAGCCACGAAAGCGGGACCCGCATCAGATCTCCATCCCGAACGGCCGGGTGAACCGGACGTCACCCTCGACCATGTCTCGCATGTCTTCTACGTTGTGGCGGAACATCAGCATCCGCTCGATGCCGAACCCGAAGGCGAAGCCGCTGTACTTCTCCGGGTCCACGCCGCAGGCGGTCAGCACCTTGGGGTTGACCATGCCGCAGCCGCCGAGCTCGATCCAGCCCTCGCTGGAGCAGGTGCGGCAGGGGCGGTCGGGGTTGCCGACGGACTCGCCTCGGCAGACGTAGCAGACCATGTCCATCTCGGCGGACGGCTCGGTGAAGGGGAAGAAGTTCGGCCGGAGCCGGGTCTTCATGCCCTCACCGCCGAAGAGCGCCTGGACCATGTGGTCGAGGGTGCCCTTCAGGTCGGCCATGGTCAGGCCCTCGTCGATGGCGAGCAGCTCGACCTGGTGGAAGACCGGGGTGTGCGTGGCGTCCAGCTCGTCCGTGCGGTACACACGGCCGGGGCAGATCACGTACACCGGGGGCTCGCGGTCCAGCATGGAGCGGACCTGAACCGGCGAGGTGTGCGTGCGCAGCACCACACCGGAGCCGGAGGTGCCCTCGGCGTCGGCGACGAAGAAGGTGTCCTGCTCGCCGCGGGCGGGGTGGTCGACGGCGATGTTGAGCGCGTCGAAGTTGAGCCACTCGGACTCGACCTCGGGGCCCTCGGCGACCTCGTAGCCCATGGCGACGAAGACGTCCTCGATGCGCTCCATGAGGGTGGTCAGCGGGTGGCGGGCGCCGGCCGGCACGCGGTCGTACGGAAGGGTGACGTCCACCGCCTCCTCGACCAGCACGCGCGCGTCGCGCTCGGCCTCCAGCTCCGCCTGGCGGGCGGCGAGTGCCTTGTTCACGGCACCGCGGGCCTGGCCCACGCGCTTGCCGGCCTCCGCCTTCGCGTGCGGGGGCAGGGCGCCGATCTCCCGGTTGGCGAGCGACAGCGGCGAGGTGGGGCCGGTGTGCGCGATCTTCGCCTCGTGGAGCGCGTCGAGGTCGCCGGCGGCGGCGAAGGCGGCGAGCGCCTCGTCCCGCATGCGCTCGATCTCTTCCGGTTTCAGTGCCTCGACCTCGACAGGGTCGTACGACTTATTGGGTGCCGACATCTCTTCCGTACTTCCGTGGGCTGGCTGGGGCCCCCGCTCGACGACCGAGGACGCAAAGGTGCCAAAGGACGAGTCTAACGGGGTATGGGGTGGCGGATGAGCCGAGGATCAGCCCGTGGACACCTGCGCGGCCTCTGTTACGCCAGATAGGCCGGGGCGCTCACGGGCAGCGTAAATCGGAACTCGGCGCCGCCGGCCGGTCCGCGGCCGACGGTGATCGTCCCGCCGTGCGCCTCGACGATGCCCTTGACGATGTACAGGCCGAGGCCGGTCCCGCCGCGCTTGCTCCCCCGCCAGAAGCGGGTGAAGACACGGCCCATCGACTCCTCGGGGATGCCGGGGCCTTCGTCGCTCACGGTGACCGCCGTTCCCTTCTCCTCGTCGTCGGCGCCGGTGGGTGCCACCTCGATGGTGACGGTTCCCTCGCCGTGCCGCACCGCATTTTCGAGCAGGTTGCCGAGGACCTGGTCGATCTTGTCGGGGTCGGCCCACAGATCGGGCAGCGGGCGGCGTACGCGCACGAAGAAGCGGTCCGGGGACTGGCCGCGCGCGGTGTGGGCCTGGATGTGGCGGCCGATGGCCGCGGCGATGTCGACGGGCTGGCGGCGCACCTCGAGGCGGCCGGAGTCTATTCGGGAGATGTCGAGCAGCTCGGCGATCAACCGGGTGACGCGGCCCGCGTCGGCGTCCACGGTCTCCAGCATCAGCCGCTTCTGGTCGTCGGTGAACCGCTCCCACTTGGCGAGGAGGGTGGCGGTGAAACCCTTGACGGAGGTGAGCGGGGAGCGCAGTTCGTGGGCGACGGTGGCGATCAGTTCGGCGTGGCTGCGTTCGGTACGGCGCCGGGCCTCGGTGCCGCGCACGGTGACGACGACCTTCCGGACCGGGCCCAGGGGGTGCTCGCGCACATAGCGGGCGGCGACCAGGACCTCCCGGTTGCCCGGCAGCAGCAGGTTGCGCTCGGGCTGGCCGCCGCGGATGGCGAGCCCGCCGTACGGGTCGGTCAGCGCCCACCAGCGTCGGCCCTTGAGGTCCTCCAGGGGGAGCGCCTCCTCCAGCGGGCGCCCGAGGGCCGCGTCCCGGCGGACGGCGGTGAGGCGCTCGGCGGCGGCGTTGAAGCAGACGACGGTGCCGTGCCGGTCGGCGATGACCAGGCCGTCGGGCAGGTCGTCGGGCTCGTAGGCGCAGGCGTACGCGTACGCGTACGCGTCCGGCGCGGCGGCGGGCGCCTGGGACGCGCCGGGTGCTGCGGGCGTGCGTTCGGCGGCGGACTCGGCGGGCGCGCCGGGCGCGCTGGGTGCGGCGGGCGCGTTGAGTAAAGCGCCCCGCTTCGCCGACGGCCTGCTCGTCCCGGGCGTCATCCCCGAATCCCACCCCTCCGTACCGCACAGTGGGCCGTTCCCCCGGCCCGCCAGCCTACTAGCTGGAGGTGACGGAGCGGCACCCTCCGGCAGCGCGCTGCGCACGTGCGGAGCCGTAGAGACATACGGCGGCGGCGGTGGCCAGGTTCAGGCTCTCGGCTTTGCCGTGGATCGGTACGCGGACGACCGCGTCGGCGAGGGCGCGGGTCTCCTCGGGGAGGCCCCAGGCTTCGTTGCCGAAGATCCAGGCGGTGGGGCCGCCCATGGTGCCCGCGTCGAGCTCGGCGTCCAGGTCGGCCTCGCCCGCCCCGTCGGCGGCGAGGATCCGCACTCCGGCGCCCCGGAGCCCGGCGACGGCCTGCTCGACGGGGACGCCGACCGCGACCGGCAGGTGGAAGACGGAACCCACGGAGGCGCGTACCGCCTTGGGGTTGTACAGGTCGACGGAGGCGTCGGTGAGGACCACGGCGTCGGCGCCGGCCGCGTCGGCGCAGCGCAGCACGGTGCCGGCGTTGCCGGGGTCGCGTACGTGGGCGAGGACGGCGACGAGCTTGGGGCGGCCCTTGAGGATCTCCTCGAAGGGCGAGTCCAGGAACCGGCAGACGCCGAGGAGGCCCTGCGGGGTGACGGTCTGCGAGACCTCGGCGAGGACGGCGTCGGAGGCGTGGTGGACGCGGGCGCCGGTGGCACGGGCGGCCTCGACGATGTCGGCGTACCGCTCGGCGGCCTCGACGGTGGTGAACAGCTCGACCAGCGTCGGCTCGCCGCCGCTGCGGTGGGCGACGGCCTCCCGCACGGCCTGCGGGCCCTCGGCGATGAACCGCCGCTCCTTGCCCCGGAAGTTCCGCTTGGCGAGCCGCCGGGCGGCGATGACGCGCGGGGAGCGGGGGGAGATCAGCTCGGGGAGCTCGGGGGTGCCCATGGTGGTCGGCGGCTCTCTTCTCGTACGCACGGGGTGGAACAGACCGGACCCGCAGGCGCTGGGCCTGCGGGTCCGGGCGGAAGTACTGCGGCCTGGGAGATCAGGCGGCGGCCTTCGGGGCGTTGACGTCGCTCGGGAGCGCCTTCTGGGCGGCCTCGACGAGCGCGGCGAACGCGTTGGCGTCGTTGACGGCCAGCTCGGCCAGGATCTTGCGGTCCACCTCGATGTTGGCGGCCTTCAGACCCTGGATGAAGCGGTTGTAGGTGATGCCGTTGGCGCGGGCAGCGGCGTTGATGCGCTGGATCCACAGCTGACGGAAGTCGCCCTTGCGCTTCTTGCGGTCGTTGTAGTTGTAGACGAGGGAGTGGGTGACCTGCTCCTTCGCCTTGCGGTACAGGCGCGAGCGCTGGCCGCGGTAACCGCTGGCCTGCTCGAGGATCGCCCGGCGCTTCTTGTGGGCGTTGACTGCCCGCTTGACGCGTGCCACGTGTTAACTCCTTGTAGCGGGGTCGTGGTTGGACTCACACGACCCGGAAACGAATGGATCCCGGCGGTGACCGGATGCCCCCGTCACCGAGGGCGGGAGGTCAATCAGATGCCCAGCATCTTCTTGATCTTGGCGCTGTCACCCGGGGCCATCTCGGCGTTGCCGGTGAGGCGACGCGTCAGCTTGGACGACTTGTGCTCGAGCAGGTGGCGCTTGCCGGCGCGCTCGCGCAGCACCTTGCCGGAGCCGGTGATCTTGAAGCGCTTCTTGGCACCGCTGTGCGTCTTGTTCTTCGGCATAGCGCCGTTCTCTCCTCGTCAGTGGCGCTCCCAGCCGGTCCGGGGACCGGCACGCGGGAGCGTCAGGTGTATCGGTTGAGTCCTGGGCGGATGCCCCGGACACAGGCCCTCGGGGACCTCGGGCCTACTGGGCGGACTCCGCCTCGGCGGGCTGCTCCACCTCGGTGGGCTCGTCCGCCTGAGCGGGCTGGCCCTGGCGCTCCGCCTTGCGGGCGGCCTGCGCCTCGCGGGCCTCGGCCATGGCCTCGGTCTTCTTCTTGTGCGGACCGAGAACCATGATCATGTTGCGGCCGTCCTGCTTCGGGTTCGACTCGATGAAGCCGAGGTCCTGGACGTCCTCCGCCAGCCGCTGCAGCAGTCGGTAGCCGAGCTCCGGCCGGGACTGCTCGCGACCACGGAACATGATCGTGATCTTGACCTTGTCGCCCTGCTTGAGGAACCGGACGACGTGACCCTTCTTGGTGTCGTAGTCGTGCGGGTCGATCTTCGGCCGGAGCTTCATTTCCTTGATGACCGTGTGCGCCTGGTTCTTGCGCGCCTCACGGGCCTTCATGGCCGACTCGTACTTGAACTTGCCGTAGTCCATGAGCTTGCAGACCGGCGGCCGTGCGGACGCCGCGACCTCAACCAGGTCCAGGTCGTACTCCTGCGCAAGCTCCAGCGCCTTGGCGAGCGGCACAATGCCCACCTGCTCGCCGCTGGGACCGACAAGTCGCACCTCGGGAACGCGAATCCGGTCGTTGATGCGGGGCTCGGTGCTGATGGATCCTCCTCGGTAGCACCACGCGACCGCCTGGCGGACGGACGCGTAACGTCTGTTTAGTGAGACCAACCGCGCCGGCGCATGAAAAATGCCCCGGACGGGACACAGGCGGGGCTCCTCGTGCTACCGGAGCACCGCCGCGGTCAACCGCGGGGCGCGCATTCGGACGGCCCCATCGTCCGTACGGAACGATGGTCGCCGTCTGACCGGTGACCCGCCGCCCCGGAGGACGGCCAGGTGGGAGAGCGGAGCCTCCACTTGTGGGCCGGAGCACGAGTCGTGTCCGGCCGGTCGTCACACCAGGTTAGCAGCTCCCCGGGGGTGCGGCTAACTGTGAGGCGTACGCCTATCGTGGGCGTCATGAGTGACGCCACGCCGAGCAACCCCTCCGCTTCCGACTCCGCCCCCGGTGCGGAGACGACCGACTTCGAGACCATGACCCGCGACATCGCGGAGGTGCCCGCGGTCGAGGTGATCGTCACGGTCGCCGTCAACCTGATGAGCGCCGCGGCCGTGAAGCTCGGTCTCACCGAGGAGGGCGACCAGTACAAGGACCTCGACGAGGCGCGCAAGCTGATCCACGCGCTGGCGGGTCTGCTGGACGCGGGCGCGACGGAGATCAGCTCGTTCCACGCGGCGCCGCTGCGCGACGGGCTGAAGTCGCTGCAGCTGGCGTTCCGCGAGGCGTCGATCGTGCCGGACGAGCCGGGTCAGGGGCCGGGCGAGAAGTACACGGGCCCCGTTTACAGCTGATCGCTCACGGTCTCACGTAGAAGGGCTCGCCCGGAGGGGTGGCCTCGGCCGGCAGGAGTGCCAGGTCCAGGCCCCGCACCAGGCGGGCCCTCAGTGTTTCGTCGGCCGCGAGCGCGCGGGCCACGCGCTGGGCGGTCTCCGCGGGCGGCGCGGCCGGGCCCGTGACGAGCGCGAGCGTGCCGTCCGCGCCGCCGCCGGGCACCAGGTGCGCACGGAGCACGGCCGGCTCGGCGGCCACCACCGCGCGTACCGCCTCGGTGACGGCGGGGTCGGCGAGCGGGTCGGTCGTCGTGCGGCCCTCGGCGGCGGCGAGCAGCGCGCGGCCGGTCAGCTGGTACGGCACCGGTCCCGCGAGGTCCAGCACCAGCGTGTCGGCCTTCTCGTGGGCGGCCGCCTGGAGCGCCTGGTGCAGCGGTACGGCGACGGGGCGGGCGGCCGGGTCCCAGCGGGCCAGGGACTCGATGGAGGTGAACGCGGGCAGCGCGCGGCGGTCGCCGGCGGTGAGCGTGGGCACGGCCATGTCGCTGGTCTTCTCGCGGCGCAGCCCGGTCTCCTCGTCCTCCTCCACCTCACCGAGGACGGCGACGACGGGGACCAGCAGCCGGGCGCCCTTGAGCGCCGCGAGCACGCGCGGCTCGGCCGACCGGTCCTCGGCCCAGGCCGCCAGCGCGGCGGTGAGCTCGGGGTCGGCGGTGCCGTCGTCGTCGGAGAAACCGGGGTCGGGGATGTTCTTGAGCGCCACGCGTCGAGCCTATCCGGGCGTCAGTACCCGTTCGCGCGGCCCCCTCGCCACAGGACGACGGCGACGATCACCAGCAGGACGCCGACGCCGCCGGTGACGGGCGCGATCAGCCCGGTGCCCGCCTCCTCCCCGGGCTCGGGGCTGGGGCCGGTGCCGAAGTAGCGCTTGGCGTAGCCGGAGGTGGCGGCCTTCGGGTCGGCCGGGCGCAGCGTGCCGCCCGCCTCGATCGCCGCCGCGGGGTCGACCGTGCCGTAGCCCTTGTCGTCGTCGTGGCCGCCGCTCTCGGGGCGGTCGCGGGCCGTGTCGGCGAGGAGCTTCTTGATCTGGGCGGGCGTCAGTCCGGGGTGGGCGGCGCGGACCAGGGCGACGGCTCCGGAGACGAACGCGGAGGCGGCGCTGGTGCCCCAGCCCTGGTAGTACTTGCGGTCCGGGTCGGGGATGACGATGTCGACGCCGGGCGCGCTGACGGTGGCGTACCAGCGGCTGGTGGAGAAGGCCGCGTGGTTGCCGTAGCGGTCGACGGCGGTGACGGCGATGACGCCGGGGTAGGCGGCGGGGTACGAGATGTGGTCGCCCTTCTCGCCGCCGTTGCCGGCGGAGGCGACGACGACCACGCCCTTGGAGAGGGCGTACTGGACGGCGGCGTCCTCACCGGCGTCGGGGTGGGCGGACTCGCTGTCGTCGCCGAGGGAGAGGTTGATGACGTCGGCGCCCTGGTCGACGGCCCAGCGGATGCCCTTGGCGAGGGCGGTGCCGCGCGTGGTGCGGGCCTTGGCGCGGGCGGGGTCGGCGCCTTCGAGGATGACGCGGACGGGGAGGATCTTCGCCTCGGGCGCGATGCCGAGGACGCCGTCCTGGTTGCCGCGCCCATGGCCGTGACCGGCGATGATCCCGGCCATGGCGGTGCCGTGGCGGGCCCAGGCGCGGTCGCCCTGGCCGGCGCCGAAGCCGATGAGGTCCTTGCCGGGCAGGACGTTGCCGGCGAGGTCGGGGTGGGTGGGGTCGACGCCGGTGTCGAGGACGGCGACGGTGACGCCCGCGCCCTTGGTGGTACGCCACGCCTGGGTGGTGTGCATGGCCTCCAGGCCCCACTGCTGGGCGCGGATCGCGTCGGCGTGGGCGGGGGCGGCGGGCAGCAGCGCGAAGCCGACGGCCGCGAGGGCGGCGGCGAAGGCGCGCGGGCGGCGTCTCACTGCGGCTCCTGGGTGCTGGTGGCCTTGGTGAGGGCGGCGCGCAGGCCGCGCTCGACGCGGTCGGCTATGCCCTTGGCCTCGTGTCCGAGGCCGGCCTGGGCGGACGCGGTCGTCTGGCCCTCCGCCATCGCTTCGGCGGCGGGCTGCGGGTCGGGGACGGTACGGCCGTCGGCGAAGCCGGAGACCGCGTACACGATCACCGGTGCCTCGGTGAGGACGCTCACCCGCCAGCTGGCGCGCTGCTTGTCGCCGAAGCCGGCGGCGACGGTGCCGGGGGCCGGCAGGGTGCGGGGCATCAGGTCGGGGCGCTCGTCGAGGCTCTCGTCGCCGAAACGCGCCCTGAGGGCGGTCATGGCGGTGGCGTCGGCCTCGGTGAAGACCATGCCGACGGTGGTGACGCTGGTCGAGGTGGCGTCGGTGTACGTGGCGCGCAGCACGCGCGCGCAGCCGACGGGGCGCAGCGCCTTGAGGAGCAGCGGGTCGAGCGCCCCCGCGCAGGGGCCGTCGGGCGCCACGGCGACGCGTGTCCACACCCGGTCGGCGCGGCCGGGACCGGCGTCGTCGCCCTTGAGGGTGCGGGGGAAGAGGGTGTCGACGGGGACGCTGTGCCAGAGGGTGCGGGCCTCGGTGTACGCGGTACGGGTGGCCGGGTCGGGGCCCGGGTCCCCGGCGAGCCACGCCCCGGCCACGGCGCCGCCGATCAGCCCGAGCCCGAGCACCAGGCACGCGAGGGCGGCCCCGGTGCGCGCGGGGTGGCGGTCCCGGACGGGCCGCAGGCGGGTGGTCTGCTCCACGGGCGCCTCGGGGGGCAGCGGCCCCCAGTAGGCGTGCGGGGCGCTGACGGGTGGGCCGGAGGGCGCCGGTCCGAGGTTGACGGACCCGACGGGCGGTCGCCGCGAGGGCGCCGGAGCCACGGCCGGGGCGCCGGCCGGGGCGGACTGCTGCGGTACGGGCCTCAGGCGCGCGGTGCTTTCGGCGCCCGGCTCCTGCCGCACGGGACGGAGACGCGCGGTGGTCTCGACGGCTGCGGGCTCGGGCTGCTGGGCGGCGGCCGGGGCCTGGGGCGTGGCGGGGGCCTGCGGCCGCGGTACGCCGGGGGCGCGCGGCGGCTCCTGGGCGGCGGCGTGCGCGGGCTGCTGGGGGGTGCCGGGGCGCGAGGGCACGACCGGCGGCGAGGTCGGTGGAGCGGCCGGCGGCGGCGTCGGCGGGGAGGCCGGCGGCGGCGTCGGCGGGGAGGCCGGCGCGAGCGGAGGCAGCGGGGCGGCGGCCTGGCGCGGCGGGGAAGCCGGCGGGGTGCTCTGGGGCGCCGGGGAGGCCGGCGGTTCAGCCGGCGGGGTGCTCTCGGCGAGCGGGGGCAGCGGGGCGGCCGTCCGTGCCGCGCCGGAGGGCGCGGACTGCGGGACAGCCGGGGCCGGCGCTTCCGGAGGTGTGGGGCGTTCCGGCGATGCGGGGCGTTCCGGAGGGAGGAGGGCGTCGGTGATGCGGGAGGACGGGCGTCGTGCTTCGGTGCTCATCCGCCCCCCTGGTCGTCATCCGGATCGCCTTTCGGGGCAGGCCCGTTCGTCGGCGCGTGTCGTCACTCTAAGGCTTCCTCCCAGGTCCGCCGCAACGCGGCCGCGGGTGGGCGGCGGGGGCCCGCACGATCTGACCGGAACATCCCCCTACCCGGAGGTAGCACCGTCTGGCAGGCTCGGGCCATGACTCCCCGTGCCGCTGACCGGGCCCGGTACGACCGGGCCACCGCCCATCTCGACGCGCCGCTGGCCGTCGTCGATCTGGAGGCGTTCGACGCGAACGCCGACGACCTGCTCCGCCGGGCCGGCGGGAAGCCGGTCCGGGTGGCGAGCAAGTCGGTACGGTGCCGGGCGCTGCTGGAGCGGGTGCTCGCGCGGGACGGGTTCGCCGGGATCATGTCGTTCACGCTCGACGAGTCGCTGTGGCTCGCGCGGGCGGGGTTCGAGGACGTCCTGCTGGCGTACCCCTCGGTCGACCGGGCCGGTTTCTCGGAGCTCGCGCGGGACCCGAAGCTCGCGCGCGCGGTGACGGTGATGGTCGACGACCCGGCGCAGCTGGAGCTGATCGACCGGGCGCGTGAGGGCGGGGCCGAGGAGATCCGGGTCTGTCTGGAGCTGGACACCTCCCTGCGCCTGCTGGGCGGTCGCGTACGGATCGGAGCCCGGCGCTCGCCGCTGCACACGCCCGCGCAGGTGGCCGAGGTGGCCCGGTCTGTGGCGCGGCGGCCGGGGTTCCGGCTGGTCGGGCTGATGGCGTACGAGGGGCACGTCGCGGGGGTCGGGGACGCGGTCGCGGGGCGGCCGGCGCGGTCGCGGGCCGTGCGTCTGATGCAGGCGGCCGCCCGTAGGGAGCTGGCGGTCCGGCGGGCGGCCGTGGTGGACGCGGTCCGGGCGGTGGCGCCGGAGCTGGAGTTCGTCAACGGCGGCGGTACGGGGAGCGTGCAGCACACCGCGGCCGAGGACGCGGTGACGGAGATCGCGGCCGGGTCGGGGCTCTACGTGCCGCGGCTGTTCGACCACTACACCTCCTTCACCGGCCGGCCGGCCGCGCTGTTCGCGCAGCCCGTCGTCCGCCGCCCGGGCGTGGGCGCGGTCACCGTCCTCGGCGGCGGCTACCCCGCGTCGGGCGCGCCGGGCAAGGACCGGCTGCCGGTGCCGTACCTGCCCGAAGGGCTGCGGTACGACCCGCAGGAGGGCGCGGGCGAGGTGCAGACGCCGCTGCTGGGCGCCCCTGCCGACGATCTGCTGATCGGCGACAAGGTGTGGTTCCGGCACGCGAAGGCGGGCGAGCTGTGTGAGCGGTTCGACGCGCTGCACCTGATCGAGGGCGACCGGGTCACGGCGACCGTGCCGACGTACCGGGGTGAGGGCCGGACGTTCCTCTAAACAGGTCATCTCAATCGGTGTAATGCGGGTGTCGCAGGTTCGGATCCTGCCGGGGCACGCGCAAAGGGCCGGCTCAGGAGGGTTTCCTCCCAGGCTGGCCCTTCGTCGTGTTCGGGCCCCTCGCGGATCACGGCTCCGAACCGGTCGGCGATGGCCCGGTCACGGTCGCTGGTCATGTGCCGGTCGAGGGTCCTGGAGACGCCGCTCAGCGATACCGGGTCGGGTGTCAGCTCACGGACGGGGCTTCCGTGCGGCCCCGCACGATGATCTTGCCGGTGTTCTCGCCGCGCAGCATTCCCAGGAACGCGTCCACGATGTGCTCGAAACCGTCGACCACCGTCTCGTCCAGAGCGAGCCGACCGCTCTGCAGATGCGGCACCGCGAACTCGTACAGTTCCTCCTGCACATCGCGGTAGTTGCTGACCAGGAAGCCCTCCATGCGGATGCTCTTCTCCACGATGTCCGCGTAGTCGAAGCGCGGTTGCGACGCGTCGGGGGTGTTGTACTGGCTGATCGTGCCGACGCGGACGATGCGCCCGAACTCGCGCAGCGCTCCCACCGCCGCGGCCAGCTGCTCGCCGCCGACGTTGTCGACGAACACGTCGATGCCGCCTGGTGCGGCCTTGCCGAGCAGGTCGGCGGCGGGCCCGTCGTGGTAGTCGAAGACGGCGTCATAGCCCACCTCCCGCGTAAGGTGGTCTGCCTTCGCTGCCGAGCCCGCGCTGCCCACGAGCCGTCCGGCGCCGAGCAGTCGGGCGAACCGGCCGGTCGCCGTGCCGACCCCGCCCGCCGCTGCCGACACGAACAGATCCTCGCCCTCCTGGAGCCGGGCGATCCGGGTGAGGCCCACATAGGCGGTCAGGCCGGTGCCGCCGAGAGTGCTCAAGTACGCGGTCAGGGGCACCCCTTCGAAGCGGGGCAGCTGTCGGACCTCCTCCGGCGTGACCGCCGAGTGCGTGCGCCAGCCCTGCCGGTGGAACACGATCTCGCCCTCGGCCAGACGGGGTGTGCGCGAGGCGACGACTCGCCCTATGGTGCGGCCCTCCAGCGGTGCGCCGAGCGCGAAGCCGCCGGGCACATCGTCCATCATCTCGCGGTGATACGGGTCGACGGACCAGTAGAGGTTCTCCACGAGCGCGCTGCCGGCTGCGGGCTCGGGAAGCGGGGACTCGATGAAGGCGAAGTGGTCGGCGGTGGGAAAGCCGTGGGGGCGGGCGATCTGATGCACGGTGAGCGCGGTCGTGTTCATGACCGGACCGTATGGCGGGAATGCGCCACCTGGGCAGTCGGTTGGGCTCATGCGACCGACCGTTCCATGAGCAGTCCTCATATCTCGAGGTGAGCGCCCTGTGGCCCGCAGTACCGACTCCGATCTCGCCCCGCACGAACTGCGCGTCCTGGTTGCGGTCGCGGACACCGGCGGGTTCTCGGCCGCGGCCGGGACACTCGGTCTGACGCAGTCCGCGGTCTCCCACTCGGTGCGCGGCAGCGAGCGCAAGATCGGTGCCGTGCTCTTCGACCGCGGCCGCACCGGCGCCCGTCCCACCCCCGCCGGAGACAAGGCCGTGGCGTACGCCCGCCGCATCCTGCGCCTGCTGGACGTCCTGAACGCCGAGGCGCGCGGTGCGGCCAGGTTCGACGCGGCGGAGGGGCCGCTGCGGATCGCGGCCTTCCGCAGTGCGGCGCTCCACCTGTTGCCGCCCGTCCTCCAGCGGCTACGCGTCCGGCATCCCGGGATCGAGCCGCGGGTGCGGATCGTACGCGAGGTGGGGCGCGGCACCGCGGGCGAAGTGGCCGACGGGAGAGCCGACATAGCCATCGCCACACTCGGCGGCTCCGTGCCGCCTCCACCGGGTCTGGTCGCGAGCCGGCTCCTTGAAGAGCCGTATGCCCTGGTACACCCGGCGGGTCACGCCGCCCCGCGCTCGCTGCCGCTGGTCGACTGGGCGGAGAACTGCGGCTCGTACACCCGCGACTGGTGGGCGGCACAGGACTGGATCCCGAAGGCGACCGTCGAGGCCGAGGATGACGGGGCGGTGCTCTCCCTGGTGAGCGGCGGTCATGGAATGGCGATCATGCCTGCGCTCTCCTTGGTCGGAGCGGCGAACTCGGTCGCGATCACTGATCTCGGTCTCGATCGCCCGACACGCCAGGTCGGCTATGTCACCACCTCCGAACTGGCCGGATCCGCCGTCGTGCGCGCTGTGGTGAGGGAGTTGCGGGCGGCGGTCCCGCGGTCGAGCGCGTGAGCGCATCCAAGGCCCTCACGGCCCGATGGAGCTGCCGACGCCGCCGCCCGTGGCACTGCCGATGGGGCGGATCCCGCGCGTGATCTCGTCCATGAGGGCGAGGGGTGGCCCCTCCGGGCCGGCGTCGAAGGCGAACCGTACGACCACGGGGGTCCCGCTGCCGGAGGGGGCGGGAAAGGCGAGCGACTGGACGTAGCCGCCCGGGCCGTTGCCGGTGGTGACCTGCCAGCGGACCAGGTGGCCGGTACGGCCGGCGACGACGGCCGGGCGCGAGGCGATCACCTTGTGGGAACGGATGCCGCCGTGGAGGCGGTTGCCGAGGGCGTCCTCCTCGTACGCGCGGTCGGCTGCCGTCACGATGTCCTGTTCGGCGATGGCCTTGACGGTGCTGCCCTCCGGCGCGCTGACGGTCCAGGAGGTGACGGTCCCGGGCTTGCAGAAGCGGCTCGTGTCGCCGGGACAGGCGACGTCGGCCACGGTGGTCACGGTGGCGACGTCGGCCGTGGTGTGCTCCGGCTTCTCCCAGCCGTCGGGGATGGGGAGCGTGATGCCGTTGAGCTGGTCGACGACGACCGCGGGGTCGTCCTCGGCGCCGGCATCTGAGGGGGAAGGCGTGGGCGTCGCCGGGGTCGTCGTCACCGGGGCCGTGGGGGAAGGCGGCGGGGCGAGGGCCTCGTCGTCGCCGGAGGGCCGGAGGACGACCGCCGCGACGGCGACCGCCGCCACCAGGACGGTGCCGGCGACGGCGAGCGGAAGCACACCGCTCCGGCCTCTCGGGGGGCGGCCGACGGGGCGGGTCCGGCCGGTCCACGCGGTGCCGTCCCACCAGTGCTCGACGGCGGGGTTGCCCGGGTCCGGGTACCAGCCGGGAGGAGTCGTCATGCTCATGCGATCAGGGTAGGCAGCCGGACGCCGTACGACGACGCCCGGCCACCGCGCTGTTCCCTACAGGGGCGTGACGTACGCGCCGGAGATGCCGCCGTCGACGAGGAAGTCGGTGGCGTTGACGAAGGACGAGTCGTCGCTGGCGAGGAACGCGACGGCGGCCGCGATCTCCTCCGCCTCGGCGAAGCGCCCGACCGGGATGTGGACGAGGCGGCGCGCGGCCCGCTCGGGGTCCTTGGCGAACAGCTCCTGGAGGAGCGGGGTGTTGACCGGCCCGGGGCACAGGGCGTTGACGCGGATGCCCTCGCGGGCGAACTGCACACCCAGCTCGCGCGACATGGCGAGCACGCCGCCCTTGGAGGCGGTGTACGAGATCTGGCTGGTGGCCGCGCCCATGCGGGCGACGAAGGACGCGGTGTTGATGATGGAGCCCTTGCCCTGGCGCCGCATGTAGGGGATGGCGGCCTTGCAGCACAGGTAGACCGAGGTGAGGTTGACCTCCTGGACGCGCTTCCACGCCTCCAGGCCGGTCTCCAGGATGGAGTCGTCGTCGGGCGGCGAGATGCCCGCGTTGTTGAAGGCGATGTCGACGCTGCCGTACGTGTCGTACGCCGTCTTGAAGAGCGCCTCGACCTGTTCGGCGTCGGTGACGTCGACGCGTACGAAGGTGCCGCCCACCTCGTCGGCGGCGGCCTTGCCGGCCTTCTCGTCGATGTCGCCGCAGACGACGTGGGCGCCCTCGGAGGCGAGGCGGCGGGCGGTGGCGAGGCCGATGCCGCTGCCGGCGCCGGTGATGACGGCGGTACGGCCGACCAGGCGGCGGCAGACGGTGTTCTCGTTCGTGGCGGTCATGGGGTCTCAGGCCTCCGTGCTGATGAAGACGTTCTTGGTTTCGGTGAAGGCGGTCAGGGCGTCGGGGCCGAGCTCACGGCCGAGGCCGGACTGCTTGAAGCCGCCGAACGGAGTCCAGTAGCGGACGCTGGAGTGGGAGTTGACGGAGAGGGCGCCCGCGCGGACGGCGCCGGAGACGCGCAGGGCGCGGCCGACGTCGCGGGTCCAGATGGAGCCGGACAGGCCGTACTCGGTGGCGTTCGCGAGCCGTACGGCGTCCTCCTCGTCCTCGAAGGGGAGGACGACGGCGACCGGCCCGAAGATCTCCTCCGTGGCGGCCGGCGCGTCCGCCGGGAGGCCGGTGAGGACGGTGGGCGGGAACCAGAAGCCGGGTCCCTCCGGGGCCTTCCCGCGGATGGCGGCCGCGTCCTCGGGGACGTACCCGCGCACCCTCTCCAGCTGCGTGCGGGAGATCAGCGGGCCCATCTGCGTCCGCTCGTCGGACGGGTCGCCGACGACGACCTCCTCGATGGCGGGCGTGAGGAGCTCCAGGAAGCGGTCGTACGCGCTGCGCTGGACGAGGATGCGGGTGCGGGCGCAGCAGTCCTGACCGGAGTTGTCGAGGAACGCCATGGGGGCGGTGGCGGCCGCGGCCTCGATGTCGGCGTCGGCGAAGACGATGTTGGGGCTCTTGCCGCCGAGTTCGAGCGTCACGCGCTTCACGCGGTCGGCGCACGTCGCCATGATCTGCTTGCCGACGCGCGTGGAGCCGGTGAAGACGATCTTGGCGACGCCGGGGTGCTCGACGAGCGCGTTCCCGGCGACGGAGCCGGCTCCGGGCAGCACCTGGAACAGGTGCTCCGGAAGGCCCGCCTCCAGGGCGAGCTCGGCGAGCCGCAGCGCCGTGAGCGGGGTGGTCTCGGCGGGCTTGAGGACGACGGCGTTGCCGGCCGCGAGCGCGGGGGCGGTGCCCCAGGCGGCGATGGGCATCGGGAAGTTCCACGGGGCGATCACGCCGACGACGCCGAGGGGTTCGAGGATCGTGACGTCGAGGCCGCCGGGGACGGGGATCTGGCGGCCGTTCAGGCGCTCCACTCCCCCGGCCGCGTAGTCGAGCAGGTCCCGGACGTTGCCGGCTTCCCAGCGGGCGTTGCCGAGGGTGTGGCCGGCCTCGCGGACCTCCAGCCGGGCCAGCTCCTCCCGGTGGTCGTCGACGACGGCGGCGAAGCGGCGCAGGAGGCGGGCGCGGTCCGCGGGGGCGGCGGCGGCCCAGGTGCGCTGGGCGGCGGCGGCGCGCGTGACCGCGGCGTCGACGTCGGCGGCGGTGGCCGCCGGGACGGTGGCGACGACCTCTTCGGTGGCGGGGTTCAGTACGAGGTGTGCGGTGGTCTCTTCGGTGGTCTCTTCGGTGCTCAAGACGAGGGCCTCACATGCGTTCGAAGGAGCGGCGCAGCTCCCAGTCGGTGACCGCGGCGTCGAAGGCGTCCAGTTCGACCCGCGCCATGTTGCGGTAGTGGGCGACGACCTCGTCCCCGAAGGCCGCCTTCGCCAGGGGGCTGTTCTCCCACAGTTCGGCGGCCTCGCGCAGGGTGGTCGGCACGTGGGCGTAGTCGGCGGTGTAGGCGTTCCCGTCGCACGGCTCGGGCAGCTCCAGCTCGTGCTCGATCCCGTACAGGCCGGCCGCGACCAGGCCCGCGACGGCGAGGTGCGGGTTGACGTCACCGCCGGGGAGGCGGTTCTCGAACCGCAGGGAGCGACCGTGGCCGACCACCCGGAGGGAGCAGGTGCGGTTGTCGTATCCCCAGGCGACGGCGGTGGGGGCGAAGGAGCCGGGCTGGAAGCGTTTGTACGAGTTGATGTTGGGCGCGTAGAGGAGGGAGAAGTCGCGGAGCGCGGCGAGCTGCCCGGCGAGGAAGTGGCGCATCACCGGGGACATGCCGCCGGGTCCGTCACCCGCCATGGCGTTGCGGCCCTCGGCGTCCTGGAGGGAGAGGTGGATGTGGCAGGAGTTGCCCTCGCGCTCGTTGTACTTCGCCATGAAGGTGAGCGAGACGCCCTCCTGGGCGGCGATCTCCTTGGCGCCCGTCTTGTAGATGGTGTGCTGGTCACAGGTGACCAGGGCTTCGTCGTACTTGAAGGCGATCTCGTGCTGGCCGGGGTTGCACTCGCCCTTGGCGGACTCGACGGTGAGGCCGGCGGCGGCCATCTCGTTGCGGATGCGGCGCAGGAGGGGCTCGATGCGGCCGGTGCCGAGCACGGAGTAGTCGATGTTGTACTGGTTGGCCGGGGTGAGCCCCTTGTACCCGGCGTCCCAGGCCTGCTCGTAGGTGTCCTTGAAGACGATGAACTCGAGCTCGGTGCCGACGTGCGCGGTGTAGCCGTGCTCGGCGAGCCGTTCCAGCTGGCGGCGCAGGATCTGGCGGGGCGCGGCGACGACCGGGGTTCCGTCGCTCCAGGCGAGGTCGGCGATGAGGAGCGCCGTGGCCTCGTTCCAGGGGACGCGCCGCAGGGTGGACAGGTCGGGGCGCATGGCGAAGTCGCCGTAGCCGTTGTTCCACGAGGACATCGCGTAGCCGTCGACGGTGTTCAGCTCCACGTCCACGGCGAGGAGGTAGTTGCAGCCCTCCGTGCCGTGCTCGAGCACGTCGGAGAGGAAGAAGGGTGCGGCGAACCGCTTGCCCTGGAGCCGCCCTTGCATATCGGGGAAGGCCAGGACCACTGTGTCGATCTCACCGCTCGCGACGAGGGCGCGCAGCTCCTCGACGGTGAGCGGGGGTTTGCGGTCTGCCACGGGAATGCTCCTCCTTCGGTCAGCCGGGAGCCATAAGGTATTGCCGGAGACCATTGCTTGGGAAGGGGAAACCGCGAGGTGGCGAAGAAGAGCGAACCGGAGGACCGGCTGACACCGGTCCTGCGCCCGGTGCGGGCGGGCAACGGCTTCGAGGAGGCGCTGGAGCAGATCCTCCAGGTCGTACGGCTCGGCCTGGTGCCCGGCGGCGAGCGCCTGCCCGCCGAGCGGGAGCTGGCCGAGCGGATGGGCATCAGCCGGGTCACCCTGCGCGAGGTGCTGAAGGTGCTCCAGGAGCAGGGGCTCGTGGAGAGCCGGCGCGGCCGCTATGGCGGAACGTTTGTGCTGCGCCGCGACCGCGCGCCCGGCGACCACGGCGAGGAGGAGCTGCGCCGCCGCGTCGCCGCCGTCGACGTCGAGGACACGCTGCGCTTCCGCGAGGTGCTGGAGGTGGGCGCGGCCGGGCTGTGCGCGGCGCACGGGCTCTCCGAGGAGGGCGCGGAGCGGCTGCGTGCGGCGCTGCGGGCGACGCACGACGCGCCGCTGGAGGACTACCGGCGCCAGGACACGCTGCTGCACCTCACGCTGGCGGAGCTGTCGGGGTCGCCGACGCTGACGGCGCAGTACGCGGCGGTCCGGGCGACGGTGAACGACCTGCTGGACTGTATCCCGCTGCTGGTGCGGAACCTGGAGCACTCGCAGCACCAGCACACCGCGCTGGTGGAGGCGGTGCTGGAGGGGGACGCGGACGCGGCGCGCGAGGTGATGCGGGAGCACTGCGCGGGGACGGCGGCGCTGCTGCGCGGCTTCCTGGCGTGAGCCGCGGGCGGGGCGCGGGGCCCGGCGTAACCGGAACGTAACGCACGGGGGTTGCGCTCCCCTCCCGGCCACCGCAAAGGTATGGGTCCATTCCATTGGGCCCCGACCGATGCGGGAGCACGCTGCCATGACGCTGGAAGAAACCAAGGACGCCCCGGTCCCTGCGGATGACTACTTGAAACGACGGGCCCTGCGGCAGGGCAGCGCCGGCTGGCTGCTGCTGACCGGCCTGGGGGTCGGTTACGTCGTCTCGGGAGACTTCTCCGGCTGGAACATCGGCCTGGCGGAGGGCGGTTTCGGCGGGCTGGCCGTCGCCACCCTCCTGATGGGCGTGATGTACGCCTGCCTGGTGTACGCGCTCGCCGAGCTGTCCGCCATCCTCCCCGCCGCCGGAGGCGGTTACGGCTTCGCACGCCGCGCGCTCGGCACCTGGGGCGGCTTCCTGACCGGGACGGCCATCCTCATCGAGTACGTCCTGGCCCCGGCCGCCATCTCCATCTTCATCGGCGACTACGTCGAGTCACTCGGCCTGTTCGGGCTGGAGTCCGGCTGGCCGGTCTACCTCGCGTGCTTCGTCGTCTTCATCGGCATCCACCTGTGGGGCGTGGGCGAGGCGCTGCGCTTCAGCCTCATCGTGACGGCGATCGCGGTGGCGGCGCTGCTGATCTTCGCGGTCGGCGCCTTCACGGAGTTCCGCGCCGACGGGCTGGACGACATCCCGGTCGACGGGTCCGCCTTCGGGGCGAGCTCCTGGCTGCCCTTCGGCCTGCTCGGCATCTGGGCCGCCTTCCCCTTCGGGATGTGGTTCTTCCTGGGCGTGGAGGGCGTGCCGCTGGCCGCCGAGGAGGCCAAGGACCCGGTGCGGTCCATGCCGCGCGCGCTCTCGCTGTCGATGATGGTGCTGGTGCTGCTCGCCGTGCTGACGTTCTTCGCGGCCACGGGGGCGCGGGGTTCGGCGGCGATCCAGGACGCGGGCAACCCCCTCGTCGTCGCGCTCCAGGGGGACGGCGGCCCGACCCCGCTGAGCCGGTTCGTCAACTACGCGGGCCTTGCCGGCCTGGTGGCGTCGTTCTTCTCGCTCATCTATGCCGGCTCGCGCCAGCTGTTCGCCCTGTCCCGCGCGGGCTACCTGCCCCGCTTCCTGTCGCTGACCAGCCGCCGCAGGTCGCCGTACCTGGGGCTGCTGATCCCGGGCGCGATCGGCTTCGCGCTGGCGGCCGGGACCGGCGACGGCGCACGGATGCTGAACATCGCGGTCTTCGGCGCCACCATCAGCTACGCCCTCATGGCGCTGTCCCACATCGTGCTGCGGCGCCGCGAGCCGGACCTGCCGCGCCCCTACCGCACGCCCGGCGGCGTCCTGACCTCCTCCGTCGCGCTCGTCCTCGCGCTGTCCGCGCTGGTGGCGACGTTTCTGGTGGACGTGGACGCGGCACTCATCGCGCTGGGGGTGTACGTCGTCGCCCTCGCGTACTTCGCCTTCTACAGTCGGCACCGTCTCGTCGCGAACGCGCCCGAGGAGGAGTTCGCGGCGCTGGCGGCGGCCGAAGCCGAGCTCGAACGCAACTGAGAGGACCTTGTCGTGCCGAAGCCGCTCATCGGCGTCACCACCTACCTGGACCGCGCCCGGTGGGGCGTCTGGGACATGCCGGCGGCACTGCTGCCGGAGACGTACCCGCGCCTGGTCCAAGCGGCGGGCGGTATCGCCGCGATGCTCCCGCCGGACGCGCCCGCCACGGCCGCGGAGGCGGTGGCCCGCCTCGACGCCCTGGTCGTCGCGGGCGGCGCCGACGTCGACCCCGTACGGTACGGCGCCGAGCGCGACCCCCGTACGGGCCCGGCGGCGGCGGAGCGGGACTCCTGGGAGCTCGCGCTGATCGACGCGGCCCTCGCGACCGGCACGCCGCTGCTGGGCGTCTGCCGCGGCATGCAGCTGCTCAACGTGGCGCTCGGCGGCACCCTGGTGCAGCACCTGGACGGGCACACCGGCGGCCCCGGCGTCTTCGCCGCCCACACGGTGAAGCCGGTCCCGGGCACGCGGTACGCCTCCCTGGTCCCGGAGGCGGTGACGGTCCCGACGTACCACCACCAGGCGGTGGACCGGCTGGGCCGCGGCCTGGCCCCTTCGGCGCACGCGGAGGACGGCACGGTGGAGGCGGTGGAGCTGCCGGGCACGCGCTGGGCGATGGGCGTGCAGTGGCACCCGGAGATGGACGCCGACCTGCGGGTGATGGAGGGGCTGGTCGCGGCGGCGTCGTGAGTACGCGTGAGGCCCGGCCCGCTGGTGCGCGGACCGGGCCTCACGTGTGACTCAGGCGGCCGGGAGCCGGGGCAGCTTCTCGGGGAAGGTCCGCGCCTCCTGGCAGTCGACGGTCTCGTACGTGTGGCGGGCGAGCTGGTAGGCGAAGTCGACGAGGACCTGGCGCAGCTCGGTCCCGTGGACGCGGGTGTCACCGATGGTGCGGGCGTCCACCGTCAGCGCATAGGCCTCCCGCGCCTCGCCGGGCTTCATGCCGGGCGTGGTGCAAGGGATGTACACGTACGCGGTGTCCGGGTGCACCACGGCTCTGATGTCGCCGGACGACACCTCGACGGGGTCCGCGTCGTACGGCTCCTTCGCGTAGTAGTCACGCCACGGGCCGGGAGCCGAATCCCGGGACTCCACTTCACCCGAGATGACGGAGCCGCCGCTGGTGCGTACGTAACACCCGAAGAGGAAGCCGCCGTCCGACCGCAGGTTGAGCCTCCCGCGTTCCTCGGCCGAACGGGCCGTCGGCAGCGCGCGGGCCGCCGTCTCCCGGTCGACCGCACCGTCGCACGGCCGGGCCGGTAGCCGGTCGAGACCCTTGGTGAAGATCTCCAGGTATCCGAAAACCGCCGCGAGGGCCAGCAGACACCCCAGACCCGCGCGCATGACGGTCTTCTTACGACGTGCCTGCATCAGACTGCCCGTATCCACTCAAGGTCACGCGGCCGGGCGGGCATGGGAGTCCTCGAGCAAGGTGTCGCTCCGGGTCCAGCCCGCCTCGATCGCCTCGCGAATCACTTGCATTCGCGAGGAACTTCTGCCGTTGGCGCCGGCTTTCAGTTGCTCCCATTCGTCCCATGCCATCTGATGGGTTCCCTTCCCCCGTGCGGACAAGCGCATGATCGACGTTCCGGACGGAAACGGACGCAAGACGTCCGGGACACGTCATTGGATGACCCTACACAAGGCAATGGGCGTACTTACGTGGGGAGTTGGGGCGACCGTCCGGAGGTCTGACCCCCTCAACCGTTATCCTCCGGCCCCCGCCCTACCCCCGCGCCAGCGACAGCAGGTCGCGGGCCGGCCCCGTGGGGAGCGGGCCCGTCGGCCAGACCGCGCGCAGGGCGCGGTGGAGGTGGACGCCCTCGACCGGCACCTCGACCAGGCGGCGCGAGGCGAGTTCCTCGGTGACCGCGAGCTCGCTGAGGACCGCCGGACCCGCGCCGGTCACGGCCGCCGCCTTGACGGCCGTGGTGGAGGCGAGCTCCAGCAGCGGGTCCGCGAGGCCGCCGTGGTCGGCGAGGGCGGCGTCCAGGACCTGGCGGGTGCCGGAGCCGTACTCGCGCAGCACCAGCGGGGTCGCCGCCAGCTCCGCCGGGGTGACGGGGCCGCGGCGGCGGGCCCAGCGGTGCGAGGGCGCGGCGACCACCACGAGCCGGTCGTGGGCGACGACCACGGCGTCCAGGCCGTCCGGCACGGCGAGCCCCTCGACGTACCCGAGGTCCGCCTCGCCCGCGAGCAGGGAGGCGGCGACGGCGGCCGAGTTGCCCGCCTGGAGCGAGACGGCCGTGTCGGGGCGCTCGGCGCGCAGCGCGATGAGCCACCCGGGCAGCAGGTACTCCGCGATGGTCATGGAGGCGGCGACCCGGAGGCGCGAATCGCGCCGGTCCCGCAGCGCCTGCGCCCCCACGTCGAACGCCTCCGCCGCCTCCACCACCCGCCGCGCCCAGTCGGTGACGAGGGAACCCGCGTCGGTCAGCCGCGAGCCGCGCGGCGAGCGGTCCACCAGGGCGACGCCGAGCTGCCGCTCCATGGAGCGGATCCGGCTGCTGGCGGCCGGCTGCGTGATGCCGACCTCGCGCGCGGCCCGGCCCAGGCTGCCGTGCCGGGCGACGGCGAGCAGCAGTTCGAGGGCTCCGAGGTCGGGGACGCGATGCGACAGGCTCATAACTTCAGTTTATGGGGTCATAGGGTCAAGATCCCTGGTGGTGGGCATCGGCGCAGGTCACGGTGGGTGAATGGCAACAACGCTCGCGCAGTACACCCCTCTCCCCCGCGTCCCCCGCACCCTGGCGGTCCGCCATCTCGGACCCAACTGGTACGCGACGGTGATGGGTACCGCGATCGTCGCCGGCGCGGGTGCCGCCCTGCCCGTCCGGGTGCCCGGTCTGCGGACCGCCTGCACCGCCGTCTGGGCCCTGTCCCTGCTGATGCTCGCCGTGCTGCTCGTGGCGCGGACGCTGCACTGGACGCACCACCGCGACCAGGCCCGGGCCCATCTCCTGGACCCGGCGGTGGCGCCGTTCTACGGGTGCGTGGCCATGGCCCTGGTGTCGGTCGGCGGAGGCGCCCTGACCGTCGGCAGGGACTGGATCGGGCTGGACGCGGCCCTCGCCCTGGACGGTGTGCTGTTCGTCCTGGGCACGGCCCTCGGCGTGGCGGTCGCGGTCACCGTCCCGTACCTGATGGTGGTGCACCACCGGATCGAGGCCGCCTCTCCGGTGTGGCTGCTGCCGGTGGTGGCGCCCATGGTCTCCGCCGCGCACGGCCCCCTCCTCGTACCGCATCTGCCGCCGGGGCAGTGGCAGGGGACGCTGCTGCTCACCTGCTACGGGCTGTTCGGGCTGAGCCTGTTCGCGGTGCTGCTGATGCTTCCGCTGGTCTTCGGGCGGCTGATGACGGGCGGGCCGCTGCCCCTCACCCTGACCCCGACGCTCTTCCTGGTGCTCGGGCCGCTGGGCCAGTCCACGACGGCCGCGAACAACTTCGCCGACGCGGCACCGCACCTTCCCTACGGGACGACGCTGGCCGTGCTGTACGGCGTACCGGTCATGGGCTTCGCCCTGATGTGGCTGGTACTGGCCGGTGCCCTGCTGGTGCGGGCGCGCCGCAGGGGCATGGGGTTCGCGATGACGTGGTGGGCGCTGACGTTCCCGGTGGGGGTGTGCGTGACCGGCGCGGAGGGGCTGGCCCGGCACACCGGGCTCACGCCGCTGCTGTGGCTGGCCGTGGCGCTGTACGCGCTGCTGGTGGCGGTCTGGCTGGTGGCCGCCGCCCGGACCGTACGGGGGCTGGTCAGCGGAGCGCTGCTCGCAGCGCCGCCGGCGCCGTCGCCAGGGACGGCCCGTACCAGGTGAGGTGGCGCCCGTCGACGAGCGCGGCGGGGATCCCCTCGAACGCCTCGGGTCCGTCGTCCGCCGTGAAGCGGTACGGCTCGTCCGGCAGGACCACCAGGTCGGCGCCGGAGGCGCGCAGCTCGTCGAGCGGGACGCGCGGGTAGCGCTCGGCGTGGTCCGCGTACACGTTGACCACACCCAGGCGGGCCAGCAGGTCGCCCGCGAAGGTGTCGCGGCCCAGCACCATCCAGGGGCGGCGCCAGATGGGCACGACGGCCCTGCGCCGGTACGGGCCCGGGGTGAGCGTTTCCCAGGCCGCCTCGGCCTCGTCGAGCCACCGCGGCCGGGTCCGTACGCCGCAGGCCCGCAGCACGCGGTCCAGCTCGGTGAAGGCCTGCTTCAGGGTGCGCACCTCGGTGACCAGCACGTCCAGTCCCGCGGCACGCAGGGCGGCGAGGTCGGGGGCGCGGTTCTCCTCCTCGTTGGCGAGGACGAGGTCGGGGCGCAGGGCGGTGACGGCGTCCACGTCCGGGTTCTTGGTACCGCCGATACGGGTGACGTCGAGGGCGGAGGGGTGGGTGCACCAGTTCGTGGCACCGACGAGGAGGCCGGGCGCCGTGGCGGCGACGGTCTCGGTCAGGGAGGGCACCAGGGAGACGACCCGCGTGCGCACGGCCGCCCCGTGCTCGGCCCCCGCGCGCACGGCACTCGTGCGTTCAACCATCGCGGGGCGCCGTCCCCATGTGCTCGGCGACGGCGACGACCAGGATGCGGGTGGCGGGTCCGCTGGCGCGCCAGCGGTGGCGCACGCCGCCGGAGAGGTACAGCGTGTCGCCGCGTTCCAGCCGGTAGGCGCGGCCCTCGGCCTCCACCTGGGCGGCGCCGTCGGCGACGTACAGCAGGGCGTCGTTGCGCAGGACGAGTTCCCGTCCGGCGTCGTGCTCGCCGGTGAACTCGTCGGCGTGCATCTGGTGCTCGCCGCGCACCAGCGGCCGTACGCCGGGCACGCCGGAGGCGTCGTCGGCCCGTACGACGTCGACGGTGCGCGTCGAGTCGGCCGCGTAGAGCAGCTCCACGGCCGTGGTCTCCAGGGCGTCCGCGACCCGCTCCAGGGAGCGGGTGCTGGGCCGGGCGCGCTCGTTCTCGATCTGGCTGAGAAACGGCACGGACAGCCCACTGCGCTCGGCCACCGCGGCGAGGGTGAGCGAGAGTGCTCTGCGCCTCCGGCGGACGGCCGCGCCCACGCGAAGCGTCTCCTTGTCGTCCATCTCTACGGCTCCCTCCCTCTTCGACCACCTTACGCAGCGTCGGTACCACCGAGTAGCGCAACGGGAGGGAAAGGCGCGATAGGGCGGGCCTCACGTGCACGGTGAGACCCGCCCTGGGAGAGCGTTCGGGTGGGCTTTACGCGGCGGGGGCCAGCCTGTCCGCGAGGCCCGGGTGCTCCCCGAGCCAGGCCCGGACGGCCTGCTGCTCCTTGCCCTTGCCCGTCTCCTGGATCGTGGCTTCGAGGTCCGTGAGCTGCTTCTCGGTCAGCTTGAAGCTCTTGAGCCAGTCGGCGACCTCGGGGTGGTCGGCCGCGAACCCCTTGCGGGCGAGCGTGTGCACACCGTCACCCTTGCCCCAGGTTCCCTTCGGGTCCTTGAGCTTCTTCAGGTCGTAGGTGGAGTACGCCCAGTGCGGTGACCAGAGGGTGACGACGATCGGCTCCTTCTTGGCGTACGCGCGCTTGAGCTCGGCGAGCATGCCGGGGGTGGAGCCGTCGACGACCTCGTACTCGCCGTCCAGGCCGTACGCCTTGAGGACCTTGTCCTTGAGGAGCCCCATCATTCCGGCGCTGGGCTCGATGCCGACGATGCGGCCCTTGAACCGGCCCGGCTGCCCCTTGAGGTCGTCCAGGGAGTCGACGCCCTTCAGGTACGAGGGCACGGTCAGCTCCAGCGAGGTGGGGCCGTACCAGGCGCCCAGGTCCTCCAGCCGGTCCCGGTACGTGTCCCAGTAGGTGGCGTGGGTGACGGGCAGCCAGGCGTCGGTCTGGACGTCGATCTGGCCGTTGGCCATGCCGGTGTAGAGGGCGCCGGCCTCGTACTGCTTGGCGTCGACCTCGAAGCCGCGCTGCTCCAGGAGCTCCTTCCACAGGAAGGTGGAGGCGATGCCCTCGTCCCAGGGGATGTACCCGAGGGAGATCTTCTCGCCGTGCCCGACGTCCTTGCCGGCGGCCGCCGCCCCGGAGGGGGTCGCGCCGCCGAAGACGCCCATGCCGCCCGCGACGAGCGCGAGGACGACGACGCCCACGACGGCGACGGCCGGCCGGGGACGGTGGTTCCAGAGCCTCGCGCGGCCCCCTGCCGGGGCCCCGGCCCTGGCGAGGGCGCGGCGGCCGAGCGGGGACACCTGGCGGCCGAGGGCGCCGGTGATCCGGTCCAGGTACATGGCGAGGACGACGATCGAGATGCCCGCCTCGAAGCCGAGGCCGATGTCGACGTTGCCGATGGCGCGGTAGACGGCGCCGCCGAGGCCGCCGCCGCCGACCATGCCGGCGATGACGACCATGGACAGGCCCAGCATGATCACCTGGTTGACGCCGGCCATGATCGTGGGCAGGGCGAGCGGGAGCTGGACGCGGAGCAGGGTGTCGCGCGGGCTGGTGCCGAAGGCCTCGGCGGCCTCCACGAGCTCCTTGTCGACCTGCCGGATGCCGAGCTCGGTCATCCGTACGCCGGGCGGCAGGGCGAAGACGATGGTGGCGATGATGCCGGGGACCACGCCGACGCCGAAGAAGATGATGCCGGGGATCAGGTAGACCATGGCGGGCATGGTCTGCATGAAGTCCAGCACCGGCCGGACGACGGCGCTGACGGTCCGCGAGCGCGAGGCCCAGATGCCGAGCGGGACCGCGATCGCCAGGGTGACGACGGTGGCCACGAGGACCAGGCTGAGGGTGGACATCGCGTCCTCCCACAGCTCGACGGAGTCGATGAGCGCGAACCCGGCGAAGGCGAGGACGCCCGCCGCCAGGCCGCGCAGCCACCAGGCGAGGACGGCGAGGACGCCGGCGAAGAGCAGCGGCTCGGGGGCGGACAGGGCCGCGTCGATCCCGTCGTACATGCCGGTGACGAGGGAGCTGACGGCGTCGAACAGCCAGGACAGGTGGGACTGGAGCCAGTCGACGCCGCGGTCGGTCCAGTCGCCGAGGGGCAGGCGGGGCAGGCTAGGCACGGGCCGCCTCCCGCTCGCACGGGTGGGGATCGCGCTTGCACGGGTGGGGATCCCGCTGCTCGTCGCCGACGAAACCGATCAGCCGAGCCTGCGGTACGACGCCGATGACCTCGCCCTCCGTGTCCGTCACGGCCACCGGGTGCGGGACGCGGGCGCTGACCGCGCACAGCTCGGCGACGGGGGTGTCGGCCGTGACGGTCGGGCAGGCGCAGTCCGCGGCGTCGGGGCGGTGGGGGGTGGTCATGACGGCGGCGGCTGTCAGGACGCGTGAGCGGTCGACGTCCTGGATGAAGGAGGCGACGTAGTCGTCGGCGGGGCGCAGCAGGATGTCCTCGGCGGAGCCGAGCTGGACGATCCGGCCGTCGCGCATGACGGCGACGCGGTCGCCGATGCGCATGGCCTCGTTGAGGTCGTGGGTGATGAACACGATGGTCTTCTTCAGCCGCCGCTGGAGCTCCAGGAGCTGGTCCTGCATGTCGCGGCGGATGAGCGGGTCGAGGGCGCTGAAGGACTCGTCCATGAGGAGGAGGTCGGCGTCGGTGGCGAGCGCGCGGGCCAGGCCGACGCGCTGCTGCATGCCGCCGGACAGCTCGTCGGGCCAGGACTTCTCCCAGCCGGCCAGGCCGCACAGCTCCAGGGCCTCGGCGGCGCGGCGCTCGCGTTCGGGGCGCGCGACGCCCTGCACCTCGAGGCCGTAGGCGGCGTTCTCCAGGACGCTGCGGTGCGGGAAGAGCGCGAAGTGCTGGAACACCATGCTGATGCGGGTGGCGCGGACGTGGCGCAGCTCGCGCGGGCTGAGGGCGGTGAGGTCCCGGCCGTCGAAGAGGACGCGCCCGGCGGTCGGTTCCAGCAGGCCGTTGAGCATGCGCAGCAGGGTGGACTTGCCGGATCCGGACAGGCCCATCACGACGAAGATCTGGCCCGGCTCCACGGAGAAGGACGCGTCGATCACCGCCGCGGTCGTGCCGTCGGCGCGCAGCTCGTCGCGGCTCGCGCCGTCGGCGAGCCTGCGGACCGCCGCCGCCGCTTGATCGGGTCGTCTGCCGAACACCTTGTACAGGTGGTCGGCCTGAAGCCTGGACACACGTCACCTCACGGGTCGTCATGGAGCGGAGCCGCACCTGCCCGGGCACTTCCGGCACAAACGGAATGGTGATCCACTTCACTGGCGTGCCGGCCGGGTGTCGGTGGGGTGGTGCATGATCGGTGGTGTGACGCGACGCCTGATGCTCCTCGACACCGCCTCCCTGTACTTCCGCGCCTACTTCGGGGTCCCCGACTCCGTGAAGGCCCCGGACGGCACGCCGGTCAACGCCGTACGCGGGCTGCTGGACTTCATCGCCCGGCTGGTCCAGGACCACCGGCCGGACGAGCTGGTGGCGTGCATGGACGCCGACTGGCGGCCGCACTGGCGGGTGGAGCTGATCCCGTCGTACAAGGCGCACCGGGTCGCGGAGGAGGCCGCTCCGGGGACGGGCCCGGACGAGGAGGAGATCCCGGACACGCTGTCGCCCCAGGTGCCGGTGATCGAGGCGGTGCTGGACGCGGTGGGCATCGCCCGGGTCGGCGTCGCGGGGTACGAGGCGGACGACGTGATCGGCACGCTCACGGCGCGGGCGGCGGGGCCGGTGGACATCGTCACCGGGGACCGCGATCTGTACCAGCTGGTGGACGACGCCCGGGGCGTGCGGGTGCTGTATCCGCTCAAGGGCGTGGGCAGCCTCCAGGTCACGGACGAGGACTGGCTGCGGTCGAAGTACGGCGTGGACGGGCGGGGGTACGCCGATCTGGCGCTGCTGCGCGGGGACCCGAGCGACGGGCTGCCGGGGGTGCCCGGCATCGGCGAGAAGACCGCCGCGAAGCTCCTGGCGGCGTACGGGGACCTCGCCGGGATCATGGCGGCGGTCGACGATCCGGCGTCGAAGCTCTCGCCGGCGCAGCGCAGGCGGCTGGCCGAGTCGCGGGAGTACGTGGCGGTCGCGCCGAAGGTGGTGCGGGTCGCCGCCGACGTGCCGCTGCCGGACTTCGACCCCGCGCTGCCGGCGGGGCCGGTGGAGCCGGAGGCGCTGGAGGAGCTGGCGGCGCGGTGGGGGCTGGGCGGCTCGCTGGACCGTTTGCTCTCCGTGCTGCAGGGGTGAGGTGTTAGCTTAGGTAAGCCTAAGCAACTATGTTCGGGGAGAGACGGGGAGACCACCGTGGCGCAGCAGCCCGCCCGCAAGGCACCAAAGGCCCGCGAAGCTCGTGTCGTTCGTACCGAGCGGCTCACGCCGCACATGGTGCGGGTGGTCCTCGGCGGCGAGGGGCTGTCCGATTTCAGCGCGGACGAGTTCACCGACCACTACATCAAGCTGCTCTTCCCGCCGCCGGGGGTGACCTACCCGGAGCCGTTCGACATGGACCGCATCCGGGAGGAGTTCCCGCGCGAGCAGTGGCCGACGACCCGGACGTACACGGTTCGGGCGTGGGACGCCGCCGAGCGCGAGCTGACCGTCGACTTCGTCGTCCACGGCGACGAGGGCCTCGCCGGCCCGTGGGCCGCCTCCGCACAGGAGGGCGAAACGATTCGCTTCCTCGGCCCGGGCGGCGGGTACGCGCCGGACCCGGCGGCGGACTGGCACCTGCTCGTCGGCGACGAGAGCGCACTGCCGGCGATCGCCGCATCGCTGGAGCGGCTGCCGGAGGGCGCCGTGGGGCACGCCTTCGTGGAGGTCGACTCCCCCGACGACGAACAGAAGATCGCGGCCCCGCCCGGCGTCGAACTCCGCTGGTTCCACCGGACCGGCCGCCCGGTCGGCGAGGCGCTCCTCACAGCGGTCCAGGACCTGGACTTCCCGCCCGGTGACGTCCACGCCTTCGTCCACGGCGAAGCCGGCTTCGTCAAGGACCTCCGCCGCCACCTCCGCCTGGACCGCCGGATCCCCCGCGAACGCCTCTCCATCTCGGGCTACTGGCGCCTGGGCCAGACGGACGAGGCCTGGCGCGCGATCAAGCGCGACTGGAACGCCCAGGTGGAACGCGAACAGGAGCCCCCCGCGGGCCCGGCGGCCGCCTGAGCCACCACCCGGGCGCCGCACCCACCGGGCCCGGCCCTGACGAGCCCTGCCTCCCCGCACGCCGGCCCACCACCGCAGGTGCCCCGGCCCCGGGCGGGCGCAGCCCGAAACGGCGAAACGTCACGCCCCGAAGGGCCGGGGCCAGGCCCTAGGGTCCGGGGCGGAGCCCCGGTTTCGGGACGGGGCGGGGTGGGGGGAGAGCCCGCCGCAGGTGCCCGGGCCCACCACGCAGCCGCACCCCCACCCGCGCCGCCTTACTCCCGCGCCTCGCCCTCGCCCTCCCTCTCCCCCTCCCCATACCGCCGCGCCGACGCATCCACATGCGCCAACCGCCGCAACGCCGCGAACACCGCCTCCCCCAGCACCGTCCCGACCACCGCGCTCTCCACCAGGTCCTCGCGCCTGGCACCCCCCGCCACCCACGCGAGATCCGCCGCGGCGACTTGCTCCGCGGCCTCCGCGTAGGTGTCCAGCACCTCGGAGAAATCCGCGTGCCCCACCTGCCGGAGCGCGGCCAGCGCACCGGCGAGCGCGTCCAGCGCGGGGTTCTCGTCCCCGACGCGCCACCCCCGGCCCGCCACCAGCTCCTTCGCCGTCACGCGCGCCGCCTCCCGCTCCGGGTCCGCCTCGCCGCCGCTCGACGCCGTCAGGCGGTGGGTCGCCTCGCCCAGCACCTTGTGCACCGGCCGCTGGGGGTCGTCGATCGCGTCGAGCACCTCGCGCAGGGCCGCCACCGACAGCCCGCCGACGTCGATCAGGGCCCGCACGAGGCGGAGCCGCCGCTCGTGCGTGTCGTCGTAGGACGCCTGATTGGGGCTGGTCAGCCGCCCGGCCGGCAGCAGTCCTTCCCGTACGTAGTACTTGATCGTCGGGACCGACACCCCGGTCCGCCGACTCAACTCGCCAATGCGCATGCCCGCGTCACCCCTTGCCTTGAGAACTCCCATCATAGATAGTTTCGCTATCGGATAGCGGATAGCACCGCTACCCATAACTGGGGGTTCTCCATGTCCTTCTCGCACCGGCTGTCATCTCTGCACCGGCCGCTCCTCCTCTTCTCCGCCGCCATGGCCCTCCTCGCCGGCGTCTCGGCCGTCGGACTGGTCATCGACGACCGCGTCCTTGCCGGGGCGCCGATCTGGGCCAAGCCGTTCAAGTTCGCGGTCTCGTTCGTCGCGTACTGCCTGTCGCTCGCGTGGATGCTGTCGCTGCTGCCGCGCTTCCGGCGCACCGGCTGGTGGGCGGGGACCATCGTGGCCGCGTCGTGCGCCGCCGAGATGGCGATCATCACCTTCCAGGCGGCCCGGGGACGACGCAGCCACTTCAACCACGCCACGCCCTTCGACAGCACGCTGTACGACGCCATGGCGGGCACGGTCGTCGTGCTGTGGACCGCGACGCTCGTCATCGCCGTCCTGCTGTTCCGGGCGCGGTTCGTGGACCGGGCGTCCGCCTGGGCCCTGAGGCTGGGCGCTCTGCTGGCACTGGCGGGCGCCGGAATCGGCTTCCGCATGACACGGCCCGCGCCGGGTCAGCAGCCGGGCGCCTCCGAGGTGGTCGGCGCGCACAGCGTCGGCGTACCGGACGGGGGTCCGGCCATGCCCCTCACCGGCTGGTCGACGACCGGCGGCGACCTCCGCATCCCGCACTTCGTCGGCATGCACGCGCTCCAACTGCTGCCGCTCTTCCTCCTGGTCCTCGTCGTCCTGGCACCCCGGTTCGCCCGGCTGCGCGACGAGCGTGTACGCCTGCGCCTGGTGCTCGTGGCCTCGGCGGCGTACGCGGCCCTCTTCGCCCTGGTCACCTGGCAGGCGCTGCGCGGTCAGCCCCTGGTCCACCCGGACGGCGCGACACTCACCGCAGCGGGGATCGTCGCGCTCCTCACCGCGGCCGGCGGCTGGGCCGCGCTCCGTACGACGGCGCCGGCGACCGGTGCCCGCCCCACGCACCTGGAGCGAGTGGCATGACCGTCATCCTCTTCGAGCTGTCCTTCTCTCTGGCCGCGCCCGTCTGGCTGCTGATGATCCTGGCGCCCCACTGGCGATGGACCACGCGGATCGCCTCGTCCCCCCTCACCGTCGTACCCATCCTCCTCGTCTATCTGGGCCTGGCCGTCCCGGTGTTCCCGGAACTCTGGGCCGCCGTACGCGAGCCCGATCTGGAGACCTTCCGCGACCTGACCGCCCTGGCGGACGGGGCCGGAGCGATCTGGGCCCAGGTCATCGCCTGGGACCTGCTGATCGGACAGTGGATCTTCCTGCGGTCGCGCGAACTCACCCTGCACCCGCTGCTCACCGGGCCCCTGTTGGTCCTGACCGTCCTCCTCTCCCCCCTCGGCCTGCTCGTCTTCCTGGCCGTACGAGAGGTGAGGACCCGGCACCGGGCCGCGCCCGCGAAGCACCTAGCCTGAACGGATGCACCCGTGGGAGCGCGTCACCGGCACCGTCCTCGGCTCCGCCGTCGGCGACGCCCTCGGCGCGCCCTTCGAGTTCGGCCTGCCGGGCGTGTACCGCGCCCGGTTCCCGGACGGCGTCGGCGAGATGTGCGGAGGCGGGGGCTGGGATCCGGGCGAGGCCACCGACGACACGCAGATGGCGGTGCTGGTGGGCGAGTCCCTGCTGGAGCGCGGCGGCCTCGACCTGCCGGACGTCTTCGACCGGTTCCGGCGCTGGGCGGCGGGCCAGCCCAAGGACATCGGGCTCCAGACGGAGGACGTCCTGACCAACGGCGAGCCGTGGGACCTGGCGGCCGCGCTGCACTTCCAGCTCAACGGCCGCGCGGCGGGCAACGGTTCCCTCATGCGGGCCGCCACGTCCGCCGTGTACTTCGCGGGCGCCGGACGTACCGGCACCATGGCGGCCGCCCGGCGGATCGCGGCGCTCACCCACGGCGACCGGGCCGCGTGGGAGGGTACGGCCCTGCTGCACGAGCTGATCCGCGTGGCACTGGAGGGAGCCGACCCCGTGGCGGCGGTACCGGACGCCCTCGCCGCCGTGCACCCGGGCCATCGGGCGCGGTGGGCCGCCGTCCTCGCGCCCGGCTGGCACCCGGACCACGCCACCGAGTTCAACGGCGCGGTCTGGCCGTGCCTGGGCTCCGCCCTCTGGGCGCTGCGGACGACCGGCTCCTTCGAGGAGGCCCTGGCGGCGGCGATCGACCTGGGCGGCGACACCGACACGGTCGCGGCGGTGACGGGCGCGCTGGCCGGCGCCGTGTACGGCGCGGCCGCCATCCCCGCGCGCTGGACGTCACCGCTGCACGTCCCTCTCCCGGGATACGGCGACCGGGTCCTGCGCGCCCCCGAACTCGCCGCGCTCGCCGAGCGTCTCGGCGCGCACCCACACTGAGGGCCCGGCCGGAGCGATCCGGCCGGGCCCTCATCTCTCCACGGGGTGAAACGCCGTCAGCCCACCGAGCTGTACGCCACCACACCCCGCAGCAGCCCGTCGACCGCCTTGCGGGCACTCTTGGCGACCGTGCTGTCCTCCCTCGGCGCCGCGGCCGCGATCTGGCCGAGGACGTCGATCACCTGCTTGCACCACCGGACGAAGTCGCCGGCCGGCATCTCCGTCTCGCGCAGCACCTCGTCCAGGCCGCTGCCGGAGGCCCACTGGTGGGCCGCCCAGGCGAAGCCGAGGTCCGGCTCGCGCTGGCCGACGCCCTCGGTCTGGTTGATCCTGAACTCCTCCTCCAGGGCGTCCAGGTGGCCCCAGATGCGGACCATCTCACCGAGCGCGGCCTTCGTGCGGCCCGTCGGCAGCTTCGGCGCGACGGCGTCGTCCGCCTGCCGGGACTCGTACACCAACGCAGAGACACAGGCGGCCAGTTCCGCGGGGTTGAGGCCCTCCCACACGCCCTCGCGCAGGCATTCACTGGCCAGCAGATCCAGTTCGCCATAAAGCCGGGCGAGCCGCTTGCCGTTCTCGGTCACCTCGTCGGCGCGCAGGTAGTCCATCTCGGTCAGCAGCGCGACGATCCGGTCGAAGGTGCGGGCGATGGTGTTCGTCCGCCCCTCGATGCGCCGCTCCAGCTGGCGCGTGTCCCGCTGGAGGCGGTGGTACCGCTCGGCCCACCGGGCGTGGTCCTCGCGCTCGTCGCACCCGTGGCAGGGGTGCGCGCGCAGCGCCTTGCGCAGCCGGGCGATCTCACGGTCGTCGGCCGCCGCGGAGCGCTGCTTGCGGTGCCGGTCGGGGACGATGTGCCCGGCCTTGGTGCGCAGCGCGGACGCGAGGTCGCGCCGCGACTGCGGGGAGCGGGGGTTGAAGGTGCGCGGGATGCGCATCCGCTCCAGGGGCTCCACCGGCACCGGGAAGTCGATGGCGGCGAGCCGCTTGACCTGCCGTTCGGCGGTGAGCACCAGCGGGCGGGGCCCGTCGGCGTGCTCGAAGCCGCGGTGCCCGTTGGACCGGCCGGCCGGCAGGCCGGGGTCCAGGACCAGCGCCAGGCCGGCGAACTTGCCGGTCGGCACGTGGATGACGTCACCGGGCTTGAGCTTCTCCAGCGAGGAGGCGGCCGCCGCACGCCGCTGCGCCGCGCCCTGCTTGGCCAGTTCGGTCTCGCGCTCCTTGAGCTCGCGGCGCAGCCGCGCGTACTCCTCGAAGTCGCCGAGGTGGCAGGTCATGCCCTCGCGGTAGCCCTCGAGCCCCTCCTCGTTGCGCTGGACCTGCCGGGAGATGCCGACCACCGACTTGTCCGCCTGGAACTGCGCGAACGACGTCTCCAGCAGCTCGCGCGAGCGGTGCCGCCCGAACTGGTCGACCAGGTTCACCGCCATGTTGTACGACGGCTTGAAGCTGGAGCGCAGGGGGTAGGTGCGCGTGCCGGCGAGGCCCGCGAGGTACTCCGGGTCCATGCCGCGCTGCCAGAGCACGACGGCGTGGCCCTCGATGTCGATGCCGCGCCGCCCGGCGCGCCCGGTCAGCTGGGTGTACTCGCCCGGGGTGATGTCGGCGTGCTGTTCGCCGTTCCACTTGACGAGCTTCTCCAGCACCACCGACCGCGCGGGCATGTTGATGCCCAGGGCGAGGGTCTCGGTGGCGAACACCGCCTTGACCAGGCCCCGCACGAAGAGCTCCTCGACGACCTCCTTGAAGGTCGGCAGCATGCCGGCGTGGTGTGCGGCGATGCCCCGCTCCAGGCCCTCGAGCCATTCGTAGTACCCGAGGACGTGCAGGTCCTCCGTAGGGATGGACTCGGTGCGCTCCTCGACGATCTCCCGCACCCGCCGGCGCGACTCCTCGTCGTTGAGCCGCAGCCCGGCGTACAGGCACTGCTGTACGGCGGCCTCGCAGCCGGCCCGGCTGAAGATGAAGGTGATGGCGGGCAGCAGCCCTTCGGCGTCGAGCCGCTCGATCACCTCGGGGCGTCCGGGTGTCCAGATCCGGGAGCGCTGGCGCCGCTCGCGCTCCCGGTCGGCCTCGCTCATCCTGCCGCGCCGCCGGTCACGGCCGTTGAACGGGCGGGAGTTCTCCATGCGGGCCAGGCGCAGCAGGTCGGGGTTGACCTCGCGCCGCGCGGAGCCGCGGCCGCCGTGGTCGGTCTCCTCCTCGAAGAGGTCGTACATCCGGCGCCCGGCCAGCACGTGCTGCCACAGGGGGACGGGGCGGCTCTCGGAGACGATCACCTCGGTGTCGCCGCGGACGGTGTCCAGCCAGTCGCCGAACTCCTCGGCGTTGGACACGGTCGCCGAGAGCGACACCAGCGTCACCGACTCGGGGAGGTGGATGATCACTTCCTCCCACACGGCACCGCGGAACCGGTCGGAGAGGTAGTGCACCTCGTCCATGACCACGTAGCCGAGGCCGCGCAGCGACTGGGAGCCCGCGTACAGCATGTTCCGCAGGACCTCGGTGGTCATGACGACCACCGGTGCCTCGGAGTTGACGCTGTTGTCGCCGGTCAGCAGGCCGACCTTCTCCGGCCCGTAGCGTTTGACCAGGTCGGCGTACTTCTGGTTGGACAGCGCCTTGATGGGCGTGGTGTAGAAGCACTTGCGCCCCTGCTCCAGGGCGAGGTGCACGGCGAACTCACCGACGATGGTCTTGCCGGAGCCGGTGGGGGCCGCGACGAGTACGCCCTTGCCTGCCTCCAGGGCACGGCAGGCCTCGATCTGGAACGGGTCCAGCTCGAAGTCGTACAGGTCCCGGAAGGGAGCGAGCGCGGTCGCCTGCTCGGCGGCGCGGCGCCGGGCCGCCGCGTACGCCTCCGCGGGTGTGAGGTCTTCTTGGGTCATCTTGTTATCGAGCGTACCCGCCACCACTGACAGTCAGCTCGATCTTTAATCCGCCGTGCACGACACCACGGTCCGCAGCGGGCCGGAGGCGGTACGTGACCGGGCCTCAGGTGATGTCGTCGTAGCCGTTCAGCCGCTGCGGACGGGACGCGCCGGCGTCTCCGGTGGCCTGCTCGGGCAGCGCGGCGCGCGCGGACGGCACGGCCTCCACCTCGCCGATCGGGGCGGGGGTGAGGTCGACGGGAGCGGCCTCGTCGTCGTCCAGCTCGGCGTCCGGGTCGTTCCGCCGTCGCCGCTTGTCGTTGAGGAGGGCGATGCCGACGGCCAGGAAGTACAGCAGGATGATGGGCCCGGAGAGGGCGATCATGCCGAGCGGGTCCGTGGACGGGGTGGCGATCGCGCCGAAGACGAAGATGCCCATGATCACACCGCGCCACCAGCCGGCCATGCGCCGTCCGGTGACGATCCCGGCGGCGTTGAGCATGATCAGCAGCACCGGCAGCTCGAAGGAGAAGCCGAAGATGAGGACCATCCGGACCGTGAAGTCCAGGATCTTGTCGACTTCGAGCAGGTTGGCCGCGGGGTCCGGCGTGATGCTGAGCAGCACGCTCATGCTCACCGGCATGATCAGGTACGCGACGTAGACGCCGGCGGCGAAGAGCGGGACCGCGGCGGCGGCGAAGTAGTACGTGTACTTCTTCTCGCTCTTGTGGAGGCCGGGCGCGACGAAGGCCCACAGTTGGTAGAGCCAGACGGGGCACGACAGGACGATGCCCGCCATCAGGACGACCTTGACCGTGGTCGTGAACGGGGACAGCAGGTCGTTGTAGACGATGGTGGCGCACTTGCCACCGGTCTCCATGACTCCCTTCGGGCACCGCTCGACCGGTGACGAGAGGAAGTCCATCAACTCCTGGCTGTAGAACGCCGCGGCGATGGACGTGATGATGATCGCCAGCATGGCCTTCGCGAGCCGGTTGCGGAGCTCGCGCAGGTGGTCCGCGAGCGGCATCCGGCCCTCGGGGTCCTTCTCCTTCTTACTGCGGGCAGGCTTGAGCAACCCACGTCCTCATCTCGTGCGGCAGGCCGTCCGCTCGGCGGTCGGCCTTGGGTCAGCGCTGGGTGGTGTCGGACGGCTCGGTGACGGGGCGGGCGCTGGTCACGTCGCCGGGCGCCGCCTTGATGGTGCGCTGGGCCGGGGGCTGCTCGGCCGGCGGGTCGGCCGGGGCCGGCTGCTGCCCGTCCGACTTCATGGCCTTGGCCTCGCTCTTCAGGATGCGGGCGGACTTGCCGAGCGAACGGGCCATCTCCGGGAGCTTCTTGGCGCCGAAGAGGAGGACGATGGCCAGGACGATGAGAGTGATCTCAAGAGGGCCGATCTGTCGGAACATAACTGTTGTCTACCTTCTCACCGAGGCGGCTTGGGGCGGGCTCCCGGCCGGTGCACCGGACTGGTGTCCGAGCCAACGGCCGTCAGGATCGTAACGCGCACGGGTAAACGCCCGGCAATCCCTGTGCGTACTCCCGTTTGCGGCGGATTTCAGCGAAACCCACGCAACCAGCAGCGTACCTGCCGGGAGTGGACGGGAGGAGGCCGCGTGCGCTATCGCGTCACCGCAGCGTCTCCCCCGTACGGGCCAGATCGGTGGCCGCGCGTTCCAGGTCCTCGGCCGCGCGGTTGATCCGCTGTGTGGTGTGCGTCACTTGACGTCCGAGGCGCTGGGCCTCGATGAACACCCGGATGCCCAGGACGCCGAGGACGGCGATACCGAGGAAACCGAGGGCGATGGCGAGCATGGGCCAGAACATGCGCAGAGCCTAGACCTCGTCAGACGGTGGAGTGGAGGCGCAGCGTCCGCACGCCGCCCCCGGTGAGGAGCTCGACGATGCGTGCGCCGGCCGGTTTGCGGACGGCGGAGCCGCACGCGGGGCAGGTGAAGGAGTAGAAGGTGGTACGCCGGCTGGCGCCGATGGCGAGCCGGAGGCAGCCGGCGGAGAGCTCGCAGCGTGCGTGGCATTCGGAGCAGGCGGCCTTGAAGAGGACCGGCGCGAGGGACGGGGGTAGGGTTCCGGTTCCGGCGGCGGCTCCGGCCCCGACACCGGCACGGGTGCCGGCACCGGCACCCGCGGTGCTTCCGCTTCCGATTCCGACACCGGTCCCGGTTCCGGGCGTCGCGGACATATCGCTCAATTCCCTCGACTTTTCATCCACTCGTCGGCCCCCACATGGCCGGTTCTTCGCGGTCGCCCCTGACGACCGTCGCCGTCTGACGCCGTCGGGCCCGTCTGACGCCGTCGTACGCCGTCAGACGCCGTCAGACGCCGTCGTACGCGGCCAGCGCCTCGGCCGCCGCCCGCCGCGCGCTCTCGGCCAGCTCCGGCGGCGAGACGATCCGCCCGTCGCGCCCCAGCCGCAGCGCGAGCCGCCGCAGCGACGCCGGGTCGGGCGTGCGCACGGTGACGCGCAGACCGCCGTCGGGCAGCTCCTCGGCGCTGTCGTGCGGGTAGTACTCGGCGACCCAGCGGCCGCCGGGGCCCACCTCGATCACGACCTCGGGGTCGTCGGCCGACGGCTGGACGAGCCCTTCGGACAGGTCGCGCAGCTCTATCTCCGGCGGCGCCGACGGCTCGTCGAGGATCCGGATCTCGGCCACCCGGTCGAGCCGGAAGGTGCGCCGCGCCTCGGAGAGGCGGCACCACGCCTCCATGTACGTATGGCCGACGGCGAAGAGGCGGATCGGGTCGACCTCGCGCTCGGTGAGCTCGTCGCGCGCGGGCGAGTAGTACCGCACCCACAGCCGGCGCCGCTCCGAGATGGCGCGGTCGACCTCGGCGAAGACGCCGCCCTCGGACTCGAAGGTCACCGAGAGGCGGGAGCTCGCGCCCGCCGCCTCACCGGCCGCGGCCTCCAGCTTCGCGGTGGCGCGCAGCAGCGCCTCGCGGTCGCCCTCGCGCAGCCCCGGCAGGGTGGCGACGGCCCGCGCGGCGACCAGCAGTGCGGTGGCCTCGTCGGCGGCGAGCCGCAGCGGCTCGGCGGCCTCGGCGGCGAGGGCGGCCGGGTTGTGCCACCAGATCCGCTCGCCGTCGGTGTCGATGTCCAGCAGGTCGCCGCCGCGGAAGCTGGTCCCGCACATGGGCAGCACGTCGAGGTCGGAGATCAGCTCGTCCTCGGTGATCCCGAAGGCCCGGGCGACGTCGCCGACGTGCGCGCCGGGGCGCTCACGCAGGTACGTCACCAGGGACAGCATCCGCCGGGTCTGGTCGATCGCGTTCGTGGCCATCGTTTCGTACGTCCCCTCAGCCCTTGGCCACGGCGCGCAGCCGGTCCACCACGTCGGCCCGCAGATCGGCCGGTTCCAGTACGACGACGTCCGGCCCGAACTCGACGAGCCAGGCGTCCAGGCCGTGCCCGTACGGGATCTCCAGCTCGTCCCAGCCGTCGCCCAGCACCGTTACGGACAGGGCGCGGGCGCGCAGTGGGTAGCCGCAGTCGGCGCGCAGCCGGATCCGCGCGGAGCGGGTCGCGCTCTCCCCCGCCCACCGCTCGACGGTCTCCCGGACGGTCGAGACGTCCGGGACGGGCGCGGTGAAGGCGCCGGCCCGGGAGCGGACCGTGCCGGTGATCCGGGAGAGGCGGAAGACGCGCCCGGCGCCGCGCTCGCGGTCCCAGCCGGCCAGGTACCAGTGGCCGCGCCAGCACTCCAGCGACCACGGCTCGACCTGGCGGGTCTCCGGGCGGGCGGCGTTGGCCTTGCGGTACTGGAAGACGACGGGGCGGCGGTCCCGGCAGGCCAGCATGAGCGGTTCGAAGGCGGCCTCGTGGACCGGGATGCGCGGTTCGAGCGCGCTGTGCCGGTCGTCGAAGGCGTCCTCGGCCTCGGGCATGCCCGCGGCGCGCAGCTTCTGCAGGGCGCCGCTGGCGGCGCCGGCGAGGCGGGCCTGCTGCCACACCTTGGCGGCGAGGCCGAGCGCGGCGGCCTCCTCGGCGTCCAGCTGGACGGGCGGCAGGCGGTTGGAGTCGCGGCGGGCGAGGTAGCCGGTCTCGCCGTCGAGGTTCTCCACGGTCTCGATGACCAGGCCCAGTTCGCGCAGGTCGTCCTTGTCGCGCTCGAACATGCGGTTGAAGGATTCGTCGGAGCCGGCTTCCAGGTACGCCTCGATGGAGCCGCGCAGCTCCCGCTTGCTCAGCGGACGGCGGGTCCCGAGCAGGCACAGCGCCAGATTCATCAGCCGCTCGGCCTTGGCAATCGCCATCGACGCCCTGCACCCACCTCTGCTCGTGGAGACACTCTCGCCGGATGACGGTACCGCCCCGGGGTGTCGTGGCAAAAGCCGAGGCCCATGCCGCGGAACGGCATGGGCCTCGAACGACCGGTACGACCGGTACGGCCGGGAAACGGCCGCGGGTGTCAGCCCTAGCGGACGGCCACCAGGTCGCAGACGAAGATCAGGGTCTCGCCCGGGGCGATGGCGGAACCGGCGCCGCGGTCGCCGTACGCGAGGTGCGGGGGGATGACCAGCTGGCGGCGGCCGCCGACCTTCATGCCCTGCACGCCCTTGTCCCAGCCCTCGATGACCTGGCCGACACCGAGCTTGAACTCCAGCGGGGTGCCGCGGTTCCAGGAGGCGTCGAACTCCTCGCCGGTGGAGAAGGCGACACCCACGTAGTGGACCTTGACGAACTGGCCGGCCTGGGCGACCTCGCCGTCGCCCTCCCAGACGTCCTTGATCTCAAGGTCGGCCGGCGGCTCGCCGCCCGGGAAGTCGACCTCGGGCTTGTCGTTGCTCACGGGAAACATGCTCCTTGGTGTGCGATGTGCAAAGGGCCAGTCTTACAGACGTCCGCTACGCGACTCCGAGGATGTCCACCGCGAACACCAGCGTCGCCTTGGGCGGGATCGGCCCCTGGCCCTGGTCGCCGTACGCCTTGTCCGGCGGTACGACGAGGAGCACGCGGCTGCCGACCTTCTTGCCCGCCAGGCCCTCGGACCAGCCGGGGATCACGTTGGCCAGCGGGAAGGTGACGGGGCCGCCCTTCGAGAAGCTGTTGTCGAACTCCTTGCCGCCGTCCCACAGGACACCCTTGTACTGCACGGCGACCGTGTCGCTCGGCTTGACGGCCGGGCCGGTGCCCTCGATGACGTAGTTCGAGACCAGCTTCTTCGGCGCGGCCTTCTTCGGCACGTCGACCGACGGGGCCTTGCCGTCGGTGTTGGTGCCGACCTTGGGCAGGTCGATGTTGTCCTGCGCGACCTCGGTGCCCTTGGCGGAGGACATGAAGGTCTTGGCCTTCACGATGTCCATGACGAAGACGAGGGTGGAGTTCGGCTTGATGTCGCCCTGGCCCTGCGCGCCGTAACCGAGCTCCGGCGGGATCGACACCTCCAGGCGGCTGCCGACCTTCTGGCCGTCCAGGGCCTTCTGCCAGCCCTCGATGACGCCACCGCCGCCGATGGACACGGAGAAGGGCTCGCCGCGGTCGAAGCTGTTGTCGAAGGGCTTGTCGGAGTCCCAGGTCTGCCCGAGGTAGTGCACCTGGGCCTGGTCGCCCTTCTTGAGCTTCTGGCCCTTGCCCTCGCTGAGGACCTCGACCTTGAGCTCCTTGGGCGGGGCGCCCTCGCCCTTGGCAAGGGTGGGCTTCTCCCCGAACTTCGCTCCCGCGGTGATCGCCGGGAGACCGTTCTTCATCGAGGCGGTAGAGGCGGTGTCGGAGGCGGTGGAGCCCTTGTCGTCGCCGCACGCCGCCGTGGACAGCAGCAGCAGGGGGACGACGAGTAGGCCGGCAAGTCGGCGCACGTGTTCCTCAGATCTCAGACGGCACAGTGGTCGTCCGCCACTCTAGGGGGTGTCTTGCCGATCTGGCCGGGCTCGCGACGCCTGGCACGCGCGCTCGCCACGTTGTCGTCGGTCGCCAATGCTCCGCAGTGGCTCCCTCCTCCGCCTTGCGATCACACGCACCAGACCCCGCTCCCTGATCCGGCCCGATCGACAAGACACCCCCTAGGCCGCGAAACGGCCCCGCACGAGAAACGTGCGGGGCCCTTTCACCTCCCAGGAGATCCGGATCACATTCCGGCGGTCACATCCCGGCGATCAGCTTCTCCACCCGGTCGTCGACCGACCGGAAGGGGTCCTTGCACAGCACCGTGCGCTGCGCCTGGTCATTGAGCTTCAGGTGCACCCAGTCGACCGTGAAGTCCCGGCGCTGCTCCTGGGCGCGGCGGATGAAGTCGCCGCGCAGCCGGGCGCGGGTGGTCTGCGGGGGCACGGACTTGCCCTCGAAGATCTTCACGTCGTTGCAGATCCGGGCGGCCTGTCCGTTCTTCTCCAGCAGGTAGTAGAGCCCGCGCCGACGGTGGATGTCGTGGTACGCGAGGTCTATCTGGGCGACCCGCGGGTGCGACATGGTCATGTTGTGCTTGGCCCGGTAGCGCTCGAGCAGCTTGTACTTCATGACCCAGTCGATCTCGGTGTCGATCCGGTCCAGGTCCTCCTGCTCGATGGCGTCGAGCGTGCGGCCCCACAGCTCCAGGACCTGGGCGACCGTACCGGTGCGGATGCCGCGCCGGTCGACGAAGTCGACGGCCTTGTCGTAGTACTCGCGCTGGACCTCCAGGGCGGAGGCCTCCCGCCCGCTGGCGAGGCGCACCTTGCGCTGTCCGGTGATGTCGTGGCTGACCTCGCGGATGGCCCGGATCGGGTTCTCCAGGGTGAGGTCGCGCATGACCGTGCCCGCCTCGATCATGCGCAGGACGAGGTCGGTGGCGCCGACCTTGAGCAGCATGGTCGTCTCGGACATGTTCGAGTCGCCGACGATGACGTGGAGGCGGCGGTAGCGCTCGGCGTCGGCGTGCGGTTCGTCGCGGGTGTTGATGATGGGCCGGGAGCGGGTCGTGGCGGAGCTGACGCCCTCCCAGATGTGCTCGGCGCGCTGGCTGACGCAGTACACGGCGCCGCGCGGGGTCTGCAGCACCTTTCCGGCGCCGCAGAGCAGCTGCCTGGTCACCAGGAACGGGATGAGGATGTCCGCGAGCCGGGAGAACTCTCCGTGGCGGGCGACGAGATAGTTCTCGTGGCAGCCGTAGGAGTTTCCCGCCGAGTCGGTGTTGTTCTTGAAGAGATAGACGTCGCCCGCGATTCCCTCCTCGTGCAGACGGCGTTCTGCGTCGACGAGCAGGCCTTCCAGAATGCGCTCGCCGGCCTTGTCGTGGGTGACCAGTTCGGTCACGTTGTCGCATTCGGGCGTTGCGTATTCCGGATGCGATCCCACGTCGAGGTAGAGGCGGGCGCCGTTCCGCAGGAAGACGTTGCTGCTGCGGCCCCATGACACGACACGGCGGAAGAGGTAGCGCGCCACTTCGTCAGGAGACAGTCGGCGCTGTCCCCTGAACGTGCACGTGACGCCGTACTCGTTCTCCAGCCCGAAAATGCGGCGGTCCATGAGGGAACATTACGCCTGATGGCCCGTGCTGAAACCGGGTTCGACTGCACCGTTTCGATCATTTTCCGATGTCGCCACGACATCGTCGGCGGGTTGTGCCGTACGCAGCGGAACTGCCAGCGCCCGCTGGGTGGCCAGCAGGACCAGCAGGGCGGCGAATCCGGCGGCGCCCGCGACGGCGAAACTCGCGGCGGTGCCGGCCAGCTCTACTGCCGGACCGGCCACGGCCGTTCCCGCCGCGGCGCCCACGCCGAAGGTGGTGACCAGCCAGGAGAACGCCTCGGTGACCGTGCCGCGCGGCGCGTGCCGGTCGACGACGATGAAGGCGCAGGCGATGGCGGGCGCCAGGAAGACACCGGAGACGGCCGCCAGGGCCGTCATGGGGACGACCCCGGGGGTGAGCACCAGCGGCAGATAGCCGAGGGCCAGCAGGGCGACGAGCGCGCGCAGCCGCCGCTCGGGGGCGCCGGCCCACTGGCGGGCGCCGTACAGGCCGCCGCCGATGAGGGCGCCGAGTCCGAGGGCGGCCATCAGCCAGCCGTACACGGACTCGCTGCCGTGGTCCTCGGCGTACGCGTACGCCGCGACCGTGATGGAGCCGAGGGCGAGGCCGACGAAGAAGAAGGAGCCGAGCAGGGCGAGCAGCCCCGGCGAGCGCAGGGCGCCCAGCCAGTGCGCGTCGCGGGGCGCGGAGCGCCAGGTGCGGGACGGCTCGGAGACGACGACGGAGAGGGCGCCGAGGACGCCGAGCACGTTGATGACCAGCAGCGCGGCGGACGGCGACCAGACCGCGACGAGCAGCGTGACCAGCAACGGGCCGACGGTGAACATGACTTCCTGGGCGACCGCGTCCATGGCGTACGCCCGGTGGACCCGGTCCTCGCGGCCCAGCACGCTCGGCCACAGGGCGCGCAGTCCGCCTTCCAGCGGCGGGGTGAACAGCCCGGCGACGGCGACGGCCGCGTACGTCAGCGGCAGCGGCTCCGTTCCGGTGAGGACGAGCAGCGCCATGCCGAGCGCGGAGACGACGGCGGCGGGCAGCTGCACGCGGGGCTGGCCGTACAGGTCGACGGCGCGGCCGAGGACGGGCTGGCCGATGGCGTTGGCGAGGCCGTACACGCCGGCGAGGGCGCCGGCGAGGCTGTAGCTGCCGCCCTCGGCCCGGGTGAAGACCATGATCGCGATGGGTCCGGTGCCGTTGGGCAGCCGCCCGACGAGGGTGCCGACGAGCAGCCGGAGGGCGTGGGGTGCCCGGAGTATGTCGGCGTATCCGCCGGCCGTGGCGGCCATGTACTGCCCCTCTCCCCCGGCGATCACGCCGAGGTTTTACGTATAACGTCCTGCGTCATACGTACCATGACGGCATTCCGCGGGTCCACCCCGCGGCCAGTGATCGTCGAGACGCGGAGGCGCGCGTGCACCACCCGGACCCGGACCCGGCCCCCAGGGCCGCGGCCCCGCCCACCAGCCGGGACGTGGCCCGCGCGGCCGGGGTGTCGCAGGCCACCGTGTCCCTGGTGCTCGGCGACAAGTGGCGCGGGCGGGTCTCGGAGCGGACCGCCGCCGTGGTGCGGGACGCGGCGGACGAGCTGGGCTACCGGCCCAACCTCGCGGCCCGCAGCCTGCGCCTCGGCCGTACGCGCACGGCGCTGCTGGTGGTCCCGGCGCTCACGAACGAGTTCTTCGCCCGCGTCTACACGGGCGCTGCCACGGTCGCCGCCGAACACGACTTCGGCGTGGTCCTGTACCCCTCGCCCGAGGGCGTCGGTCCGGCGCGGGACCCGTTCGCCTCGGCGCGCGCCGCGCTGGACGGGGTCATCGCCTCGTCGATGGCCGCCGACGCGCTGCGGGCGATCCGGGGCACGGACCTGCCGCTGGTGATGCTCGACAGCGACCCGGCCGATCCGGGCGCGGCCGCCCATGTGAACCTCGACGTCGCCGACGGCATGCGGCAGGTGCTGGCCCACCTGCTGGGCCTGGGCCACCGCCGCTTCCTGCACCTGTCGTCGGCGGTGCCGTCCTGGACCTTCGACGTACGCGCCCGGGCCCTGGACGCGTACCTGCGCGAGGTGCCCGGCGTCGAGGTCCGTACCGTCGCGGCGCCGCTGAGCGTGGCGGGCGGCCGGGAGGCGGCCGAGCGTGCGCTGAGCGGGCCCGGCGCGCGTCCGACGGCCGTCGTGTGCGACGACGACATCCTGGCGGCGGGCGCCTGCAAGGCGGTACGGCGCCTGGGGCTGCGGGTGCCCGAGGACGTGTCGGTCACCGGCTTCGACGACCTGGCGCTGGCGACCGCGGTGGAGCCCGAGCTCACGACGGTGCGGCTGCCGGCCGAGCGCATCGGCGAGCGCGGCATGGCGGCGCTGCTGGCGGTGCTGACGGGCCGGCCCCCGGAGCACGGCGACCTCCCGGTGGCCCTGGTCCCCCGCGGCTCCTCGGGCCCGGCACCGGCATAGCCCGCGGCCGGCGTGGCCCACACCGGCATAGCCCGCGGCCGGCGTAGCCCGGCGTCCCTGGCGGCGGACCGGCACGGCGACGCCCCGGCCCCGCCTGGCGGCGGACCGGGGCATCAGCGGCGTTCGGAGCCCCTGAGTCCGGGGGCGGCTACTCCTCCTCCGCCTCGTCCGAGGGGGCGTTCGTCGGGGTCGAGGCCGCGCCGTCCGCCTCCAGCAGGCGGACCAGCTGGCGGCCGACGATCCGCTTGAACTTGCGCTGCTGCGGTCGCGTGCGGTCCAGGACCGCCACCTCCAGCCGCTCCGCGGGGATCTCCCGCTCGCTGCCGTTGGTGTCCCGGGACAGCGCCTGCACGGCGAGCTTCAGCGCCTCGGCGAGCGACATCCCGTCGCGGTGCCGCTGGTCGAGGAAGCTGCTGATCTGCTCGGCGTTGCCGCCGACCGCGACCGAGCCGTGCTCGTCGACGATCGACCCGTCGTGGGGCAGACGGTAGATCTGGTCGCCCTCGGGCGAGGTGCCGACCTCGGCGACGACCAGCTCCACCTCGTACGGCTTCTCGCCGGCACTGGAGAAGATGGTGCCGAGCGTCTGGGCGTAGACGTTGGCGAGCCCGCGGGCCGTGACGTCGTCCCGGTCGTAGGTGTAGCCGCGCAGGTCGGCGTAGCGCACACCGCCGATCCGCAGGTTCTCGTACTCGTTGTACTTGCCGGCGGCGGCGAAGGCGATCCTGTCGTAGATCTCGCTGAACTTGTGCAGGGCTCGGGACGGGTTCTCACCGACGAAGACGATGCCGTCGGCGTACTGCAGCACAACCAGGCTGCGTCCACGGGCGATGCCCTTGCGGGCGTATTCCGCCCGGTCCTGCATGGCCTGGGCGGGCGAGACATAGAACGGCGTCGTCACCGGCTATCCGTCCCTTTCTTCAGTGGCGGGTTCATCAGAGCAGCGCGGCGCGCGGTCCGTCGGGCTGTTCGAGGCGGCGCTCCAGCACGGAGCGGGAGATCTCGGAGGCCTCGGCCTCGGTGAGCCGCCGGAAGCCCTCGTCCGTGATGACGGTGAGGACCGGGAAGATCCGGCGCGCCACGTCGGGACCGCCGGTCGCCGAGTCGTCGTCCGCCGCGTCGTACAGCGCCTGCACGACGAGGGTGACCGCCTGCTGCTCGGTGAGGTCCTCGCGGTAGAGCTTCTTCATGGAGCCCCGCGCGAAGATCGAACCGGAGCCGGTGGCCGCGAAACCGTGCTCCTCGGAGCGGCCGCCCGTCACGTCGTACGAGAAGATCCGGCCCTTCTCGCGCTCGACGTCCCAGCCGGCGAAGAGCGGGACGACGGCCAGGCCCTGCATGGCCATGCCCAGATTGCTGCGGATCATCGTCGAGAGGCGGTTGGCCTTGCCCTCCAGGGAGAGCTGGGTGCCCTCCACCTTCTCGAAGTGCTCCAGCTCCAGCTGGAAGAGCTTGACCATCTCCACGGCGAGACCGGCGGTGCCGGCGATGCCCACGGCCGAGTACTCGTCGGCCGGGAAGACCTTCTCGATGTCGCGCTGGGCGATCATGTTGCCCATGGTGGCCCGCCGGTCACCGGCGAGGACGACGCCGCCGGGGAACGTTGCGGCGACGATGGTGGTCCCGTGCGGGGCCTCGATGGCGCCCTGCAGGGGCGGCAGCGTCCGGTTGCCCGGCAGCAGCTCCGGCGAGTGGTCGGCCAGGAAGTCCATGAAGGAGGACGAGCCGGGCGTCAGGAAGGCTGCCGGCAGACGCCCGGTGCTACGAGGGTTGGCTTCCACGCGATTCCTTCCGAAATGAGGCGGCGGCCCGCCGCTGCGGCGGTCGGGCCGATCATGCGTGCTGTGCACGGACCTTACCCGTGCCGTCGCCGGTCATCCGCCCCGGTGCCGTCGGGATCGAAGCTCTTGCCGGAGCTCCTCCACCGACGGCCCGGAAACGGACAACGACCCCTACTGCCCGCCCTTTTGCACGAATGACCTCACGAAATCCTCTGCGTTCTCTTCGAGCACGTCATCGATTTCGTCCAGCACGGAGTCGACGTCGTCCGACAGCTTCTCCTGGCGCTCCTTGAGGTCCTCGGAAGCCTGCGCCTCCGGGGCCTGCTCCTCGACCTCCTCCGTGGAGCGCGTCGCCTTCTGCTGCCCGCCGCCGGTGTCCTTGGTCGCCATATCCCTCACCCCGCTCGGTTTGCCCGCTTGGTTCGGTCTCTCAAGATCAGACCCTACAAGGACGGTCTGACATCGGCCCTGCACTTTCCTCAACGTCCGGGGCCCATCACCATGATTCCCGGAAGATCGCCGGCCGAAGCTCTTTTCGAACGACTGGTCCCGTGGTCTCAGCCGCCGGACAGGACGCGGACCAGCTCCTCGGCCGTGCGGCAGCGGTCCAGCAGCGCCTTCACGTGATTGCGTGTACCGCGCAACGGTTCCAGGGTGGGCACCCGCTGCAGGGAGTCGCGGCCGGGCAGGTCGAAGATGACCGAGTCCCACGAGGCCGCCGCGACGTCGTCCGCGTACTGCTCCAGGCACCGGCCGCGGAAGTAGGCCCTGGTGTCCTCCGGGGGCTTGCTCTGGGCCCGCTGGACCGCCTCCTCGTCCAGGAGGCGCTTCATCTTCCCGCGGGCCACCAGACGGTTGTACAGACCCTTGTCGGGCCGCACGTCGGCGTACTGGAGGTCCACCAGGTGGAGCCGGGCGGCGTCCCAGTCGAGGTCGTCCCGGCGCCGGTAACCCTCCATGAGCTCGCGCTTCGCGATCCAGTCGAGCTCGCCGGAGAGGCTCATCGGGTCGTTTTCGAGCCGGTTGAGGGTGTCCTCCCACCGGGACAGGACGTCCTTGGTCTGCTCGTCGGCGTCGGCCCCGAACCGTTCCTCCACGTACTTGCGGGCCAGCTCGAAGTACTCCATCTGCAGCTGCACGGCGGTCAGCGTCCGACCGTTACGCAGCGTGATCAGGCGCTTCAGGGAGGGGTCGTGCGAAACCTGGTGGAGAGTGCGCACCGGCTGGTCGACGGCGAGGTCGACCGTGATGAAGCCCTCCTCGATCATGGACAGGACCAAGGAGGTCGTGCCCAGCTTGAGGTACGTCGAGATCTCCGACAGGTTCGCGTCGCCGATGATCACATGGAGCCGGCGGTACTTCTCGGCGTCGGCGTGCGGCTCGTCGCGGGTGTTGATGATGGGCCGCTTGAGCGTGGTCTCCAGGCCGACCTCGACCTCGAAGTAGTCCGCGCGCTGGCTGATCTGGAAGCCGTGCTCGTGGCCGTCCTGGCCGATGCCGACCCGGCCGGCGCCGGTGACGACCTGCCGGGAGACGAAGAACGGCGTCAGGTGGCGCACGATGTCCGAGAAGGGGGTCTCCCGCTTCATCAGGTAGTTCTCGTGCGTGCCGTAGGACGCGCCCTTGTTGTCGGTGTTGTTCTTGTAGAGGTGGATCGGCTGGGCGCCGGGCAGCTGGGCCGCCCGCTCGGCGGCCTCGGCCATGATCCGCTCGCCCGCCTTGTCCCACAGGACGGCGTCGCGCGGATTGGTGACCTCCGGGGCGCTGTACTCCGGGTGGGCGTGGTCCACGTAGAGCCGGGCGCCGTTGGTGAGGATCACGTTGGCCAGGCCGATGTCCTCGTCGGTGAGCTGGCTGGAGTCGGCGGCCTCGCGGGCGAGGTCGAAGCCGCGGGCGTCCCGCAGCGGGTTCTCCTCCTCGAAGTCCCAGCGGGCGCGGCGCGCCCGGTGCATCGCCGCCGCGTAGGCGTTGACGATCTGGGACGAGGTGAGCATGGCATTGGCGTTCGGGTGCCCAGGGACGGAGATCCCGTACTCCGTCTCGATGCCCATTACTCGCCGTACAGTCATGCGGCCCTCCTTGCCCGGCGGCGTCCCCGTTCGGAAACGGCGCTCAAGTACCGCTGGTACCCCGATGCGTATGCGGTGCCCGTCCCCGCACTGCGCGACCCGGCGGTATGGAAGAGCCTAGAACGCCTCCGCGCTGGTGGGGAGATCCATTGCGTCATTGCTGCGATGTGGTCGGAATGATGCCCCCGTGGCCGTTCATTCGTTCATCTGTTCATCACGGAAAGCAACCGGCTGCGGATGCCCGGTACGGACACCCGCAGCCGGTTTGCGATTACAGGTACTGGCCGGTATTCGCCACCGTGTCGATGGAGCGACCGGTGTCCGCGCCCTGCTTTCCGGTGACGAGGGTGCGGATGAAGACGATCCGCTCGCCCTTCTTTCCGGAAATACGAGCCCAGTCGTCCGGGTTCGTGGTGTTCGGCAGGTCCTCGTTCTCCTTGAACTCGTCCACGCACGCCTGGAGGAGGTGGGAGACCCGCAAACCCTTCTGGTTGTGGTCGAGGAATGCCTTGATGGCCATCTTCTTCGCCCGGTCGACGATGTTCTGGATCATCGCTCCGGAGTTGAAGTCCTTGAAGTACAGGACTTCCTTGTCGCCGTTCGCGTACGTGACCTCGAGGAACCGGTTCTCCTCGGACTCCGCGTACATCTGCTCCACGACCGACTGGATCATGGCGTCGACGGCGGCTTCCTTGCTGCCGTTGTGCTCGGCCAGGTCGTCGGCGTGCAGCGGCAGCGAAGGTGTCAGGTACTTGGCGAAGATGTCCTTGGCCGCCTCCGCGTCCGGGCGCTCGATCTTGATCTTCACATCGAGCCGGCCGGGCCGCAGGATGGCGGGGTCGATCATGTCCTCGCGGTTGGAGGCGCCGATGACGATGACGTTCTCCAGGCCCTCCACACCGTCGATCTCGGCGAGCAGCTGGGGGACGATGGTGTTCTCCACGTCCGAGCTGACACCGGATCCGCGGGTGCGGAAGAGGGACTCCATCTCGTCGAAGAAGACGATGACGGGGGTGCCCTCGCTCGCCTTCTCACGGGCACGCTGGAAGACGAGGCGGATGTGCCGCTCGGTCTCGCCGACGTACTTGTTGAGGAGCTCGGGGCCCTTGATGTTGAGGAAGTAGCTCTTCCCCGCGGGCTGGCCGGTCACCTCGGCGACCTTCTTGGCAAGGGAGTTGGCGACGGCCTTCGCGATCAGCGTCTTGCCGCAGCCGGGCGGTCCGTAGAGCAGGATGCCCTTCGGCGGCCGCAGTTCGTGCTCCTGGAAGAGGTCGGGGTAGAGGTACGGCAGCTCGACCGCGTCGCGGATCAGCTCGATCTGGTTGCCCAGACCGCCGATCTTCGTGTAGTCGACGTCCGGAACCTCTTCGAGGACGAGCTCCTCGACCTCGCTCTTCGGGATGACCTCGTACACGTACCCGGACCTGGGTTCCAGCAGCAGGGCGTCGCCGGGGCGGATGGTGGTGTCCAGCAGCGGCTCGGCGAGCCTCACCACCCGCTCCTCGTCGGTGTGCCCGAGCACCAGGGCCCGCTCGCCGTCCTCCAGGATCTCCTTGAGGGTGACGATGTCCCCGGCGCGCTCGAACTCCATGGCCTCGACCACGTTGAGCGCTTCGTTGAGCATTACTTCCTGGCCGCGCCGGAGCTCTTCGAGCTCGACGCTGGGGCTGACGTTCACCCGGAGCTTGCGGCCCCCGGTGAAGATGTCGCAGGTGCCGTCCTCGTTCGCCTGCAGGAAGACACCGAAGCCCGCCGGCGGCTGCGCGAGCCGGTCGACCTCCTCCTTGAGGGCCACGATCTGATCGCGGGCCTCACGGAGCGTGTTGGCGAGCCGCTCGTTCTGAGCGGACACGCCGGCCAGATTGGTCTGCAGCTCGACGATCCGCTCTTCGAGAATCCTCGTGTGACGCGGAGAGTCGGCGAGCTTACGTCGCAGGACGGCGATTTCCTGCTCGAGATAGGCGACCTGGCCGGCTGGGTCCTCAGACCCCCGCCCCGGCCGGATGCCGCGGTTGATGTCGTCGTCGTGGGCTGCCACGGTCCTCACCTCCTCCAAGGGGAGCTGGACGCTTCCTGACCCTACCTGGGTGGGTGGTGATTGAAACCCCTAGATCACAAAGACTCTCGAGGTGTGTCCGATCTTCACCCTTGCGCTCTCCCTCACTGCCAGGGGGATACCCACCCATCAACATCTGAAAGCGGGCGGTTGTATGGTCGGAGGGGCCAACACCCGTCGAGGGTGGCCGGACTTAGACGAACGAAGCTAGGGGAATTGCGTGCAGCACGAGGCTCCGACCGCGGGCGCCGACGAGGCCCTTGAGGTCTGGATCGACCAGGACCTCTGCACCGGCGACGGGATCTGCGCGCAGTACGCCCCCGAGGTCTTTGAACTGGACATCGACGGCCTGGCGTACGTCAAGAGCGCCGACGACGAGCTGTTGCAGGACAAGGGCGCCACGACGCCCGTACCGCTGCCGCTCCTGCGGGACGTGGTGGACTCGGCCAAGGAGTGTCCGGGCGACTGCATCCATGTCCGACGCGTTTCGGACAAGGTGGAGGTCTACGGTCCCGACGCTGAGTGACAGCGTCGACACGGACATACCCCTACATATCGCTCGGTTCGGCGGCTTCGGAGCGGACGAACTTTCCACCCGCCCACCGCCACTTGACCGCCTCCACCTGGTCCGGGCAGCAGCGCGGCACGTCCGCCGACGAGTACCCCATGAGCGTCGCGGTGACGGCACCGTCACGGACGGCGAGCTCGCTCGCCGAGAGCCGCTCGGCGGGCTCCACCAGGGTGGCCACCACGCGCGCACCGGTGCCGTCGCGCCCCGCCGTGAGGACGTAGAGGCCGCTCGGCGGCGTACCGGAACCGGCGTCGCAGCGGACGGCCGCGACCGTCTCGGGACGCCCGTCCCCGTCGAGGTCCCCCGATGCGCGCTTCGCCACCGCGGTGGGCGCTCCGCCGCACTCCAGCGGGTACGTCGCCGCTCTCGCGTCCGGGGCGGTGACCGGCGCCGGGGCGGCCGGGGCCGCGGCGGTGGTGACGGCGCCGCCGGTCTGCGAGGCGGTGGCGGCGCCGGGTTGCAGCAGTCCGGCGGCCGCGACCACCGCGGCCATCGCCGCGGCGGTGGCGAGCCAGTGCACCGGGCGGGCGTGGGTGTGCGCGAGGTCCAGGGCGGCGGAGGGCTGCACGCGGAGTGCCTCCTGTGGGCTGTGCGGTGGGGGTGGCCTGCATCGTGCCATAGGTCACAGGAAGGCGGAACAGGGGGGTCGCGGCCCGGGTGAACGTGAAGGCGCCGCCCTCTAGTTCCCGCGCCGGTGGCGGGAACTAGAGGGCGGCGCCCGTGCGTTGTCGAGGCGTCAGCCTCAGGGCGTCAGCCCTTGTTGGGGCCTTCGTAGTCGTCGCCGTACGCGCCCTTGGCGGGGCGACGGCGGCGCATCGGCGGCTCGACGCCGTCCGCGAGGCGGCGGGCGGTGACCAGGAAGCCGGTGTGGCCGATCATCCGGTGGTCGGGGCGGACGGCCAGGCCCTCGACGTGCCAGTTGCGGATCATCGACTCCCAGGGCTGCGGCTCGGCGTAGCAGCCGATCTCGCGGATGGACTCGACGGTCCGCGCGAGCTGGGTCGTGGTCGCCACGTAGCAGCAGAGGATGCCGCCGGGGACGAGCGCCTTGGAGACGGCCTCCAGGCACTCCCAGGGGGCGAGCATGTCCAGGATGACGCGGTCGACGTCGGAGTCCGACAGGTTGTCCTGGAGGTCGCCGACGGTGAGCTGCCAGGCGGGGTGCGGGCCACCGAAGTAGCGCTCGACGTTGGCCTTCGCGATCTCGGCGAAGTCCTCGCGGCGCTCGTAGGAGTGCAGCATGCCGCTGTCCCCGATGGCGCGCAGCAGGAAGCTGCTGAGCGAGCCGGAACCCACCCCCGCCTCGACGACGCGCGCGCCGGGGAAGATGTCGGCGAAGGCCAGGATCTGCCCCGCGTCCTTGGGGTAGACCACGGCGGCGCCGCGGGGCATGGACAGGACGTAGTCGGGGAGCAGGGGGCGCAGCGCGAGGTAGGCGACGTTTCCCGTGGTTCGGACAACACTGCCCTCGGGAGCACCGATCAGCTCGTCGTGCGGGAAGGAACCCTTGTGGGTGTGGAAGTTCTTCCCGGCCTCGAGCGTGAACGTGTAGTGGCGTCCCTTGGGGTCGGTGAGCTGGACCTGGTCCCCGACCTTGAAGGGCCCGCGACGGCGGGCGGCACCGGTCGGTTCGGACATGTGACCAGTGTATGGGGTCTACGAACCGGGCCGTGCCATGGCCTGGACGAAGGCCCGCTCGACGTCGGCCGTGGACAGGACGCCGTAGATCTCCCCGGTCTCCTCGACGACGAGGTACTCGCTGGCGGGGGTGGCCCGCAGCCGGTCCAGGAGGGCCTCTCCGGCGAGCTCGGCGGGGACGCGCATGCCGTCGGTGAGCTCCTGGGCGAGGCCGCTGACCGCGACCCAGGGGCGGCGGTGCTGGGGGACGCCGACGATGGCCGTCTCACGGACGAGGGCGGTCGGCTCGCCGTGGCCGTCGACGACGACCAGGGCGCGGGCGCCTGCTTCGTTGGCGCGGCGCAGGGCCTCGGAGAGGGGGGTGTCGGACTCGACGGGGACGGCACGCCGGGTGAGGGCGCGGGCGCGCAGGTCGGGCAGGTGCTCGCGCAGGCGGGCCATGCGCAGGCTGTTGCCGGCGCCGGTCCAGATGATCGCGGCGAGGATGGCGGCAAGGAGGGCGTCGGTGACGGTCTCCATGCCGCCGATCTCGCCGCCCGCGGCGCCGAGTGCGCCGGTGTGGGTGAGCAGCGGCAGGCCGATGAGGACGGCGACGGCGAGGGCGCGGCCCACCCAGGCGGCGGCGACGGTGCCGGCCATGGGCCTGCCGGTGATCTTCCAGACGACGGCGCGGAGCATGCGGCCGCCGTCCAGCGGCAGGCCGGGCAGCAGGTTGAACGCGGCGACGAGCAGGTTGGAGATCATCAGCCCGGCGAGCAGGACGCCGGGGACGGTGCCGGGTTCGACGGCGTACAGCGCGGCGTAGAAGGCTCCCGCGAGGACCAGGGAGAGCAGCGGGCCGACGAAGGCGAGGACGAACTCGCGGCCGGGGGTCTCGGACTCCTTCTCGATCTCGGAGACGCCGCCGAAGAACTGGAGCTGGATGCGGCGCACCGGCAGTTTGAAGCGGAGCGCGGCGAGGGTGTGGGCCAGTTCGTGGACGAGTACGGAGGCGTAGAAGGCGACCGCGAAGAAGAGGGAGACCAGGTAGCGCATGGTGCCGAGTTCGGGCAGGACGCGGTCGAGCTGGCCGCCGAAGACCCAGGTGATGAGGGCGGCCACCAGGAACCAGCTCGGGGCCACGTACACGGGCACGCCGAAGAGGCGGCCCATGAGGATGCCACCGCCGGGTTCGCGCGGTGTGCCGGTGTCGGGGCCGGCTGCGGCCGTGTCGGACCTCGGGCGGGGGGTCTCGCCGCTCTCGTCGTCCTTTTTCACGGGTTCCCTTCGGTGCGTAGCGTGATGAGCTACTCACGATCATGCAATGGCGGGCGGTCTGGCGTCGATGGTATGCCGCTCGTTGTCAGTGGCGGGCCGTAGGGTTCTCAACCATGACCACGAGCCCTTCCGGCTCGCCGGGCCCCGACGGCCCCGCGAGTCCCCGGCCGCCCGCGTCGCTGTCGCCGTCGCGGGCGAGCGACTTCATGCAGTGCCCGCTGCTGTACCGGTTCCGGGTGATCGACAAGCTGCCCGAGAAGCCGAGCGAGGCGGCGACCCGCGGCACGCTGGTGCACGCGGTGCTGGAGCGGCTCTTCGACGCCCCGGCGGCGGAGCGTACGGCTCCGCGGGCGAGGTCGCTGGTGCCCGGGCAGTGGGAGCGGCTGCTTGAGGCGCGGCCGGAGCTCGGGGAGCTGTTCGAGGGGGACGCCGAGGGCGAGCGGCTGACGCGGTGGCTGGCCGAGGCGGAGCAGCTGGTCGAGCGGTGGTTCACGCTGGAGGACCCGACGCGGCTGGAGCCCGCGGAGCGGGAGCTGTTCGTGGAGACGGAGCTGGAGTCGGGGCTCCGGCTGCGGGGGGTGATCGACCGGGTCGACGTGGCTCCTTCGGGTGAGGTGCGGATCGTCGACTACAAGACGGGCAAGGCGCCGCGGCCGGAGTACAGCGAGGGGGCGCTGTTCCAGATGACGTTCTACGCCCTGGTGGTGTGGCGGCTGAAGGGCGTGGTGCCGCGCCGGCTGCAGTTGGTGTACCTGGGCAGCGGCGATGTGATGACGTACGACCCGGTGGAGGCGGACCTGCTGCGGGTCGAGCGCAAGCTGCTGGCGCTGTGGGATGCGATCCGCCGGGCGACCGAGACGGGTGACTGGCGGCCGCGGCCGACGAAGCTGTGCGGCTGGTGCGACCACCGGTCGTTCTGCCCGGAGTTCGGGGGTACGCCTCCGGTGTACCCGCTGCCGGTGCTCCCGGCGCAGCGGGCGGACGCGCCGGAGGCGGCAGGGCAGAATGGGCCCGGTCAGCCGAGCCTTGACGGCCTTTAAGGAGTACTCGTGGCCATCCGCGTCCTACTGGTCGACGACCAGCCGCTGTTGCGCACCGGTTTCCGGATGATTCTGGAGGCGGAGCAGGACATCGCGGTCGTCGGGGAGGCCGGGGACGGCCTCCAGGCCCTCGACCAGGTGCGGGCGCTGCAGCCCGATGTGGTGCTGATGGACATCCGGATGCCCCGGATGGACGGGGTGGAGGCGACCCGGCAGATCACCGGGCCGGAGCGGGACGGGCCGGCGAAGGTGCTGGTCCTGACCACCTTCGACCTGGACGAGTACGTGGTGGAGGCGCTGCGGGCGGGGGCGAGCGGCTTCCTGCTGAAGGACGCGCCCGCCCATGAGCTGGTGCAGGCGATCCGGGTGGTCGCGGCGGGCGAGGCGATGCTGGCGCCGAGCATCACGCGCCGGCTGCTGGACAAGTACGCGAGCCATCTGCCCTCGGGCGAGGAGCCGGTGCCCGACGCGCTGAACACGCTGACCGACCGCGAGGTCGAGGTGCTGAAGCTGGTGGCGCGCGGGCTGTCGAACGCGGAGATCGCCGCGGATCTGTTCGTCAGCGAGACGACGGTCAAGACGCACGTGGGCCATGTGCTGACGAAGCTGGGCCTGCGCGACCGGGTGCAGGCGGCGGTGTACGCGTACGAGAGCGGCCTGGTGCGCCCCGGCGCGCAGCAGTAGCCCGGTCCGGCGAGCAGCCCGGCCCGGCCTGTCGGTACGACGACGGGGCGGGGTGCCCGGCGTCCGCCGGAGGCACCCCGCCCCGTATCCGGCCGTCGGGCCGGTCAGGCCTTCTTGATCTCCCAGAAGCGGAAGACGGTCGACGCGTCCAGCGTCCACTCCAGGCCCGTGATGCCGTCGCGGGCGACGGCGTACTGCTTGCCCTGCCACAGCGGGAGGATCGGCAGCTCCTCGGCGACGAGGTCCTGGAGCTTGCCGTAGTCCTCCTCGGTGGCCGTGCGGTCGGCGGCGGCCGCGGTCTTGGGGATGATCGTCCCGGTGATCCGCTTGTTCTCGTAGTTGTTCTCGAGGACGTTGCCCTCGCCGAAGAACGGCGAGGTGAAGTTGTCCGGGTCCGGGTAGTCGGGGACCCAGCCCTTGACGTACACGCCGTACTTGCCGGCCTTGATGTCCTTCTCGTACTGGGCGTACTCGACGGACTTCACGGTGACGTCGAACAGTCCGCTGGCGTTGAGCTGCTTGGCGATCGCCTTCAACTCCTCGTCCGTGGACGGGCCGTAGCGGCTGGGCGTGGACCAGAGGGTGAGCTGGACCTTGCCGTCGACGCCGGCGGAGCGCAGGGCCTGCTTGGCCTTCTCGGGCTGGGGCCGGTCGCCGTAGGTGTCGAAGAAGGCGGTGTTGTGGCCGGTGATGCCGGCCGGGACGATCGAGTAGAGCGAGGTGGCGGTGGCCCGGTGGACGTCCTCCACCAGGGCGTCGCGGTCGACGAGGTACGCGATGGCCTTGCGGACGCCGAGCTTGCCGACGACCGGGTCCTTCACGTTGAAGACGAGGTGCTTGACCTCGGCGCTGGTGCCCTCGATGACCTCGATCTTGGAGTCGGCCGTCGCCGACTCCTTCAGCTCGGCGATGTCGGCGGCGGCGAGGCCACGGTAGGCGACGTCGATGTCGCCCTTCTTCAGGGCGTCGGCGAGGGACTTGCGGTCGCCGTTGTAGAACTTCAGCGTGACGCCGCCGTTCTTCACCTTGGCCGTGCCCTGGTACTCGTGGTTGACCGAGAAGACCGCCTTGCCGTCGGAGTACGACTCCAGCTTGTACGGGCCGGAGCCGACCGCCTTGCCGTCGGTGCGCAGGCTGTCGGCGGCGTACTCGCGGTGGTCCACGATGGAGCCCGCACCCGAGGCGATCTTGCTGGGGAAGGTGGCGTCCGGGACCTTCAGCTTGAAGACGACGTTCTGCTCGTCGGGCGTATCGATGGACTGGATCGAGGTCAGCAGCGGCGCCGGGCCGGCCGGGTCGTTGATCTTCAGCGCCCGCTCGAAGGAGAACTTGACGTCCTCGGAGGTCAGCGGGTTGCCGTTGCTGAACTTCAGGTCGTCGCGGAGCGTGCAGCGGTAGACCGTGCTGCTGCCCTGGTCGAAGCCGCACTTCTCGGCCGCTTCCGGCTGTGGCGTGGAACCGCCCTTGGGGAAGCTCAGCAGGGACTGGAAGACGTTGTTGAACAGCAGCCAGGAGCCGGGGTCGTAACCGGCGGCGGGGTCGGTCGACAGGACGTCGTCGGACATGCCGACGAGCACCGTGACGCCGCTCTCACCCGCGTCGCCCTTCTCCGAACCGCAACCGCTCAGCATGGCGGCCGCCAGCACTGCCGAGAGGGGGGCGGTCAGCCACTTGTTGTGCACCTTCACAGGAACCTTGCCTCTGGATCTTGCATGTGACGACCGCGCCCGTCGCGCGGCCGGGTACATCGTGGGTCAGGCGTCGCCTCGGGCCAGCTCCCAGAGCTGGAGGTCCGAGGAGGTGTTGAGGGCCCACTCCACACCGGTGAGGTCGTTGCGGTGGGCGACGTACTGCTTGCCCTGCCACAGCGGAAGCACGGGGACGTCGTCGGCGACGATGTCCTGGAGCTGCTCGAAGGCGGGCGAGGCGGAGTTGCGGTCGGCGGCGCGGCGCGACTGCGGGATGAGCTTGCCGCGCGCCTCGGTGCTGACGTAGGGGGAGTTGAGGAAGTTGTCGGCGTCGAGGAACGGCGCGATGTAGTTGTCCGGGTCGGGGAAGTCGGGGACCCAGCCGAGCCCGTAGACGGCGTACTCGCCGCGCTTCTGCGCGGGGCGGAAGGTCGACCAGGGGACGCCCTCGACGCGGACGTCGAAGAGCTTGGTGGCGTTGAGCTGGTCGCGCAGCGCCTCGAACTCCTTGGCGGTGCCCGGACCGTAGTAGTCGCTGGTGTAGTGCAGGGTCAGCTTGACCGGGGTGGTGATGTCGGCTTCGCGCAGGATGGAGGCGGCCTTCTGGCTGCTGGGCTCGCCGTACTTGTTGAAGAACGAGTTGGTGTGCGCGGTGATCGTCGACGGGATCAGCGAGTAGAGCGGGGTGGCCGTGGAGCCGTACACCTTGGCGGCGATCTGGCCGCGGTCGACGACGGCGGCGACGGCCTGGCGGACGGCCTTGTCCTGGACGGAGGCGGCCTTGGTGTTGAAGGCGAGGTAGCGGATCTCCAGGCCCGGCATCTCGCGGAGCTCGACGCCCTCCTCGGGGTGCTCGGCGAGGTCCTTGATCTGCTCGGGCGACATGGTGCGGGTCATCATGTCGATGGAGCCCGACTTCAGGGCGTCGCCCATGGCCGCGGAGTCGTCGAAGGAGCGCAGCTCGACGCGGTCGTTGCGGAGCTTGATGTCGCCCTTGTAGTGCTCGTTCCGGGTGAAGACGATCTTCGTGACCTGGTCGTCCCGCACCTCGGGCCGCATGGTGTACGGGCCGGAGCCGTCGACCTGGAAGCCGTCGCGGAGCTTCTTGGCGTCGTACTTGTCGGCGCTGAGGATGCCCGCGACGGGCGTGGACAGCTTGTACGGGAAGGTGGCGTCGGGCGTCTTGAGGTGGAAGACGACCTCGTCGTCGGCCTTGGTCTCGATGGTGTCGATGTTCGACAGGAGGCCGGCGGCACCGTTGTCGGAGTTGATGCCGAGGACGCGCTCGATGGAGAACTTCACGTCCTTGGCGGTGACGGGCGTGCCGTCGGCGAAGGCGAGGCCCTCGCGCAGGGTGCAGCGGTAGCGCTCGCTGGCCCGGTCGGTGAAGGCGCACTGGGAGGCGGCCTCGGGGACCGGCGTGCCGCCGCCGCGCGGGACGCGCATCAGCGTCTGCACGGTCTGGCGCAGGACGTTCCAGGCGCCGGCGTCGTACGCGAAGGCCGGGTCGAAGGGGGCGGCGGCGTCCTTCGTGGCGGTGAACCGGTCCGTGGTACCGACGACGATGGCGTTGCCGTCGCCGGATCCCGCCTCCGAGCCGCCGCAGGCTGCGAGTACGGGGGCCAGCAGGCCGATGACGGCCGGCAGCACCAAGGTCTTGCGGTTCATCTGGACGTTCTCCTCATCCGGCACTGGGTACAGCGGTGTGGCGTACTCCGCCGCGGCCGCCCGGTCGGGGCGGGGCGATCGGGCCGGGATACAGAGCGATCGGTCCGGTGTTCGACGGAGTGCTGGTGGCTTGACGCGAACACGCGGATTAGTGCGGCGAAGTTCTCGCCAAGAGATTAGTGGGCGGTGTCAGGCGCTCTGGAACGGGCTTGAGTTGAGCCCGCATCAGACAGTGAGGAGTAATGCGCCACCGGCGATCACTATGCGACGGAATGTTTCGTACACGCCTTGATGAATCGGGACACATGGGCCTACCTCAGGGGTCGGAAGCGGCGCCCGGAGGCTCCGAGGGCCTGGCCTGACCAGCACGCAGAGTGACCAACGTCACGCCGGATTCCCTCTTTTCCCGGTTACGGAAAAGACCCGGCCGGCCGCTCTCGGTTTTCGCCGTATGCGGCTCAGTTCATTCCGTTGATCAATGAACGGAGAAAACCGAGGTCGACCTCTTCCAGGGAACGGACGACGGCCCGGCCGGCGGCGGGCGCGATCGGCGCCACGGAGGGAACGGCGACCACCCTGCAGCCCGCGGCCTCGGCGGCGGCGACCCCGGTGGCGGTGTCCTCGATGACGGCGCACCGGCCGGGCTCGGCGCCCACGCCGCGGGCGGCGAGCAGATACGGGTCCGGGTGGGGCTTCGTCCGGGGCACCTCGTCGCCCGCGACGGTGAGGGTGAACCGGTCGGGGCCCAGGGAGAGCAGGACGCGGTCGATGATGCGGCGGTGCGAGGCGGAGACGAGGGCGGTGGGGACCTCGTGCGCGGTGAGCTCGGCCAGCAGCCGCTCGGCCCCCGGCATGAGCGGCACACCGCGGTCGATGCGCTGTTCGAATCTGTCGTTGAGGAGCACGGTCAGCTCGGGGAGGGTGATGTCGGCGCCGGTGGCCTCGATGAGGAACCCGGCGCTGCGGGTCATCGGCCCGCCGACCACCACGTCCCGCCAGGACTCGTCGAGCCGGTGGCCCAGCTCGGCGAAGACCTCGACCTCCGCGTCCCACCAGAAGCCCTCGGTGTCGACCAGCGTGCCGTCCATGTCCAGGAAGACGGCCTGAAGGGCGGCTCCATCGGCCGTACGGGTCGGGGACACGGGGACCGTGCTGGTCATCGGCACACCTCCATCGAGGGACGAGAAGGCCGGTCGCGCTCCCGCGGGGAACCCCCCGGTGGGAAGAGCGACCGGCCTGCACTGGACCGACCAGTGTACGTCGCGTTCCGGAAACGCGCCTTCGGCTACGTCAGCGGGCGTTGAAGTACTTCGCCTCCGGGTGGTGGAGGACGATGGCGTCCGTGGACTGCTCGGGGTGGAGCTGGAACTCCTCGGAGAGGTGGACCCCGATGCGCTCCGGCTGGAGGAGGTCGGCGATCTTGGCGCGGTCCTCCAGGTCGGGGCAGGCGCCGTAGCCCAGGGAGAACCGGGCACCGCGGTACTTCAGCGCGAACATGTCCTCGACGTCCGCCGGGTCCTCGCCGGCGAAGCCGAGCTCGGCGCGCACGCGTGCGTGCCAGTACTCGGCGAGGGCCTCGGCGAGCTGGACGGACAGGCCGTGCAGTTCGAGGTAGTCGCGGTAGGAGTCGGCGGCGAACAGCTCGGCGGTGGCCTCGCCGATCTTCGAGCCGACCGTGACGACCTGGAGGCCGACGACATCGGTCTCGCCGGACTCCTCCGGGCGGAAGAAGTCCGCCAGGCACAGGCGGCGGCCGCGCCGCTGGCGCGGGAAGGTGAAGCGGGTGCGCTCGTGGCCGCTGTCGTCGAGGAGGATCAGGTCGTCGCCCTTGGACACGCACGGGAAGTAGCCGTAGACGACGGCCGCTTCGAGCATGTTCTCGGTGTGGAGCCGGTCCAGCCAGCCCCGCAGCCGCGGCCGGCCCTCGGTCTCCACGAGCTCCTCGTACGTGGGGCCGTCCCCGGTACGGGCCTGCTTGAGTCCCCACTGGCCCTTGAACAGCGCGCCCTCGTCCAGCCAGGACGCGTAGTCCTTGAGCGGGATGCCCTTGACGACGCGGGTGCCCCAGAACGGCGGGGTGGGCACCGGGTTGTCGGTGGCCACGTCGGAGCGGACGCCGCCCTCGGGGGCCGGCTCCTCCACCACGGTGGCGGCCGCCCGGACGCGGCGCTGCTTGAGCTCGGGCAGGGTGGCGCCGGGTACGCCGCGCTTGACGGCGATCAGGGCGTCCATCAGGCGCAGGCCCTCGAACGCGTCGCGGGCGTAGCGGACTTCGCCCTCGTAGATCTCGTGGAGGTCCTGTTCGACGTAGGCGCGGGTGAGGGCGGCGCCGCCGAGGATGACCGGGAAGCGGGCGGCCAGGCCGCGCTGGTTGAGCTCCTCCAGGTTCTCCTTCATGATCACCGTGGACTTCACCAGGAGCCCGGACATGCCGATGACGTCGGCCTTGTGCTCGTCGGCGGCCTCGAGAATGGCCGAGACCGGCTGCTTGATGCCGAGGTTGACGACGTTGTAGCCGTTGTTCGACAGGATGATGTCGACGAGGTTCTTGCCGATGTCGTGGACGTCGCCGCGGACGGTGGCCAGGACGATGGTGCCCTTGCCCGCCTCTTCGCCCTCGACCTTCTCCATGTGGGGTTCGAGGTAGGCGACGGCCGTCTTCATGACCTCGGCCGACTGGAGCACGAACGGCAGCTGCATCTGGCCCGAGCCGAACAGCTCGCCGACGACCTTCATGCCGTCGAGCAGCGTCTCGTTGACGATGTCGAGCGCCGGGCGGGTGGTCAGGGCCTCGTCGAGGTCGGCCTCCAGGCCGTTGCGCTCGCCGTCGATGATGCGGCGCTTGAGGCGCTCGTCCAGCGGCAGCGCGGCGAGCTCCTCGGCCTTGCCGGCCTTGAGGGACTTGGCGGTGGCGCCCTCGAAGAGCTGCATCAGCTTCTGGAGCGGGTCGTAGCCCTCGCGGCGCCGGTCGTAGATGAGGTCGAGGGCGGTGGTGACCTGCTCCTCGTCGAAGCGGGCGATCGGCAGGATCTTGGAGGCGTGCACGATCGCCGAGTCGAGGCCCGCCTTGACGCACTCGTCGAGGAAGACGGAGTTGAGCAGGATGCGCGCGGCCGGGTTGAGGCCGAAGGAGATGTTCGACAGGCCGAGCGTGGTCTGGACGTCCGGGTGGCGCCGCTTGAGCTCGCGGATCGCCTCGATGGTGGCGATGCCGTCCTTGCGCGACTCCTCCTGACCGGTACAGATGGTGAAGGTCAGGGTGTCGATGAGGATGTCCGACTCGTGGATGCCCCAGTTGCCGGTCAGGTCGGCGATCAGCCGCTCGGCGATCGCCACCTTCGTCTCGACGGTGCGGGCCTGGCCCTCCTCGTCGATGGTCAGCGCGATCAGCGCGGCGCCGTGCTCCTTGGCGAGCGCGGTGACCTTGGCGAACCGCGATTCGGGGCCGTCGCCGTCCTCGTAGTTCACCGAGTTGATCACCGCGCGGCCGCCGAGCTTCTCCAGGCCGGCCCGGATGACCTCGACCTCGGTGGAGTCCAGCACGATCGGCAGCGTGGAGGCGGTGGCGAAGCGCCCGGCCAGCTCCTCCATGTCGGCGACGCCGTCACGGCCGACGTAGTCCACGCACAGGTCCAGCATGTGGGCGCCTTCGCGGATCTGGTCGCGGGCCATCTCCACGCAGTCGTCCCAGCGGCCCTCCAGCATGGCCTCGCGGAACTTCTTCGAGCCGTTCGCGTTCGTCCGCTCACCGATGGCGAGGTACGAGGTGTCCTGCCGGAACGGCACCGTCTGGTACAGCGACGCGGCGCCCGGCTCCGGGCGCGGGTCGCGCGGCGCCGGGGCGAGGCCGCGGACGCGCTCGACGACCTGGCGCAGGTGCTCCGGGGTCGTACCGCAGCAGCCGCCGACCAGCGACAGCCCGTACTCGCGCACGAAGGTCTCCTGCGCGTCGGCGAGCTCGGGGGCGGTCAGCGGGTAGTGCGCGCCGTTCTTGCCCAGGACCGGCAGGCCGGCGTTGGGCATGCAGGACAGCGGGATGCGCGAGTGGCGGGCCAGGTAGCGCAGGTGCTCGCTCATCTCGGCGGGGCCGGTGGCGCAGTTCAGGCCGATCATGTCGATGCCGAGCGGCTCCAGCGCGGTGAGCGCCGCGCCGATCTCCGAGCCCAGGAGCATGGTGCCCGTCGTCTCCACGGTGACGGAGACGATCAGCGGCAGGTCGGCGCCGAGGGCGTCGAGCGCGCGGCGGGCGCCGAGGACGGCGGCCTTCGTCTGGAGCAGGTCCTGCGTGGTCTCCACGAGCAGCGCGTCGGCGCCGCCGGCGATCATGCCCTCGGCGTTCTGCTGGTAGGCGTCGCGGAGCGCGGTGTACGGGGCGTGGCCGAGCGTCGGCAGCTTGGTGCCGGGGCCCATGGAGCCGAGCACCCAGCGCTGCTGTCCGGTGGAGGCGGTGTACTCGTCGGCGACCTCGCGGGCGATCCGGGCGCCGGCCTCGGAGAGCTCGTGGACGCGCTCGGGGATGTCGTACTCCCCCAGGGCCGCGAGGTTCGCGCCGAAGGTGTTGGTCTCGACGCAGTCCACGCCCACGGCGAAGTACGCGTCGTGGACCGAGCGCACGATGTCGGGCCGGGTGACGTTGAGGATCTCGTTGCAGCCTTCGAGGTTCTCGAAGTCCTCGAGGCTCGGGTCCTGGGCCTGGAGCATGGTGCCCATGGCTCCGTCGGCCACCACCACACGGGTGGCGAGGGCCTCGCGGAGGGCGGCGGCTCGGGTCCTGCTGTCAGTGACCTGATTGCTGTCAGCGGAAGGGGTCGGCGACGAGGCCATGGAAGTGCTCCCTGGTTGCGACGGCTGTCGGCTTTGCGCCTCCGGTGGGAAGCGCACCGGCCCAGGGTAACCGCGTACCCCATGGGGTGGACATCTCGTTCCACGTGCCGGACTGCATGCTGTCCTCTGGCTGTCGGGGGTGTGCCGGGGCCGGCTGATTTCCGAGTGCTTCTCGGGTGTGGCTCAAGGTCGGCATCGGCCGATAGTGTTCAGCATTGTCGAACTGTGGAAGAAGGGCCGGGGCGATGCCGAAGAACATCCAGTCGCTTGAACGAGCGGCGGCGATGCTGCGCCTGCTCGCGGGTGGGGAGCGCCGTCTCGGTCTGTCCGACATCGCCTCGTCGCTGGAGCTCGCGAAGGGTACGGCCCACGGCATCCTGCGCACCCTCCAGGCGGAGGGCTTCGTCGAGCAGGACCCGGCCTCCGGGCGCTACCAGCTGGGCGCGGAGCTGCTGCGGCTCGGCAACAGCTACCTGGACGTGCACGAGCTGCGGGCCCGGGCCCTGGTGTGGACGGACGACCTGGCCCGCTCCAGCGGCGAGAGCGTCCACCTGGGCGTGCTGCACCAGCACGGCGTGCTCGTCATCCACCACGTCTTCCGCCCGGACGACAGCCGCCAGGTGCTGGAGGTCGGGGCGATGCAGCCGCTGCACTCCACGGCGCTGGGGAAGGTGCTGTCGGCGTACGACCCGGTGGCGCACAGCGAGGCCGTGGAGGCGGAGCGCGAGGCGTTCACGCCGCGCACCGTCACGACGCTGGACGACTTCGAGACCGTACTGGAGATGACGCGGGCGCGCGGCTGGGCGGCCGACGTGGAGGAGACCTGGGACGGCGTGGCGTCGGTGGCCGCGCCCATCCACGACCGGCGCCGGATGCCGGTCGGCGCGGTCGCCATCACGGGCGCGGTGGAGCGGGTCTGCAACGACGGCGAGCTGCGCTCCGAGCTGATCGCGGCGGTGCGGGACTGCGCCCGCGCGGTCTCCCGCGACCTGGGCGCGGGCCGCTTCTGACCCCTCCGGCCCCTGCTTTGCGGGGCCTCGCGCGGCATGACCCCTCCGGCACCTGCCTTGCGGGGCCTCGCGCGGCATGACCACACGCGGCTCCGCGCACGCCGGCGCCGTAGAGCCCCGGCGCGCCCCGGAGGCCCGGCCCCGTCCGACCCGGCGCGCCCCGGAGGCCCGGCCCCGTCCGACCCGGCGCGCCCCGGAGCCCCCGGACGCGTCCGACCCCGGCGCCGTAGAGCCCCGGCGCAACCCGGAGCGCGGCAGCCGGTTCGGCCTCCCGCGCAGGCTGCCGGATACCCGCCCGTCGGCGGCGGCGCGCGGCGAGCCGCCGCCCCCGGCCCTGCCGGCCCCCGGCACAGCGGGCCCGCGGCGCCCGCCCGGCCGTCTCAGGCCCGTCCCCCTCCCGCCTCCGCGCCCGCACCCGTGCGCCCGGGAGCGGACAGTCGCCCCCCGTGCGCCAGGTCCGGTCGCGCGGGCCCCCGGCCGCCCGCCCCGCCGCTGCAGCGCCCGCGGCGCGCGCCGGGGCAGGCCCCACAGCACCGGCCCGCACCCCGGTAACGAACGCATTTCGGCCAGCCGAACCCATTGACGGCACGTTTAACCGACGGCAAAACTGCCGTTCATCGGTCGGCATTGTCGAACACCTACCGGCAATAGGCGCTAGAGTGTGGCAACGCCAGGAGGCCGGTTAACGCCCTCAGCCGAGGGCGCGGACCACCGGAGGGACCCGGGGTTCGCCTTCCCCTGGACGAAGGACAAAGGAGTCGCGGGTGTCCAGCTCCGACATCTTCATCGGCGAGATCATTGGTACCGCCGTACTCATCCTGCTCGGCGGCGGCGTCGTCGCCGCCGTCGTGCTCAAGCGCTCGAAGGCGCAGAACGCCGGCTGGCTGGCCATCACCTTCGGGTGGGGCTTCGCGGTCCTGACCGCGGTCTACATGACGGGTTCCCTCTCCGGAGCCCATCTCAACCCCGCCGTCACGGTCGGCATCGCGATCAAGGACGGGGACTGGAAGAACGTCCCCGTCTACTTCGCCGGCCAGCTCCTCGGCGCCATGATCGGCGCCGCGCTGGTCTGGATCGCGTACTACGGCCAGTTCCACGCGCACCTCACCGATCGCGAGATCGTGGGTGACCCGGCCGACAAGGCCATCGAAGGCCCGCACAACGAAGCCGCCGCCAAGGCCGGACCCGTTCTCGGCGTCTTCTCCACGGGCCCCGAGATCCGCAACGTCTGGCAGAACCTCGCCACCGAGATCATCGGCACCACGGTGCTGGTCCTCGCGGTCCTCACGCAGGGCCTCAACGACAGCGGCAAGGGCCTCGGCACCCTCGGCGCCCTGATCACGGCGCTCGTCGTGGTCGGCATCGGCCTCTCGCTCGGCGGCCCGACCGGTTACGCCATCAACCCGGCCCGCGACCTCGGCCCGCGCATCGTGCACGCCCTGCTCCCGCTGCCGAACAAGGGCGGCTCCGACTGGGGGTACGCCTGGATCCCCGTGGTCGGCCCGCTGATGGGCGGAGCCCTCGCCGCGGGTATCTACACCATCGCCTTCGCCTGAGACGTCCTTCGTCCCCTTACCGACTTCCGGGAGCAACCGTGACCGACGCACACACCACCGGGCCCTTCATCGCGGCCATCGACCAGGGCACCACCTCCAGCCGCTGCATCGTCTTCGACCGCGACGGGCGCATCGTCTCCGTCGACCAGAAGGAGCACGAGCAGATCTTCCCCAAGCCCGGCTGGGTGGAGCACGACGCCGCCGAGATCTGGACCAACGTCCAGGAGGTCGTCGCCGGCGCCATCGAGAAGGCCGGCATCACCGCCGCCGACGTCAAGGCCATCGGCATCACCAACCAGCGCGAGACCACGCTGCTGTGGGACAAGAACACCGGTGAGCCCGTCCACAACGCCATCGTCTGGCAGGACACCCGCACCGACGCGCTCTGCAAGGAGCTCGGCCGCAACGTCGGCCAGGACCGCTTCCGCCGCGAGACGGGCCTGCCCCTCGCGTCGTACTTCGCCGGCCCGAAGGTCCGCTGGCTGCTCGACAACGTCGAGGGCCTGCGCGAGCGCGCCGAGCGCGGCGAGATCCTCTTCGGCACCATGGACTCCTGGGTCATCTGGAACCTCACGGGCGGTGTCGAGGGCGGTCACCACGTCACCGACGTCACCAACGCCTCCCGCACCATGCTGATGAACCTCCACACCATGGACTGGGACCAGAAGATCCTCGAGTCCATGGGCGTCCCGGCGGCCGTGCTGCCGGAGATCCGCTCCTCCGCCGAGGTCTACGGCCAGGTCAAGGGCGGCGTCCTCGACGGCGTCCCGGTCGCCTCCGCGCTCGGCGATCAGCAGGCGGCCCTCTTCGGCCAGACCTGCTTCTCCGAGGGCGAGGCGAAGTCGACGTACGGCACGGGCACCTTCCTGCTGCTGAACACCGGCGAGAAGATCATCAACTCCTACTCGGGCCTCATCACCACCGTCGGCTACAAGATCGGCGACCAGGCCCCGGTGTACGCGCTGGAAGGCTCCATCGCCGTCACCGGCTCCCTGGTGCAGTGGATGCGCGACCAGATGGGCCTGATCAGCACCGCCGCCGAGATCGAGACCCTCGCCTCCTCCGTCGAGGACAACGGCGGCGCGTACTTCGTACCGGCCTTCTCCGGCCTCTTCGCCCCGTACTGGCGCTCCGACGCCCGCGGTGTGATCGCCGGCCTCACCCGGTACGTCACCAAGGCGCACATCGCCCGCGCCGTGCTGGAGGCCACCGCCTGGCAGACCCGCGAGATCACCGACGCCATGACCAAGGACTCCGGCGTGGAGCTCGCCGCGCTCAAGGTCGACGGCGGCATGACCTCCAACAACCTGCTGATGCAGACCCTCTCGGACTTCCTGGACGCGCCCGTGGTGCGCCCGATGGTCGCCGAGACGACCTGCCTCGGCGCCGCCTACGCCGCCGGTCTGGCCGTCGGCTTCTGGCCCGACACCGACGCGCTCCGCGCCAACTGGCGCCGCGCCGCCGAATGGACCCCCCGCATGGACGCGGACACCCGCGACCGCGAGTACAAGAGCTGGCTCAAGGCCGTTGAGCGGACCATGGGCTGGATCGAGGACGAGGAGTAAATCGACATGACCACCCTGCAGAGCGTCCCCGCCCTCGGGACGCACCCGGCTGCCGGTTCCCTGCCGAGCCGTGCGGAGACGCGGGAGCAGCTCTCCAAGGCGACGTACGACCTCCTGGTGATCGGCGGCGGCATCCTGGGCATCTCCACCGCCTGGCACGCCGCCCAGTCCGGGCTGCGGGTGGCCCTGGTGGACGCCGGCGACTTCGCCGGCGCCACCTCCTCCGCCTCCTCCAAGCTGCTCCACGGCGGTCTGCGCTACCTGCAGACCGGCGCGGTGAAGCTGGTCGCGGAGAACCACTTCGAGCGCCGTGCGGTCTCCCGCCAGGTGGCCCCGCACCTGGCGAACCCGCTCACCTTCTACCTGCCGGTCTACAAGGGCGGCCCGCACGGCGCCGCCAAGCTCGGCGCGGGCGTCTTCGCCTACTCGGCGCTCTCCGCCTTCGGCGACGGCGTCGGCCACCTGCTCAGCCCCGCCAAGGCCGCGCAGGACGTGCCGGAGCTGCGCACCGACAACCTCAAGGCCGTGGCCGTGTACGGCGACGACCAGATGAACGACGCGCGCATGGCGCTGATGACGGTCCGCGCCGCCGTCGACGCGGGCGCCACCGTCCTCAACCACGCCGAGGTCGCCGGCCTGCGCTTCACCCGCGGCCGGGTCACCGGCGCGGACCTCAAGGACCGCCTGAGCGGCGACGAGTTCGGCGTCGACGCGCGCCTGGTGCTCAACGCCACCGGTCCCTGGGTCGACCACCTGCGCCGCATGGAGGACCCCAACGCGGCCCCCTCCATCCGCCTCTCCAAGGGCGCGCACCTGGTCCTGAAGCGCACCTCCCCCTGGCGCGCCGCGCTCGCGACCCCCATCGACAAGTACCGCATCACCTTCGCCCTCCCCTGGGAGGACATGCTGCTGCTCGGTACGACCGACGAGGAGTACGAGGGCGACCCGGGCGAGGTCGCGGTCAACGACAAGGACGTCACCCAGATCCTGGACGAGGCCGCGTTCTCCATCCGCGACCAGCAGCTCTCCCGGGACCTGATCACGTACTCCTTCGCCGGTCTGCGGGTGCTGCCCGGCGGCCCGGGCGACACCTCCAAGGCCAAGCGCGAGACGGTCGTGACCGAGGGCCGCGGCGGCATGCTGTCGGTGGCCGGCGGCAAGTGGACGACCTTCCGCCACATCGGCCGCACGGTGATGAACAAGCTGGCGTCCCTGCCCGGCGGCCCGCTCGGCGACGACATGGAGCCGATCTCGGCCCTGCCGAAGAAGCTTCCGCTGCCCGGCATAGCCAACCCCAACGCCGTGGCCCACCGGCTGCTGGTCGACGGCGGTACGCCGGGCCCGCGCATGGCCGCCGACACCGCCCGCCACCTGGCCACGCACTACGGCTCGCTCTCCTTCGACATCGCGCGCATGGCGTACGACGACCCGGAGCTGGGCGAGCGCATCCACCCGGACGCGCCGGAGATCTGGGCGCAGGTCGCCTACGCCCGTGACCACGAGTGGGCCGAGACCGCGGACGACGTGCTGCGCCGCCGTACGACGCTGACGATCCGGGGCCTGGCGACGGACGAGATCCGCGCCAAGGTGGAGGACATGCTCGGCAAGAAGGCCTGATCCCGCGGGGTCTTGTGACGACGAGGGCGGCTCCCCCCGGGGGGCCGCCCTCGTCCGCATCCCGGGGGTGCGCGCCCCGGCTCGAACAGTGCACTCGGACGTGTACAGGGGCTGCGGCCGTGCCCCCTGGAAGCCGTAAGGTTGGTTCGTACGCACGGAACTTCGGAAGGAGGCCTGGGTGATCGAGCTCGAGGGGGTTCCCGAGCTGATCGACCCGGTCATGGTGGCCGCGTTCGAGGGCTGGAACGACGCCGGCGACGCCGCCTCCACCGCGGTCGCGCACCTGGAGCGGGAGTGGAAGGGCGAGGTGTTCGCGGCGCTCGACGCCGAGGACTACTACGACTTCCAGGTCAACCGCCCCACGGTGTACCTGGACGGCGGGGTACGGAAGATCACCTGGCCCACCACGAGACTGTCGGTGGTCCGGGTGGGCGGCGACAAGCCGCGTGATCTGGTGCTGGTCCGCGGTATCGAACCGTCGATGCGCTGGCGCTCGTTCTGCAACGAGTTGCTGGGCTTCGCCCACGAACTGGGCGTGGAGATGGTGGTGATCCTGGGCGCGCTGCTCGGGGACACCCCGCACACCCGGCCGGTGCCGGTCACGGGCGTCACGTCCGACCCGGACCTGGCGCGCACGATGGACCTGGAGGAGACCCGGTACGAAGGGCCGACGGGCATCGTCGGCATCCTCCAGGAGGCCTGTACGCACGCGGGCGTGCCGGCGGTGAGCCTGTGGGCGGCGGTGCCGCACTACGTGTCGCAGCCGCCGAACCCGAAGGCGACGCTGGCGCTGCTGAACCGGCTGGAGGACCTGATCGACCTGCGCATCCCGCTGGGTGAGCTGGCCGAGGACGCGCGGGCCTGGCAGGTCGGCGTGGACCAGCTCGCCTCGGAGGACAGCGAGGTGGCGGAGTACGTGCAGACGCTGGAGGAGGCGCGGGACACCGCGGAGCTCCCGGAGGCGTCGGGTGAGGCCATCGCCCGGGAGTTCGAGCGGTACCTGCGGCGCCGCGACGGCGGCCCGGGCTCGGGGCCCGCCTCCGGTCCAGGGCCGGGAACCGCACCCGGGCACGCGACCGACATGGGCGACAGCTCGTACCTGCGCGACACCTCCAGCGGCCGTACGCGGCCGCCGAAGCCGCCGAAGCGGGAGGCCGGTTCGGGGCCCGACACCGAGCCCGGCAGCGGGCCTGGCACCGGACCGGAGGCCGGACCGGGCACCGGGCCGGACACCGCCGGGGAAGACGGCTCCGCCGAGGAGTGAGAGCACGCCGAAGGGGCGGCACCGAGGATCCGGTGCCGCCCCTCCGTCATGGTCACGGCCGCTCAGCAGCCGCCCGGCGCCCGCCGCCTGACGGTACGTCGGGCGGAAGGCGTCACTACAGCGCGACGCCCATCAGCGCGTCGACGGTACGGGAGACGAGGCCGGGCGCGGTCTCGTCCGTGCCGCCCTCGGCCTCCTGGAGCGCGGCCCAGCGGTCCACGGCCGCCAGTGCGCGCGGGGTGTCCAGGTCGTCGGCGAGCGCCTCGCGGACCTCCTCGAGCAGGGCGTCGGCGGACGGACCGTCGGGGCGGGAGACGGCGGCGCGCCAGCGGCCGAGCCGCTCGACGGCGTCCTGGAGGACCTGGTCGGTCCACTCCCAGTCGGCGCGGTAGTGGTGGGCGAGGAGCGTGAGCCGGATGGCGGCCGGGTCGACGCCGTCGCGGCGGAGCTTGGAGACGAAGACCAGGTTGCCCTTGGACTTGGACATCTTCTCGCCGTGGAGGGCGACCATCCCGGCGTGCACGTACGCCTTGGCGTACGGGTGCTCGCCGGTCAGGGCCTGCGCGTGCGAGGCGCCCATCTCGTGGTGCGGGAAGATCAGGTCGGAACCGCCGCCCTGGACGTCGAAGCCCATCCCCAGGTGGTCCAGGGCGATGGCGACGCACTCGATGTGCCAGCCGGGCCGTCCGGGCCCGAGGCTGGCGCCGTCCCAGCGGGGCTCGCCCTCGCGGGCGGCCATCCACAGCATCGGGTCGAGGGGGTTCTTCTTGCCCGGGCGGTCCGGGTCGCCGCCGCGTTCGGCGGACAGGGCGCGCATGACGTCGTGGTCGTAGTGGGACACCTCGCCGAAGTGCGGGTCCGCCTCGACGGAGAAGTAGATGTCCCCTTCGAGTTCGTACGCGGCGCCGGCGTCGCGGAGCCGCTCGATGAGCGGCACGATGCCGGGTATCGCCTCGACGGCACCGATGTAGTGCTGCGGCGGCAGCAACCGCAGGGCGGTCATGTCCTCGCGGAACAGCGCGGTCTCGCGTTCGGCGAGCCCGACCCAGTCGACGCCGTCCCGCTGGGCGCGTTGCAGGAGCGGGTCGTCGACGTCGGTGACGTTCTGGACGTAGTGGACCTGCCGCTTGGTGTCGAGCCACACGCGCTGAACGAGGTCGAACGCGTTGTAGGTCGCCGCGTGACCCATGTGGGTCGCGTCGTACGGCGTGATGCCGCAGACGTAGATACGGGCGACGGGGCCGGGGGCGAGGGTCACTCGCCCGCCGGTCGCGGTGTCGTGGATCCGGAGGTCGCGGCCCTTGCCGGGCAGGGCGGGGACCTCAGAAGCGGGCCAGGCATGCATGTCACGAGCGTAACCGGACGGGTGTTCCGGATACGAACCGGATGCACGATCATGACGCGATAGGCACTCTTGCGCCGTGGCGCCATCTGTGCAGGTCGCGCCCCGGGTGCGTCAGACCGGGGGCCAGGGGATCGCGGGCCACCGCCCCGACGGCTCGGGATGGCGGGCGGACGTGCGCAGCTCCGCCACCCGGGTCCGGGCCGCCGTCACCTCGGCGGGCGTGAGCAGCTCGGCCAGGCGGCCGGCGAGGGCCGCTCCGGGGGCCAGGGCGGCGTCCAGGCGGGCCAGGACCTCCAGCGCCTCCGGTGGGAGCGGCTCGCCCGCCCAGCCCCACAGCAGCGTGCGCAGCTTGTCGTCCACGTTGAAGGTCACGCCGTGGTCGATGGCGTACAGCCGGCCGTCCGGCGCCGGCAGCAGGTGACCGCCCTTGCGGTCGCCGTTGTTGATCACCGCGTCGAGGACGGCGAGCCGTCGCAGCCGTACGTCGTCGGCGTGGACGAGCAGCGCCGTGCGGCCCTCGCCGACCTCGGCGAGACCCACCGCCCTCCAGCCCTCCCCCGGCTCGTCGTCGTCGACGAGGGCGAGGAGCGGGGTGGCCGACGGGTCGCCGTCGATCCACAGCTGGACCATGCCCCGGCCGTACGGCCCGTCGCGCAGGACCGTCGGCGGGACCAGGCCCCAGCCGGTCGCCTCGGAGACCTCGTACGCCGCGACCTCGCGCTGCGCCAGGGTCCCGTCCGGGAAGTCCCACAGGGGGCGCTCCCCCGCGACGGGTTTGTAGACGCAGTCGGCTTCCTGGCCCTCGTACGCGACGGAACAGAGCAGCACCGCGTTGGACGCCTCGCGGACCTGGCCGCGGACGGTCAGCTCCCCCTCGGCGAGCAGGTCGAGCTGCTCCACCACCGTGAGGCCGGTCAGGCCCCTCGACGGTATCCGTTCTGACGCGGGCATACGTGTCCTTCCGGATCGAGCGGCAGGCTGCACAGCGGGCACGGCGGCCGGCCGGCGTTGACGACGTCGAGGGCGCGCTTGGCGAAGGCCCGCGCCTGGGCCCCGGTGAGCCGGACGCGCAGCATCGGCGGGCCGTTCTCCTCGTCCTGGAGCAGCCGCTCCTCGGCCTCGGCGAGGTCCTCCTCGGAGTCGGCGTCGAGCTCGACGAGCGCCTGCGCCTCGACGATCATGCGCTGGTTCTCGCCGTCCCACGCGAGCGCCATCGTGCCGACCCGGAACTCCTCCTCGATGGGGGCGTCCAGGGGGGCGGTGTCGGCGGTGTCGGGGGGAGCCACGGCCGGGACCGGGGCGTTGCCGCCGGTCCGGCGTACCACCTCGTCGAGCAGTTCGTCGATCCGCTCGGCGAGCGCGGCGACCTGCGTCTTCTCCAGCGCGACGCTGGTGACGCGGCCTCCGGCGGACGCCTGCAGGAAGAACGTCCGGCGCCCCGGCAGCCCGACCGTGCCGGCCACGAAGCGCTCCGGTGGGTCATAGAGGAACACCTGACGGGACACGTTCCCTCTCCCTTGCGTCCTTGAGTTGTGCGGTGCGACGGCGTGCGGTCCGACGGCACTTCGGCCCGTCCACCCTACTGTGCCGGGCGATCACGGTGCGCCCGCGCCGCCTCCCACCTCCGCGGACCCTCCGGTGGTCTGCTCGCGCGGTATCAGCGCCGCGAAGTCGCCGGTGTCGCCGAGCCGTACGAGAAAAGGCCGCAGGCGGGTGTAACGGATCACTGTCACGGAACAAGGATCCACATGGATCCGCTGGAAAAGATCGAGATGCATCCCGAGGGCGTCGGCCACGAGGGACTTGATGATGTCGCCGTGCGAGCACATCAGGTACACGGCGTCCTCGCCGTGCTCCGCCTCCACTCGCGCGTTCCACTCCCGTACGGCGTCGACGGCGCGCGCCTGCATGGCGCGGACCGACTCTCCGCCGGGGAAGGCCGCGGCGGACGGGTGCTGCTGGACGACCTCCATCAGCGGCTCGTCGTTGAGCTCGGCGAGCTTGCGTCCCGACCAGTCGCCGTACCGGCACTCGCCGATCCGCTCGTCGGTGTGGACCGGCAGCCCGGGCCGGGCGTCCAGCAGCGGCTGAAGGGTCTCCCGGCAGCGCTGGAGCGGGCTGGTGACGGCGGCGGCGATCGGCACGCCGGCCAGCCGCCCGGGCAGCGCGGCGGCCTGCGCGGCACCGCGCTCGTCGAGCGCGACGCCGGGCGTCCAGCCCGCGAGCACACCGGCCGTGTTGGCGGTCGAACGTCCGTGCCTTACGAGGATCAGCGTGGCCATGCACGTCAGCCTAGGCGGCTGCACCGACATCGGGGGTGCAAGGGGCCGGGGACCGGGGAAGAATACGCGCCGTGATCGTGGACTGCGCCATCTACCGGGACGGGCACCGCAGCGAGGGCCCCTCCGACTTCTCCGACGCCCTGGACCAGGCACGGGCATGGGGCGGTGACGCGTTCCTGTGGATCGGCCTGCACGAGCCGACGGAGAGTGAGTTCGATCACGTCGCGGAGGAGTTCGGGCTCCATCCGCTCGCCGTGGAGGACGCCCTCAAGGCGCATCAGCGGCCGAAGCTGGAGGTGTACGACGACTCGCTCTTCATGGTCCTCAAGCCGGTGGTGTACGAGCCCGAGGGAGACACCGTCACCACCGGCGAGCTGATGGTGTTCATGGGCGACTCCTTCGTGGTGACCGTCCGGCACGGCGAGGGCGCACCGCTGGGGGCCGTGCGCAAGCGGCTGGAGGCGGAGCCGGAGCTGCTCCGGCACGGGCCGACCTCGGTGCTGTACGCGATCAGCGACGCCGTCGTGGACCACTACATAGAGGTGGCGGGCGAGCTCCAGGTCGACCTGGAGGAGATGGAGACGGAGGTCTTCCAGCCCGCGGGCGGCGACTCCAAGAACACGGCGTCGCGGATCTACATGTTCAAGCGGCAGGTCCTGGAGTTCCGGCGGGCGACCGGTCCGCTGGCCGCGCCGATGACGCGCCTCGCGGGCGCGGGTGTGCCGTTCGTGAACGAGCACGCCCAGCCGTTCTTCCGGGACGTCAGCGACCACCTGACCCGGGCCACCGAGCAGGTGGAAGGGCTGGACCGACTGCTTTCGGACATTCTCTCGGCACACCTCGCGCAGATGGGCGTGCGGCAGAACGACGACATGCGCAAGATCTCGGCGTGGGCGGCGATGGCGGCGGTGCCCACCATGGTCGCGGGCGTCTACGGCATGAACTTCGAGCACATGCCAGAGCTGACGTGGGTGTTCGGCTACCCGATGGTCATCGTCCTGATGGCCGTCGCGTGCGTGGGCCTGTACCGGCTCTTCAAGCGCCGCGGCTGGCTCTGAACCCCGCCGGCCCGGCCCCGTCCCGTCGCGCGCGGGACCGGGCCGGCTCCGGGAAAAGCGCGTCAGAAGGCCGGGGCCGGCTCGGCCGGGCCGCCGAGTGCGTCGCGCCGCTGGGGCATGGTGAGGTTGACCATGCGCCGCCAGCCGCCGGCCCGTTCGTACGCGTACATCGCCCGGATCCCGAGGGCGAGGGCGGTCCGCTTGGGGCGGGGCCACTTCAGGAGGCGGCCCATGTGGTCCATGACGGCGAGGCTGACGTCGCGGTAGACCTCGATCTCGGCGAGGGCGGACTCGCGCAGGGTGCGCTGGATCGTGCGGCCGTGTCCCTCGCGCGCGAGGCGCAGCAGTTCCTCGTGGCAGTAGGCGAGGTGGTTGTCCTCGTCGTGGCAGATCATGCGGATGGCCTTGCCCACCTCGGGGTGGTCCGCGAAGTGCTTGACCAGCATGTCCATCTGGTCGGCGGCACGCTGCTCGGTGACCCGGCTGTGGGACAGGTAGACGACGATGTCGTACTCCGTCAGCGGCTCGTCGCGGCGGAGCTTGTCGTGGGCCAGGCCGATGCCGCGCCGCTCCAGCAGCATGGTGTAGTCGGTCTCCGGCGGGACGGGGACCGGGTCCAGGCCGCGCTTCTTGAGCAGGGCGTGGAAGATCCGGCCGTGCTTGTCCTCGTCGGCGCCGTGCCGGGTGATCTTGGGGGCGAGCTCGCGCATGCTCTCGGGGACGAGGGCGGCGATCCGGGCGTTCTCCCAGCCGCCCTGGGCTTCGCCGCTGGCCGCGATGGAACAGAACAGCTGGTAGGAGTCGTCGTTGTCCAGGATCTCCTGGAACAGGCTTCGCGCCGAAAGCATCACTGCACCTCCATGCAGGCGGGCGGCCCTATTTGTCCGCACTTCCGCAAAGGACGAGTCAAGTGCGGCGAGGGGGGCGTGGCAACAGACCCACGGGGCAACTCCGCCGAAAGGAGCAGCATGGGGGTGAACCGGACGCTTCCCGAGGCGTCCAGGCAGTAACCGACGCGGCCGGTGGCGCGTTGTGCAGCGTGACGGCCGTGGCGGGGATGACCCCGAGCCCCCACCACGGCCGCAGGCTTGTCCGTCAGCCGGTGCCCGTGCCCTAGTCCGCGAGCCCGGCGCGCTCCAGGGCCTCCGTACCGGCCCGCAGGGCCGCGATCCGCTCCTCCAGCGTGAAGCCGGCCGGGGCGAGCGTGAGCGTGGTGACCCCGGCCGCCGCGTACGCCGCCATCCCGTCGGCGATCCGCTCCACGGAGCCCAGCAGCGTGGTCTGGTCGATCAGCCGGTGCGGTACGGCCGCCGCCGCGCCCGCCTTGTCGCCGGAGAGGTACTTCTCCTGGATCTCGGCGGCCTCCTTCTCGTAGCCCATGCGCTGGGCGAGCTGGTTGTAGAAGTTCTGCTTGCGGCTGCCCATGCCGCCGACGTACAGGGCGGTGTACGGGCGGAAGGTGTCGGCGAGCGCGGGGATGTCGTCTCCGAGGGCGAGCGGGACGGTCGGGGCGACGTCGAAGCCCTCCATGGTCAGGCCGGCCTTCTCGCGGCCCGCGCGCAGGTGCCGCAGGGCCGTCTCCTCCAAGTGCTCGGCGGAGGGGAAGATCAGCAGCGCACCGTCGGCGATCTCGCCCGTCTGCTCCAGGTTCTTCGGGCCGATGGCCGCGATGTAGAGCGGGATGTGCGCGCGCTGCGGGTGGACGGTCAGCTTGATCGGCTTGCCGGGACCGCCCGGGAGCGGGAGGGTCCAGTGCTCGCCCTCGTGCGTCAGGCGCTCGCGTGCCATCGCCTTGCGGACGATCTCGACGTACTCGCGCGTGCGGGAGAGCGGTTTGTCGAACTTCACGCCGTACCAGCCCTCGGAGACCTGCGGCCCGGAGACCCCGAGGCCAAGGCGGAACCGGCCGCCGGAGAGCGTGTCCAGGGTGGCGGCCGTCATCGCCGTCATGGCGGGCTGGCGGGCCGGGATCTGCATGATCGCCGAGCCGACGTCGATGTTCTCGGTCTGGGCGGCGACCCAGGCGAGGACGGTCGGGGCGTCGGATCCGTAGGCCTCGGCGGCCCAGCACACGTCGTAGCCGAGGCGGTCGGCCTCCTGGGCGACGGCGAGGTTGTCACCGTCCATGCCGGCGCCCCAGTAGCCGAGGTTGATGCCAAGCCGCATACCGGCCCCTCCACTCATCTACTCGTCAGTAATGTCCTGGTGCCGGACTCTAGCGCGCGGGCCCCCGATGCGGCAGGGGACGGCGCCCGGGGAGGTTGTCCACAGGGTCTCTGCGCGTGGGCCCTTGGCCAGTAATCTCGCGACCATGGAGCAGAGGCATCTCGGCCGTACGGGCCTGCGTGTGTCACGGATCGGCCTCGGCACCCTCACGTGGGGCCGGGACACCGACGAGCACGACGCCGCGGACCAGCTGAAGCTGTTCTGGGAGGCGGGCGGGACGCTGATCGACACGGCGGACGTGTACGGCGGTGGGGAGGCCGAGTACCTGCTCGGGCAGCTCGTGGAGCGGCTCGTACCGCGACGGGAGCTGGTCATCGCCACGAAGGCGGGCAGCGTGCCGGACCCGGACCGGCGGTTCGACGGCTCGCGCGGCCATCTGCTCGCGGCGCTCGACGCCTCGCTGGCCCGGCTGGGCACCGACTACGTGGACCTGTGGCAGATCCACGCCTACGACCCCGAGACGCCGCTGGAGGAGACGCTCCAGGCCCTCGACATCGCGGTGAGCAGCGGGCGCGCGCGGTACGTGGGGGTGTCCAACTTCTGCGGCTGGCAGCTGGCGAAGGCGGCCACCTGGCAGCTCGCGCACAGCGGGATACGCGCCCGGCTGGCCAGCACGCAGATGGAGTACTCGCTGCTGCAGCGGGGCGTGGAGCGCGAGGTGCTGCCGGCCGCGCGGGACCTGGGCGTGGGCCTGCTGCCGTCGTCGCCGCTGGGACGGGGGGTGCTGACGGGCAAGTACCGGCACGCCACCCCGGCCGACTCGCGGGGCGCGTCGGAGCGGCTGGCGCCGTTCGTGGAGCCGTACCTGGAAGAGGCGTCGAGCCGGATCGTGGACGCGGTGACGACGGCGGCGGACGGGCTGGCGACCACCCCGCTGCACGTTGCGCTGGCGTGGGTGCGGGACCGGCCGGGGGTGGTGGCGCCGATCGTCGGCGCGCGCAACGCGCGGCAGCTCGGCGAGGCACTGTCAGTGGAGAGCCTTAGTCTTCCTGACGAGATCCGCCGGGCGCTGGACGATGTGTCCGCCCCGGTGCACCGCTATCCCGACCAGGACTGGAGCACGCTGTGACCGCGCTTCCCCGGGGGACCGCCCCCGGCCCCTCCTCCGACGACCAGGCCCCCGCCGCGGAGCCCGAACCGGGCGCGGCGGTCGAGGCGGAGGCCGAGGCTGCCGCGGAGGACGGCACGGAGCCGAGTACGGAGGACACGGCACAGGACACGGAGCCGAGTACGGAGGACCCGGCGCAGGGCACGGAGGGCACGGAGCAGACCGCCGAGGGGCTCTCCGAGGCGGAGGCCGAGCTGGCCGCCCAGCGGGAGCTGCGGGCGCGCATCGAGCGGCGCAAGGCCGAGCAGGCCGGGCCCATCGAGGCGGGCACCAAGCTCAGCGGGCGGGCGGCGGACCTGCTCGCGGCGGTCCGGGCCGTGGAGAGCGGTGAGAAGCCGGCCGCCTCCTTCCTGGACTCCCCCGCGCCCGCGCCCCGGCGCCCCGCTCCGGAGCCGTCGGCGCCCGAGCGGCCCCGGGCCGCCCCGGCGCCCCGCGCGCCGCGTACGGCCGATGCGGACACCGTGGCGGCCGTGCGTGCGGTGCTGGCCGAGGGCGGCGCTCCGGAGGCCCTCGCCGTGCGCGTGGCGACGGTGCTCGGCGAGTCGGCGGCGCAGGTGCTGCGCGAGGACCCGTGGCAGCTGCTGGCGGTCCCAGGCGTACGGCCGGAGCAGGCCGACGGCTTCGCGCGGGCGCTGCTCGGCGCGGAGTGCGGACCGGGCGACGAGCGCCGGGCGGCCGCGCTCATCGGCTGGCTGCTGGAACGGGCGGCGCTTCAGGGGCACACGGCGCTGGAGGCGACCGAGGTGCGCGCTGCGCTGGCCGGGCACTCGGTGCCGGAGCCCGACGACGCCGTACGGCACGCCATCGCCGAGGGCGCGGTGCTGGTCTTCCACGAGGAGCACGAGGAGGAGGAGCCGCAGGACGACCTGGAGGAAGGCTCTGAGGAGGAGCCCGCCGAGGCGGCCGGCGAGCCCACGGAGGCAGCACCCGTGCTGCTGGGGCTGGACCGGTACGCGCTCGCCGAGGAGAGCCTCGCCGACGGCCTGGCCCGGCTGGCCAAGTCGGGGCCCGATCCCCGCTGGGAGGGAGCCGAGCCGGCCGAACTGGCCCGCGCGGTCGCCGAGCACGGGCTGGTCGCCCACACGGGCGGCGAGGCGGCCCGGGCGGAACCGCTGGCCCTGGCCCGGGCGGCGCGCGGGCTGGGCCTGCGGGCCACCGTGGCGACGTACACGGAGAACGGCCGCCGCAGGCTCGACGCGGACGGGGGCGCGGACGGCGCGGTGGACCCCGTGGACACGGTGACGGTCTCCGGTCTGCTCTCGGGAACCGTGGACACGGCGGACCTGGACCTGCTGGTGGTGCTGGACGCCCCGCAGCTGGACGTGGAGACCGCCGCGATGCTGGTCGAGTCCCTGCCGGACGGCTGCCGGCTGGTGCTGAGCGGCGACCCGGGGGTGCTGTGGTCGGCCGGCGCGGGACGGGTGTTCGCGGACGTCCTGGCGGCGCGGGTGTGCCCGCAGATCGCCTCCCGCAGGCCGGACCCCGGCCCCCTGGGTGAGCTGGTCTCCGGCATCGGAGTCGGCGAGCTGAACCAGGTGGAGGCCCCGGACAAGGAGGTCGTGATCGTCCCGGTGCGGGACGCGGGCGAGGCCGTGCACCGTACGGTGCAGCTGGTCGCGGACTCGGTGCCGCGGGCGTTCGGGATCCCCGCCGACCAGACCCAGGTGATCACCGTCGGCCACGGCGGCTCGGCGGGCACCCGGGCGCTGAACGCGGCGCTGAAGCAGCGGCTCAACCCGGGGCCGGGCCGCTTCGGCGGCTTCGACCCGGGCGACCGCGTGGCGTACGCCCCCGCGCCGGGCCGTACGGTGCCGGGCACGGTGGTGTCGGCCGACGCGCAGGGGCTGCACCTCGACTGCGCGGGCGAGCGGGTCGTCGTACCCAAGGAGCGGGTGGAGTCGGCGGTCCGCCACGGCTGGGCACTGACCGCGCACCAGGCGGTGGGCGCGCGCTGGCCCGCGGCGGTCGTGGTCCTGCCGGGCGACGCGGCGCAGGGCCTGAACCGGGCGTGGGTGTACACCGCGTTCGGCCGCGCCGAGCGGCATCTGTCGGTGGTGCACGGCGTGGACCAGGCGCTTCCGCGCGCGGTCGCGGAGATCCTGCCCGCGCCCCGCACTACCCGCCTGCGTGGGCTGCTGGAGTCGCTGCTGGCGGCGCCGGAGGAGTGACGCGTGGGGCGCCCCGCCCAGGCGGGGCGCCCACGGGTTCAGGAGCTGCCGGGCGGGGCCTCGTCCGGGTCGCCGTGGAGCTCGTCCTCGTCGAACACCGCGCTCACGTCGAAGCGGCAGATCACCCGTTCCGGGTCCGCCTGGTCGAAGGGCGTGCTGAGCCATTCGCCCGGTTCGGGGAGCTCGTCCGCGGCGGCGACCCAGAGGGTCGAGTCGCCTTCCTCCAGGCCGAACTCCTTGTGGCGCGAGGCGATCTCGTCCGGCTCGAACTCGCCGAAGAGCACGCCGAGGGCCGCGTGCACGCTCGCCCCCACCACCGCGGCCGCGTCCGCGCCGTCCTCCTCGCGGTCCCCCCGGTCCAGGTCGGCGATGCGCTGCGCCTGGGCCAGCAGCCTCTGCGGCTCGGCCACGGCGTAGTCGCGGCGGATCAGCACGGTGAGCGCGCTCGGGTCCTCCGGGCCCTCGTAAGGGGGCAGCGAGTCCTCCACGCCCGGGATCTCGAAGGGCGTGACCTCGTCGTAGCGGTCGTAGAGACGTTCGTCGTACGCCTCGGCCGCCGCGGCGAGCTCGTTGAACGCGGCGTAGACGGCCGGGTCGTCGTCACCGGTGCGGTTCTCGACCGCCTCCAGGTGGCGGTCCAGTGCGGCTTTGACCGCCTCGGCGGCGGCGCGTACCTCGGCAGCGGTGGGCTGCGCAGCATCAGACATACCCCAGACGCTATCCGTACGAAGCCGGTGCTTGCACAATAGATGCGATGCCGGAATACGAATTTGTCGACGTGTACGTACCTCGCGGGGTGTCCCGCAAGGAGGCGACCCGTCTGCTGACCGACCATGCCGAGTACGGACACTGGGAGTTGGACCGACTGAGTCTGCACCGGGACGGCAGCCGTCGCGTGCGGCTGCGCCGGCGCATCATTCGTCAGGTACGCGCCACCTGGTGAGGTGACGCGCAGGAGCGCACAGGACGGAGCGGGGACCCCTACAGCGGGGCCCCCCCCCCCCCCTGGGCGTCTTGTTCCCCCCCCCCCCACCCCCCCACCCCCTCCCCCCCCGAACCCCCCCGCCGCCCGCATCAAAACCCCCCCCCCAA